>ONQB01000041.1 GCA_900319905.1 uncultured Prevotella sp. | reverse complement strand
AGCCAGTCCATGAAGAAAATTGCTTCGGCATAAAATTGCACCTACGGTGCATAAAATATAAATGGCAATTTGCAATAATCGACCACGAAGATTATCAAGCGATTTTTCCGACAGTCTTATTTTATGCCCGAAGGGCAATTTTGCGCGAAGCGATTTTCGTCAGCGACAGGCTTGACACCTTGGGTGTGGGTCTAAAGTTACGGATAGCCTGCGAGCTTGCTCGAAAGGCTATCCCGTAACTTTTGACCCAAAGCTCCATCGGGAGCGGAAGCCTGCCGATGACTATTTTCTTTTTCTTCACCTGGTTTTGGTTATAAAACTAAATCCACAGGGTTTGTCGGGTGCGCCTATTTGTTTTTGTAAAAATGCGGTAGTCTTGAGTCACCTTCTTCAACCACAGGGCTTATCGGGTGCGCCAACTAATCGCGATTGACTGGTTCCAGTCGTTGCATTCATAATAATCCCCGTATCTTCTCACCTTAATCCAGGTGATAGGATACGGGGATTTTCATGTTCTCACCTGTTTACTATTTGGGCAGATGGAAGGCGCGTGACATCTCTTTCATCTGTTCGTTGCTCATGCCCTCCGGCTCAAATCCCATAGCACGGGCATCGATGTAGATCTTGGCGCTCTTGGAGAGCACATCCACCTGGTCGAAGGCATCCATGATGTCCTTGCCCTTGGCAAAGACGCCATGCTTCTCCCACATGACGACATCGTAGTCCTCGAGCTCATGCAGCGTGCTCTGTGCCAGCTTTACACTTCCCGGCAACTCGTAGGGTACGATGCCCAGTCCTAAGGGACAGAAGGCCTTGGTCTCGGGAATCATGCTCCACAAGATGTTTGTCAGCACGTCCTTCTTGAGGAAAGCACGGTTGTGGCTCATGGCTACGAGTTCGATGGGATGGGTATGCAGTGTGGCCTTATAACCGCTGTGTGTCTCTATCTGCCGGTCGTGCACAAGGAGATGTGAAGGCAGTTCGCTGGTCGGCATCACGGGGTTGTCTGCGATGATGACATAGCTCTCGCAGTCGTCGAGGATGCGGATGATGCTGCCGTTGTCCATCGGATGGCGTGCCAGGTCGCGCATGCGCTTACCGGTGCCCTTGCAGAAGAAATAAGTGCCCTTGAGGTGGGGCAGCTTCTCGCCGATGGTGTAGCGCTGGCTGATGGCCGGCATGTTGCGTATGTCGTCGTCCACCAGGTCGGTGATGTTTACGGTGATGTTACCGCCGTTGCGCTCGGCCCATCCGTTTGTCCACAGATAGCCAGCCACTTCGGCTATTTTGTCCACCTCCTGTTTCAAGGCGGGCCTGTTTTCCAAAATACTAATCATGATATAAATATATGATGTTGATATTCAGCGATGCATTAGATGATTTGCGGCAGGAAGCACGAGATGAGCAACACGATGATGCCGCTGACGAGTACTGAGATGGTGGTGCGGTCGCATCCCTTCCATTCCTTCAGGATGATGCCCCAGACGTTGCTGAACACCACGTTCAGTGCCATGAGTATGCAGAACGAGAGGGTGGTGAGTACGGGTGAGGAGATGAGGAATCCTTTGCCCAGGGAGAGGCCGAAGAACTGGCTGTACCACAGCGCGCCGGCGAGGAAGCAGAAGAACAGGTTGTTGGCCCATACGCTGCCTTTGGTGTAGTCGCTCCATGTGTGGTTGTGCTGGTTCTGCCACAGGCAGTACACGGCATTGGTCACAAAACCGCCGATGGTGACGAGCAGCGTGGCGGGCAGGGTGCGGTACATGGCGGGTGTGAGGTCACCGAAGTTGATGTCCTTGCCGAACTCCAGTCCGACGTTGAAACAGCCACTCATGAAACCAGCGAGCAGGGCGATGGAGATGCCTTTGGGGAAATTGAAATCCTTGACGGCTTTCTTCTTCTCTTCTTCGCTGAGCAGGGCAGTCTTGCGCTTGCCGGCCCATCCAATGATGGCGATGCCCAGCAGTGTGACGGCGACACCGATGAGCACCGAGGCCGTGAGCTGATTGAGGGCATGCTCTTCAGGGAAGAAGGCGTTGATGAGCACGGGTCCCATGATGGTGCCCAGGCCGGCGCAGGTGCCCAGTGCGATGGACTGTCCGAGGGCCACGCCGAGATAGCGCATGGACAGACCAAAGGTGAGTCCGCCAACGCCCCACAGCACACCGAAGAACACGGTCATGGCCACGTTGAACTGATTGGCGCTGGTCAGCAGTTCCATGAGGCTGTGACCGGAAGGTATGGCCAGCAGGGCTCCTAAGAACGGCAACACCAGCCATGCGAAGATGCCCTGAATGAGCCAGTAGCTCTCCCAGCTCCAACCGCGCACCTTGTTGATGGGCACGTAGCAACTCGACTGGCAGAAGGCACCGGCGGCGATGATTAATAATCCAATGAGTATTTCCATATTGCGTAAAGGGCAGGGTAGGGACGAGTCCCCATCCTGCCATGTTTGTAATGGTTCTTATGAAGAGACGTTATCTCTTGCTCAGTACGTCTTTCTCGTATTGCTCCACATTGGCAAGGTAGTCCTCGGCCACGGGCACATTGTTCTTCATGTTGAAGTAGTCGTAGACGGCACCCAGCGGCAGTGTCTTCTCCTCCTCCAGCAGTGCGAGGCGTTCGAACAACTTTCCTTCGTCCTCATACTTGCGCAGGGTGGGCAGTGGTTCGAGCAGAGCCTTCAGCAGGCTCTTCTGTGCTGCTCTCACGCCGATGATGTAAGCGCCGATGCGGTTGATGCTGGCATCGAAGTAGTCGAGGCCGATGTGGGCACGGTTGAGGGCATCGGCACGCACCAGTTCGGCAAACAGATTGCGGGTGTTGTCGTCGTAGAGCGTCACGTGGTCACTGTCCCAGTGCATGGGTCGGCTGACGTGGAGCATCAGCTCGGGCACGAAGAGCAGCAGCGAGGAGACGGCGTCGGACACGTTCTCGGTGGGCTCATAGTGACCGGTGTCGAGCGTGTAGATGACATTATTCTTCGAGCAGTAGCCGGCATAGAAGTCGTGTGAGCCTACGGTGTAGGCTTCCAGTCCGATGCCGAAGAGCTTGGCTTCGAGACAGTCTTTCATGTTGGCGAGCTTCTCCGAGAGGATGTCGTCGAGGCTCTCTTTGAGGATCTGGCGGTAGCGGTATCTCTCGACGGTGAGGTCCTTGCTGCCGTCGTGAATCCAGATGTTCATGATGCAGGGGTCGCCCTGTGACTTACCCATGGCGTCGGCGATGCGGCGGCAGCGCTTGGTGTGCTCAATCCAGAAGTCGCGGATCTCCTTGTCGGGATTGGCCAGTGTGAGGGTGCCGCTCTTAGGATGGGAGAACGAGGTGGAGTTGAAGTCGAGGCTCATGTGGCGCTCCTTGGCCCATTGCATCCATCCTTCGAAGTGCTTCACCTCTACCTGGTCACGGTCGACGAACTGTCCGCCGAACTCACCGTAGGTCTCGTGGAGGTTGAGACGGAAGGTGCCGCCAAGCAATGAAAGTACCTCGTCGATGTCCTGGCGCACCTCGTCTATGTTGCGTGCACGGCCGGGATAGTTGCCGGTGGTCTGAATGCCGCCGGAGAGTGCTTCGTTGCGCTCAAAGCCCACCACGTCGTCGGCCTGCCAGCAGTGCAGACTGATAGGAGTCTTCTGGAGCGTCTCCAGGGCTTTGTCGGTGTCTACGCCCAAGGCTGCATAGCGAGCCTTGGCAATCTCATAATTCTCTTGAATTTGTTTTGTTGTCATATCGGTCTTTTAGAATGGTTATATCTTTGTTGTTGAAATGAACTGTTCTCGGGGGCGTTGTCATGCCTTCTTGGCGGGCAGAAACTCCTTGGGTGTGACGCTGTGAGCGATGACCTGTCTCATCTCTTTGATGGTGCTCACTTCTCCGTCGGCCTTGGCCTGAAGCATGATGTTGCCGAGCGCCGTGCCCTCCTGTGGTCCGGCCAGCACACGCACGCCGATGGCGTTGGCCGTCATCTGGTTGAGGTATTCGTTGAGGCTGCCTCCGCCGATGATGTGGAGCGTGTCGATGTCGAACGGCGCGAACTCCTTCAGCCATCCGAAGATGGTCTTGTAGCGGTTGGCCAGCGAGTCGAAGATGCAACGGCACATCTGCGCGTGTGTCTGTGGCACTTGCTGACTGTGAGCCTCGCAGTAGTCGCGTATGGCCTGCTGCATGGAGGCCGGTGCGGCGAATGCGGGATCGTCGGGGTTGATGATGCTCAGTCCGGCTGGCTCCTTGTTGGCATCGTCTCTCAGGCGTGCGTGGTCGAGCTCCTTCTTGATGCGCTCTTCGGCGCGTGCGCTGTCGTGTTCCTGAGCGATAATCTCTTCTTTCCACTCCCGGCGGCAGGACTCATAGATCCACATGCCGCAGATGTTTTTCAAGAAGCGGGTGGTGCCATCCACACCGCCTTCGTTGGTGAAGTTGTACTTCAGACTGTCGTCGTTGATGATGGCCTGTTGTGTCTCTATGCCCATGAGGCTCCACGTGCCGCTGCTGAGATAGGCGAAGTGCTCGTCCTTGGCGGGTACGGCAGCCACGGCGCTGGCGGTGTCGTGTCCGGCCACCACGGCGACGGGTATGGGTCCCAGTCCGGTCAGTTTCTGTACCTCCGGTGTCAATGTGCCGAGCACGGTGCCTGGCATGGCGATAGGGCCGAACTTGTCGCGGCTCAGGCCAAGGGCGTTGAGCAGGTCGGTGTCGAGGTCGCCGGTCATGGGGTTGAGAAGCTGTGACGTTGAGGCCACGGTGTATTCGCAGACGGCCTTGCCGGTGAGCATATAGCCGAGAGCGTCGGGGATGAACAGAATCTTCGAGGCGGCCTTCAGCGCACTGTCACCATGCTGTTGCATGGCATAGAGCTGGAAGAGGCTGTTGAAGTTCATAAACTGGATGCCGGTGCGGGCATATACTTCCTTCTTTGGCATCTTTTCGGCAAAGAACCGTTCCATCATGCCATTGGTATGCGGGTCGCGATAGGCCAGCGGGTTGCGCAGCAGGGCACCGTCGTCGCCGAAGAGGGCGAAGTCGCAGCCCCAGGTGTCAATGCCTATGCTCTGTATGGTGATGCCGCGCTGGGCTGCCATCTGCAAGCCTTTGATGATCTCGTGATAAAGGGCATAGAGATCCCAGTAAAGATGATGGTCGAGCGCAATGAGTGGATTGTCAAAACGCGTGAGCGCTTCCATGCTCACATGACCATTGTCGAGCGTACCGATGATGGTGCGACCTGAAGTGGCGCCAAGGTCAATGGCGAAGTAATTCTTCATCTGACTTTTCTGTAATTAGTAGGTGATATATGATTTTTCTTTTTAAATGCGGTGGAGAAATAGTCGGCATTGTCGTAGCCTACGAGGTCGGCAATCTCTTTCAGTCCCAGGTCGGTGGAGGCGAGCAACTGCTTGCTGCGTTGCAGCCTGAGTTCCTGCAAGTATTGCAGGGGCGCATAGCCCGTGTACTCTTTGAAAAGACGGCGGAACTTGGAATAGCCCATGCCGATGGCTGCGGCCACGTCGACGGGCCCAATCTTCTGACTGAACTTTTCTGTCATGATGACCTTTGCTCTGTGCATGGCCGCGGCGATCTGCTCGTCCTCGAAGGAGTTGTGACGGTTGAGAGCGAAGGAGTAGCCCTGCAGCATGTTGGCCACGCCGCCGAGCATCTGCTGATAGCCGATGCCCTGTTCCTGGGCGATGGTGATGGCGTTGCGGTACAGGCGCACGATGTCCTCGTTGAGCCCCACATGGAACAGCGGTTCGTGGACCTGAAAGAAGCCGTTGGCCACGCGGTTGTCGATGTTCGTTCCCTTGAATCCGATCCAGTATTCGTCCCATCCGGTTTTCTCGTCGGGATGGTAGTTGTGCCATTCGTCGGGGAAGAGCAGAAACATGTCGCCCTCTGTCACCTCTGTGGAACCAAAGTTTCTCGACTCGAAGATGCCGCGGCCGTGGGAGATGTAGACAAACTGGTACTCGTCGAGCACGCGTCCTCTTCCCGTCTGAAACGAATACTCCTGTGGGTGGCCCTTGGGTGGATAAGGGTCGCCGGGTGCAATATGCTGATAGCCCACTGTGCTGACGGTCAGTCCCCAACGGGCATCCTGCTCGTTGCTGAGCAGATAGATAGATGTAGTCTGTGTGGTCATCTATGAGAATTAGTTATAGGTGCAACCTAAATATTGATTGTTTCTTGGCTGCAAAGATAACTTGTTTTTCTGTGTGTTTAGGTATAGATTTGATAAAAAACAAGTGATTTTTGATATTCTACTGTCTTTTCTTTCGTTTGCGTTTGTTGGCACAGCCGAAAGTCCTGTGGATGGAGAAGAGACCCCGTACTATTATTCACCCATGCGTCATCCATAAGAAAGTGAGGAAAATCATGTACTGGCTTCTCGCCGAAATTCCAAACAATCTTATGATAGTTCATTTCAAATGATTAATTTTGCACGAGCCGTTGCCGCTGTAAAAGCCGGCAAGTTTCGGCGCCGGTTTCTTACAATGCATATAACACAATGACTATGAAATACAAAATGATCGTGCTCGACCTTGACGGCACACTCACCAACAGTAAGAAAGAAATGACCCCTCGCACCCGCGAGACGCTGCTCCGGGCTGAGCGGCAGGGCCTGCGTGTCGTTCTCGCCTCAGGACGTCCCACCTATGGCATCACTGCCTTAGCCGAGGAACTGGACCTGAAGCGCTACGGCGGATATATCCTTGCTTTCAATGGCGGACGCATCACCAACTGCGCTACCGGAAGTGTCGTCTTCGACCAACCCCTCGACCCCACGGTCGTGCCACCCCTCTATGAGGCGGTGAAAGCTGCCGGCATGGAGATGCTTACCTACCAGGATGAGGTCATCGCCGCTACCAAGAAAGCCAACAAATATGTGCTCCACGAAGCTTTCATCAATAAGATGCCCGTCGTGGAATATACTGACTTCATCCATCAGGTGCGCTATCCCATCAACAAATGTCTTGTTGTCGGCGACCCTGCACCGCTCCACCAGTTGGAGCTGCGGCTGTCAGGCGCCTTTGCGGGCCGCATGGATGTATACCGCTCAGCTGGTTTCTTCTTGGAGTGTGTGCCGCCCGGTATCGACAAGGCCCATTCCCTGGAGCGTCTCTTCGACATCGTTGGGGTCAGCCGAGAGGAGGTCATTGCCTGCGGCGACGGCTACAATGACCAGAGCATGATCCGCTTTGCCGGTCTCGGCGTGGCCATGGCCAATGCCCCGAAGGATATTCAGGATACTGCTGACTACATCACTTACTCTAACGAGGAAGACGGTGTGGCGCATGTCGTGGAGAAGTTTGTGCTGGACTGAGGTAACTATTTTCGCATGCTAACAATTACGTATAGCCAAGTCTGCCGCATGCACTATACCGAAATGTTGTTTCATCGGGCTTTTGGTGAATTTATTTCCTAAACCCATTGAAATAGTTGAGGCAGGTATGTTGCCACTGCCGTGCATTGTCGAGCTGTGTACCGAGGAGCTTGTCGACTTGCTGCCATTGAGCCTTGTCGACATAGCTGCGCACGGCCGGCGACTGCCACAGCACACGGTAGGTGGCCACGCGGCGCACACCGGCGTTGTAGTGATCGCACAGACTCTGCCACAGCGTGCGGCCGTTGGCGAGCCGGTAGTCCCAAGGCACGTGATGGAACCACAGCAGATACTGTTCGGGACAAGTCTCGAGATGCTCATAGAGCGACCGGTAAGGTTCGCGATACTGTGCCGTGGCTCCTGACCCCGTGGCGACGGTACGGTCGAAGCCCAGCCCTTGTGCGTCGGCCTTATGATAATAGACGGGGCACCACTCCAAAGGATACTCCGCCTTGTAGCCATCAGGTTCCGGACCGTAGTGATGGTCGAAGGCGAAGATATGGTGCAGGCCGAGCGGCATCATGTAGTCGACGCATGCCTCGCGCGAGGTGAGCATCATGTCTTCCAGTGCCGCAATCGTCACCGAGTCGCCACGGCCAAAGGTCTGCAACAGCCACTCGTGGGCGATCTGCTCAGAAGTCAATGACGGATCCCAGGCCAGTCGGCCAAAGGCATACCAGTTGGACTGTGAGAAAGGATGTCCGCACCAGTTCGTGTCGTCGCCCGTATTGGCCACGCCGGCGATGCCTTTCAGTCCGCGTTTCACTGGGTCCACGTAGCTGAAGAACTCTTTCCACATCGGAGCGAGATAAACAAGGTGGAGCGCCTGTCCGGTGTATTCGTGTGCGATCTGCAGTTCGGCCATCTGTTGAGTCTTCGTCATGTTGTCGAAGATGGGCGCGTAGGGCTCGCGCGGCTGGAAGTCGAGTGGTCCGTTCTTGGACTGAAGGATGACATTGTCGTGAAACAATCCGTCCATGGGCTTGAACTCCGACACGGCCTGCATCACGCGGTCCTCGCCTTTGTGATTGGCACCATAGACAAACGAGCGCCAGATCACCGTGCCGCCGTAGGGCTTCAATGCGTCGGCGAGCATGTTGGCTCCGTCGGCATGACTGCGGTGATAGTCACCCGGGCCGGGCTGCCCCTCGCTGTTGGCCTTGACGAGGAAACCGCCAAAGTCCGGTATCAGCTTGTAGATCTCCCTGGCCTTGCGCTGCCACCAGCGCTGCACGGTGATATCGAGAGGGTCGGCCGTCTTGGTCTCATGCAAAGCCAGTGGCGAACCGAAGTTGATGCTCAGCCACACCTGTATGCCGTAAGGACGCAGCAGGTCAGCGATGACCCGTAGTTTTTCGAGATAAGGACGTGTGACCATCACAGGACTGGCGTTGACATTGTTCACTACCGTAGCGTTGATACCCACGGAGGCATTGGCACGCGCATAGATGGTCAGCCGCTGACGCAGCGAGTCGGTCATGCCGTTCTTGGTGACCTGTTCCCATTTCCAGATGCTCCTGCCTGCATAGCCGCGCTCCACGCTTCCGTCGGGGTTGTCCCAGTGGTTGAGCATGCGCCGTTGCAGGGCGGGCACCGACGACCATGACGTGTCGGCATGCTGTTCGTCACTTGTGGACTGCCAGCGTAGCAGGGCATAGGAGCCATAGAGCAGGCCGATGGGGCGGTGTGCCGAGACCACGGCGCTGTGGTCGGCAGCCTTGTAGCTGATGACGAACCCTTCGCCCAGTTTGTCGTCTGATATGAGGCGGAGGGTCACGTTGCCACCCTGCCAGCTCTGAAGAAGCTCATGTCTGGCGATGCTGATGGTGGCTGACGACGTGGGGTCTGACGACGTGGGAGTGACCACATGGGCCGTTGTTCCCGAGATACGCGGCAACCACAACAGGGCTCCCACGTCATCGGTGGAGTCCGGCTGCTGAGGCATTGCGCTATGAAGCGGTGAGGCCATCAGGGCGAAGTATAGTGCGAGAAGAAGATGAGCATATAGGTGCTGGTGCATGATGATATTTGTTTTGTTAAAACACAAAGATACTGTGAAACTGTGAAAATAGGGTAGGGTAACTTAATTTTTTTGTGAGATGAAACAAATAGAAACATAGTTGTAACGCGCGATAGGCTTCATCGGCAGACTGAAGCGATGGGGCATTGGAGAAATTGTATGATCTTAGAAATTGACCCGACAATATGTTGGAAGAACTGGATTTATTGCGTAACTTTGCAAATAGCTGTCATAGGAATGTAAACACGAATATGGCGGTTGGCTTCTTGTACCATTATAAGTCCAAGCTTATGCAATGTAGGATGATGATAGGATGGATGGTTGCCGTGATGATATGTCCGGCATCGTCGTTTGCGCAGTCCGTGTCAAAGGACAAGAGGACGGCACGATTCTCTGTGACAAGATCGTCCAAGAAGACGGCACTGCAGCAATCCCTTTCTGTTGACACCATAGCACCGTTCACGACGGGTGGTGTGGTTTCTGTTCATGCTTCTGCGTCCGCTATTCAGCACAAGGCTGAGACGACAACAGACTCAGCACTGCAAGATCGCCTTGGACTTCAGAGTGAACAGCTCAGGACTACCGGTATTCTGAACGGCAATGCGGCGATGGAGCGACAGTTGGATGTTCCCAATGGCATAGGCTACCGAACGGAAGGTGCTGCGACTTTGGGCAACATTGTCTTCACTGGGGTACGGGAGCGGGAAGAACATCCCCAAATGCTTACCGTGCAGCGGCTTGACCTGAGCGGCACCTATCAAACGGGTAGCCTGTCACTGACAACCGGCGTCAATGTAAACCGATATTTTGCCCTCGGCATCACTACACAATATGGCATTCATGGTGCATTAACTTACAGCTTCTCCCCGAATTTCAGTTTGACGGCCTTCGGTGTATACGAGAACCGTAATCCGTGGTTCTATATGGCAGCCTTCCCGTACGTTGACACCAGTCGGTATGGAGGCTATCTCACTTATCGAAACGGTGGTTTTGGCACACACGTAGGCGCAGAGAGGTATTATGACCCGTTTGTCCGGCAATGGGAGTTTCGTCCCATCGTGACGCCGTTCATCCAAGTGTCGAAGAAATTCATCATTGAATTGCCTCTCGGCGGTCTGCTGAAAGAGGGTGCCGAACGTCTGCTTCATGTCAACCACAGGAATGGACCGATGATAATGCCGAGCCGGTAGGAGAGAATCTTGTGTGTTATAGATTTTCAAAATAATCACTTAGATCTCTTTGCCATCTTCTACCTTTGCAACAAAGAAACATCGCATAAAGTTTGGTGGATTGGTAAAAACTATCTATTTTTGCAAAAATAGCATATCACATGGAATGGTTTGAAGAATTACCCGTAGCATGCCCACCACCAGATGCGACTCCATGTAATGGTGAGTATTTCAGGATAGCCAATGGTAATCCTGCGACTTCGCCAGACTTCTTCTCTCAAAGGAAATTACAACCAAATAAGATCTTTGTTGGCAAAGGCATAAACGAATGCATAGCAAGGGCTGTCTCTATGTTCAAGGACAAGGACGATGCACTGAAACGTTTAAAGTTGCCAAAGTTCAGACATTCTGTTATTGCTGTCGTAGAGCTGGAACCAAAAGATGGTGTAATGAAAAAGACATTTCGGGATTCGCATTATTCATGGTGGCGTAGCACTAATTTTGATGTAAAACAAGCCAAGGTGGAGGAATAGCAATGAACAACGAGTTAAGAATTGACAAGATATTAGACTACTATGACGAGCCGCAACTTTTCATAGCACGCGACATGTTTGATGCTCAATACATCTGCTTGCTATATGCCGACGATGAAAAGCCAAGGTACACTGCTGTGAAAATATCTAATGCAAAGTTGACTGACTTCCTTACTGGAAAGGTTGACCTGCGGCAAGTGTTTGTCTCTCCAGAAGTGAAAGGAGAATACTATGAGGTTGTCGGCAATGACGATCATCTTGGTATATCGCCTTTGGAGTACACCACCTTACCGGAAGAAAGGCTTCCAGAGGCAGGCTATAACCTTGACGCTGACACGCAAGAATCTATAACGGTTCATCTTCCTATAAAGGACCATGGACTGTTTACCGAACTTGTACGCAAGTTTGGATGGGCTTGCATGTAGACGCAATGTCCACTAGTCTGCCGTTGGGGAATGATGACATTAGCCCAAGTAATCGTCTCGGCATTCACAGATTTATGGACGGTCATGCATCCGTTTTCTTGCATCTCCCACCATTCTCTTCAGATCAGCTCTGGGATCTTCCTCCTTCGCAGCCTGATTGAGAAAATGCTGATAGGCGGCTTTGGCATTGGCCTTTTCGCCAAGGGCTTCATAGCAGACTCCAATGTAATAAGGTGTTGTAAGGGATGTCGGGTCATAGTCTTGTGCCTGAAGAAACGCGGAAAGCGCCTGCCTGTAGTCAGTGTGGGCATAATATCCTTCGGCCAGACCACGATAGCAACTGAACATCACGGCACTGTCTGGTTGTAACAGGGTCAGCGCCTTACGGAAGCACACCATGGAGGCATCGTAGTCTTTTTGACCATTGAGCACCGCTCCTTGGTGATAGAGCGGTATGGCGGCTGTGGAGTCACTCATTGCTATGGCTACATCGAAAGCCTTCCTGGCCTTGTCGGCTTCACCCATCCATTCATAACAAACGCCCAAATTGAGCATGTTCTTGTAAGTGGAGTCACCCTGCTGCAGCAACAGTAGATAGCTGTCCTTGGCCAACTGCCATTGCCGTTGCACCATATAGATGTCCGCCATGATGTCATTGACCGCTATGCACGTCTCGTCGCGCATCCAGTATCTGTTGCAAAGCATTTCGGCCTTACTGTTCATACCTGCTGACAGATATTCACGAGCCAGCGCGGCCACCATCTCGCCGTCCATAGGCCAGCGGTCGATGACGGCCTCGCCGAACTCTGCCGCCCGCTTTCTCAGTCCCAGTTCCTTGCACGCTCTAAAGAGATGACACATTGTGTCGTGGTCGAGCGAGTCAAGGGCGATGCCTTCCATCATGCTGACACATTTGGCGTAGTTGTGCTGGAGATAATAACCATTTGCAATTTTCATGCGCAATGCTGCCGTAGGATAGTCGGCCAGTGCCTTGTGGTAATAGGTAAGGGCGCGCGTGACCTGATAGACCCTCATACACGAGTCGCCTAAGCGAATGCTCGCGGCATAACGGTCGTTTTCATTGCCGGCGCTGGCCGTATGTGCAATGGCCATAAGAGCAAGAAGAAAGACAAGAAATCGTTTCATATTATTATCTGGTTATTATCTGGATTGAGACACATCTGGTTGTTTTCACCGTTGGTTCTTTTATGCACCATAGCGATAAGTAGCTGCAAAGTTACGAAAAACAAAAGATATCGCGTTTCCTTCTTGCTTATATAGTCTTATGTCAAGTGTTATTTAGTCTTATCATTCTTCCGTTCGCCTGCAACGGCCTTGGTCGCATTGGAGTTGGTAGGTCTTAATCATTCTGACATCTTTGGATAAGGCCAGGCTCCTTAGGCTAATCCTGAAAAAACTTAGCATTTACTTGGGGATGTCGCCCATTTGTACTATCTTTGCGAAAAATCTCGTAACGAAGAATTTCGCAAATGGATAATCCCTTTAAATTCGGCACATTAGTTGATGAACCTTACTTCACCGACAGGGTGGAAGAGCTTGCGCGTATTGGGCAGTTTCTGAAAAGCGAGAACCATCTTGTACTCATTAGTCCTCGTAGATATGGTAAGTCAAGTCTGGTACGCAAGGCTGTCCGCGAGTCAGGTCGCCCTTACGTATGGGTCAACATGCAGCAGGTGTTGAGCAGGGAAGACTTTGCCGCGAAACTCTTGAAATCTATTTTCAAACAATACAAGATGGAGAGGGTGAAACACTTCCTCCGCAACTTTAGGGTATTGCCATCGGTATCCGTCAACCCTATGACCGATGAGATGAGCGTTACGTTTCAGCCCCTTGTAGACTCACAGGCCGTTTTCGAGGACTCTATGGCCCTGCTCGGAGAAGTAAGCAGCGCAGAGCACAGACTTGTGGTCGTGTTCGATGAGTTCCAAGATATATTGGAAATCGACAAGCATATTGATAGGGAACTGCGGGCCATCATGCAAGAGCAGGCGAACATCAATTATATTCTCTTGGGTAGTCAGGAATCAATGATGACCGATATTTTTGAACGTCCGAAATCTCCATTCTATCATTTCGGCATGCTTATGCGACTTAGCAAGATACCCCAGGAAGATTTCCTCCGTTACTTGCAGGACAGACTGTCGCCAGTGACGGTCAACTCGGAAGATATTGCCCGTAAGATACTGAGCTTTACAGATAACCATCCTTACTATACACAGCAACTTGCTTCCGCTATCTGGGACTTGATAGCCCTTGGGAAAGGAGATGCAGATGTCTTCGACAATGCCATAGCAGACATTGTACAGGCACACGACCTGGACTATGAGCGGTTGTGGCTGACATTCAACAAGACCGACCAACTGATGATAAGATTAGTCTGCCAGGGCAGCAATCCTGTCAAGTCACGTATGCTTCCTACAAGTACTATGACCAGTTCCCTGAAACGACTGGCTCAAAAGGGTTACATCATCAACAGGGAGAAGGATGATTATGCCTTGGAAGACCCTTTCTTCAAAGAGTGGATCATCCAGCAGCAACAATGACCTTACTTCTATCTCACCGGACATCAAGCGAGGGAGTAGAGTATCTCGAAGACTGCTTGTTCTAGAGTTTCCTTTCTCAATACGGGCTTGATCCATCCTCTTCAGATCAGCCCCGGGATCCTCTTCCATTGCAGCCTGCTTGAGAAAATGCTGATAGGCGGCTTTGCATTGGCCTTTTCGCCAAGGGCTTCATAGCAGACTCCAATGTAATAATGTGTTGTAAGGGATGTCGGGTTATAGTCTTGTGAATAGGTAAGGGCGCGGGCGTATGTACAATGACCATAAGAGCAAGAAGAAAGACAAGAAATCGTTTCATACCTTTTATTATCTGGTTATTGTCTGGATTGTGACACATCTGGTTGTTTTCACCGTTGTTTCTTTTATGCACCATGATAAGTTGCTGCAAAGTTACGAAAAACAGAAGATATCGCGTTTCCTTCTTGCTCTTTGTCTTTCTTGCTTTACCTCAAATTGGGTGTCCTGAGAAAAATAAAATAAGATTTAGAGATATAAAATAGCGTTTTATTTTTCTCGGATTGATAAAATTAGCAACTTTGTAGAAAATTAAAACGATATGAATATAATAGGAAGAGAATCTCTATGTACACCACATGTACACAGCTAAACTCCTTGATTTTTAACGCGCTCCAGGATGGGCTTGAACCAACGACCCCCTGATTAACAGTCAGGTGCTCTAACCAACTGAGCTACTGAAGCAGTGTGCGCTTCATTTCTGAATTGCGAGTGCAAAGGTAAGAAGATTTTTGAAATCCACCAAATGTTTTGGGGATTTTTTTAGAAAAATGTTGAAGAAGGCTGACAAAGAGGGCTAGCGGCTCCGATTCCGGTCTGTCAGAGACCAGAGGTAATCTTATATTATGGTAGCTGTCATACGTAGGGATGGATATGGCCTGTGTGGATAATCTGAAACAAAAATGCTTTTTGTTTTTGTCATTCCGCTCAATTGAGCTACCTTTGCATAACATAGTGGAACAAGCCACGGGAGAGACGGTTAGAATGCTTGTGGTCATGAACCGGCTTCCGACAAGATGGTGGCGGTGCACTATGATACTAATATAGATAAGAGACAATAAACAGAAAGATGAAGAAAACGTTGATATTAGCTTTATCGCTATTCGTGGGCATCACGGCCAGCGCTCAGGATGCGGCGGTGGCTTCGCAGACGGATGACCACTACTTCGATGTGACCAAGAACCTGGAGATCTTCAATACGATCTACAAGAACCTCGACATGCTGTATGTCGACTCGCTCAATGCCGATCAGACCGTGGGCTATGGCATCAATGCCATGCTCAGGAGCCTTGACCCTTACACGGAGTACTATCCGGAGAACAAGAGCGGTGACGTGAAGATGATGCTCATGGGTAAGTATGCGGGCATCGGCTCGCTCATCCGCTACAACTATAAGCTCGGACGGGTGTGCATCGACGAGCCTTACGAGAATGAGCCTGCGGCAGAGGCGGGCTTGAAGAAGGGCGACATCATCCTTTCCATCGATGGTGAGGACATGACCAAGAAGGACAACAGCTATGTGAGCGAGCACCTGCGCGGCGATGCGGGCACGACGTTCGAGCTGCGTATCCACCGTCCTTCCACCGGCAAGGACATGCGGTTCAAAATCACGCGACGGTCCATACAACTGCCGGCGGTGCCGTATTATGGCTTGCAGAGCAACGGCTTTGGCTATCTCAACCTCAACTCCTTCACCGAGGGCTGTGGCAAGACCGTGCGCAACGCTATCATCGAGATGAAGCAGAAGGGAATGAAGGGGCTGGTCTTCGACTTGCGTAACAACGGTGGCGGCTCGGAACCGGAGGCTGTGAATATCGTCAACTGCTTTGTGCCCAAACATAAACTCGTGGTGAGCAACCGCGGTAAGGTGAGACGCTATAACCATGACTACCTCACCGAGGTGGAGCCTGTCGATACGGTCATGCCGGTGGTGGTGCTGGTCAACGGCAACACGGCATCGGCTGCTGAGATCACCAGTGGTTCGTTGCAGGACTTCGACCGTGCGGTCATCATGGGTACGAAGACGTTTGGCAAGGGACTGGTGCAGACGGTCATCGACCTGCCGTATAATGGAAAGATGAAACTGACCACCAACAAATACTACATTCCCTCGGGCCGGTGCATCCAGAAGATCAACTACAGGCACGACAACGGCGGCAGCACTGAGGTGGTGCCCGACTCGCTCACACATGTGTTTCATACAGCCAACGGGCGTGTGGTGAAGGATGGCGGTGGCATCGAACCCGACGTGACGGTGGTGCCAGACTCCTTGCCCAACATCACTTATTATCTCGTGGGCGTGCGCGACAGTGACGAACTCGTGAGTACGTTCGAGCAACAGTACATCGCTGCCCATCCGACCATCGCGCCGCCCTCGGAGTTTGAGCTCACCGATGCCGACTACGAGCAGTTCAAGAAGATGGTGCTCAGCAGCCATTTCAAGTACGACGCCTTGAGCGACAACTCGTTGGATGAGCTGGAGAAGATGGCGAAGTTTGAGGGCTATTACGACGATGCCAAGCCGGAGTTCGAGGCGCTGCGCAAGAAGCTGCAGCCGAATCTTTCCAAGGACCTTGACTTCAACAAGAAGAGCATCATGCGGATGTTGCAGCAGGACATCGTGACCGCCTATTACTATCAGCGTGGTGCAGTGGAGAACTCACTGCGCGACGACAAGCAGGTGCAGGAAGCTTTCAAGCTGTTGGCTGACAAAGATAAATATGCATCGATTTTGAAGTAATCCCATAAGTCGATGACCGGCAAGGGGCCGTGGCGAGGTTGGTATGCAACCCGTGCCACGGCCCCTTGCTTTTGGGCCGGCACGAGGCCGGCTCCTACACTGTTTGCAAGGTGAATCTTTGGTGGTAGTGTTGTGGTCGGAAAAAAGGGTAAAATTGAGTGTACTTAATGAATGTTAAAACAATTCACGCTTTTGTCGCAGTTTGTAAATTTTGATTCTGTAAGTCTTTGAGAATCAAACGGCAGTCTTCCAGGATGTGTGTCAGTTCTTCGACGGTTGTTGCACGCAACATAGCGATGCGAGTCTGTCGAAAATTGGGGATATTCTTGAATATTGGCGAGGCTGCGAGATGGCGTCGTGTATGCAGAATGCCACGATACTCGTCGATGCGTTCTACGTTGATGTGCAGCTGTTCCTCTAAGATGTCTATCTTATCATCAATGGTCAAGGGTGCAGCAGGGTAGTTACCTGCACCCTCTTTTGCGTTCATATAGTCGCGGCACTCCTTAAAGAACCATGGGTTTCCGAAGGTTGCCCTGCCGATCATTACCGCGTCAACACCGTACTTGTCGAAGGCTTCCTCCGCCTTTTCCGGTGTGGTGATGTCGCCATTGCCGATGATTGGGATGTGAATGCGCGGGTTGCGCTTCACCTCTCCGATGAGAGTCCAGTCGGCCTCGCCCGTGTACATCTGCGACCGTGTGCGTCCATGGATGGTTAGCGCCTGTATGCCACAGTCCTGCAGCTGTTCGGCCAATGTGGTGATTACGAGGTTGTTAAGATCCCATCCCAGCCGGGTCTTGGCCGTTACGGGTGTGTGCACCGCCTTCACCACCTCACGCGTGATGTCGAGCATGCGGGGAATGTCGCGCAGCAGACCAGCTCCTGCACCCTTGCCGGCCACCTTTTTCACCGGACATCCGAAGTTGAGATCGATGATGTCGGGATGAAACGTCTCCACAATCTTGGCTGCCTCCACCATCGGCTCTACCTCTTTGCCATAAATCTGGATGCCTACGGGCCGTTCATCGTCGTCAATGGTCATCTTCTTCAGCGTGGATGGAATGGCCCGCACGATGGCGTCGGCCGCTACGAACTCAGTGTATACCATGGCAGCGCCATATCGCTTGCATAGCTTGCGAAAACCTATGTCAGTAACGTCCTCCATGGGCGCAAGAAACAAAGGCCTGCTACCAAAATCAATATTGCCTATTTTCATTGTTGTTTGTCTTATTGTTGTCCCTTGTTCACCCTGGGTTGTGGTGGTTGCAGGACGGTTGGATGTTGCTTGCAAAGTTACGGTTTTTTGTTGTCATTCGTGTGCCTGGGTGATAGAAACTTGCTCATTTGTGGACGGAGCAGCGATGGGGTAGTGTGGGAGTGTAAATTATATTTCTGTTCTTGGTAGATTGTTAAAGCGTTAAAAAATATTGATTACCCGATGTTTGCATGGTTTTTGTTTATCTTTGCATGTATTAAATTACTTCGTCAGGTAAAGAGATTTAGAGATGGATATCATCAGACTTAAAGACACTGTCAATCCGGTTCTTCCAGCCAGTGTGGCGACGATAGGATTCTTTGACGGTGTTCATCGTGGTCACCAGTTTCTCATTCGTCAAGTCAGGCAGGAGGCCCAGGCTTCCGGTTTGTCCTCGATGGTCATCACTTTCGATCAGCATCCGCGTCAGGTGTTGGCTCAGGCTTATCAGCCACATCTCCTTACCACGCTTGACGAAAAGTTGCGACGGTTGTCGATGACGGACATCGATTATGTGGTGGTGCTTCATTTCGACAGTGACATGGCCTCGCTCTCTGCTTTCGATTTCATGCGTACGGTGTTGCGCGACCGGTTGCATGTGCGCCAGTTGGTGATAGGCTATGACAACCGTTTCGGTCACCGTTCCGCCCTTGCCAAGTCAGAGGGTTTCGACGACTACGTACGTTATGGTGAGCAGTTAGGCATCAGGGTGGTGCACAATCCTGCCTTCCTGCTCAACGATGTTAAGGTGAGTTCGTCAGTCGTGCGCTCATTTCTCTCGGTCGGTGAGGTGGAGTTGGCCAACCAGTGCCTCGGTTATCCGTTTATGCTGCCCGGTCATGTTGTGCATGGTTATCAGGAAGGGCGTCGCATCGGCTTCCCCACGGCCAACCTCTCCGTCGACGATGACTCTCTGCTCATCCCCGAGAATGGTGTGTATGCCGTCAGGGTGACAATCGGAACGGATGCGGTGGCTCACGAGGGTATGATGAATATCGGCACTCGGCCTACGTTTGACGGTGACAAGCGCACGTTGGAGGTGAACATCTTCGACTTTGATGCTGACATCTACGGTCAGCCGGTCTCCGTGGCCTTCATGAAGCGCCTTCGGGCTGAGAAACGCTTTGACAGTCCGGCCCGGCTGGCTGAACAGCTCAGGCAGGATGAGCGTGACATCCGTGCCTTCTTCGTTGAATTGCAAGAGAAAAACAATTAACAAAATGAATAACAATCCAGTTGAAAAGCGGTCGGTTGGCCGCACCATTGCCGACGTCATATTATATTTGGCGGTCTTTGCGGCCGCACAGTTTGTGTTTGTCTCACTCACCAGCCTTGTTGCGGGTTTGGTTGGCGGCAGTTCGCTGTTGGCATCTCAGTCTCAGGGGGCTTCGTCGGGCAATGAGCTCATTGTGGGTCTTGTACTGGCCAGTGCCTTCACGCTTTGTCTGTTTGTGAAGCTTAAGTGGTCGCCCGTTTCTGCGACGTGGCTGCGCAGCCATCCGTGGGATGTGCTCATTTGGGCAGGTCTGTTGTCGTTTGGCAGCATTTTGCCGTCTGAGTGGATGCTTGAGAAGATACAGATAGAGATGCCGGAGTCGCAGTTGAAGTTCTTCGAACAGATCATTGGTCAACCGATGGGATATCTGGCTATTGGTGTGTTTGCTCCGTTAGTCGAGGAACTGGTGTTCCGTGGTGCCATCCTCCGCAAGTTGCTTGGTCTGTTCGACCGTCGTTACCACTGGGCGGCTATTGCCATCTCATCCGTTCTCTTCGGCTTGCTGCATGGCAATGTACCACAGTTCATCCATGCATTCGTGATTGGTCTGCTCCTGGGCTGGATGTACTACCGCACGTCGTCGGTGTTGCCAGGAGTGTTGTTTCATTGGGTCAACAACACCGTTGCTTTCATCATGTTCAATGCGATGCCGCAGATGGGCGATGGGAAGCTTATAGATTTGTTCCACGGCAACAGCCATATGATGTGGATGGGGCTCTTGTTCTCACTGTGCATCTTGCTGCCGAGCCTGTTTCAACTGGCGCTGCGTATGAAGCCTGCCGACAAGTAGGAATAAAACGAATGAATAGTGGAAGAGTCCCTTGTTTGATGGGTCGCCGCAAGCGGCTTGAAATGAAATTTAGAATTTTCCTTAGAATTAAATTTAAAATTATCAAGCCGTATTGATTGTTCTCTTTTAGGACAAGTTGAAAGCTATGCATGCAGGCATTATTAGGGCACACCCGATAAACCCTGTGGATTTAGTTTTATAAGCAAAACCAGGTAAAGAAAAAGAAAATGGTCATCGGCAGGCTTTCGCTCCCGATGGAGCTTTGGGTCTAAAGTTACAGGATAGCCTTTCGAGCAAGCTCGCAGGCTATCCTGTAACTTTAGACCCACACCCAAGGTGTCAAACCTGTCGCTGACGAAAATCGCTTCGCGCAAAATTGCCCTTCGGGCATAAAATAAGAATGTCGGAAAAGTCGCTTGATAACCTTCGTGGTCGATTATTGCAAATTGCCATTTATATTTTATGCACCGTAGGTGCAATTTTATGCCGAAGCAATTTTC
>ONQB01000038.1 GCA_900319905.1 uncultured Prevotella sp. | reverse complement strand
TGCCGACCGCATCACGCTCTCGCCCCTGCTCTTCTTAGCTGTCGGCTTAGTGGTACTCGCCATCGTGGTCACCATCATGCTGCTCTCCGCCCGCAAGGTGGTCAACAGCAATCCAGTGCTATTCCTTAAAGACGAATAATAAAAAGACAGAAGTTATGATAAAAGTACAAGATTTAAGCAAGACCTTCCGTACGGAAGAAGTCGAGACCATCGCGCTCGACAAGGTATCGTTTGAAGTAAAGGACGGCGAGTTTGTCGCCATCATGGGTCCCTCTGGCTGTGGCAAGTCCACACTGCTCAACATCCTCGGTCTCCTTGACAACCCCACGTCGGGCCAGTACTGGCTTGGCGACAAAGAGGTTGCAGGCCTGCACGAGAACGAGCGCACGGCCATCCGCAAAGGCCAGATCGGCTTCGTGTTCCAGAGCTTCAACCTCATCGACGAGCTCAACGTGGAAGAGAATATCGAACTGCCACTCACCTATCTCGGCATATCGAAGAGCGAGCGCAAGCAGAAGGTGCAGGAGGTGATGAAGCGCATGAACATCAGCCATCGTGCCAAGCACTTCCCCCATCAGCTCTCCGGCGGACAGCAGCAGCGCGTGGCCATCGCACGCGCCGTGGTCTTCGGTCCTAAGCTCATCCTCGCCGACGAGCCCACGGGTAACCTCGACTCGAAGAACGGTGCCGAAGTGATGCGCCTGCTCACCGAGCTCAACCAGGACGGTGCCACTATCGTCATGGTGACCCATAACGCCCACGATGCCGAAATGGCCCACCGCGTCATCAACCTGTTCGACGGCAAGATCGTAGAAGCATAGAATACTGCAGGACAAAAGAAGAAGGTTTGGCACAATAATCGAGGCATAACTCGTTATCTTAAGAAATGCCGTCATCGCGTGGAGGTGCTGTCCGCTAATGGATGTTACCATGAGCGAGGTTCTCCGTCTGCATGATAGAGGCACGCAATGAGCAACTAACAACCTACGATTATGAGAAAATCCATCATCTGTGCGCTTATCGCCATCTTCGCTTGCAATATCAGTTTGTCAGCGCAGAATACCTTTGCCGGGCACTACACCCGCAGCCTCCACGACATCATGGAAACTGTGGCGCAGCGCTGGGGCGTCCGCTTCAAATACAACGTCGACACCACAGGACTGCGGTTGCCTTACGCTGACTTCCGCGTGCGTCCTTACTCCCTGGAGGAGACGCTGACCAACATCTGCAAGTACTTCGACTTCAACTGGTGGAAACAAAACGGCAATCTCTACAAGATCAAACCATATGAGTATCCTCGTCGCCATGTGGAGGAAGGGACGAAGATGCTGGCTTATCTGAGCACTCTATACAGCGACTGCCAACAGCATGAGGCCCGTCGCGACAGTGTGCGACGGGAGGTGAGGGCACGTCTCGGCATCGACTCCATGATGGCCAGACTCGTACCCTGCAAACCAGTGCTGGGCAAGAAGATCGTCTGCGACGGCTACACGGTGCAGTCCGTCACCATCGAGACACTACCGGGCGAACATGTGTTCGGCACCATCTATACGCCCCACCCCGACCGCGTCACCCGGCGGCGGTGGAGCAAGGCATGGGGCACCACGAAGTACCCGCTCATCATCTGTCCTGACGGTCACTTCTCTGGCGGCCGCTTCCGTCCCGACGAGCAACAGCGGTTGGGCACCTACGCCCGCATGGGCGCCATCTGCGTGGATTTCGACATCTACGGTTGGGGACTGAGCGAACAGGAATATGGAGCCAACAGCCATCAGACCGACCGCGCCCACGTCATTCAGGCGCTCAACGCGGAGGTGCTGCTCAACTATATGCTCGACAGCCACAACGACATCGACCATCGGCGCATCGGTGTCAACGGCGGTTCGGGCGGCGGCAGTCATACCATTCTGCTGACGGTGCTCGACGACCGCTTCACGGCTGCCGCGCCCACAGTCAATCTTGCCAGTCATTTCGACGGCGGTTGTCCCTGCGAGAGCGGACGTCCCATCATGCTTGCCGGTGGCGGCACCTGCAATCCCGAGTTGCTCTCCTTCTTTGCACCGAAGCCGTTGCAGGTAGTGAGCGACGGCGGCGACTGGACTGCCTCTGTGCCATCGCTCGAATATCCTTTTCTGCAACGCATCTACGGTTTCTATGACGCCAAGGACAAGGTGGAGAACGTGCATCTGCCCAACGAGCGACACGACTACGGGCCCAACAAGCGCAAAGCCAACTACGACTTCTTCTGCCGGGTGTTCGGTCTCGACCGCACCCGCTGCGACGAGAATAAGATAAAGATATTGTCAACAAACGACTTATAGACAAAGACTAAGCATCATAGCACCGCTATTTCAAATAATTGTTGTAATTTTGCACTCCGTAATAATCGGAGTAAGCAAGAGATGTCATCCATCGAACAAGTCTTTCAACAATACTATAGGCCCTTATGCCTTTATGCCATGCACTACCTCAGCGGCGACGTTGACCGTGCGGAAGACGTGGTGCAGGACTGCTTTGTCAAGCTCTGGCAGAAGGAAGTTGACAATGACAAATCGTTTCTCTTCACAGCCGTGCGCAACGCCTGCATCGACTTGCTGCGCCGCAACGACCCCTTGTGCCACGACGTACAGCCGCAGGACCTTGATGGTGCGATAACCGATGCGGAGGCTGAGGACCGGTCGTTTCTTGAGGCCAGACTGTGGCAGGCCATTGACGATCTGCCCGACCGTCAGCGTCAGGCGCTGCTGCTCTGCAAGCGCGACGGCAAGAGCTACCGAGATACGGCACAAGAAATGGGCATCAGCGAGAAGACGATAGAGCATCTGCTGTCCAGTGCCATGAAGAGTCTGCGCGCCCGCAAGGCCGACATCTATTATCTGCCCTTTTTGGTCTTGGCATAGTGGACAACCATTGGCCTATAACGGCGCATCCGATAAACCCTGTGGTTTTAGTTTTATCCTTCATTATTCATGAATGATGCAAGAGAACCCCTTTAGGGGTTCCGGAAACATAGCGAGGGGATGAGCAAATGAGCGATAGCGAATGCAGCGATTCCCCTCGTAACCTCGCAACATGATGCGTATAATAATTCGCTACCCCCTTGTGGGGTTGCGGCAATATTAGAGGCGACGCATCCGTGTAACATCCTTCGATTGACATCATATTTAACATTGCCGCAACCCCCAAGGGGGTTCCAACAACACAACATTCAATGTGAAAAAATAAAGAGGAGTTAATCTCCATGAATAATGTAGGTTATAACCAAAACCAAGAAAACCCTTTGTGCCAGTGTCAAGGGCCAAAGCCCTCTGCCGAACGGCAATACCAATACGTTCACACTGCAACCCACTGATTGCCATGTAATGGCCTGTCAATATTATTTATGTTAAAAGGCCGCTGAGAGTCGCCGTCAGACCAAAAGGACGATTGTTGGTTTGATATGCGGCAATCACAGCAATTTGAGTAACCAATTAATAATTAAGTCATTACACATTCACGAGTTTTGTAATCGATTAACAGGCACCTCAATTATGCCGAAATGTCAACGACCTATCGGCGAAGAAGCATCGGCTTATCGGCGAAAAGGCATCGAGAATTCGCCGAAAGGCCGTCGGAGTTACGCCGAAAGGCCGTCGGAGTTACGCCGAAAGGCCACCGGAGTTACGACGAAGAAGCGATGGCATCGTGATTATAGGAGGAGCAAGCCTCGATTTTAACATTTTCCTGTTGCCTTAAAGTGTTAAAATCACGATGGCTGTTTGTAAACGAATTTCAGTATGTTTAACAGATGCGACGTATTAAATGGTGCTCCAACAGACCAAGGATCATCTCACAATGAGGCAATGGACAACTTTTTCTTACCGGGCATGGGGGATTTGCTTTCACGTTGCGTCATACGGATGAAAGCAACTTGAAATGACAATGAAAAGAAAAAACATGAAAAAGGCGGTCACCGCCCTGGCATTGCTGATGAGCTTTGTGCTCACAACGCCGCTGTCGGCCAAGACCGCCGACTCCACTTACGTCATGCCACAGCACAGCGTCTTTATGGAGATTGGCGGCGCATCAAACTTTGTGGGCCTAAATTATGATATGCGGCTAAAGAAAAGCTCACCCTGGGGCTTCAGAACCGGCGTGAGCTGGGCATACAACGAGGAAAACAATGGCTCTGTCACAAAGGAACACCTCTGGGGCTTCAACACGGAGATAAACTATCTCATTGGCGGCCGCCGCAACCATCTGGAGCTGGGACTTGGCAACAAGCTCTGGATGATCAAATATAAGTTGAACGGGGGCTACTACGCACCATCCCACAGCGAATATTACGCATCATCCGCCGACAATGGCAGTGAGCAACCGGCCAACATCTCTTACCACAAGACTTGGGTGCGCGACATGATCTATCTGAACATAGGCTACCGCCACGAGGCGCTGCACGGCTTCCAGTTCCGCAGCGGCGTTACCCCGATGATTCATGTGACCAACGAATTTCTTTGGGCCGATGGCTCCAGTTGCAAGAAAGGCGCCATTCTCTTTGCGCCATACGTCAGCTTCGGCTGGGCGTTCTGATACATCTGACAACTAAGAAAAGATATAACCGTGAAATCGATTCGACTCTACATAATTGTAACCATGCTTTTTATCATGTTGCCTGTGGTGGTTGGGGCCAAGAGTGGTCAGACCACCATTAGGCAGCAGATGGAATGGCTACACAAGTCGCACAAGATTAACTTTACTTTCGACGCTTCCCTGCCCGTTGACCGGCCCTATCACGGACCATCGCTCAAGGGAATGTCGCTCGACAAGGCTCTTGCCACATTGTTTGAGGGCACGGGCATCAGTTATAAGCTGGTGGGCAAATACGTCATCCTGAGCAAGGCCCCGGCGCCGGTGCGTCATGCCGAAGCGCCTCGGCCCGTCAGGCCCTCGCCGCCTTCCACCGTCCGCCATACGCTGAGCGGCTATGTGCGCGACACGGGCGGCGAGACGCTCATCAACGCCACCGTATGGGACGAGACCACAGGCGTGGGAACAATGACCAATGCCTACGGCTTCTACTCGCTGACGCTGCCCGAGGGCGAGCACGTTATTAAATACAGCTACCTTGGCTTTGGCGACAAGACGACGAAGGCAAGGCTGAAGGACGACCTCCGGCAAGATGTTGTGCTCACTGAGGACAACCGCCTGCCGGAGGTGCTTGTTGTGGGCGACCTCAACTCACCGCTGCTCACCACGCAGACAGGCAAGCGGTCGTTTGGTGCCTCCGACATCAAGACCGGCTATGCCCTGCTCTCCTCGCCCGACGTGGTGAAGACGCTGCAGCGCGTGAGCGGTGTGGCCGAGGGCGTGGAGCTGGCCAGCGGCCTTTACGTGCACGGCGGCAACAGTGACGAGAACCTCTTTCTGCTCGACGGCACGCCGCTCTACCAGATCAACCACACCATGGGACTGTTCTCGTCGTTCAATGCCGACGTGGTGAAAAACGTCGATTTCTACAAGAGCGGCTTCCCCGCTCGCTACGGCGGACGGCTGTCGAGCGTCATCGACGTGCGCACCAACGACGGCGACATGCAGCATTTCCACGGCTCGGTACGCCTCGGCCTGCTCGACGGTGGCCTGCAGTTCGAGGGACCGTTGCAGAAGGGCAAGACCAGCTTCAACATTGCGCTCCGCCGCTCGTGGCTCGACCTCATCACACGCCCCATCTTCGCTATCGTCAACCACAATGCAGGCCCCGACGAGGACAAGGTCACGCTCAACTATTTCTTCCACGACTTCAACGCCAAGGTAACGCATCTCTTCAGTCCGCGCTCGCGCCTTGCCCTGAGCACCTATTGGGGACAGGACAAGCTCGACACGAAGGATGTGGACGACGGTGGCGGCATGGACTACCACGACCTGACGAAGAACCGCTTCAACTGGGGCAACCTCAACACATCGCTCGACTGGACCTACATCGTCTCGCCGAAGTTCTTTGCCAACATCACCGGCGTTTATACTTACAGCCTGTCAAAGTTGTGGTCGAAGGAAGACTACACCTCCGGAACTGACAGAAGGGACATGACACGCAACTACGCCGAGCACGGCAACCACTCCACCATCAACGACGTGGGTTATCGTACGTCCTTCGACTACCGGCCCACGCCGCACCATCACCTGCGCTTCGGCCACGACTTCACGCTGCATTATTACCGGCCGCAGAGCAACAACCAAATCTATATCGACACTTATGGCGAACAGGGCGACACCCTGCAGAACCGTTCGGCCAGTCACCTTACGGCTACAGAGTGGAACGTCTATGCCGAGGACGAGATGGCCATCAACAGCCATTGGAGCATCAACGGCGGTCTCAACGCTGCTTTCTTCCACATCCAGGGCAAGACGTTTTCCAACATCGACCCCCGCGCGGCCGTCAAGTATCAGGTCAGTCCCCGTCTCTCATTCAAGGCCAGCTACACCACGATGACGCAGTTTGTGCATAAGATTACCAATGCCTACATTGACTTGCCGAGCGACTATTGGGTGCCTACCACCAGCCGCCTTCACCCCATGCACAGTCACCAGCTGGCCGCAGGCGCCTATGTGCAGCCCAACCGGCACTGGCTGCTGTCGTTGGAAGGCTATTACAAATGGTCGTCCCACCTGCTGCAATACACCAACTGGCTCGGTCTGCAACCGCCTGCCGACAACTGGGACACGAAGGTCATCGAGGGCCGTGGCCGCTTCTACGGACTGGAGCTTGACGCTCACTATGCCACCCGCCGGTTGCAGATGGATGCGTCCTATACGCTGTCGTGGAACAAGCGGAAGTTTGACGATTACTACCCCGACTGGTTCTACGACAAGTTCGACAACCGCCACAAGGCCAACGTGTCGGTGCGCTACCGCTTCGGCAAAGGCACTTGCCTCTATGCCGAATGGCTCTACCACAGCGGCAACCGCCTGACGTTGCCCACGCAATATGTCAGTTTCCCGGACCTCGGACAAGGCGGAGAACATGACTTCCTCTACGATGTACCCAACAACGTCAGTGCGCCGGCCTATCACCGTCTCGACATCGGCGTTGACCTGCACCACCGCACCAAGGGTGGACACGAGCGCATCTGGAACTGGAGCATCTACAACGCCTACTGCCACCTCAACACGATGTGGGTCGATGTGAAATATGACAGTGACCGGGGCACCATGCATGCCAAGGCCAAAGGCTACATCCCCATCATCCCCTCATTCAGTTATACGTATAAGTTCTAAACGATGAAGCAAATACACACATTATTTATAATAGCCTTGTCTGTCCTCGCGCTGACCTCGTGCCGCGACGATTTCGACATCAAGACCGTGAAGGCCGAACCGCGGGTCATTCTCTACTGCATGCCGACCGCGGGCGACACTACCGCCATTCAGCTCATGCGCAGTCTGCCGGTCAACCAGACGGGGCAGGTGGTACCGATAGACGGGGCACGCATCTCCTATACGGTCAACGGCCAGCCTGCCACCGTCATTGCCGAGGGCAACGGGCGCTACAAGGCCGTGGCCCGGCAAGCCGTGGGCGACCGCATCGGCATTGAGGCCGAGGCCGACAATCTGCCCGCCGTGTCGGCGCAGACCACCATTCTCGCTCCCGTGCCTGTAAGTGACGTGGCGACAAAAGAGGTGACGGTCTATTCCGACTATTGGGAAGAGTCGGAAAACTATCTTCAGTTGACAGCCTCGTTTACCGACCCCGCCGACACGAAGGATTACTATGCCGTACAGGTGAAGTCTCTGCTGTTCTGGAGAAATGACGACAGCTATGGCGACATGCCAGATCCTGACGAAGTCATTGTTGATACCACGGCTGCGGTCTGTACAGTATATACCGAGAGTGATCCGGTGCTGAGAAAACTTAACAGCATCGACTACGACTTCGGCTACGACAATAATGACTACGAAAACTTTTACGTTTTCACAGATGATGATTTCAACGGCAAGACCTACACGCTTCACCTCAACCTCGATCGTAATGTGGCGCCGGTAGGCTTGCATTATGTCAGCCCTTATTACTACGTCGAACTCTACCACATCACGCCGGAATTCTACCACTTTGTCAGTACCATTGGCAGCATAGAGAACAGCGATCTGGCCAAGGCCGGTCTGTCCAATATCACGCCAAATGTGGGCAATGTGAGAAATGGCATCGGAATGGCCGCCGGATTTGCCTTGGCCAAGAGTAAAACCGTTCAACATGTGTATTATGAATAAAACATTCAGCTTATGAAATACGTTATCCGTTATTATAAGGAGGGACGGCTCGACACGCGCAAGGCGCTGGCCAAGGTCCGCTCGCGCGTAGGCCTGCAGCCCATAAGCCGCGTGCGCTACTTGCGCTGGGCCGCCATTGCCGCATCGGTGGTAGTGCTGGTTGGCATAGCCGCTTACGCATTGCTTGCTCCCTCCACCGTCACGCTGACAGCCGAGGCTACGCCGCAGGTCTGTCGTCTGACCGACGGCACGGTGGTGACGCTGGCACCCCATTCGTCCATCTCCTACACTGACGACTGCCGCCACGTCAGGCTCACGGGTAAGGCGTTTTTCGATATTCATCATGACAGCGCCAACCCCTTCACCATCACCGACGACCGCTACACCATACGTGACATCGGCACGCGGCTGCAGGTGGAGGAGACCGAGACCATGACGCGCCTCACCGTGGTGGAAGGTGCCGCCAGCTTCGGTTCCACCCGGGCCGGTAGCAAGGCCGTTGCGCTGAAGGCGGGCATGTCGGCAGTACTGGGCAATGACGACAGCACGCCACGCATGGACAGCCGCACCGACGTGAACACCACGGTCTGGGCCACTCACCAGTTCCACTTCGATGACACGCCGCTATCGGAAGTGCTGTCCACCCTCAGCCGCTACTATCATGTGCGCCTCACGGCCTCCGACACCGGCAAGCGTCTCACGGCCGACTTCGATGCCGACAGCCTCGACAACATCATCAGCCTTGTCAGTCAGACGTTGAACGTAAACATAAGCAAAGAAAAATAACATAACAGTATGAAACATTACCCTTTATTCAGCACCATGCGGGCAGCCCTTGGCCTGTCCGCCATGCTTTTCTGCCTGCTGTCCCTTTCTTCCTGCAAGGACAGCGAGGACACACCCGACGACCCGGGCAGGAAAACCGAGGAGACCGACACGGTGACACAGAAAGTCAAGGTGGAGACGCCCCACGTTGACGTTGTGGCCGAAGGCGGCGAGGCCTATGTGTTTATCAAAGCCTATTCCACACTGAACGACCTTCCCAAACTGACCATTGACGCTTCGTGGGTGAAAGAGAAGAAACATGACTTTACCGGAAGCACAAGAGCCACCTACAAGGGCTATTATGACGTGGTGTATGTCCTCGATGTGGATAAGAACGAGGGCCTGGGCCGCTCGGCCACCCTCACGTTTACCTATTATCGCGACGGCGGTCGCCACCTGGCCGACCCGGTAACGGTCACACTGCACCAGTGGCCTCGCGACTTCAAGTACTCAGAGACCATCCATGTCAGCAAGCCGGGCCAGCTGCCCATCCTCATGGGCGGCAATGCGGCGGCATGGACTGACCTGAGCTCGCTCAAGCTCACGGGTCAGCTCAACACGGCCGACATGCGCACGCTGCGCCTCCTGCTCAAGCGCAGCGTCAGGTCGCGAATTACCTACCGCGACGCGAACGGCAGCACGGTGGAGATCAGTACGGCTGTTCAGATGAACTTGCGGCAGTTGGATATGGGCGACTGCGAGCTCGTGGAGGATGGTGACACGGAGGTGGAGAAATGCATCGAGGACTTCAACGACGACTATGTACAGAAGCGCGATGCCTTGGGCAGGGGCGCGTTCTTTGTGGCGGGCTGCAAACTCGACAGTGTTATCCTGCCGAAGAGCCTCACCGCAATCGGCAGAGATGCTTTCAGAATGTGCGAGCATTTAGGCTACATCGACATTCCGGCAAGCGTGACCAGCATCGGCGATTATGCCTTTCAGAACTGTCAGGGCATGAAGGAGATCCGCATCCCCGCCAATTCGGCCTTGAAGAGCCTTGGCATCTATGCGCTCGCCACCGGCTCTTCGCTTGGCAGCATCTCCTTTCCCGCATCGTTGGAAGTGGTTGAGAGGGAAGGAATCCTTGGCCATGTTGGAGCCAAGAACATCCATGTGAAGTGGCCGGTGCCGCCAACGCTCCAGCGTTTCCGCGTCTCCGACAAGACCACGCTCTGGGTGCCCAAGGGTACGGCCGAGGCCTACAAGGCGGCCTTCGGGTGGAAAAATGCCAAGGAGATAAAAGAGGAATAAGAACCCTTCTCCTGACTTCGCCAATGCGTCACCCTGAGTTCTCCTATTCTGATACTCTCCTTCGTGTCCGATTGAGCGGAATTGTTGAAGATAGAAAGTGTATTTGGATATAATTTCGTAAATTTGTAGCCAGAAGCTGATGAGCGCTGTGAGCTCTGTTATCAGCAACATCATAACAGAACGAAATAAATACAATAGCTTGAACAATGGCTCAACAAGAAGAACAGTTTAACGTCAAAGAACGTATAGAGTTAAGAGTGCCTCACAAGTGGGCAGTCATCTTTTGGAATGACGACTTCACCACGATGGAGTTTGTAGTGAAAGTGCTGACCGAGGTATTTCTCAAAAGTCAGCAGGAGGCTGAGCAAATCATGCTGAAGGTTCATCACGAAGGTCAGGCTACTGCCGGCACCTACAGCTACGACATAGCGGTCAGCCGCACAAAGCAGGCGATGAGCATGGCTCACGAGGCGGGGTTCCCATTGAAGATAACATACAAGGAGGTGTGACGATGGCTGAGCAGATGATAAAAACCACGCCAGAGCTTACTGAGGTGTTGCAAGGTGGCTTAGCACTGTGCACTGAACTGCATCAGCAGTTTATCACACCCGAGCATTTTCTTTATGAGCTTTCGACAGCAACCAACTTTTCGATTGTACTTACAAATTATAACATAGATGTCGCAGAGTTTCAAGGGCAAGTACTTGAGGCTATCCAAAAGCAGGAGCAAGTACCAACGGACGAACCCTGTAAGCCGAAGCTCTCCGAACAAAGCCGACAGCTCATTCAGACTGCCGCCGACCAGGCTTTAAACTCCGGTCACAATGCGATTGACATCACTCATTTCTCGGAAGCCCTGCTGCACCTCGAAGAAAGTTGGGCAAGCTATCTGCTATTGAAAAGCATCAACGGTGACGCTGTCGGCTTCATGAGCGAATTGATTGAGTCATATAATTATGATAGACTTCTGGAAGACTTTGACAGCTCGGAGAATGAAGATGCAGATGTAGACAAACGAAGCGAGGGTCAATGGAAAAGCCTTGTCACCAATGTCAATGACACGGTGGCCACCCACAACCCACTCATAGGCAGGGAGAAGGAGCTGGAGCGCACAATACAGGTGCTCTGCCGGAAGGATAAGAACAACCCTCTGCATGTCGGCGACCCGGGAGTTGGCAAGACAGCTCTGGTCTATGGTCTTGCCGACAAAATAAACAAAGGCCTAGTCCCTGCCAGACTTAAGGACAGCCATATCTACTCCATGGATATGGGTTCGATGCTTGCCGGAACACAATATCGCGGTGACTTTGAGAAGCGCATCAAACAAGTGATGGAGGGTGCGCGCAAGGAAGGTAACGCCATCATCTACATCGACGAGATACACAACCTCATTGGTGCCGGACGCGGGTCGGATGGGCCTTTGGATGCATCCAACATGCTCAAGCCCTATCTTGAAGCCGGCAACATTCGCTTCATCGGCTCCACGACCTACGACGAGTATAAGCGCTACTTCGCACAGTCAAAAGGTATCGTGCGACGCTTTCAGGAGATTGACATTCAGGAACCTTCCGAGGCTGAGACCATCGAGATACTCCGGGGACTCAAGAAAGGCTATGAGGACTTCCACCACGTGCAGTACACTGATGAGGCTTTGAGCTATGCTGTCCACGCATCAGCGAAATATATCTCCGACCGTTTTCTTCCCGATAAAGCCATAGATCTCATAGATGAGGCCGGTGCGTACCGTGAGCTCCACCCTACCGATGAGGATGTGCAGACGGTCGACAAGCGACTTGTAGCCCAAGTATTGACAAAGACTTGTAAGATAGACGCACAAGCCTTAGTGGATGACAACAACGCATCATTGGAGACGCTCTACAACCGAATCTCAGCGAAGATATATGGTCAGAACGAGGCTGTGAAACAAGTCGTGGAAGCCGTGGAGATGGCTAAGGCCGGATTGCAGGATGACAACAAGCCACTGGCCAATCTGCTGTTTGTAGGTCCTACGGGCGTGGGCAAGACAGAGGTGGCCCGTGTCTTAGCGAAGGAACTCGGTGTGAGCCTCGTCCGCTTCGACATGAGCGAGTACACAGAGAAACATACCGTTGCCAAGCTTATCGGCTCACCGGCAGGCTATGTCGGCTACGAGGATGGCGGCTTGCTCACCGATGCCATCCGCAAGACACCAAACTGTGTGTTGTTGCTCGACGAGATAGAAAAGGCACATAGCGACATCTATAATATACTGTTGCAGGTTATGGACTATGCTGTCCTCACTGACAACAAGGGGCAAAAGGCTGATTTCCGCAACGTCATCCTCATCATGACCTCCAATGCCGGGGCTCAGTACGCCTCGCAGGCTAACCTCGGCTTCAACAGCCATACGTCTCGCGGTGAGGCCATGCTTGGGCAAGTGAAGAAAACATTCAAGCCAGAGTTTCTCAACCGACTGTCATCTGTCGTCGTCTTCCATGATATGGACAAGAAGATGGCCAGCCTCATCCTTAACAAGAAGTTGGGAGAACTCCAGGCAAAGCTCACCAAGAAGAATGTCACCATGACGCTGACAGACGAGGCCACAGCATATCTTCTCAAGAAAGGCTTCACCCAAGAGTATGGCGCAAGAGAGATGGACCGGGTCATTGCCCGCGACCTCAAGCCTTTGCTGATGCGCGGCATCCTGTTCGGAAAGCTTGCAAAGGGGGGTATCGTAAAGATTATAGTGAAAGATGACCGTCTGGAGATTGAATAAAGATGTCCTGGCCTTTCCCGACCCGCATGAAGGCGATGAGGACGGACTGATAGCCGTAGGCGGCGATCTGAGCATCGACCGCCTGCTGCTGGCTTACAGCAACGGCATCTTTCCATGGTACGGTTTCAAGGAAAACGATGAGATATTGTGGTTCTGCCCGCTCGACAGATTCGTCATCTTCCCTGAGAAGATACATGTCAGCCACAGCATGCGCACACTTATCAACCACAAGACTTATCATGTCACCTTCAACAAAGCCTTCAACGACGTCATAGTAGGTTGCAGCCAAGCTGACGACCGATACGAACAGCGTGGCGCCTGGCTTGGCACTGACATGATACAGGCCTACCAACGACTGCATGACCAGGGGTTTGCCGCAAGTGTAGACGTCTGGCATGACGGGCACCTCGTGGGAGGGCTCTATGGTGTCACCATTGGTCGTTCCTTCTTCGGCGAGAGTATGTTTTCGCTGGAGCCTTCTGCCTCAAAGCTCGCCCTCATCTATCTTGCCAACCTGATGAAAGACCGTGGCGGCAACCTCATCGACTGCCAGTTTGAGACCCCACATCTGAAAACGATGGGCGGCGAGCACATCAGCTACGATGAATATATGAAGATCATAAGTGAAGAATAAAGCACGAAAATAATGCTTGTAATAATTTGCTTCATTCAAATCTTATACCTATATTTGTAGCAGAAACAAAAAGAACCGATATGGAAGGCTTTCTCGCATTAATGGTTGCTTGGTTGATTGTCTATCTTGCCACACGCAAGAGCAGTCGCCGCCGTGGCATGAGCCAGTACGAAAAGGACAGAATACGGCGCGCCAACAAGCGCCTTATTGAGGAAGAAAAGCAACGCAACAAAAAGATAAGGAATGCATTGTATGACCTCTTGTGGGGCTCCAACAAGAGCCTCTGACAGCATCTTCTGAAAAGGGTTTTATCGGAAGGCAATAATAATTACCCTCCCAGGTTGTCAGAATAATCCTGGGAGGGTAATAACTTATGTGTTGGAATGATTATCGGATTACTTTGTGACTCGTACCGTCTTTATGCCTGATAATGTTGACTCCATGCTGGGTACGGCTGATTCGCTGGCCAGAGAGATTGAAAATCTCAACGGCATCGCTAACCGGACGAGCAGACGGAGTAACGATTGCAGTGGTAGCTTTAGAGAGCATCTGCGGCTCGCTGTGGTCAGACACCACACCACCTTCATAATCACGATAGGCTACAACGGAGTAAGCATAGCTGTCCACCTGGCTTAAGTAGTTGTCATGCAAATCCATTACGACTGCCGTTCCATCGTCTTCTGTATACTTACATCCTAGGTATTCGTAGACTTTGTCACCTGCTTTCAAATTCTGATACACCAAGAAATAGTCCACCATAAACGGAAGTAGTCGGTCTGTACCACCACAACGAAGTGTGAACTGAGTATTGTTTCCATGAGCATCTATGGTCAATGTGTCGTCATACTCACCATTGGCATCAAATGTCAGACGGTATTCCGAAGTTCCGTCACTGAGAATTACAGCATCATCTGGGTACCCGCTGAGTTTGAGAGCAACCTTCACCTTGTCACTATTGCCCAAGGTCAATATAGGTGTACGGAGGAAAGCCGTCTCCTCCTGCTCGCATCCGAGCCGGCCGTTGGCCTTAAGTGTGTAGCGTCCTGTCCATCCGGCATAGCCAGTAAGAGAGTCAAGATCGATGACGTCGCTATTGTTTAGGCTGACAATCTTGTTGTCATCGTCACCAGTAAAGGCATCTCCAAACTCCTCCTCCATGACACTGTAGTCATCCTCGTCTTTATCGGCGGTATAGACTTCAAATTCTTCAACCTTGTATCTGTCAGCCTTGGGTACTTTTCTCCAATGGGCCGTATAGTGGTCCTCGGCTAAATCAGAGGATGTCTCCGTAACAGGTCGCGCCAATACATTGACAGGCAGCCAAGAGATACCGCTCTGCATATCATTGCCAAAGGCTTGCACGGAGAGCCAATAATCATCCTCAGGGCTGAGTCCGGAGAATCTATAGTAGGTATCCGACGTCGTGACAACCTTGTCAGACACCTCCTCAAGGCTGGCAGGACATCCACCGGAAATATGAACGTTATCAAGTACGAGAGTGCAGGAATCTGCCATACCAACGGTATAAATACGCACACCATAGTGCTTGTTCATAAATTTATTGCCAGTCTGCTGGTCAAAGTTCATGTTAAATCCACCCGTGAGGTTGTTGACTGGCATCATGGCATAGAGACTCCACGTATGATCAGCTTCCAATGTCTCAAAATAGACATAGCCATTGTCGTTCATAGATTTCAGGGTCTTCATCCAGAAGGAACATTCCTGATACTTGGTCCAGTCACAGTTGAACGTCACCGTGTCACCCTGTTGAAGGCAGAGAGCTTGAGTGGCATCCTCACCGTCCGTCTTTGTAAATGAAGGTGAGGCATGTCGTCCGTGCCACTGCCAGTCAGTGGGGAGTTCCGCCTTGGTAAACGGCTCGTTTACTGCCAGGCGATTCTCGCTCTTGTAGGCTTTGCGGAAGAGCTTGAGCTGGTAAGCGGAAGCGCCACGGGCTGCGACCCAATTTGCAGTAAAGGCACTGTCGGTCACATCGGTAGTGGCAGAGAATGCTGGTGAAGGGATAAAGGAGATGGCAGACTTTACCGTGAAGTCATCAATGAGAATGCCCTGGTAGGTATTGATCTGGAAGTATTGTCCCTCATCGGTATCTACATTTTTTACCGTATAAGTAAATGTTTTCCAATCCGCGCCATCACTGAAATACTCTACTGTATATATCTCGTCCCCATATTCGTCCTCGACATACTCCGGGTAAATATATTGTCCTTTGCAGAGCGAAAGATAAAAGAAGTTGTTATATGGGTCGTCATCGTCTACCGGCTTGTATTTGAAGGAGACCGTAATATCTCCGGAATAGTTGGCCAAAGGCGTATTAAGAGTACTCGTACCACCGTATGCTTGAGGTATGAGGGCAATGGCCCCTCCAGCCTGGAAGTCGTCAAATCCGGACCATCCCGGAGTCTGTGTGTAAATGTTTGGAATGAAGATGCTGTCTTGGTCGGAACTGAAACAATTGGACAGTTTCTGAGCGTCGGGCGAATCATTAGTCCCCGCCGTCATCTTGTCAAAATTCTCTGATAGGATAGTGTCTTCGTCTCCGGCAGCTAACAGTGGGACAGGAGACATCGCCCATAGTAGCAAGACTCCGGTTAGAGTCTGAATTGAGTGGTAAAGTCTTTTTGCCATATTACCTAAATTCTGCAGCACTTACGTTTAGTATTTTAGTGAATCATTAGCAGCAGTAAGCAGCTCAGGTTTAAATAAGTTCTAACTGTGATCTACAGTCAGAGAAGAAAACTTCGCAGCCCTTTGCTTGCAAAAGTATTTGCCATGTCGGAGAGTTCACTTGCCTTAGTGCTGCAAAAGAAAGCAACTGAACCTCCTCAATGGCATTACAAAAATAGCAATAAAATCCGGAGTACATGCAACATTTGGTAGAATTTTACTCATTTATGTCACAATATCATCAGTTCAACGAGTGTATCAGAGTAAATTTGTGTCATAGAATCAGGAAGCAGGCTGTTTCCATTTCCTTTGAAAATATCTTTCTAAAGGCTTGCCGATATTGAACTTTATGCCTATATTTGTAGCAGATAAAGAAACAAGCGACTATGATGCTAATATTCCTGCTCTTCATCCTTTTTGCCATATGGGGCTTCATGTACTATGCAGAAAACTCGAAGCCAGCTCCAAGCAAGTATGAGCCATTGTCCAAAGAGGACCCGGGCAGGCAGGTCTTGGGCGATATGTTGAGTGATCGAATCAGCAGGGCAGAGGCTTTGTTCTTTATGGAAAAAGGAAGAGAAATCACCAAGAATGAATTAATAAGGGCAATACGGGATAAGGATGTTGAAGAATACGCAAAGGCCTGTCACTTGAATGACAACGACCTTGATGAATTCATAGAACGCCGCATCAAAGATTGCACATATATTCGTTGAGGGTGTATGGGAAGTAGAACAGTCCTTTGTCGTTTTTAAAATGAATAAGTTTCAGCATAAGACGCACGGCATCGATGGCAATGGCGGCACTGGCGGTTTCACCGAGCAGGAAGCCGAACAACTCAAAAAAGCGCTCATTGACCTGAGCAACCGCATACGCCGTGCGGCTGAAAACATTCAGGCCCGGCCTTAATCCTTGGCCATTCCAGACACAAAAGCCACAAGTTGGCCTACGTACGCAACCATTCTTAGTGCTTCGAGTAAGCGTCATTTCATAAATTAATGAACTCTTGGAGTCTCCTGCGCGTGATGCGTGGGAGGCTTTTTTGATTTATTTCTTCCCAACGTTGGAAACATAGCCTACATAATTCATAGAGATTATTATTCACATGAATATCCACGAATTGGCCATGAATGTCTCAAAAATATAATTTGTGAATAATTCGTGGTCAATTCAATGTTTAATAACAGCGTTAATGTTCATGAATAATGTAAGCATGAATGATGCAAGAGAACCCCTTTAGGGGTTCCGGCAACATAGCGAGGGGATGAGCAAATGAGCGATAGCGAATGCTGCGATTCCCCTCGAAAACAATTAGATGGCAAATTAAATCGCTACCCCCTTGTGGGGTTGCGGCAATATTAGAGGCGACGCATCCGTGGAAGATCCTTCGATTGACATCATATTTAACATTGCCGCAACCCCCAAGGGGGTAGCGATTAAATCACCCACCATCACGTTTCGAGGGGAAGAGGCTCGCTTCGCTCACCTCATCCCCTCGCTATGGTACCGGAACCCCCAAGGGGGTTCAATGTTTAATAACAGAGTTAATGCTCATGAATAATGTAGGTTAGAAGGATTCTGCTATCTTTGTCCCAAGACTAAAGACTATAGACAACAAGGCTATTCCAGACAATGTATTCCGATGTAATCTCGGAAAGGACATCACTAACATTGAAACGCCATTCCATTGAAAGTATATAACAAACCATACATCAGGCAAAATAAAAACGTCCGAAGTGTTGATAGTCAACGACTTCGGACGTTATAGTTGCGGAGGCAGGATAATACACAGATTCTAACTGTTGTATGAAATTATGTTGACTTCATCGATTGAGACAGCCGTT
>ONQB01000009.1 GCA_900319905.1 uncultured Prevotella sp. | reverse complement strand
GAAAATTGCTTCGGCATAAAATTGCACCTACGGTGCATAAAATATAAATGGCAATTTGCAATAATCGACCACGAAGGTTATCAAGCGACTTTTCCGACAGGCTTATTTTATGCCCGAAGGGCAATTTTGCGCGAAGCGATTTTCGTCAGCGACAAGCTTGACACCTTGGGTGTGGGTCAAAAGTTACGGGATAGCCTGCGAGCTTGCTCGAAAGGCTATCCCGTAACTTTTGACCCAAAGCTCCATCGGGAGCGGAAGCCTGCCGATGACCATTTTCTTTTTCTTCACCTGGTTTTGCTTATAAAACTAAATCCACAGGGTTTATCGGGTGTGCCGAACTTCCTAACTTCCGGACTTCTGGACTTCTCCAATTTGTTACACCCCCATCATTATTTTGGCATGTCACCAAGTTTATAGCTTATCTTCGACATAATAGTATAAGCATGGTCTACTACTCCATTGTCAAGTAATTACCACGGAGTAAATCGTGTGCGCAATGTCCTTTTCACGATGACGGGCCACCTTGAAACCAAGGTCAAGGTTATTCATGGCCGACTTTCGTCCGACCGGCTGCGCCTTAAACGAAAAAAAGCGGTTGGAAACCAACCGCTTATCTTGCTTAAAGTCGGGATTACTGGACTCGAACCAGCGACCTCGCGCCCCCCAGACGTGTGCGCTACCAACTGCGCTAAATCCCGTTCCTTAAATGCGACTGCAAAGGTACGACGAATAATTGAAACCACCAAATTTTATTACCACTTTTTATTTCGTTTGCTATAATTAAACAATATAATAAGGCCTTCATTGTAGCTTGTAGCGTAAAATTAGTAAATTTGCAGTTGACTTCATAAAGGGCATTCAACATGAAAAAGGCACTTCTCTCTTTGTCGGCCTTGCTGGTCCTGATGACCGGCTGCAACACCTACGACGACACTATAGGCAGCACCTCCAAAGTACGCGATGTGGTGACAAGCATCGACAGCGACTACGTCTATGAGCTGCCGGTCATCTTTCATGTACTGTACAACGATGCAAACGACGCATCACAATACATTCCCTACCAGCGACTGTCCAACATACTGAGCTACGTCAACCAGATCTACGAAGGCAGCTACTTCGGAGACAGTGAGAACATGAACGTGAAGTTCGTGATGGCCACCAAAGACGAGAGCGGCAACACGCTGCGCTACCCAGGCGTGGAATATGTCAACTATACGGGAGAATACCCTATTGACCCCTATGCATTCATGACAGATAACACCAGAGCCAACGTCAAGTACATTTGGGAGCCCAACAACTACATCAACATCATGATGTATAACTTTAAATCAACGAGCGACAAGGAAATTGTGCTCGGCATCTCCCACATGCCCTATTCTGTAGAGGGAAGCAGCCATCAGGTGGAGGGACTGCAGACCATAAAAAACGAGAATCTGACGAAAAAGAACCTCGGCTATGCCTACTGCTCTTCGATCAACAGCCTGTATGCAGGCCAGATGCCCACTGGAGGCTACTATCAGAGCGACCGCTACACCAACGCCAATCACCAGGCATCTTACATTCTGAGCAACGACATAGTGGTGACGATTGCCCATGAACTGGGCCACTATCTCGGTCTCTTCCACGACTTCACCGAACTGTCCTCGACCAGTGCCAGCGATACTACCAGCGTACAGCCAGTGGACTCCTGTGCTGACACTGACTACTGCACAGATACGCAGTCGTACAACCGCTACGAATACTTGACGTATCTGCAATCGTTGGGCAGTAAGACAACAGCCACGGAAGCCACCAGACGACAGTCATGCGACGGCGTCACATTCACCTCCAACAACATCATGGACTACTACTTCTCGTTAGGCTATAAGATTACAAGTCAGCAGAAAGAACGCATGCGCACCGTGCTCAACTACAGTCCACTCATTCCCGGACCGAAGCTCAGCAACAGCACCTCCACGACACGAGCATCAGCACCCGAAGGCGTGGTCCATCTGCCCATCACCATTATTCAATAAGAAAATTTTCTCTCTTAAATATGACCATTTACGATATTACAGCGCCCCATAACCTCGATGCCGACATCACATTGCCAGCCTCGAAAAGCATCAGCAACAGAGCACTAATCATCCACGCTCTGAGCGGCGGAGAGATCATGCCCGACAACCTGTCGGACTGCGACGACACCCGCGTGGTGAAAGCTGCTTTGAAAACAATGCCGCCCGTCATTGACATCCAGGCTGCCGGCACCGCCATGCGCTTCATGACCGCCTACCTTTCCGTGACGCCTGGCGAGCATACCATCACCGGTACAGAACGTATGAGGCACCGCCCTATCGGCTTGCTGGTTGATGCCCTTAGAATGCTCGGTGCCGACATCAGCTACTCCGGTGAGCAAGGATACCCACCACTGCACATCTGTGGCAAAAAACTACCTGGCGGCAAACTGGAGATACCAGGCAACATCAGTTCGCAGTTCATCTCGGCTTTGCTGCTAATCGGTCCCATGATGCACCTCGGACTGACATTGCATCTCACGGGAGAAATTGTGTCTCGGCCTTACATCGACCTCACGCTGTGGGTGATGAAAAGCTACGGAGCCGACGTCGACTGGACAGGCACCGATACCATTGAGGTAAAGCCAAAGCCTTATGTCGACCGGCCTTATCTCATAGAGAACGACTGGAGCGCAGCCAGCTACTGGTACGAAATGGCCGCTCTTTACCCGGAGAATGAGGTGCGCGTCACGCTTGACGGACTGATGAACGGATCGCGGCAGGGCGACTCCGTCGTGCGCTATATCTACTCACTGCTCGGCGTGCGCACACAATTCAGCGAGCCACACTCCAACCAGCCTACGGTGGTGAAGCTGTCACGCCATGCCGACCACGTCGACAACCTCACTTACGACTTTATCAACTGCCCCGACCTGGCGCAGACCATCGTGTGCACCTGCTGTGCGCTCAACGTCCCCTTCACGTTCACCGGTCTGAACAGCCTGCGCATCAAAGAGACAGACAGACTGGAGGCACTTCGGAAAGAGTTGCTCAAATTGGGATACATTATTGATATAGAGGGTGACGACAAGCTGACTTGGAGCGGTGCCAAGTGCGAACCTTCGTTCGAAGCCATCGACACCTACGACGATCATCGTATGGCCATGGCCTTCGCGCCTTTTGCCATCAAGTTCCCACACCTTCACATCCGCAACCCGCAAGTGGTATCAAAGTCATACCCTGGATTCTGGAACGACCTGAAGACCGCATGGTTTAACATCAACGAATAAGGAAGCATGCTCTATCTCCTCCTATCACTTGTGGCCTTAGGTTTGATCAGTGCACTCATTGGCTATATCTCCTACCGGCGTGGTGACAGGCAGGAGATAATTAAGGCACAGGGCGACTGCACATCTTGCAGTGGCAGCAATGCCATGTGCGAACAAGAATGTACAATGAAGGCAGCTACCGAACCCATCGAATATTTCGACGACGAGGAGCTGGACACCTTCCGAGGACGGCCCTCTGACAGCTATACCGAAGAAGAGACTCAGCAGTTTGCCGACGTACTCGAGACCTTGCAGCCTAACGAGGTGAAGCCCTGGGGGCGAAGCCTCATCCTGCGTGGCATCAACATGCCCGACAGTCTCAAGGATGAATTCGCCATGCTGGCAGAAGCCTGACCATGTAACGACCGCACGTGACAAAGAAATTGTTACATATCGTTGCGCATTGTAGTTATACATATCACACAAAATTAAACTAAGAAGCAATAAAAAGCATAGCAGCCGAGTTATATAATCATTGAATAATAAGACATTAAAGCCATATCTTCACTTGCTTGCCTCCATGCTGATTATCGCAGTGGCAGCAGGTTGCTCCACCGCTAAAAACACAGCACGCTCGCGGTGGTGGCAGGCCTTCAATGCCCGTTACAACACCTACTTCAATGGCTCACAAGCTTATATAGACGGGTCACTGGAAAAAGAAACCGGCAACAAGGACAACTTCACTGAGATGATTCCACTCTACACCGTCGGCAACAAGTCGAGTGTCGAGTTGGGAAAGAGCAACTTCGATAGGGCCATCCTCAAAGCACAGAAGGCCATCAAGCTGCATAGCATCAAACGGCGGCCCGAATGGAACAAATCGAGACGCAAAACACAACGCGACATCGAATGGCTCAACCGCCGCGAATACAATCCTTTCTTGTGGAAAGCATGGATGCTCATGGGACGCTCGCAGTTTCATGAAGGCGACTTCGATGCTGCCGCTTCCACCTTTGCCTACATGAGCCGACTCTACGAGACACAGCCTGCCATCTATGCCCGGGCTCGTGCATGGCTCGCCAAATGCTATATTGAAGACGGCTTCCTCTACGACGCCGAAGACGTAATACGCAACATGCGGCACGATTCCATTCCATGGCGCGCACTGAAGGAATGGGACTACACCATGGCTGACTATTACATACACACAGCGGCCTACGACAGTGCCATACCCTATCTGCGCAAAGTCATCAAGCATGAGATGAGACGCAAGCAAAAAGCACGCGAATGGTTTCTCATGGGGCAGATCTGCAAAGCTATCGGCCGCAACAAAGAGGCTTATCAGGCCTTTAGACACACCATAAGACTCAACCCACCCTACGAACTTGCTTTCAATGCACGTATTGCCCAAACCGAGGTACTGGCACAGGGACAGTCGGGAAAGATGATTGGCAAGCTCAAGCGCATGGCGCGTTCCGACAACAATAAGGACTACCTTGACCAAGTGTACTATGCCATCGGCAACATCTACCTGGCACAGAAAGACACGTTGCGGGCCATCGCAAACTATGAGCAGGGAAACAAGAAGTCAACACGCAACGGAATAGAGAAAGGTGTGTTACTGCTCAAGCTCGGTGACCTTTATTGGGACACAGAGAAGTTCAGCGACGCCCAAAGATGCTACGGAGAAGCCATCGGATTGCTCGACAAGGAGCGCCCTGACTATGAGCAATTGTCCAATCGCTCAAAGGTGCTCGACGAACTTGTGCCTTACACCGATGCCATCCATCTGCAAGACTCACTGCAGGAGCTGGCCACCATGGACGAGGCCAAGCGCAACGAGGCCATCGACCGCGTGATTGCAGCGCTGAAGAAGAAAGAGAAAGAAGAACAACGGCAAAAAGACGAGCTGGCTGCCTCACAGGCACAACAGGCAGGACAGAGCGAGTTCGGTCAGAACACGTCTAACAAGTCGTCCAACAAAACCAAGCAGCCCATGCCGACAATCAACCAGCAGTCCAAGGGCTGGTACTTCTACAACCAGCTGGCTGTCACACAGGGCAAGCAACAGTTCCAAAAGCTGTGGGGTAAACGTGAGAACGCCGACAACTGGCAACGCAACAACAAGACGGTAGTGGCCAGTGCCGCCACCGATGAAGCAGAGTTGACCGACGAGCAACGCGACTCTTTGATGAAGGCGCAGGAAGCCGAGGAGGCTAAAGAAAAAGAAAGCGAGAAGGCCGAAAACGACCCGCATCAGCGCGCATACTACCTTAAGGACATCCCATTCAGCGAAGATGCCAAAGAGGCCAGCAACGTGATTATCATGGATGGTCTCTACAACAGTGGCGTCATTTTCAAGGACAAGCTCGACAACCTTCCGCTCAGTGAGAAGGCACTGCGAAGACTCGTCGACCACTACCCTACCTATGAGCACATGGACAACGCCTACTATCATCTCTTCCTGCTCTACTCGCGCAAGGGAGAGACGGCTATGGCACGCCAATATCTCGACAGTCTGAAGACACGTTATCCGCAAAGTCAGTGGACCACGCTGCTCACTGACCCCAACTTCGTACGCAATGCACGAGAAGGCGTCCACCTCGAGGACTCACTCTATGCAGCCACCTACGATGCCTTCAAAGCCGACCGTTATCAGGAGGTAAAGGCCAACACGCAATTGTCGAAGGAGCACTTCCCACTCGGAGCCAACCGTGATAAGTTTATCTTCATCGGTGCCTTAAGCAAACTCAACGACGGCGACAGCGAAGGCTGCATGGCCGATCTTGACACACTCGTAACTCACTACGCCACCAGCGAACTGGCCACGATGGCAGGAATGATCATCAATGGCGTGAAAGCCGGACGCAAGCTGCACGGTGGAAAGTTCGACATCGGCGAGGTATGGTCACGACGGACTGAAGTGCAGAGTGGCGATGAGGCCAACAAGAGCAAGGCGTTCAGCAATGAGCGTAATACGCCATTCCTCTTCATGCTGGCCTACAAGCCAGACTCGGTCAATGAGAACAAATTATTGTATCAACTCGCCCGCTACAACTTCACAAGCTATCTTGTGCGCAACTTCGACATCAATATTGAGGATGCCGAAGGACTGCACCGCATGCAGGTGACGGGATTCCGCAACTTCGACGAGGTGCTGCAATATGCACGTCAACTGCTGTCGCAGCCCCAACTGGTGAGACTCATCGGAAAGGCGCGGCCCATCATCATCAGCAGCGAGAACTTGCCGCTATTGGGCACAACCTATAGCTACGACGACTACAGCAAGTTCTACGACAAGCACTTTGCTCCACTCAAGATCTCAACCTTCTATCTGCTCACAGAACCGGCAGAAGTGGTCAGCGAACCGGAGCCCGAAGCCCCGAAGCACACCGGTGACGAGGAAATAACGCCGGACGAAGGCACTACGATTGCACCACAAGGTACGACCATCGAAACCGAGACTCCTGCCAATACCGCACCGGCTAATCAGGGCACGACCATCATCCCAACGGAGACTGGAACCAACCAGCCCACCAACGGCACGACCATCATCCCGACGGAGACTGGAACCAACCAGCCCGCCAACGGCACGACCACTATCCCGACAGAGGCTGAAACCAACGCGCCTGACTCAAACGGCACGACCACTATCCCTGATGCATCTGGCACGACCGTTACACCAACTGAGACCGACATTGACAACTTCCTCAACAATACGTTTGTGGGGGATGACGAGCCGACGGCTGCCCCGACGCCCGAAACAAACTCTCAGACGGGTTCTGCCAAGCCTGTCATCAAGTCAACGCAGACCCAACCGACGGAAAGAGTCACGAAAGAGAACGAGCCTCAAGAAGTCAAGATGACAGAAAGCGAAAGTAAGGAGACCGATGCCAACGAGAACGCCACTAAGGATACCGAACAAGACGCATCGGGAACTACCTTCATTATTGACGATAACGAACAACCCACCCCGCCACCTGCCGCTGAGCAGAAAAGAGCTCAACCAAAGAAGACCGACAAAAAGCCTTCTGTCGATACAAAGCAGAAGACGACCAACAAGTCGACGACGGAGCAGAACAAAACAGAGAAGAACAAGGACAACAACGAGAAGAAAGAACTGCAACAGCACTTCGACCTCGAAGACGAATATTACGATTTAGAAGGATTTTAATATGAACAACGGACATATACTATGGGCCGACGATGAGATAGACTTGCTCAAGGCTCACATTATCTTCCTGACTAAGAAAGGCTATGAGGTAACAACCGTCACTAACGGCGCCGACGCTATCGAAGAATGCCGCAAACAGACCTTCGACCTCATCATGCTCGACGAGATGATGCCTGGTCTCACTGGCCTTGAGACGTTGCAGAAAGTGAAAGAGCTGCAACCGCAAACACCCGTGGTGATGGTAACAAAGAGCGAGGAGGAAGACATCATGGATCAGGCCATTGGCTCGAAGATCGCCGACTACCTCATCAAGCCCGTCAATCCTAACCAGATACTGCTTACACTGAAAAAGAACATACACCGACAGGAAATCGTCACCGAGGTGACACAGTCAGGCTACCAGCAGGAGTATCAGCAATTAGCCATGCGTATTGATGCCTGCCGGACGTGGAAAGACTGGACGGAAGTATATAAGCGACTTGTGCATTGGGAGCTGGAACTCAGCGATGCAGATACAGGCATGACTGACATGCTGCAGATGCAGAAGGAAGAGGCTGACAACAGCTTTGCCAAATACATCAAGAACAACTACCTTGAATGGATGCAGGCTTACCGCATTCCAGGCAACCAAGGTAAGGTAAGCGCGGGAGACGAGCCCAAGCCGATAATGAGCCCTGACATCTTCAAAGAACGCATCTTCCCACGCATCAATGCAGGAGAGAAAGTCTTTATGATCGTCATTGACAACTTCCGTTGGGATCAATGGCGTGTACTGGCACGAGAGATTGGCGACCAGTTCGATATCGACGAAGACATGTACCTGACCATACTGCCAACAGCCACGCAATATGCACGCAATGCCATCTTCAGTGGACTGATGCCCGACAAGATTGCGCAGATGTTTCCTGACCTGTGGGTGGACGAGGACGAAGAGGAAGGAAAGAACCTCAACGAAGCCCCACTCATCAAGACGCAGATTGACCGGTTCCGTCGTCACGACCGGTTCAGTTACAATAAGGTGAACGACTCCGTGGGAGCTGAGCGCCTGCTGCAACAATACAACAGTTTGAAAGACAACGATCTCAACGTCGTCGTTGTCAACTTCATCGACATGCTCTCTCATGCTCGCACAGAATCGAAGATGGTTCGCGAGTTGGCCAACAACGAGAGTGCCTACCGCAGCATCACGCTCAGCTGGTTCCGCCACTCCGTCATGGCTGAATTGTTCAAGCGACTGGCCAATAGCGACTACACCATCATCCTCACAACCGATCATGGTTCCATACGCTGTTCACGGCCCATCAAGATCATTGGCGACCGCAACACCAATACCAATCTGCGCTATAAGCTAGGCAAGAACCTCAATTACAACTCCAAGGAAGTATTCACCATTCACGAGCCTCGCAAAGCCTTCCTGCCATCGCCTAACGTCAGCACCACCTACGTGTTTGCGACCGGCAACAGCTTCTTCGCCTATCCCAACAACTACAATTATTATGTCTCATACTATAAAGACACGTTCCAGCATGGCGGTATTTCGATGGAGGAAATGATGGTGCCGCTCATTACTATGAAGGCAAGGAAACGATAGTCTGCAAGTGAACAGCCAGGAGAATACTTACCACCGGTCATTGCCCCATAGCAACAACATTGACAAAACAGAAACAGCGTAAAACAATGAATCAATTGTTTTACGCTGTCAATGGTATTGGAAAAATAATGAGAAATGACCGACACCCCCTTAGCTTATCCTGCACCAGAGGGTCGACCAACATTAAGCTTCGAGCAGTTTATCAAACTTCTCCTGGAATTTATTCTTTTGGGCAGCACCCACGAACTTATCTACCAATTGTCCATTTTTAAAGAACAACACAGTAGGGATGTTGCGCACGCCAAACTCCAAAGCGATGTCGTCGTTCTCTTCTACGTCGCATTTACCCACGATGAGCTTGCCATCGTATTCCTTTGCCAGCTCACTCATGATAGGGCTCACCATGCGGCAGGGGCCACACCATGTGGCCCACAAATCAACGACCAATGGCAGTTCGCCATTCTTATACTGTTCAAAGTTCTCAGTAGTAATTTCTACTTCCATCTTTCTTCCTTTTTATTTGTTTGTTTGATAATTTCTATATGCGGGGCCTTTCCGCCTCGCAAAAAGTTGTTGCAAAATTAAGCATTTACTTTTACTTTAGCAAACAATCTGCCAAAAAGTAGCTGATTGAGAGTGAGAAAAGCCGTTTGCAGAAAACCAGAATCCGGTTTGTTGATTGTTAGAACTCAACAATGCGGCTTCCGTCTTCCTGCTGCGTGATGGTCACCTTTACAGCATCGCCGGGCAGAATATCTTCGATGAGTTCCGGCCATTCCAGGAAGCAGAGAGCACCACTATAGAAGTAGTCCTCGTAGCCCATGTCGTATACCTCATCGAGCTTCTTTATCCGGTAGAAGTCGAAGTGATAGATGAGCTCGTTGGTCGTGGCCGAACGATATTCATTGACGATCGCGAAGGTGGGCGAAGTGATCACATCTTCCACGCCCAATTCTTCACAAATAGCTTTGATAAAAGTTGTTTTACCGGCGCCCATCTTGCCATAAAAAGCAAACACATGACCGTTGCCCATGTTCTTGACGAACGTCTTAGCGGCCTCACGGATGGTGTCTAACGATTTGATTGTTATCTTCATGATGATTGAACTTATTTGACTAGATGATTGAATATATCTGTCTGTATGATTGCATTCTATCTATCTGAGCCGTGGAAAGCGTCAGGATCAGTTGATCTTGTAGCTCATGCTATCATTGCTATCCACGTATTGCACGAGTGCCTTCGATACCTCTATTTGCTGCCTACTCGACCTCAACAGCACATGGCTGTTGGTTTGCTCATCAGAAATATTGAAATAGAGTTGCGTGTGTCCGGGCGTGGCGTTCACCATCGTCAGCAAGTCGCTCACCATCGTGCTGTCGATATCTTTGCTCGACATGTTAATGGTGAAGCTTTCTATGCGGTTGTCTTTCACGCTCTGCAAGAACTCCACGCTCTGAATGGTCAGCGAATACATGGTACTGGTAGGGAATTTCTTGACGTACTTTGCCTTGACATACACCGAGTAGCCCTCTTGCAGCATACCACTCCACCGTCCCCATTCTTCTCCGAAGATGGCGATATCGCCCGCCCCTTCAAAGTCCTCGATGGTAACGATGCCAAAGGGATCGCCACGCTTGGTGAAACGACGGTTCACCTGTGTCACAATGCCTCCGAAGGTCAGTTCCTCACGGGCTGCCAGCTGTTCCTGGTTATCGCGCTGTCCCATCTCCTCACACGTGGTGTTGCACAAGTGATTGAGTATGATGGCATAATCGTCCAGCGGATGGGCAGACAGGTAGATACCCACAAGTTTCTTCTCCTGACTCAGTTTCTCCAACGAGCTCCACGGCTCAGCGTGTGGTGCCGGGGGAAGCGTGATTGTCATGTCACTTGCCATGGCCCCAAAGAGGGAGTTGGAAGCCTCCTGACGGTCCATCTGGTATTGCTGGCCAAAACGTACCAGGCTGTCGAGGAACACCTCTCCCTTACTATTGGGGGCGAAGTATTGCTCTCTCATGAGGCCGAATCCGTCAAAGCCCCCGCTCAGTGCCAGAGACTCGAAGACTTTGCGGTTGACATCCTTCAGATTGACGCGTTCTGCAAAGTCATAGATGTTCTTATAGGGGCCGTGAGCCTTGCGTTCATTGACGATGGCCTCGGCCGCATTCGTACCCATGCCCTTGATGGCTTTCAAGCCGAAGCGTATCTCACCTTTGTTGTTGACACCAAACTCCACATAACTCTCGTTGACATCTGGCCCAAGAGTCTTCACCTTCATGGCCTTGCACTCTTCCATGAGCTTCGTGATCTCACCGATATCTGAGAAACGGCGCGTCATCAGTGCGGCCATGTACTCAGCCGGATAGTGTGCCTTGAGGTAAGCCGTCTGGTAAGCCACCCAGGAGTAGCACGTGGCATGCGACTTGTTGAACGCATACGACGCGAACTTCTCCCAGTCGCCCCATATCTTCTCCAGAATCTTCGTGTCGTAGCCGTTCTCCGCACCTTGTTTGAGGAACTTAGGCTTCATGGCGTCTACGATGTCTTTTTTCTTCTTACCCATAGCCTTACGCAGGGCATCGCTCTCACCACGTGTGAAACTGGCCAGCTGACGGCTCAGCAACATCACCTGCTCCTGATACACCGTAATGCCATAGGTATCCTTCAAATACTTCTCCATACAGGGGATATCGTATTTGATACGGCTTGGGTCCTTTTTACGGGCAATGAACTCAGGGATGTACTCCATAGGTCCCGGACGGTAGAGGGCGTTCATAGCGATGAGGTCCTCAAAGACAGTAGGATGCAGCTCTTTAAGATACTTCTGCATGCCCGGCGACTCAAACTGGAACGTACCAATAGTTCGCCCCTCCTGATAAAGTTTATAGGTCAGTTCATCGTCGAGCGGAATATTGTCAAGGTCCACGTCGTGTCCAGTGGTCTGCTTGATGACCTTGCAGGCCTCCTTCAGCTCAGAGAGCGTCTTCAGACCGAGGAAGTCCATCTTGATCAGTCCCGTCGACTCAATGACGTGACCGTCATACTGCGTAACGGCACACTTACGCGAGGGGAAGTCGGGGTCGTCGGCCGTTGCCACCGGCACCCAGTCAGAGATAGGGTCACGGCAGATGATGAAGCCGCAGGCATGGATGCCCGTTCCGCGTATGGTGCCCTCAAGCATCTTGGCATACCGTATCGTGTTGCGTTCGCGTGGGTCGGTCGAAACCTCCGCCTCCCTCAGCTCCGGCACAGCCTCAATGGCATTCTTCAAGTTCATCTTTTTACCGTTAGGCAACCGGTCGGGGATAGCCTTCTTGAGCTCATTAGCCCTTGCCAACGGCAGTTTCTCCACACGCGCCACGTCGGAGATAGAGTTCTTCGTAGCCATGCTGGAGTAGGTGATGATATGGGCACAGTTTTGTGGTCCATACTTCTCCATGACCCACCACAGCACCTTACCACGTCCGTCATCGTCGAAATCGGTATCGATATCAGGCAGGTTGACACGGTCCGGGTTGAGGAAACGCTCAAACAGCAAGTCATATTTCAAGGGGTCGATCTTCGTAATGCCCAAGCAGTAAGCCACTACCGAACCGGCGGCCGATCCACGTCCCGGGCCTACCCATACGCCCAGCTCGTCGCGGGCTGCATTGATGAAGTCCTGCACGATGAGGAAGTAACCGGGGAAACCCATCGTCTTCATGACGTGCAACTCAAACTTGATATGTTCCTTGACATTGTCGGGCAGCGGGTCACCATAGCGCTTGCGCGCACCGTCGTAAGCCAGTTTTGCCAAGTAGTCAGCCTCAAACTTAATGCGGTAGATTTTGTCGTAACCGCCCAGACGCGCAATCACCTGGTCGGCCTTGTCCTTTGGCAGTGGATTTTCACCATTCTCATCGGAGGTAAATTCCTTGTAGAGATCCTCCTCGGTGAACTTCTCACGCCATTGCTCCTCTGTTCCGAACGACTCGGGGATGGGGAAGAAAGGCATAATCGGTCCATGGTCGATGCTGTAGAACTCCACCTTATTTAATATCTCCAGCGTATTGCTCAAAGCCTCGGGCACGTCGCTGAAGATGGCATTCATCTCCTCACGCGTCTTAAACCACTCCTGTTTGGTATATACCATTCGGTTGGGATCATCAAGATCCTTTCCCGTAGCCAGACACAACAGATGGTCGTGAGCCTCAGCCGTATCCTTGTCCTCGAAGTGGCAGTCATTGGTACAGATAAGCTTGATGCCATATTCCTTGGCAAACTGCATAAGCACAGCGTTCACCTTCTGCTGCAAGGGGAACACCTCCCGGTTGGCGCGAATCGAGGGATCGGTGACCTCATGACGCTGCAGTTCCAGGTAGAAATCGTCGCCAAATAAGTTGTGATACCACTCCACGGCCTCGCGCGCCTCATCGAGCTTACCCTTCATAATCTTCTGTGGTATCTCGCCACCCAGACAGGCCGAGCTCACGATGAGTCCCTCGTGGAACTGCTCCAGGTCGTAGCGGTCGGTGCGCGGGCGATAGTAATAGCCATCGACCCACGAGCGGCTCACCAGCTTGATAAGGTTTTTATAGCCCTTGTAGTTCTTGGCGAGCACAATGAGATGATAGCCGGAGTTGTCACCGTCTTCCTTTTTCCGGTCCTCCTTATGATGATGAGCCACATACATCTCACAACCGAAGATAGGCTTAAACGGCTCCAGTCCGTCGGCCTTGCGCTTCTTATTGACCTTTCCGCAATAGTCGGCAAACTCTTTGATGCCATACATCACGCCGTGGTCGGTGATGGCCATTCCCTTCATACCGTCCTTAATGGCCTTATCCACAAGATAGGGCACCTTCGACTGGCCGTCAAGGATAGAGTAATGGGTATGGACATGCAAATGAACGAAATCTTCCATGCTTATCTGTTATTCGATATATCTTACGATATGTGTTACGATATGTGTTGGATATGTATTACGATGTGTAAAGTTACAGGGAAAAAACGACATACCCAAAAGAAGAAAGCAAAAAGTTTGTGGATTAAACCAAAAAGCACTAACTTTGCAAAGGATTTAGTAGAAGTGGAGAAAAGCCTCATCATACAAGGCAAAACCAATCATCTTACTACTCATTTACTCAACTCATGGGCAAGAAATTAAAGAAAATAAAGAAGATAAGAATACACAATGAAGGTAACGACCAACTTCTCTTTGGTCTGATATTTATCATTGCAGTAGGCTACCTCTTATGGAATTATGTCAGCACGCCATGGCCTTTTTGGGCATTTATGGCAGTAGCTGTAGTGATTTACGGCATTGTTCTTAATTTCTACCAATGTCCCCGCCGCTTTTTCAATATGGAGGATACGGAAGGTATTGTCGTAGCTCCCGCCGATGGCAAGATCGTGGTTGTTGAAGAAGTTGACGAGAACACTTATTTCCATGATAAGCGACTGATGATAAGCATCTTCATGAGCCTGACCAACGTCCATGCCAACTGGTTCCCCGTTGACGGTAAGGTAAAGTTTGTGAAGCACTTCAACGGCAACTACCACCGTGCGTTCCTACCGAAGGCAAGTGTGGAGAACGAGCATGCCGATATCATGATCACCACCGAGCAGGGCGTTGACGTGCTGTGCCGTCAGATTGCCGGCGCCATGGCGCGGCGCATCGTCACCTACGCCAAGGAAGGTGAAGACTGCTACATCGACGAGCATCTTGGCTTCATCAAGCTCGGCTCACGTGTCGATGTCTTCCTCCCCGTTGACTCGGAGGTGTGCGTAGAGATTGGACAAAAGACTACGGGAGACCAGACCGTCATTGCAAAACTGAAATGAAAAAACAGATTCCCAATGTCATTACATGCTGCAATCTCATCTCGGGCTGTATTGCGACATGCTTTGCTTTTTTCCACAGCCCCGAATTAGCTTTGCTGTGGATTATCATCGGCGCCGTGTTTGATTTCTTCGATGGCATGAGCGCCCGCCTGCTCCACGTATCTTCGCCCATTGGCAAAGAACTGGACTCTTTGGCCGACGATGTCACCTTCGGCGTGGCACCAAGCACCATTCTCTTTTCACAGCTCATCGTCATGGACTTTCCCAATGCCCTTTCCGGCATTGCCGACTATGTACCCTTCGTGGCTTATATCATGGCGGCCTTCTCGGCGCTTCGTCTTGCCAAGTTCAATCTCGATGAGCGTCAGACCATGGGCTTCATCGGCCTCCCCACACCTGCCAACGCCCTGTTCTGGGGTTCGCTCATCGTGAGCCTCAACAACTGGCTGTGCAACCTGCCGCAAGGCTGGCTCATCCTCGTCGTCATGATATTCGTCAGCTCGTGGCTTCTCGTCAGTGAGATACCAATGTTCGCCTTGAAGTTCAAGCACTGGGGCTGGCAAGGCAACCAACTGCGCTACAGCTTCATCATCATCTCTGCCGTCATCGTCATTGGCTCCATCGTTATGAGCGCTGTCAACGGCAGCAACCTCCCATCCGATCTTTTCATGGGCTTCCTGCGTCCTTGGTGGATTGTCATCATGCTGTATCTTGTTCTGTCCATCGTCAAAGACCTTGCACTGCAAGAGTCAAAGCAATAAACTTTATTGGTTATGATCATGCGATTTATCTTTGCCCTCTTTGCATTGGGCTTTCTTGGTCTTGTCGCCATGATTGTCATCATCGGCTATCGGTTCAATAAGATGCTGCGCCAAACCAGACGGCAGATGGGCGGCAGGCACGGCTTCCGCTATGCACGACCGGAAGAAGAGACGCAGCAACAACACACGCACACTACGACAGAGAACGGCGACACCATCATCGACAACCGCAGCGAGCAACAAGCCAACCGCAAGATATTCAGCAAGAACGAGGGCGAATACGTAGACTACAAAGAGGAAGACTGAAGTTACGTTTTTAATTGAGAAGTCCGGAAACAAAGAAGTCCGGAAGTTCAGCCATTACGCTTATGATACACGATAACCATATACATAAGCATTTTGACTGAACTTCCGGACTTCTTGGCTTCGGGTCTTTTTTACTTCTGATACAACCCTAAATTACTACTCTACTGTGACAACCCTCACGGCATATGGCGGGAGCACGAGTTGCTGACCGGATGCCGTGGCATGTTCCAACTCTACTTTCTTATCGGTCACCTTTCCGCTGAAGCCCACCATGGCAGCGCCTTGCGGAATGGCAAGTCCCTCAACAGAGAGGTTCAGAGTTGACGGCAGCGCATTGACCACCGTGAGATAGGTACGCCCGGTCTTGGTGTCCTTGACCACACTGGCGGCCACACGATAGGCGATATCCTCAGGCAGTGAGAGACGCGATGCCACATAACGGTCGCCACTGTGGGTGCCGAAGAGCAACTGTGTGTAGTAGCTCGGTGTCAGACTGGTGATGGTATCGTTGTTGAAGTAAATCATGTCGGGATTCCAGTTAGCGTAGCCTTCCTTGCAGAGCAGAGGCGCATAGCTTGACATGGCCACCACGTCGCCATTGCGCTGCAATGAGCAGAGGTGCATGGCCTCGACCAAGGCACTCTCCACGGTACGGGTCCTTGATGCATACTCGCCAAGGTAGACTTTGGGTCCCTTGCGGTCGTAGTCGTCATAGTAGTTCTGATGATGCATAAACCATCCGGGCGACTCGTAATAGTGCTCGTCCACCATGTCAATGATGTTGTGGTGAGCCTTGGCAAACTTCCATCCTTCCACATAGTCGGCCGACGGGTCGTGGAACGGTCCCACCGTGCCACACACGATGATATTGGGGTACTTCTGCTTGATAGCTTTGCAAATCATCTCGTAGCGCTCCTCAAAGGTTGTAGAGATGATATCCTCGTTGCCAATGCCAATATACTTCAGGTTGAAAGGCTCGGGATGACCGGCATCTGCACGCATCTTGGCCCACTTCGAAGTTGCAGGATCACCGTTTGCCCATTCGATAAGGTCAAGAATCTCCTGACAATAAGCAGGCATGTCGCTCATGGGTATGCCACCCTGCTGACCGCCAAAGCCGTTCTTGTCGGGCGCGGAGTTCTGGCAAGGTACACCGGCTGCCAACACGGGCAGAGGTTCGGCGCCGATATCCTCGCAGAACTGGAAGAACTCAAAGAAGCCCAAGCCACGTGTCTGATGGTAGCCCCAGATGTTCTTGTCAGGCTTGCGATCCTGCAAGGGGCCTACCGTCTCGTTCCAATGATAGATATTGTCGAGGCCCTGACCATGGCTCATGCATCCGCCGGGGAAACGAACGAACTTTGGATGCAGGGCAGCGATGGCCTCGGCCAGGTCCTTACGTAGTCCATGTCCCTTGAACGTCTCATGCGGGAAGAGCGAGACCATGTCGACGGCCAGCTTACCATCCTTGCGGGCCACCAACCGCAGTTGGCAACCATCGAGACGACCTTCGACTTTCTTCAGATCCGTGCTGAGCTGCAGCGTGTATTGCTTCCACTGCTGTCCCACAATCTTGAGTCTGTCCTGCGCCAGGACGACACCTTCCGGTGAGACGAGCGCCACGTCCAACTGGTTCTTCGCATTGTCAATAGTACGGGCAAAAATGGAAAAGTCGTAGCACTGCTGATTGCCGGGGATGCCCTCCCACCCTATATTAAATAAGGTGTCGCGCTGCATCACGGCATAATGGGGATTGTTACTGCTCAAAGGCTTGTCGGTGGCGATGGTGATGGGCTTGCTGCTCTTCCAAGCGGTGGTAGCCGACCATCCGCCATGATCGGCGGCTGTATATTCGAAGTCACCATTCTGCATGAGTTCAGCGTAGAGTCCGCCATCGGCCGCTCTGCTGATGTCTTCGAAGAACACACCTACCAGCTTGTCACTGATGGCCTTGCTGTCGGAGGCATCCACAGAGAGTGTCGCCTTGACCGGGCTGGCCAGTTGGGCGAAGCGCTTGGAGTCATCGCGCATGGTCTCACCTGCCAACTGTCCCTCCTGGCGCATCACGTCGAAGTATTGGTTGATATAGTCGAGATGAACCTTAGGCACCTCAAAGAAGTTGCCTTCCCGAAGCTTTCCGTTCACTGTGGCCGTATCGCGCAACCAAGCATCATCGGAGATGGTGCTGGCCTCCGGCGACTCGGTAAAGTGACGGAAGTCCTCCGTGGCCTGTACATAACGGCGCGAGCCGTCCTTTGTCTTGAAGTAGATGTCGATGTTGCCATTGTCCATCTGGAACATCACCGGCTCCAGCACACCCTGCTCTTTCATGCGCGGGTAATCTTGAGGGCGCCAGGTCAGCAGATCCTCACTGTAAGCTGCAGCAAAGCATGGGGCATAATCATTGACCTGAAACACCAGGCGCCACGTTCCATCTTTGGCATGGAGCACGGAAGGATTGTACATACGCTTCTCCCTGCCCCATTGCGAATAATCGGACGAACAGAGCTGACCGACGTCGTACCAGTGCTGATCAAAGGTATAGTAGGCCAAATGAAGCCCCTCGCGCTCTCCTGGAGAATAAATGAAGATGGAACACGTCGTATCCCGCTTCACAATCTCATAGGACGGTTTCGGCCGCTGTGCAGATGCACATAAGGGAAAGGCAAAGGTGGCTAAGAATCCAAAAAGATATTTTATCATTGACTTATAGGTTATATTAATTTCAACAACAATCGACGGTCTGTCACTGACTACTACACAAGGCGTCAATGGCCGATATTTAAGAGTGTTGCAAATTTAAGCTATTAGTGTATAATCGCCAAACAATTTTGGTTATATATCGTTAAAGCCTCAGAACAATGATCCAAACAGAACAGCCAACGTTGCCTTAACGAAAGAAATTGACAACAGCCACTCTGAGAATCGCGCTGTTTTCAGCAAGTCGCCCTTTGCCTGTCTGTGCGCGATTCTCAGCAAAGTTTCTCATAAATTTATATCTATCTGAATATCAGAGTGATGTGCAATCGTCATCAACGATGCAGGCTTTCATTGTCGAAGCACGCTTGGAATATCGGCGAAAAGCCGTTGCTTCTTCGGCGAAAAGCCGACGGCCTATCGCCGAAAAGGCAATGCCCTATCGCCGAAAAGGTGATGCTGCATGGGCACGAATAAGGCTTCATACCGTCCAAATGGCACGTTCGTCATGCTTGTATGCATAAAGAAAGATGTCAACTGCCTATCAACAACACCTTAAAAGGCCTTGATTCTTTTCTAGAAGTGATTGCTCAGAAGTGTTAAAATCGCAAGTATTTTCTTGACATATGGCTATTTGTTCTTCGTCAACGTATACAGTGTCATTCCGTCTTTGTCCACTGCATAGAGCGAAAGATTTTTCTTGGAAGCTGCAATAACCGTGAAGCCGGTTGACGGGCTGCACCACTGCGTGCCGTCGGTAGGACTCACCTTACGCGAGAGCGCTGCAGCACTGTTCACCCAGAACGCAATGTCGGTATCGGGTTTGCGGATGTACTGGAAGTTGTGGATATGGCCACAGCCATAGACAGCCACATTCTTATGCTTCTTCAGCACCGGAAGCAGATATTTCTGCATATCAGCTCGCTCCACGTCCTTCTTCGGAGTCTGCGCATAGATAGGATGATGTCCTACACAGATCACCCAGTCCTCATGAGCCGCCGTCAGTGTGCTGTCGATCCATGCCAGTTGCCGTTCGCGGTTCTGCTTGTGAGCGTCGGGATAAGTAGTGGAATCGTTGCGATAGCAGTCCATGAGGGGCGTAGTGTCGATGAATACGATGCGCAGCGTTGTACCATTGCCCTCAAACACCTTGCTGTAGTAGCGCGACGGCATATTCCACCTGCGGCTCACCTTGGCGTAGTCGAGCACGGCCTGCGTGTTGCCACGATATTCATGGTTGCCCAACAAAGGGTACCAGAAACACATGAGTTCGGGATGCGAGTAGATATCCTCGTAATTGGTGCGCCACAGCGGATCGTTGACGCTTTCCACGCCATTGAAGTGATGGATATCGCCCACAGCGATGATGCCTTCGATGCCAATGGTCTCGCCCATCGCACCCATTTTCTCAGCAATCGTTTTTTGGTCGTAGTAACCGTTCCGCCCCATGTCGTTGACCCAGAAAAGGTTGACATCGCTCTTCATCTGTTTCCACTCGGTGGGCGATTGAGCATACGAGGGGAGGAATGCTGCTACTGAAAGTAGGATGACTGCGAAGAGCCTACTGAAAAGAGAATTCTTCATAATGATGTTACTGTTAATGAAAGCTATAGGAACCATAGAGACTATTTGCCGTAGGCTCCGAAATATGCACTTGCAGCAGGTGCAACGAAGTAATAGTTCTGGTCGTTAACATTGTCCACCCATTTGACCTTCTTCATGCCAAAGAAAGCCAGGCCGGTGGGGAAGTTGCGGGTCACCGAGGCAGTGCCGCCCGTCAAAGCCACTGCACCAGCTTGCAAGTGGAAGTCCCAAGCATTGTTCCAGGAGAGGGGAGCACCCTTGGCCACATCGTCGTTTTCGCAGTTGATATTCATCTTGTCACTTTGGGCGAAGTTGACGAAGAGCTTGCTGAGATCCTCAGGCGCAGAACTGGTAATATTGACGTCGTCCCATACAATCAGCGAATAGTCTTTGGCCTGTTGAGCCACGCCATCAGCCGTAGAGGCAAAAAGATAGTTGGGTGCGAGCACGCTGTTGGCAATGTCGCCACCGTCTTTTTTCGGCTGACGAATGCCATATCGGTTGTCCACAAGCAGATTGTTGACAAAGGTAGGTGCGATGCCTTTCTCCAACCACACATTACCACCCTTGGCATTCTTAGAGCGTCGCCATCCGCAGTCCACAGCAGTATTGTTGTAGATGACGAGCTTAGAAGCGAAATTCTTCTCTACGCCCGAGTCCGAGAGCTTGAAGGCATTGGTGCAGGCGTTATAGATGAGGTTGTAGGCGATGTCGAGCGTACAGCCCGATTTCACATTGATTGCCTCACCACCATCTGCAGCATTGCCACTATCGGAGAAGGTACACCCGGCAATGACACCGTTGCCACCCGTGAAATTGGTCTGGTCGTTGTAGTTGTCGTGCAGATAGCAGTCAATCATAGCAAATCGACCTGTGGTGTTGCAGAAGTGGAAGGCGGGCACACCACCATCGATCGTGGTCTTGAAGAGCTTATTCTGAAACGACATTGAGCTTTCAGTAGGTGTGGCGCCGCCGTCAGCAAGCTCTACATGGCTAAGTACGACCTCCTCGCTGTTGTATCCACAGATGATGCCGCCCCAGTCGTTGGGTTTGCCCGTGTCTGATTTGATGGTGACAGGCTTCTCGGCAGTACCCATGGCGTAGAGGTTGCCGAGGACGACGATCTCGATGGGGTGCTTGTCTTCTTCCTGCGAGTCGTGGGCAATAGTGACATGGACGCCAGGCTCAATGTAGAGCGATGCGCCCTCAGGGACCTTAAACGAGGTCACAAGTGTGGTGTCGTGGCTCCAGACAATGGAGCCGGTAGGATAAGAGGCTGTCTCCGTCTTCACCGTGTTCTCGTCACCAGTGTTGATAGTGATGGTGTCGGTCTTGGCAGCGTAGTCATAGGGGTTGATATTCTCGTTTTCACAGGAGCTCAGTCCAAAAGCGAGAGCCGTGGCAAAGAGTCCGGCGGATAAAAAACATTTCATCTTGTTTAATGTTAAGTATTTAATGATTATCATTTAATTACATCGTGTATCTCACACCCACGAGGAAGGTGCGGCCATAGCGGTAGGTACCCACGATGGTGCGGTCGGAGGGCTGTCCGGGGATGTTGGCATTATACTCATTGGTGGTTTTCAGATAGCGCTCGCGTTTCGTGTTGAGCAGATTGTTGCCTTTGATGAAGATGGCGAGGCCGTTCTTGAAGCGCTTCTCTCCACTAAGGTCGAGCGAGAAGAAGTGACGTTCCCACTCATCAGAATCGAGATAGGGTGAGACAAGCACCAGACGAGTGCCTGTGTAAGAGGTGGCAAGCTGCCCGTTCCATCCATGGTTGGTGTCCTTATATAATAAGGAGAGGTTGGCAGTGTGAGGAGCCTGGTTGACGAGCGGACGCGTCTGGTCAACAGTCTCTATCACATTGGTCGCCGTGTAGTGCCTTTTCGGTGTGGTGATAGCCGAGTGGGTATAAGTGTAGTTGGCCTTCAATCCGAAGTGGCGGATGTACTTCACGATGTCGAACTCCACGCCGTAGTTCTTCGCGTTACCAAGGTTTTGTGGCATGTAGTAGCTGGCGTTGGTTTGCCGCTGATCCACATCGAAACTGGTCTCAATAGGATCCTTCAGATACTTATAGAAGACACCGAGAAGCACCTGCTCATTCTGCGAGGGGAACCACTCCCAGCGCAGGTCGATGTTGTCGATGCGGGCACGCTTCAGTGTGGGGTTCCCTTTTTCAGTGTAGTCTTCACCGTCAAGCTGATACGGCACGAGTTCGTAGAAGCCCGGACGGTTGATGCTCTTGTAGTAGTTAAAACGCAGGTTCATCTTCTTGTTGATTTTCCAGCGCAGGGCTGCCGAGGGCAGATAGTCCCAGTAGCTCTGTTCGCCGAGCGAACCGGTGGTTTCGAAGCGCTGCAGCATGGTGTAGAGCTGATTGGTGTGCTCGGCGCGGAAACCGGCGATGAGCTCACCGAGTTTTGATGAGAGCGTCACCATGGCGTAGGTGGCTCCGATATGTTCCTTGGAGTCGTAGTTGAGCTGTGAGGCTTGTGAGCGTGGTGTCTTGATGGTCCAGTCAATGCCGTCGAAAGCGTCCAGTTCGTTGCCATCAAGAGTCGCACTGATGTCGGTAGGACTAAAGATATAAGAATAGTATCGGTTGTTGCGCTTTTTGTTGCGATACATGCCGCCGGCTTTCCACACAGCCTTAAACTGATGCTCAAATGGTGTCTCCCACGTGAAGTTCAAGTATCCTGTCCAGTCCTTGTCATCGTTGTGCTGGAAGCGACGCTCCTGAGAGAAAGGCAGCACCTTTGTCGTCTCACCACCAACGACAGTGTTCTTGATAGTGGTATAGACACGGTCGGGGTCTTTCTCACGGGCATCCGCAAAGAGACCTGCCCAGTCGATGGTGAAATGGCGTGTGAGCTGGTGGGTACCCTTAATAGTGGAGGCAAAGATGGTCTGTGTCTGGGTCATGGTACGCAGCTCGTCGGTACGTGTCCAGTTGCCGCCGGCAAGATCGAAGTCATAATCTGTGGTCATGCCCTTGCTATAGCGGGTGTTGTCCTCACGACGGCACACGAGCATGTCATACCACTCAACCTTATGGGATCCAAGATTCAGGTCTACCTTTCCATGGAGTCCCAGGTTAAGGTCATGAATGGAATAAAGGCGTTTCTTGATGGAAGAGATATACTCCGTCTCCTCACCGTTGGCCATCACCTCTTTGTTCAGGTCGCGCTCCGTGCCACGGTAAATGTTCTGCAAATTGGCAGCCAGAAGTACGCCGAGGCGTTTCTGCCAGAAACGGTCACCGACGGAGATACCAGCATTAAGATTGGGCAATGGCATGCTGTAACGGGTGACTTGTGAGCCGCCATTTTTGAAGTCGGCAGATGTGGCGTCATAGGTACTTCCGTATTTTTCGTAAGGTGCCTTCGCCGTAGTGCTGCCACGCTTGGCACTGAGATAGTCATAGTTGATGTTTCCCCAAAGAGCTGAGGTCTTGTCACTCTGCCAAAAGTAGTCTGTGGCACCCACAGCCGCATTGGCCTGCAAGTGGAACTCGCCCGGCGCGTCCTTCATGTTCATGTCGACGACACCACCTGCGGCATCGCCCTCCATATCAGCGGTGAGCGACTTGGCCACTACAACGCGATCCATCAGGTCAGACGGGAAGAGGTTGAGCGGCACGTAGCGGTTTTTGTCGTCAGGACTCGGAATCTTCACGCCATTCACGAGGGTGTAGTTGTAGCGCTTGTCCATACCTCTTAATATAGCGTACGATGCCTCACCAGAGGCATCGGGCTGCATGGTCACACCAGAAACGCGCTGCAACACACTGGCCACGTTGACATCAGGCGAAAGTTGGATGGCCTGGGCACTCATGACATTGAGCACCTGCGGAGAGTTCTTTACCATGGAGACTGCGCTCACGTCGGTGCGGTTGCTCTTGAAGCCCTTCACAACGACTTCACCAAGTTCTTTAGTGTCCTCATCCATTTTGATGGACAAGCTCTCACTGTGCGACATGTCAACCGTGAGTTCCTTGGTCTTGTAGCTCATGTAAGTGATAACAAGCGTCACTTTTCCCTCATCGGGCAGCCCTGAAAGTTTGAAGGACCCGTCAAGACCCGTTGTCGTGCTCAGCGATTGCTGACACTTCACCTGCACTACGGTGCCAATCAAGGGCTCGCCGGTTCTGCTGTCTCTGACTACGCCTTGAATAGGCTTCGCACTCAAGACCGAAGCAGTTGCCAAACAAAGGGCAACCGTCGTTAACCTTTTTCTCATGTTATTGTTGTGTGATTCTTTAAACGGTTGCAAAATTAAGTAAGATGTGTTGCGATACTGTTACAAGAATATGTAAAGGCCGTTACATTTCCTTATTCCAAACACCGCTCGCGATATCACGCTTCACAACCACAGAAGACGAGGAGCGAAACAAGGGTCATACGTCATAATGACAGCCATAAATGTCATTTTGGCATATTCCTATCTTCGGCACAAGGGTTGCAAGTAGTAGGGCGTAAACATTAACGAATCATTTAGAAAATAGGAGATTAGATTATGAATACACGTATGAATTGGCTTCCAGAAGTATTTAACGACTTCTTCAACATAGATATGCCTGTACACTATGCTACCAGTAAAGCAGCCTCACCTTCGGTCAACGTTCTGGAGCGTGTCGATGGCTATGAGATGCAGGTAGCAGCACCCGGCTTGACGAAAGACGACTTCAGCGTAAGTCTGAATGCCGACGGCAACCTGACGCTGAAGATGGGCAAGCAGTCAGAGAAGCAGGAGGACAATGCCCACTACGTGCGTCGCGAGTGGAGCTACGCTAAGTTTGAGCAGACATATACCCTGCCCGACGACGTAGACAAAGACAAGATTGAGGCTCATGTGGCCGACGGCGTACTAACCATTGTACTGCCGAAGGTTGGCAAACAAGAAACGCAAGTGAGCCGAAGCATTGAGATTGGGTAAAGTCCAAACGCTCTTACTCGCGAGAGGAATGCTATGAAGAAAAGGATATAATCATTCGAAAGCATTTGTTCCATAAGTAAATTTATAATTGTGTGATTGTTAGTTTTTAAGCCTCGGGTATGCGAATATCCGAGGCTTTTTTGTAACTTTGCACTCCAATAAGACAAAGATGGGAAACAACATATTACTTTTTTCGCTTGCCCCCTCACAGGCATGGTTGCAAGTGGTACTCCTTATCATAGGCATTGTCGTGGTATTGAAAGGCGCCGACTGGCTCACCGGTGGTTCGGTGGGCATGGCACAGCGCATGGGCGTGCCACAGATTGTGATAGGTCTGACCATTGTGGCCATCGGTACCTCCATGCCTGAGTTCTTCGTCAGTCTGATCTCCGCCATCAACGGCACACCCGATCTGGCAGTGGGCAACATCGTAGGAAGTAATATCTTCAACGCCTTATTAATCGTGGGCATAGCGGCCATCGTAGCCCCAATCACCATTCTCAAGACCACAGTTAAACAAGATGTCCCCGTGGCACTGCTGGCTTCGGTGCTGCTCATGATCATGACACTTGACCAGCACATCTCCCGTTTGGATGCAGCTATCCTCTTCGTTCTGTTCATCGTCTTTATTGGTTTTACGTTGAGAGGTGCCAAGAATGGACAGAACGACAACAGCGAGGACACGCTCAAACAACTCATGCCAATGGGTAAGGCTATACTGCTCATCATCGTCGGACTGGTAGCATTGATAGTTGGCTCCAATCTTTTTGTCGACAACGCGTCCTCTCTCGCCCGCAGTCTTGGCGTCAGCGATGCCGTCATTGGTTTGACCATCGTGGCCGGAGGTACCTCGCTGCCTGAGCTGGCCACCAGCACCGTGGCAGCCTACAAGGGTAACAGCGGCATAGCCATCGGCAACGTGCTAGGATCGAATGTGTTCAACATTCTGATGATTCTTGGCATCACTGGACTCATCACGCCAATGGCCATTACGGGTATCACCATGGTCGACCTTGCAGTGATGGTGGCGTCGATATTATTCATCTGGCTCTTCTCCTTCACCAAATACCGCATCGAACGATGGGAAGGCATAGTGCTCGTTATCATCTTCGCAGGATACATGTGGTGGCTCCTCTAAACGAATAACATGCAGGGGTACTTGCTCAACCCCCTTCAACAAAACAAGAAATGAAAGATAACATCAATCCGTCAGGGACTGCCAGCTCGCAGCGACAGTCCGTGAGCATGACCTACATGCTCGTCAGTATTCTATTTTGTGTTTGCCTTATTCTGGCAAATCTGTTAGAGACCAAACAAATCGCCGTCGGCCCAATTAACTTGACAGGTGGCCTCATCGTCTTCCCCGTATCCTACATCATCAACGACTGCGTGTGTGAGGTATGGGGCTACCGAAAGGCGCGCCTGCTCATCTGGACCGGATTTGCCATGAACTTCTTCTTCGTGGCGATGGGTGCGCTGTGCGATGCCATCCCAGGCGCGCCCTACTGGCACAATGAGGATGGCTTCCACGCCATCTTCGGGCTGGCCCCACGCATCGCTGCGGCTTCCTTCGTAGCCTTCCTGGTGGGAAGCTTCATGAACGCCTACGTGATGAGCCGAATGAAGATACACGACAAAGGACGCCACTTCTCTGCACGGGCCATCCTCAGCACGGTGGCAGGAGAGAGCTGCGACTCCATTATCTTCTTCCCGCTGGCACTGGGCGGCGTCGTTCCCGTGGAAGAATTGCCTAAGCTCATGATCTGGCAGGTGTTCCTCAAGACGTTCTACGAGGTAATTGCTCTGCCCGTCACCATTCGCGTGGTGGATTTCCTCAAAAAACACGAGGGGACCGACGTCTACGACGAAGGCATTAGCTACAATGTATTGAAGATATTCAACATCGGATAAACAACAACGATTATGTCAGAAGATAGAAAAGCCGAGGGACTGCATGCCTTAGGCAAGAAAACACAGTACAAGATGGACTATGCACCTGAAGTGCTTGAGACCTTTGTCAACAAGCATCAGGACAATGACTATTGGGTGCGTTTCAACTGCCCCGAGTTCACGTCACTCTGTCCCATCACCGGCCAACCCGATTTCGCAGAGATACGCATCAGCTACATTCCCGACGTACGCATGGTGGAGAGTAAGAGCCTGAAGCTCTACCTCTTCAGTTTCCGCAACCATGGCGACTTCCACGAGGACTGCGTCAACATCATCATGAAGGACCTCGTCAAGCTCATGGACCCTAAATATATAGAGGTGACAGGACTGTTCACGCCCCGCGGCGGCATCAGCATCTATCCCTTTGCCAACTACGGCCGTCCAGGCACCAAATACGAGCAGTTGGCCGAGCGCCGCTTTGAAACGCACGAGTAGGCTCATGTATACCCACAAGCAATGAAATAGGGGCTGCATCAAACCTTTCCATCATGGTTTGACACAGCCCCTATTCGTACTTGAACAGTCCATCCTTCGAACCTGCACAGTCCATCCTTCGAACCTGGACAGCCCATCCTTAGAATCTGGGCAGCCCATCCTTCGAACCTTGACAGTCCATCCTTCGAACCTGGACAGTCCATCCTTCGAACCTGGACAGCCCTTCTTGGGGTTGACTATCTATGTTCTCCCATCTGTCAGTTCTGCACTTTGGTTTCCTCCAACGCTTTCTTACTGCGCATAGCCTCAATGGCACGGGCGCGGGCATTGATGTCGTTGAGGTTTGCCTTGCGGTAATAGCTACGTGACTCTCCATCGGAACTCAGCACCAAGGAATCTTCACCAAGGTAGTCGATGTTGCAGGTATCGTAAACCACATTGGTGACTTTCATCGGGCCATTGTTACTAAAATGCGGAGTGCCACTCACCATAACCAACTTGCCGTTCCAGATTTGCCATGAAGTAAAATAGCTTAACGGCGGATAGACCACCGGACTCTCGTCGGCCAGTGCGTTGGCTTCACTCACATAACCCACACTCTGTGCCTCCCACTCCGGTTTGAGGTAGAAACCATATTCACGCGGAATGAGAAAAGTCTCTTTGAGCGAGTCGGACATGTTGTTCATCAACTTGGCCTGCAGCTGCTTGCTCATGTGCTCAAAGTCGCGCATCTTGGGCATCACAATATAGCACCAGATGCCACGCAGACGGTCGATGTCAATCACATAGTCAGCCACATGCTTATTGGTCTTGTTGCGCAGGATGCCAATGCGGTCGCCTATCTGCAGTTTGCCAAGCACATGACCGTTGCGCTTAGCCTCAATGATATTATAGGTCACTGGGTCGCTGTCGTCGGAAGGCAACATCACGACAACAGAGTCGGTACAGCCCTCACAAGCCAAACCGTAGATTGTGCTGTCACCCTTGAGTTTAAGACTTGCCATGTTATTACCAACCTGCTTAGGAGCGTCAGAACTGCAGGCTGTCAACAACAGCACGGAACCCAGCACCGTGCCAACCACAGAGAACAATAGAGTCTTTGCTTTCATTTCTCACGATATGTTTCTGCAAAGTTAGTTATAAATCATAAAAAAAGAGTTTGTTCATCAGCATTTTCTTTTTTTTTATTTAATTTTGCACTCTGACAAATAAAGACATGCCTTTACACTGCTTTTTGCAGGCCGCTCAAGGCTTGTTGCATGTCGGTACTGAAAGTGCAGGTGCAGGCGTACCGACAATACCATTCAATGATAAACAAAGACAAATTCATAGCACAAATGAAGAAAAAGATTCAGTTCAGTCTCGTCTACCGCGACATGTGGCAGAGTTCCGGCAAGTTTCAGCCCCGTGCTGACCAGCTGGCCCGCATTGCCCCCGTATTCGTGGAGATGGGTTGTTTCTCACGTGTAGAGACCAACGGCGGAGCCTTTGAGCAGGTGCAGCTGTTGGCTGGTGAAAACCCCAATAAAGCTGTGCGCGCCTTCACGGCACCATTGCACGCCGCCGGCATCAAGACCCACATGCTTGACCGTGGTCTCAATGCTCTCCGCATGTATCCCGTGCCCGACGACGTACGCGCCATGATGTATCGCGTGAAGCATGCACAGGGCACCGATATCACCCGTATCTTCGACGGTCTGAACGACATCCGTAACATCGCCCCGTCCATCAAATGGGCTAAGGAGGGCGGAATGACCCCGCAGGGCACGCTGTGCATCACCACCTCTCCTATCCATACGCTGGACTATTACGCCAAGCTCGCCGACGAGGAGATAGCTGCTGGCGCTGAGGAGATCTGCCTGAAGGACATGGCAGGCATCGGACAGCCTGCTTTCCTGGGAAAGCTCACAAAGATGATCAAGGAAAAACACCCCGACATCGTCATCGAATACCACGGGCACTCCGGCCCCGGTCTGAGCATGGCCAGCATCCTGGAGGTATGTGAGAATGGTGCCGACATCATCGACACAGCCATCGAGCCGCTGTCATGGGGTAAGGTGCATCCTGACGTAATCTCGGTGCAGAGCATGCTGAAGAACGCTGGCTTCGAGGTTCCCGAAATCAACATGTCAGCATATATGAAGGCCAGAGCCATGACACAGGAGTTCATCGACGAATGGCTTGGCTACTTCATCAACCCCAACAACAAGGTGATGTCGTCGCTGTTGCTTACCTGCGGCCTGCCCGGCGGCATGATGGGTTCAATGATGGCAGACCTCGGCGGCATGCGTGCCACCATCAACAATATCCGCAAGAAGAAGGGTGAGCCCGAGTACTCCATGGACGATCTGCTCATCAAGCTTTTCGATGAGGTGGCTTATGTTTGGCCACGCGTGGGTTATCCACCACTCGTAACACCGTTCTCACAGTACACCAAGAACATCGCACTGATGAACCTACTGTCACTGGAGCAGGGCAAGGGCCGCTATGTCTACCTCGACGACAACATGTGGGGTATGATTCTCGGCAAGAGCGGACGCGTGCCCGGTGAGATTGCACCCGAGCTAAAGGAGCTTGCCAAGAAGCAAGGACGCGAGTTCACTGACGTCGACCCTCACACACAGCTCAAGCCGGCTCTCGACGACTTCCGTAAGGAAATGGACGAGAACGGTTGGGACTACGGCCAGGACGACGAAGAGCTCTTTGAGCTTGCCATGCACCCCGAGCAGTACCGCAACTACAAGAGCGGACAGGCCAAGAAGAACTTCCTGGCCGACTTGCAGAAAGCCAAGGACGCAAAGCTCGGTGCCAAGGTAAGTCCCGAGGAGGCCCTTGCCTTCAAGCATGCACAGGCTGATGCCATCGTGGCACCGGTACGCGGTGAGATATTCTGGGAATTCCAGGGCGACGGAGAGGCCGCTCCTGCCGTGGAGCCTTACATTGGTAAGGAATACAAGGAAGGAGATGCTTTCTGCTGGATCATGGCTCCTTGGGGCGAGTTCGTTGAGGTGAAAGCTGACCTCGGCGGCAAGCTCGTGGAAATCAACGCCAAGCAGGGTTCTAAGGTACAAAAAGGCAACGTCATCGCCTATATCCAAAGAGACAAGACTGAGGAATAACGCTTTGCGTAGCGCCTTCATGGTTTAAAGACAACAGATGGACTACAAAGGTATCATCAATAAGTATTATCCCGAGGCCCGAGACAACGGGCTTCGGGATATTTTGATTACGCACAGCACACTCGTTGCGCGGCGTGCGCTGAAGATTTGTGACGCACATCCCGAGTTCCACCTAGACCGACAGTTCATAGAGGAGGCAGCCATGCTTCACGACATCGGCATCTGCCGCTGCAATGCACCGGGTATCAAATGCTACGGCACTGAGCCATACATCTGTCATGGTTTCATCGGTGGGCAGATGATGCGTGCCGAGGGATTTCCTCGTCACGCCCGAGTCTGTGAACGCCACACGGGAGCTGGGTTGACAAAGGACGAGATCATCAAGCAGCAACTGCCACTGCCCCATCAGGATTTCCTGCCGGAGACGCTGGAGGAGCAGGTCATCTGCTATGCCGACAAGTTCTACAGCAAGACCCACCCCGAGCGCGAGAAGAGCTACGAGAAGGCATGCAAGAGCCTGGCTAAGTTCGGAGAAGAGGGACTGCAACGCTTCAAAGCATGGCACGACCGTTTTGAGCCCGACGAGGCATGACCGTCAACCTACACACAGCATGATTATCAACGACAAACAAGTACCCATCAGCCTCATCGCCTTCGATGCTGACGACACACTGTGGGACTGTCAGGGCCATTTCAACGAGGTAGAACGACAATATCAACAGTTATTAGGAACCTACGCCACACCAGAGAAGGTCTCTCAACAGCTCTTCCTGACAGAGACAGCCAACATGCCGTTGCTGGGATATGGCAGTAAGGCTTTCACCATCTCGCTCATTGAAAACGCAATCGCTGTATCCAATGGCCGCGTGACCAACGACGAGATCTACCATATCATCGCGTTGGGGAAGAGCTTGTTGCAGATACCGGCTACGCCACTCGAAGGTGTAGTCGACACCCTGCGTCTGCTTCATGACAACAACCAGTGCCCTATGGTGGTGTTTACCAAAGGCGACAACCTCGACCAACAGCAGAAATTCTTGAGGTCGGGACTGAGCAGGTGGTTTGACGACATCATCGTTGTGGCCGACAAGACACCTAAGGAATACAAACGGCTGTGTCAGCTGTTCAATACCGATATCAGCCAGATGTGCATGATTGGCAACTCGTTCAAGTCGGACATTCTTCCCGTGCTGTCGTTGGGAGGCTATGCCGTCCATATTCCCTACCCGCTCATGTGGGCACACGAAAAGACGGAAGTGCGCAGTCATCCCCATCTCGTCAGCATCAATGATTTCAGGCAGCTGGCTACAGTCTTTGGATGCATTGACAAGTAGACGACAGGATTAAGGGCCAAGGAAACGACATTTTATCACGTTTTCGCAAGGTTTCTCTTCAATCCTCGCCACTACTTGGCATATTTTTATTAACTTTGTAGCGTACAAATAATTTGGATGCATCGTAATCATTGTAACATATGAATATCGTAGACATACTCAACATGCCTGAGAAAGGCTTCTCTATTGAGGTGCTCCCACCCCTCAAAGGCAACGGCACCGGGGCGCTTTTCCGCAACATCGAGCGGATAAAGGATTACAAGCCCCATTACATCAACATCACGACTCATCACAGTGAGTATGTCTACCATCCCCTCAGCGACGGACAGTTTGAAAGATTGTGCGTCAGGCGACGCCCCGGCACAGTGGCTGTCGCTGCTGCTATACAATATCATTACGACATTCCCGTCATACCCCACGTCATTTGTTCGGGCGTCAATCAGGAAGAGATCGAATACGAGCTCATCGACCTGCAACTGCTGGGCATTAGCAACCTGCTGCTGCTCCGCGGCGACAAGGCACGCGAAGACCATATGTTCAAGCCCACGGCCGGAGGCTATGCGCATACCACAGAACTCATTGGCCAAGTCAACCGCTTCAACGAAGGCTTCTTCATCGACGGTTCACCCATCAAACATCCAGAGCCGAAGTTCCACTACGGCGTGGCCGCCTATCCGGAGAAACATGAGGAGGCCCCCAACCTGGAGATGGACATGAAATACCTCAAGCAGAAGCAAGACTTGGGCGCAGAGTATGCCGTCACTCAGTTGTTCTACGACAACAGCAAATACTTCAACTTTGTCGACAAGGCACGCTCCATGGGCATCACCATTCCCATCATTCCCGGCATCAAGCCGTTCAGCAAACTCTCGCAGATCACGCAGGTGCCCAAAACCTTCCACTGCGACATGCCACAGGAGCTGGCTAAGGAGGCCGTGAAGTGCAAGACCGACGAGGAAGCACGCGAACTTGGAAAGGAATGGACCATCAACCAGTGCCGTGAGCTTTACAAATCCGGCATCCACGACATCCACTTCTACACCATTTCATCCTTCGACAGCATGGAGGAAATCCTACAACAAATACTCTAAAAGACTCTCAGCACAGCAAACAAATACTTTAGACATGCAGTTCAGCAACGTCATCGGACAAAAAGAAGCTCAGGCACGCCTCCGTCAACTTGTCGACGAGAAGCGTATTCCTCACGCCATGCTTTTCACCGGACCGGAGGGATGCGGCAAGATGGCTACAGCCCTTGCCTTCGCCTCTTATCTGCTCGGTGAGCGATGGGACGGAGAAAGTATATTGTCCAACCCTTCGTCAATAGCCAACGCTGAAGCGATGCTCCGCAAATGGGGTCACCCTGACCTGCATTTCTCCTACCCCATCATCAAGCCTAAGAATGCAGGCAGCGACCGCAAGGTAACCTGTGCGGACTATGCCAAGGAATGGCAACAACTGCTAAATAACGGACCATACTTCACCCTGGAACAATGGATGAAGCTCATGCAGGCAGAGAACCAACAGGCTCAGATCTTCGAGGCAGAGAGCGACGCGCTGGCTCATAAGCTCAATATCAAGGCAAGTCTGGGCGGCTATAAAGTTAGCCTCATATGGCTGCCGGAGCGTATGAATGCCACCTGCGCAAACAAACTGCTGAAGTTGCTCGAAGAACCTCCCCAGCAGACAGTGTTTCTCTTGGTCAGCGAGCGACCAGAACTGTTGCTCGAGACCATTCGCAGTCGGGTGCAGCGCTTCGACATGCGACGCATCGACGATGCCGACATCGAGCAGGCTCTCATCGAGAAACGAAGCATCGCTGCCGATGATGCACGTCGCATTGCACGCATCGCCGCCGGCAACTGGCTGAAAGCGCTGGAGGAGCTCGACGCCAGCAATGAGAACAGACAATTCTTCGACCTCTTTGTTTTGCTCATGCGTAAGGCATTCACCAAAGACGTAAGGGATCTAAAGAAATGGAGTGACACCGTAGCAGCGTTCGGAAGAGAAAAACAAAGGCGCTTCATCAGCTACCTTCTTCGTATGATCAGAGAAAACTTCATGTACAACTTCAAGCGACCTGAGTTGTGCTACATGACAAAAGACGAGGAAGCCTTCGCTGCCAACTTTGCTAAATTCATCAACGAACGCAATGTGCTGATCATACAATACCAATTGCAGCACATGATGACCGACATCGGACAGAACGCCAACGGCAAGATACAATTCTTCGACATGGCACTGGAGATGGTGGTCAATCTCAGACGATAAGTGCCTCACAAAGGATTCATGCTTATCAGGCAACACATTAAACGACATTACACTTAAATACATCAGATAAACAATATTCCAGATAAATGAGAGATTACAAGATATGCTCCGGTTGCGGTCGTGGCCTTTCTCACGAAGGTGTAGGACGGCAAGACAAGCAACTCAACACCTACGACTGGCTGGCTGACGTCCCTGGCAACGCGGAGTCGACCGACTTGGTTGAGGTGCAGTTCAAGAATACGCGAAAAGGATATTATCACAACGTCAACAACCTTGACCTTAGGAAAGGCGACATTGTAGCGGTAGAGGCCAACCCTGGGCACGACATCGGCGTGGTGACACTCACCGGCCGGCTCGTCAGCCTGCAGATTAAGAAAGCCAACCTAAAGTCAGCCGACGACATCAAACGGGTGTACCGTATCGCCAAGCCCGTAGATATAGAGAAATACAATGAGGCTAAGAGCCGTGAGCACGACACCATGATCGAAAGCCGACAGATAGCCAAACGACTCGGCCTGCAAATGAAGATCGGCGACGTGGAATATCAGGGCGACGGCAACAAGGCCATCTTCTATTACATTGCCGACGAACGCGTTGACTTCCGGCAACTCATCAAGGTACTGGCCGAGACCTTCCACGTCCGCATCGAGATGAAACAGATTGGTGCACGACAGGAGGCCGGACGCATTGGAGGTACAGGCCCCTGCGGACGAGAGCTCTGTTGCGCTACATGGATGAAGAACTTCTCCAGCGTGTCGACCAATGCCGCACGTATTCAAGACATCTCACTCAATCCACAGAAGCTGGCCGGCATGTGCGCCAAGCTGAAGTGCTGCCTCAACTACGAAGTCGACGACTACATTGAGGCCAGCCGGAAGTTGCCGCCGAAAGACGTACTGCTGGAAACAAAAGATGCAGAGTACCATCTGTTCAAGACGGACATCCTGGCCGGGTTGTGTACCTACTCCACCGACAAGAACCTGGCCGCCAACCTCGAGGTGATCACGGCAGAGCGTGCCCGCGACATCATCGCAATGAACAAACATGGCGAGAAACCGCTATCTCTCCTCATGGACGACAAGGCCAAGGAAGAGAAGAAGCCTAATGACCTGTTGGCAGATGCTGATGTCAGCCGCTTCGACAAGAGCAAAAAGAAAAAGAAAAATAAGAAAGGTAAACCTGCTAAGGCAAAAGCCACTCAAGACAATAACGACAATAAGCCAGCAGCAGACAACAAACCAGCAACAGCCACAAAACCCGGTGCCAAAAAAGCAGAACCAGGCAACAAGCTCGCTGCCAACAAGCAGAACGCAGGCAACACGCCTGCTTCCGCCAACATGCCCAAAGCCGCAGAGAAGACTATGCCGGACAGCAAGCCCAATCAACCGAAGCCTGTGACTGGGAAGGACGACAATGGCAACAACAGCAATAATGGAGTTGCCACTTCAAATGAATAAACAATGAAAGCTTCATTGCTGATTGATAAGTATTATTGATTAGTCATGCGACGTTTCTTATTATACTTTGTGACCATCACCTTATTATTATGTGCCTGCAATAATAATAAGGTGTATGATTATTATCATCACACCTTGGTATCAGGATGGGATAAGGTTGACGTCTTGTCATATGACGTTGCCCCCCTGGCCAAGGACGGCAACTACGCCATGCGGCTTGGACTGCGCATCAACGACAGTTACCCCTTTCAGCGCATCACGCTCATCGTAGACCAAACCGTCTACCCGAGTGGCAAGAAGCAGGCCGACACTCTCAACTGCGAGCTTTTCGACCGCAAAGGCATAGTGCGAGGACAAGGTGTGAGCTACTTTCAGTATCATTTCCGGGTAGCTGAACAGTTCCTGCAAAAAGGCGACTCTCTTCATATCACTGTCCGACATGACATGAAGCGTGAGATTATGCCCGGCATCGCTGACGTGGGCATAGAGATTGAAAGAACACGATGACAGCCGAACTGAACAAGTGATGTGACGGGTAAAATCCTGACTCTCCCGGCAAGCCCAGCGAACATAAGGCTTGCCTACTAACCAAGGACCATCGACAACGATACATGCACTCGAAATTTAATTGCTGTCCATACGTTCAATAATATTTATCTGACTTGGCATGAAGCAATGTCAAAATTATTTGTGTTAAATGGCTTCTAAGAAACGCGTTCCAATCATCGAAGAGATCGTTGGCTTGAAATACGCCAATATTGAGTCTTTTAGTAACAGATTGAAAGATAGCATGTTACATATCCAACGGACCACGATAAATGCTTTTCCTTCAAGATATCGCCAAAAAAAGGTCGGAATATCGCCGAAAAGCCACTGAGATTTCGCCGAAAAGGCAATGGAATCTCGCCGAAAAGGCAATGGAATCTCGCCGAAAAGGCATCATCGTTACGCCGAAGAAACAATAGCGATGCGATTTTATGATGGTTCCAACCCTGTTTTGGCCTTTTATCAGTACAATAAAGTGTTAAAAGTCGAACGGCATATTGTAAACAATATTCCAATCGATATGTTTATTCTAACACGACCGATGTATCACATCTTTTCACTAACGGGACATGTATGGTGCCCCAATAGACTACTTCACGAGTATCACAAGGTACTTACTGGTGCTCCAGAAGATTTGAGGATTAGTAATGCGAAGCTCGTATTGCTGATTGTTGTCTTTGACCAGTTCGTAGCTCGACGAGGGATGGGGCGTGAGCAATTTAGCCGACTTTGAGTAGAGTTTGATATCGTTGGTAACACGAATATCAATCTTCGTGAAATAGCTCTTATTGAATGCCGATTGCAGCACTTTACCATCCGTCAGGATGCGCTGTTCCCTGAGCTCACTCTTCGTACCGAACACATACCATGCAGTATTAAGCTGCAGATCCTGCGTATTGATGGTCTCCAACTTCATATCGTTGTCTGCCTTCAGGTCAGAAACGTTGGTATTAAGGTCTGTAATGGCCTGATCGAGCTCTGCGATATGAATGTTCTTCGCATCGAGCTCTGCACGAAGCTGCTGCAACTGCTGGTCTTTGGCCTCGAGCTGTTTCACCATATTGGCAATGACCCGTTTGAATTCGGCACTCTTGAAGTCACTCTCCTTCAACTGATTCTGCAGTTTCTTTATCAGCTCACGGTTGAGCTGCATGCGATCTGCAATGAGTTGGATGTCTTCCTTAATATCTGCTGCCTTGTCGGTGCGTTCATCGTCCTGAATGAGACTGACGCGGTTCTCGGCCTCACTGATCTGATTGAAGCCTTCCTGTATCTCATTCAACGTAGCCATCATGCTGTTGATTTGCTCTTCTCTATCTGCAATGACCTGCTTGAGCGAGTCGTCCTGTGCCACCGTCTGCAGGCTCACAGGAGCCTCCTTACGCTGCACGCACCCCGTCACAGCGGTCATCATTGATACGAGCGACAGCAACATTGCCATCCAAGTCTTCAGCGAAGCATTTCTCTTCCCTTCTTTCATACATTACCCTTCATTTAGTTATCAGCGTTGTCTGCATCGGCAGTTTTGTCAGCCTCCTCGCCACCAGTCACATTCCGTTGGTCTCTCAATTTGTTACCTAGCTTGCCGGCTGTCTTTTCCTTTTCTTTTCCAGCCACAACGATGACAAACTCGCCACGCGGCTCAGTCTCCTCGAAATGCTGAATGGCCTCGTCCAGCGATCCTCTCACGTGTTCCTCATGCACCTTGCTGATCTCGCGTGCCACGCTCACCTGACGGTCACCACCAAACACCTCGCGCATCTGCTGCAGTGTTTTCAGGACGCGATAAGGCGACTCATAGAAGATCATCGTACGTGTCTCGTCACGAAGACTCTCCAGGTGAGTCTTCCTGCCCTTCTTCTGAGGCAGGAAGCCTTCGAAACAGAAGCGGTCACAAGGCAGTCCCGACGACACGATGGCCGGAATGCATGCCGTCGCTCCCGGCAAGGTCTGCACCGTTATGCCCTCCTTGGCGGCCTCACGCGCCACAAAGAACCCCGGATCACTGATGCCAGGAGTACCGGCATCACTGATCAGCGCAATGACCTGACCGGCCTTCAGCCTGTCGACAATGCCCGATGTCGTGCCATGTTCATTGAACTTATGGTGCGCCATCAAATGACATTTAATGTCGTAATGCTTCAGCAGAATGCCAGAGGTGCGGGTGTCTTCTGCAAGCACCAGGTCGGCCTCCTTCAGAATACGCAGCGCACGCAACGTTATATCTTCCATGTTTCCCACAGGCGTGGGAACTAAATATAGTATACCCATAGTTGCAACAAAAATAAACATTTATTCCAATCAGAGCAAGAAATTGCCTGATGTTTTGCATTTTTTAATACAGAAAACGTACTACGGCCCAACCTGTCTTCACGGATCATATCGCCGCACTGATAATACAACAACGCCATTCCCATGCTTATTGTTTGCTGTTTAGCTGAAAATTAATAGTTAAAATTGAGAAAAGAAGCCATTGTTCGACATAGATTGAGTAATTTTGCATGTCTATGAGCGTTATGAAAGCAAAATCATTCATCATATTGTTTCTTTGTGCGGTCATCATGGCATGGGCCGATAGTAACGTGCTTCTTCCGCGGAAGAAGCACCGCGTGCCTGTGAAAGACAGCCTGGCACTGAATGACGCTAAAGACTCCTTACAATCCGACAACCTCAAAGACGACGATGCCGCCGTCGACACCACTGCAATGGATTCGCTACAGCTTGCCATCTACCATCACAACAAGGCTGTGGACGACTCTATCCACCTCGACTCCCTCAACCGACAGAAGAAAAACGGCATCGACGCACCCGTCAACTATACCGCCAACGACTCACTGGTCTATGATGCCAGCTCACGCACAGCACGCCTCTATGGTTCTTCAGAAGTCAAGTATGAGAACATGGACCTCAAGAGTGACAAGATACACATGAATCTTGACAGTAGCATGGTGCACGCTACAGGTTCAATTGACTCCACCGAAAAGACCGGCATAAAGGGCCGTCCCGTTTTCCAAATGGGATCGGACACCTATGACACCGATACCATCGCCTTTAACTTCAAGACTAAGAAGGGACTGGTGCAAAACGCTTATACAGAGCAGCAGGACGGTTTCCTGCGCAGCAAGATCAGTAAGCGCAACGACAATGGAGACGTATATCTGGCCCACGGCCGCTACACCACTTGCGACAAAGAGCACCCTGATTTCTACATAGCGCTATCGCGTGCAAAGGTACGGCCAGGCAAAGACGTTGTGTTCGGTCCTGCCTACCTTGTGGTGGCCGACGTTCCCCTGCCCTTTGCCATTCCCTATGGTTTCTTCCCCTTCACAAAGAGCTACTCCTCGGGTTTCATCATGCCTACTTATGGCGATGAGAACTCACGCGGCTTCTATCTCCGTGACGGCGGCTACTACTTTGCCCTCAGCGACAAAGTAGACCTCAAGCTTCTTGGCGAGATTTACACAAAAGGCTCGTGGGGATTCTCTGCTGCCAGCAACTATCGGAAACGATACAAATACAACGGCTCTTTCTACTTCAGTTTCCAAGACACACGTACCGGTGACAAGGGCATGCCCGACTATGCCCGCCAGACCAGCTTCAAGGTACAGTGGAGCCACCGTCAGGACAGCAAGGCCAATCCTTTCAGCTCTCTCTCGGCCAGCGTGAACTTTGCCACCTCAAGCTATGAGCGCAATAACCTGACAAGCATGTACACCCCGCAAACGCTCACACAGTCGACACGTACCTCTTCTGTCAGCTGGAGTACGACGTTCTCCAGCATTGGATTGTCGCTCAGCTCGACAGCCAACCTGAGTCAGAACATGCGTGATTCGAGCATCGCCATGACGCTGCCCGACCTGAACATCAGTATCTCCCGCTTCTATCCCTTCCGCCGCAAGAACCAAGTGGGAAAGGAAAGATGGTACGAGAAAATTTCCATGAGCTACACCGGCCAGCTCAGCAACTCCATCTCTACCAAGGAAGACCAGCTCATGCACTCCAACATCATCAAGGACTGGAGAAACGGCATGCAACACCGCATTCCTATCAGCGGCAACTTCACTGTACTGAAGTATATCAACCTCACACCGCAGTTTGACTTTACCGACCGTATGTACACCAACAAAATCATGCGCTCATGGGACACTGCCAACCAGCGGGAGGTACTTGACACAGTGTATGGATTCCACAACGTCTACAACTGGAGCATGTCCATGTCGGCCAACACCAAGCTATATGGATTCTTCGTGCCCAATCGCAAAATCTTCGGAGACAAGATCATAGCCATACGTCATGTCATCACTCCCCAGATATCCTTCAGCTATGCGCCCGACTTCGGCGCGTCACGCTACGGTTATTACGAGACCTACCAGCGCACGGATGCTGATCTCGTACAATACTCTCCTTACGCTAACAGCCTGTACGGCGTACCAGGAAAAGGCAAGACGGGAAGCATCTCATGGGATGTGTCCAACAATATCGAGATGAAAATAAAGAGCGATGACGACTCTGTGGGTTACAAGAAGATCAGCCTCATTGACGAGTTGGGCTTCTCGATGTCCTACAACATGGCCACCGACTACCACCCGCTGAGCGACCTCTCCATGAGGCTGCGTCTGAAGTGGTGGAAGAACTATACGTTCAACCTCAACGCGGTCTTCGCCTCTTATGCCTACGATCTCGACGACAACGGACGGCCTTACGTAGGCAACCACACCTATTGGGGAATGGGCAAATGGGGACGCTTCCAAGGTATGTCGCAGAACGTGTCTTACACGCTGACTCCGGAAAAAATCAAGAAATTGTTTGGCGGGGGCGATGACGACAGCAAGAAAAGCAACAAGAAGAAAAACAACAACGATGACGAAGGCATAGACACCGACATCGAAAGCAATGTCGACGACACGATGATAGAAGCCCAGCGTGGCGCCAAGAAAAAGGACAGCGGAAAGGCCGATACCGACGAGGACGGCTACATGGCTTTCTCCATGCCATGGTCGCTTACCTTTGGCTATGGCATCACCATGCGTGAGAACACAGATATTAACAAGTTCAACTACAAGACGATGCGCTACCCCTACAAGTTCACGCAGACACTCAACGTCAGTGGCAACGTGCGCATCAGCGACGGTTGGAACATCTCATTCTCCAGCGGCTACGACTTCGAAAACCATAAAGTATCCATGACTACGGCATCGCTTCAGCGCGACCTGCACTGCTTCAACATGAGTTGCTCGATGGTGCTGGCACCGTATACAAGCTATAACTTCACATTCCGCTGCAACGCATCCACACTTACCGATGCATTGAAATACGACAAGCGCAGTGGATACAGCAATGCCGTGCAGTGGTATTGATAAGAAAGCTCATCAGATCTGACCTTTCATGGAGATGGGGATAACCTTATAAAAAATGTTAGAACGATGAAATGGAAACGAATGGCAAATATCGCCTTCCTTTTCTGTTGCCAAAATGCTTTCGGCCAAGTTCAACAAGCAGTCACGCTTACACCCACCGGCGGTAGCGATGTGACGCTCAGTGGTGGCATTGGACTGGCTGCAAAAGGCAAGAACAGCTTCACAAGCGAGCACAACATGACCTCTATTTTTTTCGGCAACGCAGCTTATCATTACCAAATCTCCTCACCCGTAGCCATCGGACTGAGCTATAAATTCCTTGGCAGCCACTCTGGCCACGATCTGTTGCGTTGTCATTTTGTGGGACCAGACTTTAAGTTCCGTTATTTGATGAACGATGACCAACAAGCATTGTTTCTCACCATTACCCCTGGCTACTTACACTACGCCGACCGTGTTAAGAACAAGCAAAGACGACAGATTGCCTTCAACCACGGCTATTTCGCTACCGACTTTGACTTTGGCTACGAGTTTGCGCTGAGCCGTCACCTAAGCCTGCAAATGCATGCCGACATACTTACCGGCCGATGGGGCAGCAATCCCAACTACCAGCTCATACCCTCGGATACTCAATATTATATTGGCGAAGACGGCAAGCTACGGTCATATCACGATCCAGAATACATGTTCGAACCGTCACTGGTGTTCATTGCCATCAATATGGGCATCGCCTATACGTTCTAAACATTGCGCGAAGCACGCAGCAGTCTGTCCATATTACTTCCGTCTGTTCTTGAAGAACGACTGCATCAGCTTGCGGCAGTCTTCCTCCAGCAAATGCGTGGTCACCGTAGCCTTCGGGTGAAGCGCCTGTGGGGCAAAACGGCTGTAGCCCCGCTTCTCATCATCAGCACCATAGACCACACGGCTCAACTGCGCCCACCCGATGGCACCCGCACACATCACACAAGGCTCCACGGTGACATAAAGCGTGCAGTCTGTGAGATACTTGCCGCCCAGTCGGTCGGCCGCCGCCGTAATGGCCAACATCTCGGCATGGGCCGTCACGTCGTGAAGGATTTCCGTCTGATTGTGCGCACGTGCAATTACCACACCGTGGCTCACAATAACCGCGCCAACGGGTATCTCACCCTCATCATATGCCGCCGTGGCCTCGGCAAGCGCCAGCCGCATAAACCGCTCGTCGCGGTCTGTCTGTTCGTCTATCATACAGCAGATTTATTTGATTCATAAAAAATGCTCTGACAAAGGTAGACAATATTTGCCGTATCGTGTGCCTCAATTAAAAGAAAAAACGTATATTTGCAGGGGAATAGCGTGAAAGCGCTTCTTCAATAAAGAAACAACTCAATAACTATGTCAAAGTTTTCTGTTCGTTCTCTGCTTGACAAGTTCTCAAAGCCGCAGAAGGACGTGCATTATATTGAATTGGACGAGACCAATTCTACCAACGATTACGTGAAATCGCTGTTGGCTACGCTCGACGGTGTTGAGCCGGAGCCTCGTCTCACCGTAGCCTATACCGACTACCAGACCGGAGGACGCGGTCAGGGTACTAATACATGGGAAAGCGAGCGAGGCAAGAACCTGCTGTTCTCCATTCTCTGTCATCCGGTATGGGTACCCATTCAGAGTCAGTTCATCATCAGCGAGGCTATTGCCTTGGCGTTGCGCGATGCTCTGAGCGCCATCACGCCTGATATCACCATCAAATGGCCCAACGACATCTATTGGAAGGACCACAAGATCAGCGGCACTCTCATTGAGACAGCCTTAAGCGGAGGTCATATCAAGGACTGCATCATCGGCACAGGTGTTGATGTCAACCAACAATCATTTCACAGCGACGCACCCAATCCAGTGTCGCTCTGGCAGATCATCGGGCACGATACCGATCGTCTTGCCCTGCTACGCGACATCGTCAAGCGGTTCGACGCTTATCTGACCGACATCCGCAATGGCAATTACGAGCATATCGTTGCGCTGTATATGTCTTACCTCTATCGCAGTCATGGCTTCTTCCCTTATCGAGACAGCGAGGGCGAATTCGAGGCAGCTATTGTGGAAGTTGAAGATGACGGCCATCTCATCCTCCGCGACCGCGGTGACCACATCCGCAGCTACGCTTTCAAGGAGGTGGAGTTCATCATCAAATAAGGCAATTGACAGCCTTCTCTTGCACCGGAAAGGCCGGCACCATCAGCAAAATCAGCAACAACAACAATCTCAATACAAGTTATAAAAATCGAGTTTATTATGGCAAGATTTAAACGCATTCTATTGAAGCTCTCTGGCGAGAGCCTCATGGGCAAGCAAGGTTACGGCATTGACGGAGAGCGCCTTTCCGACTACGCCCGTCAAATCAAGGACATCCACGACATGGGTGTGGAAATTGGCATCGTGATCGGTGGCGGAAACATCTTCCGTGGTCTTAGTGGGGCCCAGAAAGGATTCGACCGTGTTAAAGGCGACCAAATGGGCATGTGTGCCACGGTCATCAACTCCCTTGCGCTGAGTTCAGCGCTGGAAGCTGCTGGCGTGAAGACCAAGGTGATGACAGCCATTCGTATGGAACCTATTGGTGAGTTCTACAGCAAGTTCAAGGCTGTAGAAGCACTTGAGCAGGGCTACGTCTGCATCTTCTCCGCAGGCACTGGCAATCCTTATTTCACTACGGACACAGGTTCGTCGCTGCGCGGCATCGAGATTGAGGCCGACGTGATGCTCAAGGGCACACGTGTAGACGGCGTCTACACAGCAGACCCAGAGAAAGACCCGACGGCAAAGAAGTTTAAGGACATCAGCTACCATGAAGTGCTGGAGCGCGGGCTGAAGGTAATGGACCTCACAGCCATCTGTATGTGTCAGGACAACAACCTGCCTATCTACGTGTTCAACATGGATGTGGTGGGCAACCTTAAGAAGGTCATCGATGGTGAGGAGATAGGCACACTGGTCCATCCATAGCCATCAGCCATAGCTCTCAAGAAAGGTCACACAAAAGAGACCTCACACTAGAAAGTCACACAAGGAAGGCTTACACAAAGAAGACTTACACAAGGAAGGCTTACACAAGGAAGGCTTACACAAAGAAGACTTACACAAGGAAGGCTTACACAAGGAAGGCTTCACAAAGAAGACTTACACAAGGAAGGCTTACACAAAGAAGACTTACACAAGGAAGGCTTACACAAAGAAGGCTTACACAAGGAAGTCTTACACAAGAAAGGCTGTATCAGATGTCTGGAAGTCCGGACTTCTAATACAGCCTCTTTTGTGTATTGACGTTGACTGAATACTATTAAGCTATTTTTATGCCTCCTTACGGTCGTCAACGTTGTCGCCCTCTGTGGGAGCCAGTACGGCCTTGAAGTCGGTGTAGCCATTTTCCACGAGGATGTTGTACCACTGCAGCAGCTTCTTGATATCGCTGTCGTGCACGCGGTCACGATCGTAGTTAGGTAATACCTCGGCAAAATAGTCACGAAGTTCCTTCGATGAACATTTCTTATAATTGATAGAAGCCTTCTTGCTGTCTTCTTTCTCACCGACCTTTGTCAGCACCTCCCACAATGCAATATCTTCTGCATCAGTATACATGGCAATGTCTCCAAGACTTGTCACACGGTCAGTTGCAAAAGCGGGAAGACGACGATGAGTCTCATCAATAGCTTCAACGATAAGATTCTGCTTGCCGCGTGAAACCAGTTTATAAAGTCCCGGCTTACCGGCGATTGATAATATTGTCTCCATTGTTTCTTGATATTTAAATTAAATCTGTATTGATAATAAATATAGTTTTCATTGAATGGTCCCGGCCGCGCTGAGCAACGCCGACACCTGCACGTCGAGGTCTTGCCGTCCATCGTTAACAATGACGAAGTCGCTCAACTGCTCTACTCTTTCTTGTCTCCACTGCCGGTGAATCCACTCCAACGCTTTCTCACGACTGATGCCGTCGCGTTGCATCACTCTCATGACGCGCACCTCCTCGGGAGCTGACACACAGACGACGAAGTCGAAAGTCACCCTCCGGTTGAAGCCGCTATCGAAGAGAATGGCACTCTCAAGCCACTGGTAATCGCTGCGCAGGAAGTCTGCGGCTACGGCAGGATGCACCACCTCATCAACTGCTTGCTTGTTATGTTCCGACTTCAACAGATACGCAGCCAGCACGCGCTTCTGCAGCACACCATTCAGATAGACCTCCTTGCCCACCAGTTGTTGCAACTGATCCTGCAACTGTTCGTCGCAGGCCATGAGCCGTTTGGCTGCAGCGTCGCAGTCATAGACATCTATCCCCCTGCTTTTGAGCAATGAGCAGACAAAGCTCTTGCCACTGCCTATACCACCTGTGATTGCGTAATGTTTCATTGCTGTTCGATGAGATAGTCCACCTGTTTGATTTCCAACGACGCGTTACGCGCGAAATGGGAGTTGTTATGCAGGTAGATATTACATTTGTCAGACGGATGACTGGCAATCTCGTTGTAGTCTATGAAGACGGAGAAGTCAGACGCACGCACTTGTCTGTAAGCGTTGGCACCTACACTGTATCTTACGGTTACCGAACGTGGGAACGTGCGTATGGTAAGGCTCTCCGGCTTGTTGATGGCAGTGATGGGCACGTCTACGCTGCCTTCCGTAAGCACATCGGGGAAGAGGGTCACCTTGATGGTGTTTGGTACGATCTTGGCACCGGCTATAGGCTTCAGCCGTACAATTCTCGACACGGTGTCTTCAAAGTTGGTCACATCGAGCCGTTCTGTTTCCACAGCCGACAACTTGCTGAGCGTTTCCTCACTGGCATAGACTGTTACCAAGTCGGGTGACAACTGCACATGGGAAAGATAATAGTTGCCTCCCGGCACGATATGTCCGATGAGACGGATGTGGAACTTTCGATTGCGACCGTAATTGAAATAGAAATCCAGACTCTCTGCCTTTATCGCTGTGATGGCCGACGATCCCACCAGTTGCTGACGGACAAGTTTCTGCATATCGGCTACAGGCACCTGTCCCGTTCCTGTGTCCTTATTGGCATAAGCCGCGAAACTGATTTTGATGGGTCGCAAAGGGTTGTAAGTCTTATAGCCCAGGATTACAAAGCCTTTGTCGCGAACGGTGACACGCACCGTATCCGACATCTCCGAGGTAAGGACTACGTTCTTGGGCACGCCATAGAGACGAACAGCCACAGGAATCTCAACCTCGTAAGTCTCGTTGAGCGTCTCCATCAACCAGAAGACACCGCTCAGACACAAGAAGAAGAGGAAAATGATAAGGTCCTTGCCGGAGAACCCCGACAAGGAACCTTTCAAGAGTTTATATAATTGATGAAGTCTATGCATTAGGCTGCTGCTGGGTTGCATCCTGGAAGACATAACCCTTATCAACCGTAATCACCACACCATGGGCAATCTCCACATCTACCGTATTCTTGGCAGTGTCGATACGCTTGACTGTGCCATAGACGCCACCGCCAATTACTACCTTGCTGCCTTCCTGAAGAGAGTTCTGAAACTCACGAATCTTCTTTTGGCGCTTCTGCTGGGGACGCACCATAAAGAACCACATGATAACAAAGATAGCAACCAGCATGAAAATCATGCCACCCATGCCGCCACCCGCTCCTGCAGGTGCTGCATCTAACAATAAGTGAATCATATTCATCATTTAATTTAATTATTTGTCTACATTATACTACTACCACTTGTAACACAGCCCCATTCTTACTGCTCGTTAGGAGTGGGCTGGCCATCGGTAGGCTGTACATCCGGCTGAGCTGGCTGTGTAGCGGTTCCTGCAGCCGGCGTCTCATTGATACGGGGACGATGTACGAAACGAGTGGATGCGGGAGCCTGACCTCCGTCACCATAACGGTTATAGCCCTCATACTGGTTGTAGCCACCTTGACGATTAAAGTTACGGCGCTGACCACCATTGTTGCGGCCATTATTATAGCCGTTATTGTAACCTCGGCTGCCAAAACTCCGGTTGTTCTGTCTTGAAGTTTCCTCCTGTTGTGGGCACTCTGGCCGTGGAGGCAGCGGTTTGAGCAGTTTGCCGTCATTCACCAGGAAGCGGGCGATAGCATCGAGCATGCCATTGACATAGCCGCCACTGCGTGGTGTGCTGTAGGCTTTGGCCAGATCCACATACTCATTGATGGTCACCTGCAAGGGTATATTCGGGAAACTGAGCATCTCGGCGATGGCAATCTGCATGATTACCACGTCCATATATGCCAGACGCGAGAAGTCCCAGTTGCGAGAAGCCTCACTCATATAGCGCTGATAGGTGTCCGCATTGAGAATGGTGGCACGCAACAACTTGCGTGCGAATTCTTTGTCCTCCTCATCTTTGTATTCGGGCAACAGCTCCTGATCTGCCTTTTCTTTCGGGTCGAAGCGCTTGATGGTCTTCAACACGAAGGTGTCAACGATTTCCTTGTCATCATTCCAATAGATGCTCTTATCCTCCAGCAATGCGTCAAGGTCATCGTTGTCTTCAATGAGCTGCCTGTAGAGCTTTCGCCATACCTCACGGTCCTCTTCGTAATCGTCGGTTGGCGCACTCATATAATCTGTATAAGTCTGGCTCTGCTCTATCCTGTTGCAGAGACTGCGCACAAACTCTTTGTTGTCGTTCCAAGTAAGGCCCTTATCTTCAATAAAGCTCTTAAGCATTTTATTCTCTTCAAGCTGCATGGCAAACTTGTTGAGCGCAAATCTCTGCGAAGGAGCCTCACGCCCCTCGCTTGCAGCAACGGTAGCTGCACGATTTACCCGTTCCCGCTCCTCCTGTGTTACGGCAACGATAAGCTCTAATAAATAATTATAAAGGTCGTAGGCTTTCGACAAACTGAGAAGGAGTTCCTTCTCGGCACTATCCATGTTTTTATCGCCGTTCTGATAATAGGCATAGGTCAACTGGACAACCTTGATGCGAATTAATTCACGATTGATCATCACTCTTACTCTTTAGCGTCGCTTGATTAACATTGCAAAAGTAATAAATAATCCCATACTAACAAAAAAACAAAGGCAATTATTCATATTTTTTTCATAAACCTTGTTCTAACCAAATAAAAAGTCGTACCTTTGCACCGCATTTTCAGATTGGGAAACAATTTCCAGTGTGATGGCGAATTAAAAACAATTTAATTTAGAGTAACACAAAATTTTATGAAAGAGATTAGCATTAACGGTAAGAAGCGCGAGGTCTTAGGCAAGAAGGCATCTAAGCAGCTGCGCAAAGAGGGTTTCATTCCCTGCAACATCTATGGTGAGTCAAAGGACGCTGACGGCAATCCTGTCGCTTTGGCATTTGCCGCTTCCTTCAACGAGCTTCGCAAGCTTATCTATACTCCTCATATCTATGTCGTAAAGCTGAACATTGATGGCACCGACCATACGGCCATCATGAAGGAGATTCAGTTCCACCCCGTTACCGACGCACCTCTGCACGTTGACTTCTACGAGGTGAACGACCAGAAGCCTATTACCATCGGCATTCCTGTCAAGCTCGTTGGTCTGGCACAGGGTGTACGCGACGGTGGTCGTATGAACCTGTCTATCCGTAAGATTGACGTGACTGCTCCCTATCAGCAGATTCCTGAGCACCTCGATGTGGATGTGACCAACCTGCGCATCGGCAAGAGCATCAAGGTCGGCGAGCTGTCTTACGAGGGTCTTGAGCTTGCTACCAGCAAGGACGTCGTTGTCTGCTCTGTGAAGATGACACGTAACGCTACCGCCAGCGCCGGCGATGCTACTGAGGAAGGTGGCGACGAGGCTGCAGCTGACGCTCCCGCAGCAAAGTAAATTTACATTAACCATCATATGAAAGGTAAAAAGGCGACCGACAGAGGTCCCTTTTTACCTTTTATTATTTGGTGCAAACGACAAGATGCGGGAGGACCAGCACATCTCGTCAAGCGCCATCTAACAACCCTTCTATATTATGGACAAGTATCTGATTTGTGGATTGGGCAACCCCGGCGACGAGTATGCCGGAACGCGTCACAATACAGGCTGGATGGCAGTCGACGCACTGGCCACAGCCTTAGGAGCCGAATGGCGTGACCGCCGCTACGGTTTCGTGGCAGAGGCCTCTCTTAAGGGCCGCAAGGTGTTCATACTCAAGCCCACCACCTTTATGAATCTCTCCGGCAATGCCGTGCGCTACTGGCTCAATGAAGAGCATATCGCGCAGGAACGGCTGCTCGTCATCAGCGATGACGTGGCCCTGCCCCTGGGCGACTTCAGGCTGAAGGCCAATGGCAGCAATGGCGGACACAACGGACTCGGACATATCATGCAGCTCATCGGCCAGGACTTCGCACGCCTGCGCATCGGCATCGGCAACGACTACCCACGGGGTGGACAGATTGACTGGGTGCTCGGCCATTACTCCGAAGAGGATATGAAAATTCTGCAGCCCACACTCGATCTGAGTGTAGACATCGCCAAGAGCTTCGTGCTGCAAGGCATAGACAATACAATGAACCAATACAACAAGCTTGGCAAGCACGCCAAACGGTAAGGCAACGCCCGCCACAGGTCCTACTGCGACTTGTCTTGCGGGAACAATCAACCATCACGATATGGCACAAGAGAATATACCCAAAATGCCGAAGGCCGGTCCTTCGGCAAGAATCGACAAATGGCTTTGGGCAGCACGCATCTACAAGACGCGCAGCACGGCCGTCGACGCCATCAAGAACGGCCGCGTGACCATCGACGGCGTCAATGTAAAACCCAGCCGTATCATCAAGACCGGCGAAACCATCAACGTGCGCAAGCCGCCCGTCACCTACTCCTTCAAGGTGCTCTCGTGCATCGAGCAGCGCGTCGGAGCCAAACTCATTCCGCAAGTATATGAGAACGTCACCGACCCGAAACAGTACGAACTGCTGGAGATGAGCCGCATCAGCGGATTTGTTGACCGGCAGCGCGGCACGGGACGCCCCACTAAAAAAGACCGGCGAGCCCTCGACAACTTCATCGAACCGGCAATGTTCGGATGGGATGAGGACTTCGAGGACTTCGAGGATGATGATGATACTGACGACAAATAACCTTGCCAGCTCATAAAAAAACACGAACCTGCAACAAAAAGGGAGGCGAGACGGCAATCGTCTCAATATTATTACGTAAATTTGCACACAACTCGTATAGAGTTCGTGTAGCAAAGAACATTCACCAATAAAAGAAATACAACTATGAAAAAAATCAGAGCTGCTGTGGTGGGTTATGGCAACATAGGCCACTTCAGCGTACAAGCCCTTGAGGCAGCCCCCGACTTTGAGATTGCCGGAATCGTACGTCGTCAAGGTGACAAAGACAAGCCCTTAGAGCTCACACCCTATGAGGTAGTTGACGACATCACGAAGCTGAAGGATGTGGATGTGGCCATTCTTGCCACACCCACACGCCTGTGTCCTGACTATGCAGAAAAAATTGTCGCCCTGGGCATCAACACCGTTGACAGCTTCGACATCCACACGTCCATCCTCGACTACCGCACCCGTCAGATGGAGAACTGCAAGAAAGCAGGCCGCGTCAGTGTGATTTCCGCCGGTTGGGATCCGGGGTCTGACTCTATCGTACGTGTGCTGCTTGAGAGCCTGGCTCCGAAGGGCCTCAGCTACACCAATTTCGGTCCGGGCATGTCAATGGGTCACAGCGTTGTAGCCCGTTCGAAGAAAGGTGTGAAAAACGCACTGTCCATGACCATCCCATTGGGTGAGGGCATCCACCGCCGCATGGTATATGTGGAGCTGGAGGACGGCTACACCGTTGAGCAAGTGTATGACGAACTGAAGGCCGACGATTACTTTGCACACGACGAACTGCACGTGTTCGCCGTAAAGAGCGTGGACGAAGTGCGCGACATGGGCCACGGTGTTCACATGACCCGCAAGGGCGTGAGCGGCAAGACGCAGAACCAGCGTTTCTCATTCGACATGAGCATCAACAATCCGGCTCTCACCGGACAGGTGCTGGTCAATGTGGCACGCGCTAGCATGCGCCTGCAACCCGGATGCTACACCATGCCGGAGATACCGGTCATCGATATGCTGCCAGGCACACGCGAGGAAGTGGTAGCAACCTTGGTTTAAAACAATTATTCCTTCACACAGAGGAGGCTATACCAAAATTGGAGAAGTCCAGGAGTTCAGAAGTCCGGGAGTTCAGTCAAATACATAAGTATCTGCTAATAAGGTATTATTATAGTAATGACAGAATCTCCTAACTTCCGAACTTCTGGACTTCCTCGGTTTTGATACGCCCTGTTTGTGGTCCAATCACCATTCTGATGGACTTTCACTGGGCAAACGCAACAATAGCACCATCTGTCCGTTTTGCTCCCATCTTGAAAATAATTGACTAAACGGTGTTAGAATTTTAACACTGTTTTGAGAAGAAATTGGAGTAAAATTGGGACAGAAATGCCTCAAAGCCGACCATGAGCTGACTTTGCGGTGAAAAGAAATTGGCTTATCGGCGATAAGCCGTCACGATATCGGCGATAAGCCATTGTCATCTCGGCGAAACTCCGACGCCTTTTCGGCGAAAAGCCAGTACGATATCGCCGATAAGCCAACGCTATCTCAGCGATATCGCATACTCTAATTATTGGATTTTCGAACTATATCTTCTTAAACTACTGATTGATAATTACTTACACAATATAACCAAGAATAGGCTTATTTTGAGCAAGAGGGTGGTTTGTGGCCACGACGCGATTCTCAGAGGCGTTTTAACACAATAAAAATTGACAAATCAAACGGATTGTCGGATAAACAAAAAAAAGCAAGGAACTTGTAGTATCTGCATCAATAGCAGACCTTGCAAGTCTCTTGCTCTCGCTTATGAACTTAGATCAGAATTAGTTGCGGTAATCGCCAGAGCCCACTCCTACTACTTTCTTCTTGTTTCCCACGATGTAGACCCCCTTTGGCAGTTTGGTCTTAACCTCACTCCACTTGACCTTGTGATAGAGACGAATGCCGGCGAGGCTGTAAACATCGACGGGCGCATTCTCCGCTGCATCGTAGAGCACCGGGGCGATGCCCACGTCGGTGAGCCCGTCATTGCTGAGGTAAACCTTCTTGACGTAGAGCGTTCCGGGGCGAAGCACCCAGAAGCCAGCAATGTAGATATGCCTCAAGTCGATGGCCGTACCCTGTGCATTGTTGGTGACGCGGTGAAGGCCAGAGAGGTCGATGAGCGTCTTAGTACCGCTTATATTGGTCTGGCTACAATCGGTCCAGTAGTTGTTATGGTCGAAGAGGCGGAACTGCGCCCCAAGGCTCTGTGGCTGATTGAGCTCAACAACGATGTACTTATATGGAGAGATATCGACGCCACGGTCGTAGTGCCAGCCTTCAAAGCCATATTGAGAAATGGTCATAGCGCCATTATGCTCCGAGAATGTGTTGGTTCCCCAGATGGTGGTGCTGACAGCATTCTCCTTCAGCGGGAACACATCAACGCTCACCGGGAAAGAAGCAGACACCTCGTTGCCGATGGGATCGGTGTAGGTAGCTGTAACCGTGGTGTGGCCTAGGCCCTTGCCATCGATGCGACCGGCGGAAACAGAACAGATGTTGGCATCGTCAACCGTATACTTGGCCGTTGCTGTCACGTCCTCACTGTGTCCGTCAGCAAAAGTAGCCGTGAGGGATAACGAAGCGGTGCCGCCCAACAAGACAGTCATGTCTTTTTGATCGGGCGAAAGGCTCTTGACCGTAAGACTCTCCTCGGTGTAATTGGACTGAGAAAGGTCGTAGTGATCGGTCTCGCTGAAGTCAGCGTCAGTTGAGAACCAGTCTACATCGACATAGCCTCCCAATGCCTTGGTGGCATAGTTGAAGATGCCAAAGCGGTTGCCCACGAAGATGCTCATGTCGTAGCGCATGTTGAGCTTGTCGCCCAGCTGTGTGTAGGTGGTGTTGTCAAGACTATAGGAGAACGTGGCCGTGTTGTCGACCGTGTTGACCGTAGCACGCAGGTAGATCAGCTCACCGGGCGTGATGCTGACCGTCTGCTCGGTGCCGTCGCGGTTGACCTGCACAATCTTAAACTGTCCGCCATCGTTGCGCACGCCAATGATACCGTAATGCTTTTGGAAAACAGAGAGTCCGGCGAAGTCGCCGTCAGCCATGTTTCTCACGTCCATAGCCACCGTGCCCAAAGAGATATTGCTGTCTCCGTGGAAGCCCAAGATGCGCTGCGTAAGGGTGTTGCGGGCCTTGAGCAGTGAGTCGGTGACGGAGGCCGTATGCAGACGCAGGAAGCCAGAACGCTCAAAGAGACTGTAGCAGGAAGCGTCGGCATTGTGGTTCCACTGCCACTGCTTGCCCAGCTTGTAGTCAGCAAAGGCATCGTTGGTGGGCAGATAGGTGGTGCGGTAGATGCGTCCCACGTCGGGCGCCTTCTGATAGGCGGTGTGCGCCTTACCGTTGTCACCGATGACGGGCCAGCCGTTGGTCCATTTGACTGGTTCGAGCCAAGGCATGCGGCCCAACGGACCATTGTCTTTCATCAGCATAGTCCACCACTCGCCGCTCTGCGTACGGATGATCTGTCCCTGATGGATGGCATTCTGGTCGAAGACTTCTTTCTCTTCATAGTTGCCGAAGACACTCTTCGACCGGTAGCACCATTGCGTAGCCGGATAGGCGCAGCACGTGGAATAGATGTAGTAGTAGCCATCTTTCTTGAACATATGGTTGCCTTCCAGGTTCTGCTTGGTGATGACCTTATGTTCCTCCACCAAGTTGAAGTTGTCGTCAAGCTTGGCCACGTAGATAGTGCCATTGCCATAGACGCAGTAGAGCGTACCGTCATCGTCCTGGAAGAAACCCGGGTCGTAGAAGCCACGCGGCAATTTAGTCAATGTCCATTTACCCTCTGGGTCGGTGGCTGACAGCAGGTAGCCTCCTCCATCGTCGGCTGTCTTGCCAAAACAGTTGAACATGATATAGAACTTACCGTTGCGATAGCACATGGCATTGGCCCATGCTCCTGCTGCGTAGATATTCTTGCCATCCTCCAGATTGTAATAAGGCAGGTTGGAGATGCTGGCCAGCGGATTGGCACAGTACTCCCAATTGACAAGGTCGTATGACTTGAGCAACGTGCAACCAGGGAAGTGGTGCATCGTGGTGGTGACCATATAGTAGACATCGCCTACGCGGATAACCTCCGGATCGGGGAAGTCGGCCTGGATAACGGGATTGATAAAAGTATGGTTCTTGTCGTTGACAGATGAAGAGAGCATCTTGAAATCGGCACGGGGATAATTGACCTTGGCATATTCCTGAAACCAGCGATAGCACGGACGCACGCAGGCCGCGGGGTCGGTGAGAAACGTGGAGCCGTCGGCTGCGGCATCGTCGTACCGAGCCAGGAGCTCAGGACCCGTGAACAGCATCCAACTGACGTTGCCACAGTCATCGCACAGCTTCTTGAAGTTGGCTCCGAAGCCTTTTCCTCCGGCCACGCCCGTGACACCCTTGCCCCAGGAAGACTTATACTTTTCGGGGGCCCAGTCCATCTCGGTGACGAAGGCTGGCGCAATGTCGGTGATGGGCTTTATTTCCTCATCCCACCCTTTCTTAAACGATGCGTAGTCGACATCGGGCGTGCTCTCGGAACCCGAATTGAACCATCCGGGATAACAATGAATAGCATAGCCTATGTTACCGCCTTTGACGGGATGATTGGCCAAACAAGCATACTTTGACTGGTAAGCCCAACCGGGCACGAGACAGATGGTGCTGGTGGAGCAACGGATGGTGTCGACGATAGCCTGGAAGTATTGCGTCAGCGCACTGTCGTTGGCCGCAGTGGCCTGCTTGCCGTTGGCATAGTATACTTGCACAGGCTCATTGGCCAATTCAAAGAGCACGTTGGGGTTGTTCTTGATCCACGGCTGGCGTGACACATAGCCCCACACCCGCTTAAGATATTGCTGATAGGCATCGCCCACCTGTATCTTCTCGGGGCACACCCCTGGCGGGCGCATCACCACATACATGCCTTTGCTGATGGCATACTTGGCCATTGGCATAAAGACTTGGGCAAAGTAGGTCTTGAATCGAGCCATGCTGAAGGCTGATATGTCGCTCTCACCCTTAACCGAAGCGCCGGGCTGGTTGCTCCAGTAAGGATCCATGTGGAGACGCATGAAATTCATGTGCCAGCCCTTGGCTACTATCTGGTCGATGAGTCCCTTGTTATAAGCCAGGCACTTGTTGACGTCATAGTTGGTCCACCTGGAGCCTTGCTCGTTAAACCACGGGCTGTAGGTCTGGCCGAAACCATGCAGGTTGACAATGTTACCGTTGTTGTCCTTGAAGTATTTTCCATCGACATGAAGAGCCGGTAAGCCATCGGCCAGCATGGAGACAGGAAGACAGAGCAACACAGCCAACAAAATTAGAAAGGAGTGATGTCGTTGTTTCATAAAGTTCATGATTGTAATACTTTAAATAAAAGTGAAGTCAAGCCATCATGCTTGAGCGACTATTGTCTGAATAGCTTTACAACAAATTCTTTCAGACAGCGACGCCACGTCAGCCACTCATGTGCCGTACCTGGCGAGACGTAGTCGTCGACCTTCACCCCGGCTTCTCTGAGATCTTTGATGAGCTTGGCTGTGCCCATGTTCTCCTCCGTTCCACATCCGAGGAAGAGCGTGTGCAGCCGGCTGTTGACTTCATTGGGACGAGTGAAGATGCCATCATACGTCTTGTTGACATTCAGCCCGAAGATGGCGCCGCTGAATGCGCCACAATAAGAGAACTTGTCGAGATGGGTAAACACCATATCAAACGTCTGGTGTCCACCCCACGACAGACCAGCCATAGCACGATGGTCGCGGTCGGTCTTCGTGCGGAAGTTGTTGTCGATGGCGGGAATCAGGTCATTGATGAGCACTTGATAGAAGGTAGCTCCATACTGGCTAAGACCTGCCTGGTTGCCACCGTCCTTATCGGGTCGGTAAGGAGCCTTCACGTCACCGCTTTCCATCACAACAATCATTGGCACCGCCTTGCCTTCAGCAATGAGGTTGTCCATGATGTTTTGCATCTTGCCCTGGTGGCTCCAGCCAGTCTCGTCCTCACCCATGCCATGCTGGAGATAGAGCACGGGGTAACGCTTCTTACCTTGTTCGTATTCGGCCGGCGTGTAGACCATGGCCCGGCGCCACTGCTGCGTGGAGGCAGCATAATACTGGAACGAGCGCACCTGGCCTTTGGCCACACCGTGCTGGGGACGATAGTAATCGCCTTCGGTGCCTTCGGGCACTTCCAAGCCACTGGCCTGACGGCAACAGCCAAAGAAGGTGTCGGTGGCAGGATCGGTGACCTGCACGCCATCAACCCAGAAGAAATAATAATGGAAGCCGACGGGCAATGGATCGCTCACGCCCGTCCATGTGCCTTGTTCATCACGCTGCATGTCATATTTCTTGCCACAGATGTCGGCAACAACATGCTGTGCAGACGGAGCGTGCAGACGGAAATAAGCGCGCCGGTTGCCATCAATCTTCGGAAAATCATTACCTGGCTCGGCAGTCTCACTAGTCACCGCATCACTGGGAACGGTGACCGTCTTGAACACTGGATAGCCCAGCAGCGACAGCATCTTGTAAGCATAGCGCCGGCCAAGCTCACGATAGCCGGCGGCGTCGAAATGGAGATTGTCAGGACCGTTGGTGCATCCTTCTGAAGAGATGACGTGGGCGGTATGGATGGTCTCTGGCAGTCGGTCGATGATGTTGTTCATCCTCACACAACGTCCTTTGCCGTCTGCACGCACCACCTCGCCAGCAAGCAAGGGCACGTCTTCGGTCTTCAGGTGCAAGTCGGCTATCAGCTGATTGTAAACCCACGCCACCTTCTCAGGCCACCGCACATCATCAGTGTTGCTCTCGCCCTGATGAAGCAGAATGCCTTTGATGACACCCACCTGCTGAGCTTTACGTGCCAGGGTGACAAGGCGGTTGTAGGGGTTGTTGCCATAGCAGGCAAGCATGCCCTTCATCCACTGTGGAGCGCGCGTCTTGACATAGTTGTCGACAGAGTCGCGCATAAACGTCTCGATATGGCAGCCACCGACAGCTACGACGATCACGCCGACCTTGACATTCTTCGGCAATCGCGCTACCATCTCACGACCGAAATAGTCGACGGGCGTTAGTCCCGTATTCTCACGGCAGAGTGGCGGCGTAGCCGTGTACCACTCTCCCATTTTCCTATTAAGCCGATGGTCGTCGACGGCTGCCATCATCTGGAAGCGAGGATCCACACCTGTCAGATCTTGCGGTTCTATCTTGGCGTTGCCTTCCATATTGCTCTGCCCAAAGCAGAGGAAGATGTAGAAATTGGGGTCGGGCGCGGCCTTCAGTGACGCAGGCATCAGCCATAATGCTAACGCAACAAGACAGAGATGCCGTAAATTAGAGATTAGATTCATATGTATTAGAGATTTAATTTACTGCTTAAGAAGTTCGTTGTTCCTCCTTGCAAAGATAAAACAAAAATGCGGGAAGTTACTTTACAACACGTTTCATATTGTGGTATGACTGTTACATCTAACAAGAACTGCTTATCATCTACCATTCTCATGTATTCTTTGCCTTGTCACGCCGTCAACATTGATGAAGCACGAAGAAAAGCAAACCCTCCCCACAAATGGGAGAGGGTTGTCAGTAGTGCCATTAAAGGCTGATGCATAGATGAAGCTTTAGGATATTAGATAATGAAAGAATTGATATATAGCTATGACCTGACGGTTGCTGCGCTCTATGCTAAGGGCGCGCAACCGCAGGTTATAAAGTTTCGCAACTTTTATTTTCCTCTCAGTCCGTCTGCAAAACCGGCGTAGGCAGGTTTGCGCACATAGTTGACAGTCCACAAGCCAATAGGCTCATCGGCACGCCATCCACTACCCTTCGGGCTGTCGGTAGGTGCCCAGACACAGATACCATATTGTTGGGCGACAGGTATTATCTCAAGATACTTCTCGACGATGAACTTATAGTACTCGGCCATGCGCTTTTGCATCTCAGGTGTGACATCAGCAGTATTGACCGTGTTGTGGTTTTCATCCTGAACACCCATGTCGAGTTCTGAGAGTCTAACCAGTTTGCCAGTGGCAGCAAGCATCTTCAGCATGTTGACGTAAGCATCCTCATTGGCTTTCTGCACCACAGGGTCCATGCTGCATGTGACGTGCATCTGTGAACCGATGCCGTCAATCTTCGTCACACCGTCGCTCTCCCAATATTTGATCATATCGATAAGACCCTGACACTTGGCGTTATGGTTGTAGGCAGCCTCAAGATTGTAGTCATTGATAAAGAGCTTCAGCTGCACAGAGTCGCCAGCGGCCTTACGGGCCAGGCGAATGACGGTGCGGGCATAGTCCTTGCCCAGATGGTCCTGCCAATAGAAGTTTTCCTTGGCACTTCCATCGCGGCCTGCAGTCTTCAACTCAGTTGGTACAGCATCACTCATTGGTTCGTTGACAGCGTCCCAAGCCTTCACCTTACCGTCACAAGCTTTCATCATTCCGGAGATGAAGTTGTTGAGCGCCCATGTCAGCGTGTCCTTCTTCACTTCGTCGGACATGCCACCGGATTCAGCGCCCTGGTCAGGATCGTTGACAATGTTCAACGTGTAGCTGTGCCATGAAGGTTTCGACCATCCATCCATGTTGCCGTCTTCAAACGAGCCTTCTGCGATAAGGTTGTTGCCATCGGGGTCCAGCAACTGCACATCGTCCATCCACAAGTCGCCGCTAAAGGTACCCAGCTCAAAGCGTATCTGTTTGAGTTCCTGCTTTGCTTCAAAGGACTTGTTGACATTCGTCCATTCCGTCGTGGCATCAAATTCCGGGGTCGGCCAATACTGCGTCGCGGTCTCGCCCTGAGGCCACACGGTGACATGATAGTTCTGAGAAGCCTTGACACGCATCTTGAGCGTGTAAGTCTTGCCTGCTTCCATATGCTTGGGGACATCCACATAAAGCTCCCAGTCCCACGGATTGGCCTTAGCCTCAGGAATATTAAGATGCAACACGTGCTTGGCAGCATTAGGATCGGTGATCAAACCAGTAAGGTAACCCACCTGTTGCTGCGAGTGCCAGCAAAGCGTGTGACCATAGATGCTCAAACCTGCCTGCGTGGCTTTCTTCACAAAATCCTGAACCGTACCGAAATCCATTGTACCGTCGGACTTCACCACAGAGGCATATTTAAAAGCATTGCCGGTTACCACCTCGTTGAAGTTGGACTTGGCCAAAGCAAAGACCTGTCCCTCTTGATTGAATGGGACGGCAGAAGTGCCACCACCCAAGATGAAATTGGGGTATTTCACCGTGTCGACATAATCTTTCAGCGGTGCATAAGCATTCAGACTGTCCTGGGACATGGCGCTGGCCGGCTCGTCGACGTTGAAGCCTGGCACATTGTCGTCGGCACAACCCGTGAGCAGCATGGCTGACACCGCTATATAGAAAATAGATTTATTCATATTCAGTTACGTTATTATTTCGTTGAGAAAGTGTGCATCTTATTGGCGCGCGTCTGCATCACCAGGCTCTCATCGTAATCCTTGACAAGGGTCTTGGTCTCACCACCGTCAACATACTTATAAGTAATGGTATACTTCACCTGGAAGAGATCGCGTTCCTTATCACCCCATTTCTTCGAGGTATCTTTCTTGGCGCCCAATGAGGTCCACTTGCCGCTGCCTGCCACCGTGCAGTCCTGCGAAGTGGTAGAGAACCTCACTGTTCCGTCATCAGCCACAGTCATGACGACAGTGCCATCGAGCGTCTTCTCCTTGCCGTCAACCTTGACGACCTCAGAATGAGCATAGGCCACCTGGCTCATCGACAAAGTGGTCAGAGACACAACACTTTCGTTATTAGTGACAATCCAACTGCCAGCGTAAGGGTTCTTATACGTGATGGCGTAGAGCGTGTAGTCATGTCCCTGCAGGATTGAGTCATCAGCAGAGATGATACGCACCGGCAACACGTAGGTTACCTGCGCAGACTTAGGATCAGCAAAGAATGCATCAGTCAGATGCACGTTAACCTTTCCGCGGACCTGGCCGGCCGGAATGGTTACTTCGTTGCTTTCGAGCTTATAATACTCCTGAGGCATAGCCATGACAGGCTTGCCAGTATTGACAAATGATTCACCGTCAATGGCGTTGAAGGTGAGGTTGTTGACCAGATTGTTGTCAACGGCAATCTTAACGTGGCGGGCCTGATGGTTCTTCCATACCCCACCGACAACAACCTGCAACTGGCACTCGTGAGCATTGTCCAAGTCATTGGGGAAGTCATCATCAGTGCCAAGGGTGATGGTGCGTATAGGTGTCTGCTGGGCGAAATAGACCGTCTGGTAGTCATAGTCGTCAAACTCCTTGTCGCCGTTCTCACAAGAGGAAAAGCCCAGCAAGAAAGATAATGGTAAGGCGAGCATCGCCAGCTTCTGAAAAGTCTTATTCATAATCGTATTCAATAATCGTTTATGGCAATTGTTGTCTCTGTCCCCGCTTACTCCTAAGAGGGAGAGAAGGGGGGAACAGAGGTGAAGGACATTACCAGCCCTTGTTTTGTTTCAGTTCACTAAATTTCAGCATCTCTGAGTAAGGTATCGGACCATAGTACATATAATCCTTGTAATCGCGTGTCTCCACATCGATGGGAGTGTAGGTCTTCAAGCCATTGTTATCAGTAGCGATGCTCATGCCTTTAGCTGTCTCGGTGATGGGAGCCTTCCAGCGGCGCAAATCCCAGAAGCGGAAACCCTCAAACGAAAGCTCTATGCGGCGCTCGTTGCGGATCAGCTCACGCATCTTGTCCTTGGACTCAGCACACTCGTCAAGATAGCTGTCATCTGTGATACCGGCACGATGGCGGATGGCCTTGATCACATCGTAGGCAGAATAAGCGTGAGTGCCTGTCCCCTTGGGGCCAAAGGCCTCGTTGGCAGCCTCTGCGTAGTTGAGGAAGATCTCGGTATAGCGGATGCGCGGTGTGTAGTGGAACTGCTTGCTGTTGACCTTCGGGTCGAGGTTAATATCTTGGCGAAGCAGTTTTCTGAGGTAGTAACCAGTGCGTGTAGAGCTGCCCACCTCGTTGTTGATACCATCCTTTCCGGAACCTTTCTCCGTATTGATGACCGTGTTGTTGACACCAACGGCACCGCCGTCAACCACAACATAAGCGGTCAGGCGCGGATCTCGGTTGCTGTAGGGGTCGGATGGGTCGTAGTCACTGCGTGGGTCAGTAATAGGATAACCGTTGGCAGCTGGGAAGGCGTCCACAAAGTTCTGTGTCGGATTGATGCGGCCCTTTCCATAGAGCGAAGGAGGATAGTTGTTGGTCTCCCAATCATTGTTGCTCGACTTTTCTCCACGCCACATGACCTCCTTAGGATTGGCACCATTGGACAGTCCGTCAATCTCGCTGTTGTTGGCATACCATGTCCAGCCCGTCGGGTCCATGCCACTAATGCCTCCAATAGCATCCAGCACTTGAGCGGCATAGTCGGCAGCCTGCTGGTAGGTCGTACCCGACTCAGCGGAGAAGGCCGGGCTGGCAGCGAGCAGAGCTGCCTTTGAACGGAATGCCTTAACAATGGAAGCGTCCATACGACCATTGAACTTCGATCCAAAGACACGGTTCATGCGATCTACGTCTGCACCCATCTGCTTATAGTAAGCAGGAATATCAGACTCCGAAGCAATGTCGGTATACTTGTCGGGCAGCAAAGCCAGTGCACTGTCGCAGTCATCATAGATAGCCTTCATGCACTCGGCGAAGGTGTTACGCGGCAGGTTGAAGTTGCTGGAGGCACCCTCAGGTGTCGTAACAATAGGTACGCCGAGCAGCTTTCCGCTATCGTCATAGCCACCGTGGGCTTGGAGCAAATAGTACATAAACATGGCTCTCATGCCAAATGCCTCTCCTTTCTCACGATTGGCGTAAAGCCGACGTGCCACATCGTCGTCGGCCCAATGTACACCATCCACACGACTCAAGAAGAGGTTGAGATAAGTGATGGCCGCACGGCAGTCGCGCCAACGCTCGGTAGGATTATTGTTGGATGTCCATGTGCCTCCGGCCAGCTTGCGCCAGTTGTTGGTGGCATCATTGCTCACAGCATCGTCGGTGCCCACCTCGCTGAAAGGAAAGCTACCGCAGGGGATACGCGTATAGGCATTGCCCAGCACGCCCTCGGCATAAGAGGCGTTCTTGTCCATATAGTCCAAGCCGAGGTTGTTTTCCTTGGCAGGCTCAAAAAAATCGTCACAGGAGGTGAACGACAGTCCCAAAGCCGCTACAAGGAAGAGATATTTAAATTTACTTGTTTTCATAATCTGTTATGCATTAGAAGTTAACCTTGGCGCCAAGATTGTAATAGCGCGTCTGCGGGAACGAGCCCACGTTGGTCTCCATATATTTGCGTTCTCCTGCAATAGTAAGCAGATTGCTGCCACTAAGGTACACGCTCAGGCCCTTGACCCACTTACCCTGGAAAAGATTGTCGGGCAGGTCGTAGGTCAGCTGCACCTTGTTCAGCCGGACGGCATCTGTCTTGTAGGTCCAGAAGTCGGAGGTCACAAAGTTCAGTTCACCGCCCTCGGTGGTCAGACGGGGATAAGTTGCCGTGGCGGCTGTCTCAGGCGTCCAGCGTCCCAGTACAACGTCGCTGTACTTGCGGTCGCCGTAGCACCATTCATAGCTGTTGTTCTTCACGCCCATGCCACCGAAGTCACCGGTCCAGTTCATAAAGAAGGTGAAGCCTTTGTACTTCGCAGTAAAGTGGAAGCCAAGGTAGAAGTCAGGTGTCCAGTGGCCAAGTACGACTTGGTCGCGGCTGTCGATGATGCCGTCATCATTCATGTCCTGATACTTCAGATCGCCGGGCTTAGTGTTGCTGTTGATAACAGCACTGTTCTTGATCTCATCCTCGCTCTGGAAGAAACCGAGGCAACGATATCCACGAAGGGCATCGATGCGCGTGCCCTCGCTCTTCTGCCAGTCATACTCAACGTTTTCGCTGATCTTGGTGTTCTTCGAAGTGTAGTACATGCCAGTAACACCACCCATGAGGTCCACTTCGCCAAGCTGCTTATGGACGTCAAGAGTAAAGTCGAAGCCCGAACGACGCTGGGCATTGTAGTTGATGTAGGGCAGGAAGGTCGATACCGGCCAGTAAGTATGGAAGTAGCTGGGGTAGATGTTCTCAGGAGTGACGAGCAGGCCATCGAACTTCACATTGAAGTAGTTTGCGTTAATCTTCACCAGTCCTTTGCCAAAGGAAGCGTCTAGACCCAAGCGCAGCTCCTTACGTTTGACGAATCCGAGTCCGTCGTTACCACCACGCTGGCTGTCTGAGGTCTGCATGGCGTTGGCACTCTCGCTCCATCCCCACCATGTGCCGGTGGCGGTGAAGATGTCGTCATACATATAGTATTTCTCAATATCGAGGTCTTCGTTGATGACGCCATACGATGCGTTGAGCTTCAGGTCGTCGAGCCAGGAGGCTGTCGGGGCCATCCATTTCTCACGGCTTATGCGCCATGCGACGGTGCCTACTGGCGAGACGGCCTCACGATGTCCAGCTGCAAGCTTGGCAGAGTGAATGGCAGCCAAGGCCAGGTTGGCGTAGTAGCGACGGTCGTAGTTGTAGTCGACATTCAAGCCAAGGTTGGCATTGCTCGTACGATGATATTCTCCCGTCGTGGTCACCTGATAGCCGTGGGCCAACAGCGTGGCGTCGACAGCGTGGAGACCGAACTGACGATTGTAGTCGAACTGACCAGAAAAGAAGATGGTTTGGACGGTCTTCGAGTCACTCACAATCTTCGTACCCGTATGTTTGTCGGTGCCGTACTTCTTCAGACCTATAATCTCGTCTTTACCATTCATGTTGGTCCAGACAGGCTCGTAAGTCGAGTAGTCATTCTGAATGCTGCTATTATAAGAGGTAGCATAGTCGATGGCAGCGTGGGTCTTAAAGCTCAGTCCCTTGAGCACCTTGTCGAGATTGAAGTTAATGCCTGCATCAAACTGCAGCTGACGACTTGTAAAGGTGTTGTATCCGGCGGCGTACATGCTTGCAAAGGGATTGGTCTGCAGACTCTGCGTACCACCGAGCATGTACCTTCCATCAACGATGTAGTTGCTGTTGGCCACCATCTTCTGCATGTCAGCCACGTCTGGATTCATCATATCGATGGGAATCAGCGGCGTGAGCGGGTACTGCGTAGTAGGACGCAAAGTAGCGCTTTGATTCCAGTAGTTGCTACGGTCTCCACGCTGGTCATAGAAGGTTGCGTTGGCATCTACCCAACCCGTAACCCAGTCGTTGAACCGCATGTCGATGTTGCCGCGTACGTTGAGGCGGTTGGTGTGGTTGTGCTTCCCCTCACCAAACTTGATGAGGTCGCCGACATGGTAGAAGCCAATATTAGCATAGAAGTGGGCGAAGCGTCCACCGCCCTCAAACTCTGCATCGCCATCGTAGCGGTTGTAGGCCTTTTTCAGATAGTCGCTTGAGAAGAAGTCTATGTTGGGATAACGATAAGGATTGCGGCCACTGGCATAGTTGTAAATATCAGTCTCGGAATAAACGGGCGACTTGCCATCGTTGGCCAAAGCCTCGTTGTAGAGACTCATATACTGGGCAGCACCAAGATAAGTTGGGTACTCCTTGGGCGTGAACATTCCGGCATTGCCGCGCACACTGACGTTCAGTCCATCGGTACGTCCGCGCTTGGTGGTGATCAACACAGCGCCCTTTGCAGCACGTGAGCCGTAGAGCGCCACCGCACTGGCTGACTTCAGGAAGGTGATCTGCTGGATCTCAGTGGGCAGTACATTGTTGGCATCGCGTGGCACACCATCAACGAGGATGAGCGCATCGCCCATGTTCCACAACTGACCTGTATAGCCTCCGGCATAAGCCTGCAATGCATCAAGACTGTAGGTGTTATAGTTTTTGCTCGTCAGGTTCTCCATGTCGATGGCGGAGACACCTCCAAGCAACTCTGACTTTGCCTTTGTACCAAAGGCCACGTTGACCTGCGTGGTGTCGGCCACTGTCTGGGCGAATGTTGAGGCCGACAGAGCGAGCAGCCCAATAGTCAGAGCTTTTCTTTTATATATATTTTGATTATTCATTGAGAATGCAAAGGTTTGAAGTTATACCTTGTTACTTATTTACCGTATACTTTTCAATGTGTGTTACCATCCCGGGTTCTGCTTTAACTCAGGATAGATGCTCACGTCGCTCTTCTTCAGCGGCAGCCAATAGTGCTTCTCAGAGAAGTTACGAGTGAGGATGAGCTTCTGTGTGAATCCTGACACCTCGTTGTTCTCCGGATTGTTGAGATCGCACTTCACACGCTTGAACTCTTGTGAGGTCTTGATGTTGTAAGGATACTTGTCAAGGAGCAGCCAACGGCGAAGGTCGGTGAAACGATGACCCTCATAGGCCAGTTCTACGGCACGCTCACGACGCAGTTCACTCATAAAGCCATCGAGAGAGGAGGCATACTTCGCAGCGACAGGTGAGACACCTGCACGAGCACGCACCTTGTTGATAGCTTCCAAAGCTGTCAGGGGGCATTCGCCCACCTTTGCGTCGGCCGATCCCAAAGCCTCGGCGGCAGCCTCAGCATACATCAGATAGACGTCGCTCAGACGCATCCAGGGCAAGTGGATGAGGAAGTGATGGCTCCAGCCATAGCCGTCGTCGAGCTTGTTGCAGCTGTTGTCAATGAACTTATAGAGCAGATAGCCTGTGCGGCTGCCTTTCTCAGCGTTGCGATAGGTACCGTCGGTCTGCAGATTGGCATAGCGCATGGACTTAGCTGGATCAGCGGCAATCTCATCGGCCGAGTAAACCTCGTGGTCTGAAATGCTGGCACTGGTGAAGATTTTGTCACCGTCGTGACGGATGTCATGATAGAATCGCGGGTCACGTCCTTTCCAAGGATGCGTACGATCGAAGCCGCTCTCAGGATCATCGAGGGGCAGACCATTGGCCATGCCATAGTAGTTGACATAGTTGGCAGTAGGAAGAGTGAGCACGCCACCGTTGTCGAGGTCGCTGTTGACAGCACAGAACTGCTTGGAGAGTCCCCAGTTGGTGACGTTCCAGTCGCCATTGAAGAGCGGGCCACGCAAGATGGCCTCTGTGACTGAACCATCCTTACTCTGTCCGGGAATCTTGCCGTTGTCGTCGATGGAATAGAAGTTGTTGCTATACTCTTTCATAGGCAGCAAGCCATACTGTGTCTGTCCGCTCTCTACCATAGCAAGCAGTTCTCCGAAGGCCTCAGCCGCACGTTTGCAGAAATCTTTGTTATATTCGCTTCTGCCCGTGCTCACCTTGTTCATCAATGGCGATCCGGCCCACAGCAGGTCCTTGCCAAGGTAAGCCAGCGCAGTAATCTTTGTGATGCGTAACTGGTTCTTGCCGAGCGTGTTCTTACCGACGGTGGTATTGTCCCAGTTGATGGGCAGCAGGTCGGCAGCCTTACGCAGGTCTTCAGCAGCCTTCTCGGCACACTCTTGGTAGCTCAGGCGCGGTTCGCGCAACTCCTGGTCGGAAGGCAACACCTTATCTATATAAGGCAGCCCACCGAAGTACTGCATGAGCTCAAAGTGGAACCAACCACGGAAGAAATAGAGCTGGCCGAGGATCAGGTTCTTCTCTTCGGTTGTACCTACGAAGTTGTCGGCATTGGCAATACCGAGGTTGGCCTTGCGGATGCCGTACCAGCATCCGGGCACAAGTGAATGAGCGAAGCGGTCGCCACCCGTATTGAAACTGTTGCGATCCATCCATCCGCTCTGCCAACCGTCGTGGCTGCTCTGCCATCCCCAGAAGTCGCCCTGGTCAATCTTGTAGACCATGTGATAGTTGATGCCGACATTCTGCAACTCATCCTCACCCCAGTTCCACGAGTTGGTCCAATAACCTTTGTCGAACTCGGGGATACAGTAGTAGAGTTCTTCGGTGAATCCCTGGAAGTTTTGGAAGTCCTTGAAGGCATCTGTCGGCGACACATCGCTGTCGGGTGCCTTGTCGAGATAGTCAGTGCAACTGGTCTGCGTGAGTGTCAGCGTGAGCATGGCACACACTGCTCCAATATATAGTCTTATATTTTTCATTGTTGAAGAATGCATTATAGATTGATTTTGACACCCATATTGACACGCTTGACAGTAGGATAAGCACCCTGAGAAGCCAGACCTGTACCAGCGTAGTTGCTCTCTCGGTCATCAGGCATACGGCTCCACACCCAAAGGTTGTTGCCATTGACATAAACCTGCAGGCTGCTGAGTCCTAAGTGGCGCACCCACGACTGCGTGAAGGTGTAACTGATTTCCGCGTTTTTCAGACGGATGAAGCTGCCGTCGTAGTGGAAGCGGGTGCCCTCATAATAAGAAGGCTGAGAGTTGATGCGAGGCATAGGAGCATCGGCATTCTGTGCGTACTTCGTCCAGAATGAGCCCTCGTCAAAGACAGTATCGAGGTTCTTGCCCAAAGAGTTGAAGCCTACATAGCGGTCGACATTGGTCACACCATAGAACTGCACATAAACCGAGAATCCTTTCCAGTCCCAACCGATGGTGGCGTTGTAGGTGTTCTCAGGTGTACCTGTATAGCCATAGGGTGCGCTGTCGTTGCTGTCGATGACACCATCGCCATTATAGTCAATGACATCGTACATGCCCGGCATCTTCTGGTCGTCATTGGTATCATAGCGTGTGATGCCGATGACATCATCCCAAGTATTGGCAAAGCCACTAGTCAGGTTGGCATGATCCTGTCCGATGGCAAAGCCTTGCTGCTTCTGATAATCAGGCAGGAGAGCCGGGTCATCGTATTTGAGGATTTTGTTGGTAGCATGGGTCATTGAGAAGTTACCCCAGACATGGTGACCGCTGAACGTCTTACTCAGACGGAGTTCAAGTTCGTAACCTCTTGTACGTACCTTACCAAGGTTGGCCGAAGGAGCCGTGGCACCGAAGTAAGAGGGGATGGAGCGGTTGCCGCCGGCAATCAGCACGTCATGACGGTTGTCGACGAAGAAGTCAACGTTACCGGTAATGAGACCTCCGAGGAAGCCAAAGTCCACACCAAGATTCTGCTTGGTCGACTTTTCCCAATGGATGTTTGAGTTTCCGATCTTCGACTCTTTATACCATGTATAAGGACTGGCGTCAGAGTTTAAGCCCTGGACTATATTGCCGCCGTAAGCCCACTGTGTAGCATAGAGCCAGCGACCGAGATTGGCACCGTCGTCACCTACCTGTCCGATGCTGTAGCGTATCTTGAACAGGTCGACATACTTGCGCAGCGGCTTGAAGAACTTCTCCTCGCTGATGGTATAGCCCACAGCACCTGAGTGGAACCAGTCGAAGCGATAGTCGGGACCGAACTGCTCTGAACCGTTGTAAGCACCATTGTACTCGGCGAAGTAACGGCCATCGTAGTTATAGGTGGCACGGAAAGCCCAGTCCTCACGATAGTGCGAGAAGTCACTGCCGTAGGCATTCTCCGTACGGTTGAACACACCCATGGCTGTCACATCATGCTTACCGAACTTGCGGGCGTAATTGATTTGTCCCTGATAGAACAGGTTGCGCACGGTGGCTCCGTTGTTGACCGCACCACCTGCTGTGGACCAGAGGATACCCTCTTGGAAGTCAAAGTTGGTATTGCCCTGCAACGGCTGAGCGTAGACAGCCTTTCCGGTCGTGGGGTCAATCCATTTTTGCTGTGCGTTGTGATAGAGGTCATTGATGCCTCGTCCGTCCTCTTGGAAGACATTATCCCAACTGATGAGCGCACTGGCCGAGAGACCGGGCGTGATGAAGTCGAGCTTCTGTGTCAGCGTAAAGTCAGTGTTGATACGTGTGGTAGTATGCTTCTCTGTACCCGAGAGGGCCAGGTTCATCACCGAGTTGGGCGCGCCCTGCGTGTCAGCAGGATAGTAACCCCATGTACCATCACTGTATCTTGGGATAAAGGCATCGTGTGGTGCGCTGTAGGCTGCCTGCCAAAGTTGGCTCTCACCAAAGGATCCGGTGGCAGTGCCCCAAGGTCCCTTGCGCTCGCCATGACTGCCGAAGAGGTTCACCTTTAAGGTTGTGGTGCGTGTGAGCGAGAAGTCGAGGTTGGTACGGGCGTTGATACGATCGTAACCATAGCCAGCCTTGTAGCCACGGTTGTTGTCCCACTGCCGGAAGAGGTCACCCTCATGGAGGAAGTCAATGGCTGCGAAGTATTTTACAAACGTCGTACCGCCACTCACATTGACATGGGGGTTGTAGGCCATGGCGTGGTTCTTAAACACCTCACTCTGCCAGTCAACATCGGGATATCGTTCAGCCTCCTCGAGATTGGCCGGATGACGGTATTTCTCAATGATGTCCAAAGGCAGCACTTTGCTCCACGACTCAGGTTTCAGACCGAGCTCCTGCTCAGCGGCCTGGTTGCGGATGGTCAGGGCATCGGCACTGCCGAGCGAGCCAGGCAACTTACTGGCAAACTTCAAGGTAGCATTCATGCCCACCTCAATCTTCGCATGACCTTCCTGACCGCGCTTGGTAGTAATAAGGATAACACCATTAGCACCACGCACACCATAGACTGCTGTAGCAGAGGCATCCTTCAAGACGGAGACGCTCTGTACAGACGAGATGTCGATGCTGTTCATTGGACGCTCAATGCCATCGACGAGGATGAGCGGGTCGCTGTTGTTCCACGAGCTCACGCCACGAATGACAATCTTCGGGTCTTCCTCGCCGGGCATACCGGTGGAACTCATCGTCACAACACCCGGCACATTACCCGTCAGGGCAGCACCAATACTGGTTACACCGCCCGCACGCTCAAGCGTCTTGCCAGTGGTCTGGGTGATGGCACCCACCACACTGGCCTTCTTCTGTTGGCCATAACCGACAACGACGACTTCATCAAGCAGTCGTTTGTCGTCCTCCATCGTAACATTCATGTTACGGGAATGGCCTACTTTCACTTCCTTGCTCTGCATTCCTACATAAGAGAATACAAGCACCGTGTTTTCGTTGGGCACACTCATGACAAAGTTACCGTCAAGATCAGTGATTGTACCCACGCCGGGTTTGCCCTTCACCATGACGGATGCGCCGATGACAGGCTCGCCGGATGTGGTAACAACCTTTCCCTTGACAGCGACTCCGCCCTGGGCCATCATGTTCAGGCAAAAGACCAGTAACATGGTTGCCAAAGAAAGCAATCGTTTGGTTCTAAGGTTTACTTGTTCCATTGAATTTAATTTTTAGACTATTTTGACATTTGATTATATTGTTTATAGAATATACAATGAGAATAGGGTAAAAGCCCATCAACGGGCTCCCCGATAGCGGATGCAAAAGTAAATAATATCAAATAACCCATGTTTTTGACAGGTTACATAGAAGTCACGACACGTAACAAGATGAATTTACATATTGTTTTCACCAATGTCAGCCTCCCCCTACCTTCCCTACCCTGCCTATCCTGCCTATCCTGCCTATCTTCCCTACCCTGCCTATTCTGCCTATCTTCCCTACCCTGCCTACCCCGCCTATCTTCCCTACCCTGCCTACCCCGCCTATCAAAAAGGGCTGCGCCAAAGTCCTCTCGACTTCTGGCACAGCCCTACTAACACTAACTTATAATTCAAAAAGACGCTTATCAATTATTTTTCTTCTGTGCTTCCTGCATGTAGTCGCGGGGAGACAATCCATAGAACTTCTTAAACATAGTTGAGAACGAGGCTCTATTGCTGAAACCACAGGCATACATCACCTCGGAAATGCTCTGGTGGGAGTCGGACAGCAGATTGGCGGCTTGCTTGAGGCGCACATTGCGGATAAACTCACTGGGGGTCTGATTGGTCAGCTCCTTCATCTTGCGATAGAGATGCACACGACTGATGCCCACCTCGTCAGCCAACTGGTCAACATTGAAATCCTCGTTGGGCAGGTTGTTGTTGATGACATGCACCACTCGCTCCAACAGTTTATCATCAGGATTCTGCAACTTCACTTCCTCGACCTGTTCCTCCATGGTCTCATGGCCTAAGTATTTGTTGCGCAGCAACGCACGCCCACGCAGCAAATTGCCGATGGTGGAACGCAACAGATCCATGGAGAAGGGCTTGGAGATATAAGCGTCTGCACCCAGTTCTATACCCTCCGTCTTATCCTCGTCCCTACCTTTGGCGGTAAGCAGGATGACGGGTATATGATTGGTGTTGATATTCGCCTTCAGTTTGGCACAGAGGGTAAAGCCGTCCATCTCCGGCATCATCACGTCGGTCACCACGAGAGCCGGCTGGTCACGCTGAATGATGGCAAGTGCATCCTTTCCGTTGGAGCACTCTGTGACATGATAATAGGCCTTGAGTTGCTGAGCGATGAAGTGCCGGATATCGTCCTCATCGTCGACCACCACGATGTGCGGGCGGTTACCGTCAGCGGTTGGAGCAGGATCCTCAACCGGTGCCGGCTGTAACTCCGTCTCGTCATCCTCCAACTGCGAGAGGTCAAACTGGCTCTCCAGTTCCCTTTGCTCCTCGGCGGTGACCATCTCCTGAGGCTTGAGGTGGGCATGGCCAAGAGGCAAGTCGATGTCGAAGGCACAACCTTTGGGGTTCTCAGTGTTGCGTGCTGAGATGGTGCCGTGGTGCAATTCAGTGATCGACCTTGCCAAGTCAAGCCCCACGCCAGTACCCGACTGCCTGCCCTGGATAATGGTGGAACCTTGGTAGAACCGCTCAAAGATACGGTCTATCTTATCCTCAGGAATAGTATCGCCATCATCGGCCACCGTAAGGCGCACATTCTTGTCATCGTGACGGATAGTGATAAGAATGTTGCCACCCGTATGAGTGAACTTAAAGGCGTTGGACAGGAGATTCATCAATACCTTGTCGAAGTTGGTGCGGTCTATCCACACCATGACCGACTCACTGTCAGCCTTCAACTGCAGGTTGATCTGCCGTTTCTCAGCCTGAATCTGGAAGAGACGCATCACACCCTTGGTGAAGGCTACGAGGTCGGTCTCAGAAAAGTGCATCTCCATCTGTCCCTTGTCAATCTTGCGAAGGTCCATCATCTGATTGATAAGGTGAAGTATGCGCTCTGCATTGCGCTTCATAAGGGCATAGACATTTTGCCGGCCAGGGTCTTTGTCCTCCTTCATCAGCGAGAGCAACGGTGTGAGAATCAATGTCATAGGCGTACGTATGTCGTGACTCAGATTGATGAAGAAGCGAAGCTTGGCCTCTGACATCTGCTCGGCATGAATATGTTCCTGCAAACGCAGGTGAGCCTGCTGCTTGCGTTTCAGATTGCGCAGGTATATATAAATAAGGTAGCACACAAAGAGCAGATAGAAGAGTTTGGCTGGCAAAGAGAGAAACCAGACAGGATGAATGGTCACTGTGAAATTCTTCACGTCCGACTCGGCCATATTGCTCTTTGCCATCACCTGAATGTGGTAGGTTCCTGACTCCAAATGGGCAAAGGTCATCATATTTTTGCCGCGGGGCATGGCTGTCCACTTCTCACCATTGACACAATAATAATAGGTCACACTTTCAGGATTGCTGTAGACCAATGACGAGACGCCGATTGTGAACGAGTTGTCCCGGAAGCTCAAATCAAACTGCGTACTTTCTTCCACTGACTTGTCAGTGATGGTAAAACTGCCCGACTTGGTTCCGGCGTGTACTGCCTGATCGCCAATGAGGAAGGAAGTAAGGTAAAGTGGCAACTTATGCTTGCGCTGCTGGATACGCAGCGGATTAAACCACGTCACGCCGTTCATGCCACCAAAGACCATGATACCTGAACGACTGTCGAGCACTGCCACTCCATCGGAGAACTCATTGCCCTGCAGACCGTCGCCCCGGTAGAAGTTGCTCACCTTGCCGGTGGCAGGATCCAGGCAGCTCATGCCATTGTTGGTACTCATCCATATGCGTCGCTTGCTGTCGGTGAGCAGCGCCGTCACAATATTGCTGGCCAGTCCTTGCTCCGTGCTATAGCGCTTGAGCTGGCGTGTCTTAAAGGTATAGGCATAAAGGCCATCGGGCGTGGCCACCCAAAGGTGACCGTCAGGCGACTCGGTCACGTCGTAGACGGTATGGTCACGCAACAGACAATTTGTACCAAACACACTGGTCCAACTGTTGCGGCGCAGGTCCAAGCAGCTCAAGCCTCCGGTGGTGCACACATAAAGCAATGTCTTATCGGCGGACAGGTGCAACTGCATGATATAGTTGTTGTAGATGCTGTTGGGGCGGTTCGAGGCATAATACTCGGTCAACTGCTGAGTTTTCAAGTTCAGTCGCTTTAAGCCGTCACTCATAGTGCCTATCCAAAGGTTGTCGTGAGGGTCGACTTCCACGTCAAACACGCTACTGGCCTTGTTCAACGTAAAGGGCAACCGGTGGTAAGCACCGGTCTGCTCGTCAATCCAACCGCAACCCTCCTGGTAGGATGCCACCCATAGCCGGTGACTGGCGTCCTCTCTCATGCCAAGGATGGCATGGGGCAAAGAAGCATTGGTAGTGGTGAGGAACCTACGCTGGCACTTGCCGTCGCGGCTGATGAGGAAGAGGCCACCATTGTCGGTCGACACCCACAGACCACCGTCGTGGTTGATGGCCAGCGCCATGACGCACTTGTCATCGATGACATTGCCAGGACCCAGCCGGTAACCCATATAAGAGAAGCCCAACAGCGATGTGGGCTGAATGAACACGCCTTTCTGCATCAGGCTCAACCAAAGGTTGCCCTGGCGGTCAAGCAGTATGTTGCACACCTTCGACGTGCTCAGGTCCACCTCATTGCTATAGAACCATGGCCGGCTGACCATACCCGTCATCGGGTGATACTCTTCTACTCCAGCACCGTCAAGGCCCATAAGCACATTGCCTGACGAGGTACAGGCAAGCGAGAGCACATGCTTGCCGGCAGTAGCACCGACCAACACAAAACGGTTGCTGCCTCGACTTTTCACATAGAGTCCGCCATTGATACAACCCAAGTAGACGTTACCTTGGTGGTCGTAGCAAAGACTTTGCGGAGTAGACGCTGTTGCCGGCAAGGCAAAACGCATCACCCGATTGCCCTTCAATGACCACACGCCCTGATCGGACGAAGCTATATATAGGGTACCTGTCGGGTCCTCTATCATCGTGACGGTGGAAGACAGGCCGCTGAATGCACCGCCAATCCTGCGGGCCTCAAGAGGTCCCGTCTTGCGCCAAAGGCCAGAACCAGAGGTGCTAAAAATTATCGTGCCGTCGCGCCGGCGAAGCATGCAATTGACATAGAACGACTTTTGGCCATCCGCATTGACCATTTTCACCGGGTAGAACTTCTCATTGTCAAACTTCTGTACACCCAAATTGGTGGCCACAAGCATCTTGCCGTCGCAGTCCTCGCAGAAGCCGTTCACCAAATTACTTGCCAGACTGTTCGACTGTTCTACATTGCGCTGATAGGTTCTCATTTGGTAACCATTGTAGACATTGACACCACTGTTCGTGGCTATCCAAATAATGCCATAGTGGTCTTGGTAAATCTGTTTCACCACACTGCTTGACAATCCCTTTTCCGTGGTCAGGTAGTTTCCTGTCTGTGCTGACATACAAGCAGGAACCAAACATGCCACAAGCAACAACAATGCTTGCATGTGGCTTCGTGAGAAGTGAAGAGCAACTATTAGGTCAAGAATTGGTTTCATATGATGAATCGAATATTTTTGCAAATATAATAAAAAAGAAAGATAAGGCAATTATTTTTTCTATGAAAAAGCAAATTAATCCTCATAATGTTACATCATGCAAATGGAATGTTACTCGTGCCAAAATACTATCATCATGATGATGTAACAGGACATGCACATTATCCTCTTTCACATCTCTTATAGATTAGACGGATATATTCCATAAAAGAAAAGACGTAAAGTGGGGACCTTAGAAGAACATTATTCAGAATATATATTACAAAAAGCCATTTTGATTTTAACATTTCACAGCAACGAAAAAAGGTCTAAAACGAGCCAAAATCAACATAAAATCACATTGTCATCGCTTCTTCGCCGTAACAGCGATGTCTTTTCGGCGATATTCCATTGCCTTATCGACGAAAAGCCAATGGCGTTTCGGCGACATTACACCCTCTCTACGGCGATATGTCGAAAAGAAATCAAGCGCCTTGTCGGTAACAAAACATATAATATCCTCATTCCCAGTATATTATCAAACAGTTCAAAATCGGCATATTTCAAGCCGACAACCGACTTGTTGACTAATTCGCCATTCTCAGAGGCCATTTAACATAAATAAATTTGACGATGCCTTATGTCATGCCCGATACTTGCTATTGAACGCAAAGAAGCTTCGCCCACGTTCTTTTCCATACCCACCGTGTCTCGCCAACTATTAAAATGACAACTTCCATAAAAAATAAAATAAACGTTATGATGCAACTTAAAGTAACATCTATGACACAAAATAAACAACGGAAGTCACGACAATGAACTAACTTTGCAAACAGACAATCACTAATTAAATATTTTGAACAGCATGAAACATAAGAACATCTTAGCAGCATGTCTGCTTGGAATGACGCTCTGCACCAACGCCGAAGCCCAAGAAGCCCAGTTCGGCTACTTCAAGTATCAGGGCAACGACCATCGTTTCAGTCAAGCCATTGACCCACATCGGCAGTATTACAACCCCGTCATGGCGGGTTTCTACCCCGACCCCTCCGTCTGCCGCGCTGGCGACAACTATTATCTGGTCAATTCATCGTTCTCTTTCTTTCCGGGTGTACCTATTTTCACCAGTAAGGACCTGGTCAACTGGCAGCAACTGGGCTACGTACTCGACCACGACAGTCAGCTGCCTCTCAAGCATCAGAACGTGTCGGGTGGTATCTTCGCTCCGGCCATCACTTACAACGAGAAGAATAAGACTTTCTATATGATAACCACCAACGTGGGCGCCGGAAACTTTGTCGTAAAAACCAAAGACCCACGCAAGGGATGGAGCGAGCCCATCTATCTGCCCAAGATTGACGGCATTGACCCGTCAATATGCTTCGACAAAAAGGGCAACGGATGGATTGTGCACAACGCCCCCGTCATGGGCAAGACCGAATACGAAGGACAGAGGGCCATCCGGCTGTTGCGCTACGACGTGAAAGGCGACAGCACCGTGGGCAAGCCCATCGAGATTGTACGGGGCGGTACCCATGTGGAGAAGCATCCCATCTGGATTGAAGGGCCCCATCTCTACCAGATCGGCAGCTACTACTATCTGATGTGCGCCGAAGGTGGAACGGGTGCCTGGCACAGTGAGGTCATCTTCAGAGCCAAAAAACCGCAAGGACCGTGGGAAGAATGTCCCAACAACCCCATTCTGACACAGCGCACCGGTGTCGACCCCAACCGAGAGGATCCTGTGTCGAGTACCGGCCATGCCGACCTGGTGCAGGCCAAAGATGGTAGCTGGTGGGCTGTGTTCCTCGGCTGCAGACCCTATGAGCAGGACTATTACAACACGGGACGCGATACCTATCTGATGCCCGTCACCTGGAAGAACGGATGGCCCACCATCTTAGAGAAAAACAAAGTATTGCCCAACATCGTCGAAAAACCTGGCCTGCAACCACTTCAAGACGCCAACGTCATCCGCTACTCTGGCAACTTCAGCTACGAGGACAACTTCAAGGGCGATAAGCTCGGCATGCGCTGGATGTTCCTGCGCAATCCTGACAACAAGTTCTATACCGTAGGCAACGGACTGACCATTCATCCTAAAGATGTCAACATATCGCAGAAGGAGTCGCCTGCTGCCGTGTTCTGCCGCCAGCAGCACACTAATTTCACAGCAGAGACATCACTCCGCTATATGCCTCGCACACAGAAAGACCTTGCCGGCGTAGTGCTATTACAGAATGAGCGTTTCAACTTCGTCTTTGGCAAGACACTTCGCGACGGACAGCCAGTGGTAACGCTGACCAAGAGCGAAAAGGAACAGAGCGTCATCGCCTCAGCCCCTCTCTCTGCCGATAAGGACAACCAGCCCCTCCGTCTGAAGATTGAAGGCCACGGACGCTACTACGACTTCTACTATGCTGAGGGCAACGCTGCGTGGCAAACGCTGGCCCGCGGTGTCGACGCCGTCAACCTGAGCACAGGCAAGTCAGGCGGTTTCATCGGTGTCTGCATCGGACTCTATGCCACCTGCAACAACAATTAAGGGGAAATGACCCAACACATCCAACAATTTCAATTATAATGGAATGAAGAAGCAACACAACAAACTGCTATTGACCATCATCCTCATGGCGCAGTGCCTCTTTGCGTCGGCCTCTACCATCTGCACGAATCCCATGATTTGGGCTGACGTGCCCGACCCAGACGTCATCCGCGTGGGCAACACTTTCTATCTGGTCAGCACCACCATGCACCTCATGCCCGGCGCTCCTATCATGGAGTCTAAGGACCTGACCCACTGGACTACCACAAGCTACATCTTCAACAAGCTCACTGACAGTCCCAAATATGACATGCAAGGCGGCACTGTCTATGGCCGCGGACAATGGGCTACCTCACTCAAGTACCACAACGGCAAGTTCTACGCTCTCTTTGCGCCCAACGACAACCCCGGAGGAGATACTTACATCTACACAGCCACACATCCACGCGAGGGATGGACGCTGGTATCTAGACTGCCTCACTTCCACGATGCCTCCCTCTTCTTCGACGACGACGGACGCGTGTATGTCTTCCACAACACCAACCATTGCACCGAGCTCACACCCGACCTGAAGGCCGTAAAGAAGGATGGCCTCAACGCCACCATCTTCACACGTGACTCTGATGAGACCGGACTGCTCGAAGGCAACCGGATGATCAAGCACAATGGCCATTACTACATGCTCATGATCTCCTGGCCCAGAAACAAGCCACGGCGACAACTGTGCTACCGTGCCGACAGCATCAAAGGACCATGGGAGAAGAAGGTCATCCTTGAGGACAACTTTGCAGGCTTCCCTTATGTAGGACAGGGCACGATAGTCGACGACCAATATGGCAACTGGTGGGGCATCATCTTCCAAGACCGTGGCGGCGTGGGGCGTGTGCTTACGCTGGAGCCTTGCCGATGGATTGACGGATGGCCCATACTTGGCGACGAAAACGGTAAGGTACCCGCCCAAGTGCAACTGCCTTTCAAGGAGGAGCCAACGGACGACGGTGTCGTAGCTAATGATGACTTCAACAGTAAGAGACTGAAACTGGTGTGGGAATGGAACCACAATCCTGTGGACAACGCATGGAGCCTCACAGAGCGCAAGGGATGGCTGCGACTGCACACACCCAACATCACCAACAACATCTTTGAAGCACGCAACACCATCAGCCAGAGGCTCATGGGGCCCACATCCACCGTCACTGTGGCACTGGACATCGACAAGATGCACGACGGCGACAGAGCCGGACTGGCTGCCTTCCAAGGCGACGCTGCCATGCTCGAAGTGAGACGATTGGGTAAACGCACTCAGTTAGCCATGCACATCGAAAAAGCTAAAATAGAATCAAAGGACAAGATCATCACCAGCGTAGATCAGTCTGACGAGGCATCGGTAAACATCAATGCAAAGGTCATCTACCTGCGCATGAAGGCTGACTTCCGGCTGGGTCAAGACAAAGCCACATTCTTCTACAGCCTCGACAATAAGACATGGAAGCAACTGGGCGGCACCTTCAAGATGGTTTTCGACTACACCCGACTATTCATGGGCACCCGAGCTGCTATCTACAACTATGCCACCAAGTCGCTCGGTGGATACGTAGATGTTGACTGGTACCACATTGATGTAAAATAACTGTTATCCCGACATCCGATAACTATATACCTACACAAAGAGGCGACCCGAAGGCCGCCTCTTTTCCTTTGTTGACATTGTCAACTTTGAATACTATTATTGAAACAATTTGAAATAATAGTGTTATCCCTACTCCTTTTTACCCCAAAGCGACAATACTTTCAATATGCTTTCAATGATGTGCCACTACACTTCCATCAAGTGTAGTCTTCTATCCTCGCGGCCGTCCGGGCCCGCCGCCACCGTCACGTGGGGGACGCCCGCCGCCGGGACCCATGCCGGGACCCATGCCGGGACCGCCATATCCGTCTCGGCCACGCATACCTCGGCGTGCCTCCTTCGTGCCAAAAAGATTGAAGCGGTAGTTGACATGAAGCATCACATAGCTGTTGATGGCATTATACTCCGTATCACTGCGCATGCTGGCGGTGATGCTACGGCTGAGGTTACTTTGTTTCTGCAAGATGTCGTAGAACTGCAACATGACCACCAGCGGCTTTCCCCTGAGAAATCCCTGTGAGAGTTGTGCGTTCCACACAAGTTCGTTGGTGTTAAGTGACTTGTCGCTGTATCCACGGCGGCTGTTCATATTGAGATCTGTAGCCAGCGTGGTACCCCACGGTGCAGTAAGACTGATATTACCGCCATAGCTGAACTGCCAGGTGTTGAGATTGGAGGCTGGCTGCAGTTTGTTCTTAGAGTGACGGTAGTCGAATGAACCATTGAGCTCTATCTCAAGCCAACTGTTGCGATAGCTGCCTGCCAGGCGCTCGGAGACAGTCATGTCACGCGTCACATTCTTCAGCGACTCCGATTTGCGGTCAAGCGACACATAGCCTACATTGTTGCTATAGCTGAAATTGGTCCACGTGTTGACATTCCAGTAGCCGGCAGAGTCCAATGGTGTGTTGAACATAAAGGCACTCGACATGCTCCAGTTGCCATTGATATTCTCTGGCCTGGTCAGTCTGCCACCGGTAGTCTCATCATAGGTCACTCGATTGCTGATAGAGTTGCGAGTGTTGGAATAGTTGATAAACGTCATCAAGGCCTGCCTCGTCTTCTCCGAATAGTTATTGAAGAAAAGCCTCATGTTCTGCGTAAAGGCCGGTTTCAGTCCCGGGTTACCTGTAGAGATATTCAGAGGGTCGGAGTCGTCGGTGATAGCAAGCAACTGCGAGATTGACGGCTGCGTGGTCGTAGCGTTGTAGTTAATACGGAGATTGCTGACCTTCGTAAAGCGGTAACGCAAGTCAAACGTCGGAGAGAAGTTGAGCACGTTGCGCGTGGTGTCTACCGCCACACCCAAGTAGTCCTGCACATACGATGAATGCAATGGCTGGAACATGACGCCGGCATTGAGTTGCCACTTGTTACGGATCATGCGCAACATCACATTGATGTTATGCTGGTAGTTCTTGTATTCCGAAAAACGGCTCAGGTCATCGTCAAGGTAATCAGTATAAGGCTTCGACAGACGTGCCAGGTAACCGTCCCAACTGCGATAGGCTGCCGTGAGGCCGCTGAAGAAGTCTTCACCCAAGTTGGAGAAGTCGTAAGTATGACGGTCGCTCTTGTTGTAGCTGTAGGTGTACTGATAACTGAACTGCAGATAAGCGCCCTTCCACAACGGCTCACTGTACGTGGTCTGCACGGAGTAGCTCCATCTCTTCGACGGAGCAAGGTTGTAGCGATTGGTCTGATAAGTAGAATCCTCACCGAGAACGTTTTTCAGCTGATAAAGGTGCACGTTGTTGATGGAGAACGAATTAGACTTGCCATCTGTGTAGGAAACGTCACCACGCAAGGTAACATTACGTCCACGGCTGTTCAACTTTCTATTCAGCTGCAACACACCACGTACCGTATTGGTCCGTGAATAAGTAATGCTATTGGAGACATTAGAGTTGACTATCACGCTGTCAGAAGCCAAGGTCTGCATAGCCTCGGCTACCAGTGGGTCATTGACATAAAGATAGGGATCATCATTGAACGAGGCTGCACGGTTGCTGGACAGTCCGTCAGAATTGCTCAGCGACACGGTAGGTCTGAACATAATGTTGGTCATTGTGTCGGGGGTCCACTCAATGCGTGCGTTGGCATTGAAGGAGTTGCTTCGCGAATAGCTCTGTCCGAGGCTGTTGGAGAAAGAGCCGACAGTGCTCACGAAGTTCTGCGAACTTCGTTTGCTATTGGTATCACCGTCGCTATGATTCCACCTGGCACTGGCGTCAACAATAATCTTGTTTTTCTTTTCATAGTTGAAGTTTAAGCCAGCCATCTTGGAGGCACTGAGACCATTGCGTGCACGCATGAAAGAGCCTCCACGCCCTCCAAAGCCCATGTCGTTAACATTGTTGGCATTGCCCATTCCCATGATGCGCATGTCATTATTGAAATATCCGCCAAACAACCGGCTGGAGTAACGGTCGTGTGTGCCCACACCTACATCGGCGTTGGCCATCAGTCCTTTGTTCATACCTGGCTTGGTTCCAAAGTCAAGCACAGTCTGCTCTTCACCGTCCTGTATACCTGTCACTCGTGCCAAGTCGCTCTTCTGATCATACGACTTCACCTTATTTATTATGCTGGTAGGAATATTCTTCATGGCCGTCTTGGTATCGCCGGTCATAAATTCCTTACCATCGACTAAGATCTTTTTAACCTCCTTGCCGTTGATGGTAATCTTTCCATCATCGGCAACCTGTGCACCAGGCAGCCTCTTTACGAGTTCCTCAATCGTTGAACCCTCCGGTGTACGATAGGCACTGGCATTATAGATAAAGGTATCTTCTTTAAGCACCACCTTCTGGGCTTGAGCGGTCACCTCTGCTCCTTTGAGCATGATGGCATCGGCAACCATCGACAGACGGCCCATCTGCAAGGACTGACCCTTGTTCAGATGCACGGTCTGGAGAAGCGGCTTATAGCCAATGCTCGACAGTTTAACAATATAAGTATTGCTTTCTGCTGGAGCCTGCAGCACGAATCGGCCACTGTCGTTAGACAGCGCACCGGCGACATACGACGAGTCTGACTTAAGCAACTGCACAGTCACCATGGGCAACACTGCATGGGCCGACTTGTCAACAACAGTGCCGGTAATGGTACGTTCCTGAGCCAATGCCATCAAAGATGTCAACGCAACGGCAATCATTAGGAGTATTTTCTTCATCGATCTGGTTTTTGATTGAGAAACATTATCAGTAAAAGAGACGAAAGAAACTAATAAAGGTTTAAGACTACACTTAAAAATTCTATCATCTGTCAGCGTTTAACCCTCGTACAATACCAATAAGGCTGTTTGTTTCATTGCGAAAAGTTATCTTTGCCATTGCACACTGACCACCCGATATGCGCAAAACGAAGTGCTTAACCATTAAAAAGTATTAAGATATAAAGGGGCAGCGCACATAATGCAAGGATAAATACGTAAATTTGTATAAACAATAAATGTTAGGAGACGTTATGAATCAGAGAGTCATTATTTCACACAATCTTGCAACCGATTTGGCCTTATCCATGTCGGAATGTGAGCACGACCGCATCTTTGTCTTAGTCGACGAAACGACCAAGCAACATTGTTGGCCCGTCATAAGCCAGTTTATTGGCCTGCGCAATGCCACAGTTATCACTATTGGTGCCTCAGACACCCACAAGAACATCGACTCACTCATGCATGTGTGGAAAGAGCTCGACAACGGCATGGCCACACGACATTCGCTGCTCATCAATCTTGGTGGCGGCATGGTCACTGACCTTGGAGGCTTCGCTGCGTCGACGTTCAAGCGCGGCATCAACTTCATCAACATCCCCACCACCCTATTGGCCATGGTCGACGCATCGGTAGGCGGAAAGACAGGCATCAACTTCAATGGTTTGAAAAACGAGATTGGCGTGTTCAACGATGCTAAGTTTGTCATCCTTGACACGAAGTTCCTCAGCACGCTCGACGAGAAGAACCTTCGGTCAGGCTATGCAGAGATGCTCAAGCATGGCATGCTCTCCGACGATGCCCATTGGGCCAAGTTGCTCAACTTCGACCTTGCCCATCCCGACCTGATGGTGCTACAGCAACTGTTGGCCGACAGCGTGAAGGTAAAGGAACGTATTGTCAACGAAGACCCGACGGAAAAAGGCATACGCAAGGCCCTCAACCTCGGACATACTTTCGGCCACGCTTTTGAGAGCTACTCGTTGCATCAGTTTGATCTTACCGGTCAGACACCACTGCTGCATGGCTACGCAGTTGCCTTCGGTCTCATCTGCGAGCTCTACCTCTCCGTCGTTAAGACGGGTTTCCCCACTGACAAGATGCAGCAAACCGTAAGGTTCATACGCGACTACTACGGCAACTACACCATCACCTGCGACGACTACGACGCACTCATCGAACTGATGCGCCACGACAAGAAGAACAAATCGGGCATCATCAACTTCACGCTTCTGCAGGACATCGGCAAGATCAGCATTGACCAGACGGCATCCGACGAAGAGATTAAGGAATGCCTTGACTTCTACCGTGAGGGTTAGTGTTGGGTCAGCCTGCGTGCCAACAGCTCCGTCTCTTCACGTGCGATTTTGCCTGTTTCCGTCATAGGCAGGTGGTCCACGTGCAGGTAATGGCGGGGCACCCAGTAGCGGGGCAGTGCGTTCATGCAGACCTCAGACAACTCAGCCATGTCGGTTTGCTCACTGATGATGACCACGCACTCACCAAATTTCTCATCGGGCAACTTCGTGATGGCGAAGGGCATTCGCAGGAAGGGCTTGAGAGCGTGCTCCACCTCTTCTATTTGTATCTTTATTCCACCCGAGTCAATCACATTGTCTTTTCTTCCTAATACCCGAAACTGCCGCTTGCCCGTGGCCGTATCGGTGCGCATCTCCACACGGTCGTTGGTCACCAGCCGGCCATCATGAACCAAAGGCGCATCAATCACGAGACAACCGTCAGGCGTCTGACTGATGTCAACGCTGTCAAACGGTGTATACCATGCACTGGCCTGCTCGCCACTCAATCGACGCAGGGCGATATGCGAGAGCGTCTCCGTCATACCATACGTACTCCATACCACATTCGGGAAGCGTTTCAGCGCACGGGCCATACGGTCGTCAATAGATCCCCCACCGATGATGAGTTGACGGATATGCTGCAGCCGTTCACGTTCCTCTGGCACCTGCAGGGAGTTGTACACCTGCAACGGCACCATAGCCGCGAATGTCAGATTCAACAAATCCTTATCTTCAGGTGTTTCTGTCACGGCCAATGGATGACCGCTCGGCGGCACACTGATCAAACGAAGATGGCGTTGCAAGGCCCTCACCACGACCATTTTGCCCGCAATATAATCGAGCGGCATACACAACAACGCCGTATCGCCGGCTTTCAATCCGAGGAAGTCGCAGGTGATGCGAGCCGAGTTGATCATCCGCTGTTTGTCCACCCACATCGGCTTTGGCTTGCCCGTAGACCCGCTGGTATGCACGAGCAACTGCGGCCTACTGTCATGCCAGTCTTTCAGAAATTCATCTAATGTCATCATTCTCTGTTACCTCCCATCAAACCACAACTCGTCACCTTCCAACCTCAATGGCACTTCAATGTTGTCAGTATAAAGTTGTCCGGTGCCCAATCCCTGCGGCATGGTGATATGGGGGCCATATACCTCGGCACAGAGATGGGCAATGGCATTCAGGCCGATATTGCTCTCCAGTGCAGAGGTAATCCAACTACCGATGCCACGCTGCCGTGCAAGTCTTATCCACTCCCGACAGCCGTGTGCGCCACCATGCAGGCTGGGTTTGAGCACGACGTAAGCCGGGCGGATCGTATCGAGCAACCGTTCCTTTTGAGCAGGGTTGTTGACACCTATGAGCTCCTCATCCAAGGCGATGGGCAATGGTGACTGCCTGCACAGACGGGCCATGTCACACCACTGATGCTGTTTGATGGGTTGCTCAATGGAATGGATATCATACTGCGCCAAGGCTTCCAGCCGTTGCAAGGCATTATCTGACGTGAAACCACCATTGGCATCCACGCGCAACTCTATCTGATCGCGACTGAAACAGGCACGGATATGGCGCACCAGTTCCAACTCACGGTCGAAGTCGATGGCACCTATCTTAAGCTTGACACAGTGGAAGCCCGCCTGCAGTTTTTTCTCCAGTCGGTCGTACATCTCCTCAAACGTTCCCATCCACACCAATCCGTTGATTCGAATTGGTTCCTCGCCACGGCCAAACGGTGTGGACGACAACGCCCAACTGCCTTTGGCATCGAGTTGTGCGAAAGCGGTCTCCAAGCCAAAGAGAATAGAAGGATACGGACGCAGCATCTCATAAGGGATGCCGCCAGTCTGCTCCACGAAATGGCACGCTTGGTCGAGCAATGCCTCATAGCGCGACTCAGGCATGGCGTCGCAACTGAGGTCGGGCAGCGTGGAGCACTCACCCACTCCCTTCACACCATCCTGTTCCACGATGACATAATAAGACAGATGCGTCGTATATACGCCACGCGACGTTCCTGCCGGCTCCTTGAAATGGAGCAGGCGTTTTGTATAGTTTACCTTCATGCTTTTCTCTTGATTACGCTCTGATGTTCTGAGCAAGCTGTTGTGTACTGCTGGCACCCACCAGTACACTGGTAACGCCTTCCTGGTCGAGGATCCAGTCCAGAGCATAGGCAGGCAGCGTCTTGCCCTGTGCCTCAGCCTCATCATGCCAGTCATGCAACTTCGTCAACAGCTCCGGCGTGAGCACCGTCTCGCTGAGGGAGCTATGCTGTGCCATTCTACTGTCGGCAGGTATGCCATTGAGGTAGCGGTCGGTGAGCAATCCCTGTGCCAGTGGGGAGAACGAGATAAAGCCCACGCCCTGCTGGCGACAGTAGTCGAGGATACCCTCTTGCTGAGGGGCACGGTCAATGAGGTTGAGCCGTCCCTGATAGATGAGCAGCGGCGTGTCGTGGTCGCGCAGGTAGGTCACGGCAGTCTTCAGAGCCTCCAAAGGCCAACGGCTGATGCCAACATAGAGAGCCTTACCTTGCCTGACGATGTCCACCAACGCCTGCAAAGTCTCCTCAAGCGGCGTGTTGGGGTCGTAACGATGGCTATAGAACAAGTCGACATAATCAAGATGCATGCGGCGCAGGCTTTGGTCAAGACTGGCCATGAGATATTTGCGGCTGCCCCAGTTGCCATAAGGACCGGGCCACATGTCGTAGCCTGCCTTGGACGAGATGAACAGCTCGTCACGGTAAGGCCGGAAATCGTCATCCATGAGGCGTCCCATGGTTTCCTCTGCCGTTCCATAAGGAGGACCGTAGTTGTTGGCCAGGTCAAAATGGGTAATGCCATGGTCGAAGGCATAATGCGTGATGGCGCGACTGCGCTCATAACTGTCGACACCACCAAAGTTGTGCCAGAAGCCAAGACTCACCTTGGGCAATAACACGCCACTGCGACCGCAACGACGGTAGAATGACTCGTCGGCGTATCGGTCGGGGGCTGCTGAATATCGTTGTTTGATGTTCATAGAAAAAGAGTTGATAGTCGAGTTGAAAATTCAGCGCAAATATAAACAAAAAGGACAAATAATCAAAAAGAAGCATCAACAAATTGTCGAAAGGACGGCATAGTTAGGATATTTTGCGTATATTTGCCCGTAGTAATCATTCCATCATGAAGATAAAGATATTCTATTCTCACAAGGAAGAGCTATGGAACAGCTGGAGCCATGCCGTCGGCATACTACTGGGTGTAGCATTCGGTGCGCTCTTCCTATACCTGTGTTTCACCCACGGCAACGGCTGGGCCACAGCGGGCATCATTCTCTATCTCGTCGGCATGTTGGGTTCCTACATCGCGTCAACCGTGTATCATGCATTGTCGGCATGGTCGCCGTGGAAAGAACGGTTGCGCAAGTGGGACCATGCCGCCATCTACTGGCATATCGCAGGTTCCTACTCGCCCATCACCCTCATCGCCCTGCGTCACGAGGGCTATTGGGGATGGACATTGTTCTGCTTTGTATGGCTGTGTGCCATCGTCGGCACCATCACAAGTTTCCACAAGCTCAAAGCCCATAGCAACCTTGAGACACTGGTCTACATCGGCATGGGCATGAGTGTGCTCGTGGCCTTCAAACCGCTGATAGACGCAGTGAGTCCGGCCACGGTGGTATGGATCATCGCCGAGGGCGTTTGCTATATCACGGGCGCACTGTTCTATACTCTGCGCAAACGACGCTACATGCATACTGTCTTCCATTTCTTCGTTCTTGCAGGAAGCGTGTGCCATCTCATCGCCGTGTGGGATATCCTCATGCGCTACCTGTATTGAGACAGAGTAACTTGGGTGACATAGTAACTTAGCAAACAAGACATAGTAACATAGCAAACAAGACATAGTAACTTGGTAAACAAGACATAGTAACATAGTAAACAAGACATAGTAACTTAGCAAACAAGACATAGTAACATAGTAAACAAGACATAGTAACATAGTAAACGAGACATAGTAACATAGTAAGCAAGATTTAGTAACATAGTAAACATATAAACAAAGTAACTGAATAACTAAAATGTATGGAGGACATTAACATCTTAATCCAAACGATGATAGAGTGTGCCAAGGCTATACGGCGACAGTTGGGGCCTGGGTATCTAGAGAGTGTCTATAAGAATGCGATGCTCATAGAGATAGAAAAGCATCATCTGCCTTATCAGACAGAAGTACCATTGAACGTGTTCTACGATGGCATCATTGTGGGAAAATACAGAGCAGACATTATCGTTGGTAAGCGTCTGATTCTTGAAATAAAGGCAACTACTAACCTTACAGTGGCCAACGAGATTCAACTAGTCAACTACCTCACCGCTACTGGCATTGACGATGGCCTACTCGTAAACTTCGGTGCCGACCTGCTACAGTTTAAACGCAAGTACCGGGTCTATAGACAAAGTAAATAATTGACATTGTAATATTGTTAGCAAGACATAGTAACATTAAACGGAGTCTAGCATCTCAGCAATTATATGTTATGCCTTATGTTTACTATGTTACTATGTCTTGTTTACTATGTTACTATGTCTTGTTTACTATGTTACTATGTCTTACGTTTACCCTCAAATCCGCAACCACCCTCAAAAAATGAAATAGAACTGAAAGAAAAAGAGGCTACGCAGAAAAAGAGGCTCAAAGAGGTGAAAATCGCCACAAGG
>ONQB01000006.1 GCA_900319905.1 uncultured Prevotella sp. | reverse complement strand
GGTAATAATAGCCTCCGAGCAGGTCGTCCATCTTCTGGTAGTGGCGTCCGCGGTTTTGTCCGAGGATGATACCACCCGTCAGGATTTGCTTTTCGGAGAGTTGAGCCTTAAGAGTGGAGGCGAGGTTGAACATCAGGTTGTTGTTGTACTTCGCCTGAATGTAATAGAGCGCGTCTCCGCCGGCACCATTGCGGGCACGGTTGGCTGCATAGAGAGCGTCGAAGTCGATCTGCCGGTTGGCCTTGGAGGCTTGCCACCAGTCGACGGCCCTTTGCCATTGAGCCAGTGTGAACTCATTGTTGCGCACGTCGCCATCCCACACCTCGTAGTAGCTGCTGGGCATGTTTTTCCAGTAGTCAGGCTGCGGGTTCTCTGAGTTGCTGTAGTTGAGCTTGGTGCTCTTGTACATGCTGTACTTGCCGTAGGCGGTGGTGGTGAGTTGCAGCTTGTCGCAGATGTCCCAGTCCCACGTAAAGATGGCAGAGGGTGCGAAGTCGTTCACTACGCGCGAGTTGCGCTTTTTGCCATTCTGATAGCCCCAGTAAGGATTGTAGTAATAATCGTTGGCGAGCCAGTAAGCCTCGTCGGTCGAGGCACCTTGCGAGGCGCGCTCTGTCGGGTTGCCCCATGTGGTGAAGGAGATGGCGTGTCCGTTCTTCCATCGCTTCTCGAAGCCGAGGAAGTAGCTCAGCGAGTTGTAGAACGTGCCCTCGACGTAACCTCTCTCGGCCCAGCGGTAGGTGAGTCCTCCTGCCAGCGCCCAGCCACGTGCGTTGAAACCGGTGGCATAGGTGTACATGCCTCGCAGCGAGTAGTTGCGGTTGGCTGCGCCCAAAGAGGCGTAGTGCCCTGCCTGCATCGATCCGGCTCGGAAGTCATAGTTGTTACTGCCGCCCATGTTGGGCATGTCGTAGGTGTTGCTTTCGAAGGGCAGTGTATAGTCTACATTGCGGGTTAAGCGGTTGAGACCGCCGATGGAGGAAAAGCGGAACTGTCCCGACTCCATGTCGTTTTGTGGTGCTCCGTTGATGTAAACGCTATTGTATTTCTGATTGAAAGCACGATAGCGAAAACGGGTGGGCGAGAAAAGATAGCTCACGTCAGAAGCATAAAGGTTGGTATTGGAGTGGACGATGGATACGTTCTGCGTCATGTCATCGTCTTCGCCCAATTGCGCCTCAGTGAATGAGAAGGCTGCTTCGCCAACGGTCAGCGAGTCTTCTTGCGCTAATGCAACAGAGACTGAGCTTAATGCGGCCAAGGCCATGATAAGCTTTTTCTGCATAGTGTGATGGTTAATTAATAATGAAAAGTATGCAAATTTACGTCTTTTCTTTTAATCTTGAGGAAGATTTAATAATAATTTTTTGTGAAAATGCACTTTATTTCAAATTTAATTGCGACATTTGCAGAAAATATCTGCAGGCAATATCATTCATCTGATGAAAAAGCAATTATTATTTCTCGTAGCCCTGCTGTTCTGTTTGACAGCGGCAGCCCAGGAAAAGAGGTTAAATGCCTATGGCATTGGCTTCTACAATCTTGAAAATCTTTTCGATACGTGTCATGATGCTGGCAAGAACGATTATGAGTTTCTGCCCTCTGGCTCTTATCGTTGGAATGGTTTGAAATACTCAAGTAAACTCCATAACATGGCGCAGGCGCTGAGCGACATGGGTACCAACGTGCTCAAGGGCGTTGGCTGCTCGGTGATTGGCGTGAGCGAGGTGGAGAACGACCAAGTGCTCAGCGACCTGTGTGACCAACCGGTGCTCAAGGCCCGTGGCTTCAAATTCTGCCACGTGGAAGGTCCCGACCGTCGTGGTGTTGACTGTGGGCTGCTCTATAACCCGGCATTCTTTAAGGTGCTCGACGTAAAGCTTTATCCCTACGTACCCACCGAAAAGGAAGGAGAGGGTTTCCGCACGCGTGGCTTTCTGGCTGTGAGTGGTGTGCTGGCCGGTGAGCATGTGGCTTTCATTGTGTGTCACCTGCCCAGCCGCTTCAACGGGTCTTACTACCGCGAGGTGGGGGCAGAACAGGCTGCCGCCGTGAAAAACCGTATCTTGGAAAAAGACAAAAACTGCAAGGTGTTCGTGATGGGTGATATGAACGACGACCCCACTGACAAGAGTATTCACGAGAAACTGGCCGGCAAACCGGAGATCAGCGAGGTTGGCAAGGGCGACATGTACAACCCTTGGTACAACATTCTGGTGAAGAAAGGCACCGGCACCCTGCAATATCAAGGTTCGTGGAACCTCTTCGACCAGATACTGCTCTCACCCAACTTGCTCAACAAAAATGAAGAAAAGAACTTCAGTTCGCTCAAATACGTCAAGAAAGAGATACAGCGCATGCCTTACCTCTTTCAGACCGAAGGTAAGTATAAAGGCAACATGAAGCGCACTACGGCCGGTGGCGTGTGGCTCAACGGCTATAGCGACCACCTGCCCGTCGTGGTGTATGTGGCCAAGGAAAGCGGACGCACTGGCAAGGTCAATATCGACGGCAAACTGCCTGAGTATACCGAGGCTGAACAGCAGTTCATGGACAAGTGCGCCGAGGAGCTGAAAGGATATATTGCCAAAGAGGCAGCGTCGAAATGAGAAATACCAATAGTAAGGCTGTCAAGGCGATGAACGAGGAACATCCCGTGGAGAAGCATCCCTTTGAGCCTTTTCTTCCGGTCAATGCCAGGCTGCTGATGCTTGGCACCTTTCCGCCGGCACCCAAGCGCTGGTGCATGGAATGGTACTACCCTAACTACACCAACGACATGTGGCGCATCATGGGACTGATTTTCTACGGTGACAAACTGTATTTCGTCGATGAGGCTCACAAGACCTATCGTCTCGACGCCATCAAGGCGATGATGCGTGAGAAGGGCATCGCTATCTTTGACACTTGCCTCCGCATACGCCGTACTATGGGCAATGCGGCTGACAAAGACCTGGAGGTGGTGGAACAGGCCGATCTCGACGGTATGCTGCGTGCCCTGCCGCAGTGCAGGGGCGTGGTGACGGCAGGACAACTGGCCAGCAACATCTTTGCGGGTCATTACGGGCTTGACGTGAAGAAGATGAAACTCGGCGAGCGTTGCGACTTTACCTTTGACCATCGTACGGTCAGCCTGTTTAGGGAACCCAGCAGCAGCCGTGCCTTTCCCATGCGCGTAGAGCAGAAAGCACAATACTACTTGCAGATGTTTGAGGCACTGGGCATCAAATAAGGGGCTGATTATAGAAGTCCAGAAGTCCAGAAGTCCCGAAGTCCAGTCATATGCAGAAGCATTTGGTAATCGGTGTCATGAAGCTAATGACGGGACTTCGGTACTTCTGGACTTCCGTACTTCTCAACAATATTATTGATACACCAAAGACATTGACTAATGGAGAACGATAAAAGCAAGAAAGTGACGATTATCGGTATTGCCGGCGGAACAGGTTCAGGCAAGACCACTGTTGTGAAGAAGATTGTTGAGGCGCTGCCACCCCATTTTGTGGCTGTGGTGCCGTTGGACTCTTATTACAACGATACGACAGGCCTGACCGACGAGGAGCGCAAAGCCATCAACTTTGACCATCCCGATGCTTTCGACTGGAAGTTGCTCATCAAGCAAATCAATGAGTTGAGAGAGGGTAGGGCCATAGAGCAACCCACCTACTCGTATATTCTGAGCAACCGTCTGCCAGAGACCGTGCATGTTGATCCCAAGCCGGTTATCATCATCGAGGGCATCATGACGCTCCTCAACAAAAAGCTGCGTGACATGATGGACCTCAAAATCTTCGTCGACTGCGACTCCGACGAGCGGCTCATCCGTAACATCCAGCGCGACACCATCGACCGTGGCCGTACAGTGTCAATGGTAGTTGACCGTTACCTGAAGGTGCTCAAGCCGATGCACGAGCAGTTTATTGAGCCCACGAAGCGCTATGCCGATGTCATCATTCCGCAAGGTGGTGAGAATGTCAAAGGTATCGGCATGCTTACCAATTTCATCAAGACACTCGTACCGGCCGAGTAACCCTCTTCGGCCTCTGTAGGCGCTTTCTTATAGGTGAGCCGGCAGCATGAATTCCACATGGCTTCTGTCGGTCTCTTCTTTTGTGGGACCGACAGAAAGCGATGAGGGATGGTTTATTGCTGTGTGCTGTCGCTGTTAGGCTTTGGATCTTCGGCCGTGGCGGAGGTATCAGTGATGCCTTCTGCGGTTTGGTTGGCAGCATCCTGATCGCTGCTGACCTTCACAAAGCGCTTACGGCACTGGTGAATCTTGACACTGTTGATGATCTCAACCACGCCGTACACCATCATGCACCATCCCAGTACCAGCAGAGGTGCGGAGGCGATGAGGTCCGGCTTGAGAATCGACAGCAGGCCTATGAGCAGGATGATGGCTGGAAACAGCCACCAGAAAAAGCCTATATGGGCAAAGCGGGTGGCAATGGTGAGGTTGAAGAACTGGTTGATGGCGCCTAATATAAGGATGGCACCTAACACATAAACCAGGCCACTGATAAAGGTGTTGGGCATCAGGGCCAGAATGGCACCCAGCAACAGACTGCCGATGCCCACGATGGGAAAGGTGGGCGTGGAGTGCTTGATGAGACGGCCGTTGGCATCGTACAGGTCATAGGCGTCGCCAGAGCTTTTCTTCTTGGCCGAGAAATAGGCGATGCAGCTGATGAGGCCAGAGATGAAGAACAGAATGCCAATGGCAATCGTCATACCGGTGACGGCCTGGTCGCGGTATTTGATGAGCAACACGCCAATGACGATGGCGCAGATGGAACGGAAAATAGAGCTTTGAATAATTTTCATAAAGTGAGTCGCTAATAATCTCTCCGACAAAGATAGACTTTTTTCGGCAAATCTGTCTGCTATCCAACAGAAAAATTTCGGTAAAACGATGATCTTCGCATCATAAACACATTATCTGATATTGTAAAGACATTGTAAGTACTCTTCTAAAGCATCATAAATCACATTGTAAAATGACAAAACTATATCTTGTGCGCCATGGTGAGACCGTGGCCAACAAAGCACAAATTCTGCAGGGCCACCAAGGTGGTGAACTCAATGACACTGGCAAGCAACAAGCCCGTGAGGTGGCTGAAAAGATGAAGGATAGCCCCATTGACGTGTTTGTGGCCAGTGATTTGCATCGTGCCATACAAACGTGCGCCATCATTGCTGCGCCGCATGGAGTGGACGAGGAGCATATCGTCACGACACCGCTTCTGAGAGAGCGCGACTGGGGCAGCTTTACGGGAAAGTTTATTCCTGATCTTGAACATGCCGAATGGCCTGACGACGTAGAGTCGCTGGAACACATGAAAAGCCGTGCGCAGAACTTCCTGACGTGGCTCAAGGTGACCTATCCTGGCAAGACGGTGCTGGCAGTAGGCCATGGCATCATCAACAAAGCCATTCAAAGCGTCTACTTCCATAAGCCGATGAACGAGGTTGTGAAGATGAACAATGCGGAAGTGCGTGTGCTGATGCTCTGAGAACAATGTATCAAATAGGAGAAGTCCGGAAGTAGAGAAGTTCAGAAGTCCAGTCATTACTATAATGGTACCTGCTTGTCAGATACCTATGCATTTGACTGGACTTCTGAACTTCTGTACTTCCGGACTTCTTATTTTTTATAGGCATTACGCCATCTGTTTATCTTCTGCCGAACTGTCCGCCTCCGCTGAAGCCTGACGAGTGTGAGCTACTGCTTCCAGACGAGCGTGTGGACGGTGCGCTTATTGAGCCGCCACCGAAGCTGGATCCGCCTGCGCTATGGTTGCCGAAGCTGCTTCTGCTGGAGCTGTTGGATGGTGCTGAATAGCTGCGGTTGCCGAAGCTGCTTCTGCTGGAGCTGTTGGATGGTGCTGAATAGCTGCGGTTGCCGAAGCTGCTGGAGGAAGGAGCGGAGTAGGAGCGTGTGCTGTTGCTGGGCCGGCTGAAGGTGTTGCTGGGCGTGCCTATGCTGTGGTTGCCGAAGCTGCCGCCGGTGCTGAAGCTGTTATTGCGGTTCACAGTCGACCGGGTGCTGCTCTCGCGTGGGATGCCGAAGGAGCGTGAGCCGTTGGTCGAACTGCTTGGGGAGCCGAACGAACGGTTGCGCAGAGGACTGTCGTTGCCCGGTGTGTTTCTGATGTTGCCAAACGAGCGTGTGCCATTGCTGCTGTTGTTGCCATTGTTGTAGCGCTGGTTGCCGTTGCCCCATGAGCGTGTGCCGTTGCGGTCGATGCGGTAGCCGTCGCCATAGTTGCCACGGTCGAAGCGTGTGCGCATGCCTAAGTAACGTCCTCCGTCGCGTGGAGCGTGCCAGTCACGTCCGTAGTACCAGCTGCGTCCGCCGTTGTGATACCAGCTGTGTCCGCCACGGTAGGTCACGACGAAGTCTGGGCAACCGAAGTAGAAGAAGTCACGGTACGGATAACGGGCGTAGATGCTGAAGTGCCAGTAGCTGCCGTCCCAGTAGAGTGGGCGATAGAAGTAGCTGGCTGCGCAGTAGGAGCGGTATTGCAGGTCACTCAATATGTAGTAGAGATCGAGGTTGCGCTGCCGCCAGTAAGCGCTGTAGAGGTCAGCGTCGCCGTCGATGTTCATCAAGTAGTCGAGGTTGATCTCGTAAGCTGCCTCATACTGCTCGTCGGTGAGGTTGAGCTCGTAGGCCATCTTATCGGTGAGAAACAGGGCCTGGTCGCGAGCCTGCTGATAACTCATTGCTGATGCACTTACCGTGATGGTGAGTAATGCTGCGAGTGCTAATATGAACCGTTTCATAGTTGTAATGCTTTGAATTTCCTTGTTGATGTTATTGTGAAGGCTTATGTGGCTGTTGCCATTTTCTCTTCTTCACGCTGCAAAATTATGAATAAATAATATGTGTACAAAAGGCTTTTCCCTATTACGTGAGGGGAAAATCCCTATTCATGCAGATGGAAAGGGAATTGGCATGGTAAGCGCTCGGACAGAGTAACTGCATATGGCTTGTGATGGGTAGGTATACAAGTATTAAAATTGATTGATTTTAAGTAAGCTGTTTGGGCATATACTGATTTTGTTGTAACTTTGCAAGCAATATCAATGTAGTAGGTGTTTATTAGTTATTTCACATTATCAATATATTCAGGTTAAAAATATGTCTTTTCGCATCCCGACTTTATTGTTTGCTGTCGCATATTCTGCAGTAGCCAGTGCGCAGTATGCCTGGCAGTATGAGGATGTGGAACCCGGTAAGCTTCGCTTTCAAGACAGCCTTCACTACCGGGTGGAGATGCAAACAACTGTTTCCAATCATAAGACACCGTTATGGCTCAATGCCAACCGCTATGGCTTGTCGTCGTTGGATAGCCGCAATGGCTATCTGCGGGCATCTCTCGAACGACCATTGCGCACCGACTCGGCGCGTCGCTGGGGCGTGGGCTATGGCATCGACGCTGCCGTGGCGCATCATTTCACGAGCCGCGTGGTGTTGCAGCAGGCTTATGTGGAGCTGAGATGGCTGCACGGAGTACTGACGGCAGGTGAGAAGGAATATCCCATGGAACTGAAGAACAACCGTCTGAGCAGTGGCTCGCAGACCTTAGGCATCAATGCCCGGCCCATACCACAGGTAAGAGTTGCATTGCCTGAATACTGGACGCTGCCATTGTTCAAGCGTTGGGTTCATCTGAAGGGACATATAGGTTACGGCATCTATACCGACGACGACTGGCAGCGCTCGTTCACCCGAAAGCAAAGCTTGTATGTGCGCCATACTCTGTACCATAGCAAGGCCGGCTACATCATGATCGGCAAGCCTGAGGCTTTCTATCCGCTAACAGTGGAGATGGGACTGGAGATGGGCGCGCAGTTTGGCGGCACGAGCTATCACATCAACGAGGGCGGCAAGGCTACCACCATCGGCTCGCCCCATCGCTTCAAGGATTTCTTCAACGCTTTCATCCCTGGCGGTTACGATGAGACCGACGGCGAATACCCCAACATCGAAGGCAATCAGTTGGGTAGCTGGGTGGCACGCGTGAGCTATGAGGCCGATGCCTGGAAAGCATCCCTCTATGCCGACCATTACTTTGAGGACCACTCACAGATGTTCTTTCTTGACTTCGATGGCTACGGGATGGGCGACGACTATCAGAAAACCGTCAAGCACAAGTTCTTCCTCTATGCGCTGAAGGATATCATGCTGGGTGGAGAACTCAACCTCAAGCGTGGCCGCTGGGTGAGAAATATCGTGGTGGAATACTTGTATACGAAGTACCAGAGCGGTCCCATCAACCATGACCATACACGTAACATCCCCGACCACGTGGCCGGACGTGACGACTACTACAACCATTCCAACTACACGGGTTGGGAACATTGGGGACAGGTCATCGGCAACCCGCTCTACCGCTCACCTATCTACAACGACAACGGTGTGATCAGAGTGGAGAATAACCGCTTCGTGGCTTGGCATTTAGGCTTCGACGGACAGCCTTCACAGAGCGTAGACTACCGGGTGCTGGCCAGCTGGCAACGGGGCTATGGCACCTATGTCATGCCCTATACCAAACCGCGTCACAACGTCAGCTTCATGGCGGAGGCCACCTGGCACCTGCCACGGCAATGGGACGTGAAAGGTGCCTATGGCATGGACTTTGGCAGTATATTAGGACACAACGCCGGCTTCCAGTTGACTATTGCCAAGACTGGTTTGCTCGGCAAATAACATTATACATCAGGCTTATGGATACATCACTTATTGACCGTCTCACGCTCGCCATGATAGCTTACGACAAAGGCGATGCCATGCGCATCCAGCACTTTCTCAAGGTGCATCGCTTCGCTCAACTCATCGGCCGACAGGAACAACTCGACGACCACACACAATTCATCACCGAGATGGCTGCCGTCGTGCACGACATTGGTATTCACCAGGCAGAGGCACGCTATGGCTCGTCCAATGGGAAATATCAGGAAGAACTCGGGCCAGCGGAGGCACGCAAGCTGCTCGAGCAACTCCATGTTGCAGAAAACGACATCGACCGCGTCTGCTACCTCGTCGGCCATCATCATACCTATTCTCACATTGATGGTCTTGACTATCAGATTCTCGTTGAGGCCGACTTCCTGGTGAACCTCTATGAGGACCAGATCTCGGAACATGGCGTGGACTCGGCGTTGGGGCATATCTTCAAGACCAAGACTGGCACGCAGTTGTGCCAGTTGATGTATAAGGAGAAATATAGTAAGGAGGAAAACAATCAGTGAACAGAAAGAAGCGATCCTTAATCATCATGTTTCTGGCCTTTGCTGTCATGGGACTGTTGCTGCCCTCGTCGTGTACAATTGAGGCCAGCGATAATGGCGACTTCGATGGCTTCTGGCATCTGGAGCGTGTCGACACATTGACTACTGGTGGCAGCTGTGACCTCAGTGACATGCAGATATTCTGGGGTGTCAACCATAAGCTGCTGAGGCTGCAAGGCGGTGGCAATGGCTATTACCTCCGGTTCCGTCAGACGTCAGACAGCCTTATAACTTCATCGCCTTATTTCGATGGTTGGCATGAGGATGTAGTCGGAGGCGGCGATATTCCGGTGACCGATGTGGGAGTGCTCTATCAATATGGCATCCGTAACCTGGAGGAACATTTCGTAAAAGAGACTTTAAGCGGGTCGCACATGGTGCTGCGGTCACCGGAACTGCGATTGTATTTCAGAAAGTTCTAAGTATCGCCGGAGCATCATTTTTTTCACAAAGCATTAACAAATAAAGTGCAGAGACGATGATAAAGAATATCTTATTCGACATGGGCGGTGTGGTGTTTGTGCAGGACACGCCGGAGGCTTTCCGTCGCTTTCGCGCCATGGGCATTGATACCGATTACTATATGGGCGCCTACGGGCAGAAGGATTTCTTTCTTGAACTGGAAGAAGGCAAGATTGATGCCGACGAGTTCTGCCTGAGAATGGCAAAAGCCACAGAGCGTCCTTCCGTGTCGTGGGATGAGGCACAATATTGCTGGCTGGGGTATGTGAAAGAGGTGCCCTTGAACCGCTTGCATGCTCTCAGCCGTCTGCGTGAGCACTATCAGGTATGTCTGGCCAGCAACACCAATCCGTTTATCATGGATTATATGCGGAGTCCCCGTTTCAGTGCGGAGAGGAAACCTATCTCAGACTATTTCGACGCACTGTATTGCAGCTACGAGATGAAACACTGTAAGCCAAGCAGCGATTTCTTTGAGTATATCCTCAAAGACGGTCATATGAAGGCCGATGAGTGCCTGTTTCTCGACGACAGCCGAAAAAATGTGGAGGCTGCAGAGGCACTTGGTCTTCATGGCTTTCTTGTGGGACCCGATGAGGACTGGACCGACCGGCTTGACACTTTATTGCAAGCCGACAAACACGCTTTATAACAGAAGAAACAAAATGCCGCTGTCAGGCCTGACCAATAGGTTGACAGCGGCGTTTGCATTTATGATGAGAGAGGTGATCAGAAACCAATCTTGGCTTGTACACCAATCACTGAGCGGGTACCGCCGATGAAGGTGGGTAAGCCGATGTTGCGGCCGGAGTTGCCGGCATCGATGATGTATTTCTCATCGAAGATGTTCTTGCCGAACATGCCGATTTCATAATAGACTTTCTTTGGCTGATAGCGCCATCCCAAGGTGAAGTTGCACAGTCAGTAGCCTTTCTGCGAAAGCTCGTAGGTGCCGTCGGCGTCGAACTTCTCGTCGCTGTTGAAAGCTCTGACGCCTGTGATGGAGCTGAGCGTGAGATTGCTGTTGAATGAGTGGTTGATGAGCAATGTGCCACCGTCTACATTGCGATGGATGAAGAGACCCTTGCCCATGTCAAGGTTGGCAGGATCATTGGGATCGGTGCTGACATTGAAGCCAGGAAATTCGGTACGGAAACTGGTGCCCGGATAACTGTCGTGCTGATAGTCGAGTACGAGGTCGATGGAGGTGTTGTCCATCCACCAGGCCGTTGAGTTGCGGAAGGCGATGGCGCTCTTGCCATTGAGCCGACCTCCTGCGAGATTCTTGATGAAACCGTCGCGTGCGTCATAGTCGAAAGCAAAGCGGTTGGCCATCTTGTCCTTGACAATAGGCATGTAGATGAATCCTGTTACCTGACGGGTGTTGTGAAGATCATGTTATTTGGAACCCTTCATGTTTTCGAAAAACAAATGAAATCGTTATGCAAAGAGAATGCAATGGGGACGAAGATATGTCAGCTTGACGGGTCCTCATTCGTAAGATTAGTATAGGGAAAATAAAAAATCCCGCAGTCCGTAAGGAACTGCGGGATTTTAACGGAGGGTGGGAGGAGGGACTCGAACCCACGACATTCAGAACCACAATCTGACGCTCTAACCAACTGAACTACGCCCACCGTGTTGTTGCTTAGTGTTTCAAAGCGAGTGCAAAGGTAAGGAAATTATTTGGTTGCACCAAACAATTTCCCTACTTTTTTCAAATATTTTATTTTGCGGGTGTTGCAGGTGCTGCGGGAGCCTCTGCAGGAGCGGCTGGAGCAGCGGGTGCGTTAGCAGCACCTTGAGCACCTTGAGCGGGCTGAGCGGAAGTAGCCTTTGCAGCGCCCTGAGCGCCCTTGGCAGGCTGTGCGGCGCCCTGAGCGGGCTGAGCAGCACCGAAGCCCTGTGTGTTGGTCGGGTTGGTAGCCTGTGTCTCAGTAGCGGCCTTCTCGAGTACGCTCTCGTCGGTGACAGCCTTCGGAGCTGTATAGGCGCAGAAAATACTGAAAATGACCATGGCAATGGCAAGACCCCACGTAGCCTTCTCGATGAAGTCGGTGGTCTTACGAACGCCCATGATGGCATTGGTGGATGAGAAGTTGCTGGCAAGACCGCCGCCTTTGGACTCCTGGATGAGTACGATGAAAATCATCAGCAAGGATGCCAGACAAATAAGTACAATGAAAACTGTGTACAGCATAATTTGTTTGTTTTATTTATTGTTTTTGTTATTGCTTGTTTTATGATTCTGTATGAATATTTCAGCTTTTGCTGCTTTTGTTGTTCAATATCAGCTTTTCCAGAAATCGGGACTGATCCGCAAAGTAAGCGTTCTGCTGTGGATGACTCTTGTTTAATCGCTGGATAATCTCCAGAGCCTTCTCGTAGCGTCCTTGCTTGATGTAGATCTTTGCGAGGGTCTCGGTGAAGTAGCCCTCGTTGCTGTCTTTCTCCGATTCGGGTGATATTTCTATCTCCGGCGTATATTCCGGTTCGTCTTTTAGTTTTATCTTCTTTCCGGCCTCGTTGTTGATGAAGTCGTCGATGAGGTTCTGTCCTTTCATCTGTGGGGCATGAAGGTCTTCTTCCTTCTCTTCCTCGCTCTCCGTCTCCAAGAGGTACGACACGTAGTCGATGGCCGCATCGGCAGGTGTGGGTTTCCGTTTCTTTTTCTTCTGTTCTTCTTTTTCAGCTTCCTCATCCTCTGGTATCGACTGCAGGAAGCTGTCGATGAGAGAGATGGTACGGTCTTCTTTCTGTCCTTCCGGCTGTTGCTCTTTCTCTGGTTTCTCGGCTTTTGGCAACTGATAGTGTGCCGACTCCACGAGGTTGAAGATCACCTTACGGTCGGTGATGTACAGTGCGGCGTTGCGCAATTCCTCGTTGAACGAGATGTCGTGGAGCAGATAGAGATTTTGCAGCAGCAGCAGTCTGGCCGACTGATAGTACGGGTAAAGCGCCAGCAGACCACGCAAGTCGTAGAGCGTCTCGCGGTCTAACTCTTCAGGGTGTTTGATTAAATGCGCAATATCCATTTTTTCTATTGTTGCTTTTTACCAGTTGGCCACCGTAGCGTTGAATATCTGGTCGGTGAGGTCGGCGCACATCTGTTCTACGAGCTGCTCCTGCACACTGGCCAGGCTCTGCGTGGTTTCGTAGGTCTGTGTGGCCGTAAATTGTTTCTCGAAGTCTTCCTTATGGTTTTTTGTATTGGTGAACTTCACGTTGACGGTCATTGACAGTTCAGTCTGGGCTGAGTATCCTTCACTCGACACGGCTTTGTTGCGTTGTGAGTATTGGGTGATCTCGCCCTGTATGATGAGGTCGCCGTTACGCTTCACCTGTCGCAGACGGGTGTGGTTGGCAAACTCGTCTTTCAGCTTGTTGTTGAACATCGGTCCCATGGGGCCCCAGACATAGCTGCTGCGGATGGGGAAGTCGACAATCTGTATGGTCTTCGTCTTAGAGTAGTCGATGCTGGCTCCATTGAAACCATACTTTATGCTGCACGATGACAACCATATCGTAGCCAACAGCATCGTGGCTGTTGCAACGAGGAACGAAGCCCATTTATTTTTGATCGAGGCCATATTGCTTGATTCTTCTGTATAATGTACGGTCGGAGATGCCCAGTTCCTGAGCGGCTCTCTTTCTGTTGCCGTCATTGCGCTCGAGCGCTTTCTCTACCATCTGTCGTCCGAGGTCGTTGAGGTTGAGGCTTTCGGGTTCCTCCTCAGTCTTGATCTCTTCGGCGTCAGCCTCTTGCGGGGAGGCTTGGTCATAGTTCTGTATTGGCCTTCTCTGCTCAATGGATGGCAGTTGGTTGGAGTTGCCGAGGTAACCATTGCTGTAGGTGCTGTCCTGCAGTTCCCGGTAGGTATCGATCTGTTTGCGCATATTGGTGAGATCGCGACGCAGGTCGGCCACATTGCCACGCAACTCATAGAGTATCTTGTAGAGTATCTCCCGCTCGCTCTCGTAGGAGTGCTGTCCGGGCTTGCTGATGGTAGCCAGTTCGGTGGAGTCGGGGTCATCGGGGATGAAGTGCTTGAGCGTCTCAGCATCAATCTCACGCTTCTCACTGAGCACAGACATCTGTTCGGTGATGTTTTTGAGCTGTCTCACGTTGCCTGGCCATTTGTAGTGCAGCATGAGCTGTTTGGCATCGTCGGTGAGCGTAATCTTGGGCAGATGATATTTCTGTCCCATGAGCATGGCGAAGAGCCGGAAAAGCAACAAGATGTCGTTTCCGCGGTCGCGCAGTGGCGGCATTTGTATGGGAATGGTGTTGAGGCGGTAGTAGAGGTCTTCGCGGAAGCGTCCCTCGGCTATGGCCTTTCTCATGTTCACATTGGTAGCAGCCACGATACGCACGTCGGTCTTGCGTATCTCCTGTCCTCCCACGCGTATATATTCGCCTGTCTCCAGGACGCGCAGCAGCCGGGCTTGTGTAGCCATGGGCAGTTCTCCTACTTCGTCGAGGAAAATGGTGCCTTTGTTGGCCACACCGAAGTAACCGTCGGCCTCACCTACAGCGCCCGTATATGAGCCTTTCTCATGTCCGAAGAGCTCGCTGTCAATGGTGCCCTCCGGGATGGATCCACAGTTGATGGCGAAATACTTCTCGCGGCGTCGCGGAGAGTTGTCGTGGATGACCCGCGGAATGATCTCCTTACCCACGCCGCTCTCGCCGACGATGAGCACGCTCAGGTCGGTGGGAGCCACCTGCAGGGCGATGTCAAGGGCATGGTTCAAACCCTCACTGTTGCCAACTATGTTATAACGCTGTTTGACGCGCTGTATCTCTTCTATGTTCATTTTATGTTCATTGGGTGACAAAATTACATATTTTTTTTGAGAAATACTGCAATTTTGGCAGAATATTTTCAAGGAAGAAGCATTGATGCGGCTTTATTATTGCTGAAGGCCTGCTTTAGGGTGTGTTGGTGTGGTTATTTCGTAGGTTTTGCCGTTTTTCAATCTTGATGAGCAACAGTCCGATGCCGGTCCACAGCAGTTCGCGCAATCTTACGATGAGGGCCACGAAGATGCCGGCGCTGGCAGTCATTCCCAGTCCTGTGACCGACATGAGGAAGCCTCCTTCCCGGCCACCCAGTTGCAGGGGAATGAAGAAGAGCAGGTTGGCGAACAGACTGGTGAAGGCCAGAATGAGGATGCAGTCGAGGTAGTTGGGGCCGGGCATGAGCACGAGCAGCACGAAATATATCTCCAGGGCTGAGACGATGCGGCATGACAGTTCGAGCAGCAGGGCGCCGATGAAGTAGAGCGGTTTCTGCCGATGCAGGGCGGCTGTCTGCCGGTCGATGGTGTCGAGTTGTTCGCGGTGGCGCTCCACGAAGGGCCGTGCCCATTGCTTGATGAGTGGCAGATGGCGCAGCAGCGTCATGATGCGGTTGGCCAGTCCCTTGCGGTAGCCGTAGATGAAAAACCAGATGCCGGCCGTGCAGAAGGCAGCGATGGCAGTGAGCATGACGGCCAGGAAGAAGGTGACGGAGTGGGTGAAGACAAACAGCAGGATGCTGAAGGCCCAGAAACAGAAGTGGCTGAATATATGGGTCATCACATAGAGGATGACCGATGACGAGGCGCGCTCGGTGCCGATGCGTGGGGCCAGCTCCATGATGCGGTAGGGCTCGCCGCCCATCAGACCGCCAGGGGTGGCGTAGTTGAGCGCAAAGCCCGATACCGTGACCTTGTACAGCCACGGCAACGACACGGGATGACGGGTGTCTACCGTCGGTTGATGGGCATCATGGGCCGACTGCTGGCATACACCTTTTATAATAAGGAACCATGAGCAGGTGTTGAACACATAGAGCACAGCCCAAAGTCCCACAACGGCAAAAAACCAGTAGCCGGCGTGTTTCAGTCCGCTCCACACCTGAGCAAAATCAAGTTGGGTGACCATGATGATGAGCACGGTCAACCCAAAGATGAAGAATCCGTTCTGATATTTCTTGCTCATAGGGCAGGGGTGTGGTGACTGTCAGTTCTTTTACTCAGCATTGGCGGAAGGCGTGTCCGATGGCTCTTGGCTGTTGCTTGCCACGGTCTTCGCACCTTTGTTCTCGCCCTTGTTGCCGTTGTAGGTACGTGGTGCTTTGCCACTGCCCTCGCGCTTTTTGGGGATGGAGAACCGCACTTTCTCGCTGTCGTCTTTCTTCTCGTGGAAGAGCTTGGGCAGCGGGTTGGCGTAGGGAGCATCGAAGTTGTGGCGGGCACGGAAGCAGTCGATGGCCTGGTAAATGGCCTGTCTGAACGACGCGGCGTCGGCTTTACCCTGCCCGGCGATGTCGTAGCGCGGTGTGAGATCGACAGAGGTGCTGATGAGCGGCAGTCCGCCCAGGTAATGGATATTGTTGTCTGGATTGACGGCCTTCAGTGGTGCTGCACCTTGGTCGTGGTACATGGCGAGGATGCCGTCGAAAGCTGTGAAGTCACCGTTGGCGAAGAAGGCCTCTGACTGATAAGGACCAAACACGCAGGCACCGGCCTCCACGAGTTGGTTGATGGCCGGAATGATGGCTTCCTGTTCTTCCTTCCCGTGGTGAGCATCGCTGTCATTGGGGTTGAGGGCCAGCACGGCGATACGTGGACTCTCTATGGTGAAGTCGCGGTGCAGGGTGGCATAGAACAAAGCGAGCTTCTCTATGAGACTCTCCTTATTGATGGCGGCAGGCACGTCCTTCAGCGCGATGTCGCCGGTGGCAAAGGCTACACGCATGACATCGTTGATGAGGATGTCGAGTCCTTTCTTCCCGTCACCGATACAGCTCTCGATGAACCGCTCGTTGCATGGGAAGTTGAAGCCGTCGACGTGCATGTTGTCCTTGTCGACAGGTCCGGTGATGAGCACGTCGAAGAGATTGTCTTTATAGTCGGTGATGGCGCGGTCGATGCTCTTGATGGCAGCGCGGCTGGCATCCTGCGACGGCATGCCGAGCTCTACCTTCACATCCTCGTCGAAACATGGCAGCAGGTTGAGCTTGCCGTCCTGAGCCTCGTCGGCGCTGTTGATGATGCTGAAGACGTTGCCCTCAATGCCCAGCGCATTGCAATGGTAGCTGGCAATCTTGGGCGAGCCATAGATAATCGGTGTGCAGAAATCGAATATTGCAGGGTCTTCGAATGCTTTGAATATCAACTCGTAACCTATGCCATTGGTGTCTCCGTGGGTGATGGCCACGCGTATTTTCCTATTGTCCATATCTTGCTATTATTTAGTTTTATTATTTGGTTTCTTGTTTTCCTTATTAACCGTATAGAGCAGCGCTTCCAGCTCGCGCATGGCGTTGCGCTTCTTCTTGCCCGGGGCGAAGACAAAGCCTTCTATCACGATGTGATCACAGCCATAATCGCCTTTTTGCTTCCATTGCTTGGAATCCATCGGTAGAGTGAGGCTGACGAAGGGACCGCCCATATCGTCGCCGGTCATCTCCCATAAACCGCGGAAGATCCAACGGTCGTTTTGTCTTTTGCCAAGTAACGGGGAGTCCATCAAGGCTCCGTTGACGGTTGACATCTGCATGGAGTCGGTCTCACCTTTGATGTTGCGTCCGAGCCAATAGTTGCGTGCGCTGACGAAGAAACTTTCCGGCGAGTCGTAATACCAAAGCAGTCCATCGGCTGTAGTCCGATGCCAGTTGCGATACACTACGATATTCTTCATCACCGTTGGCGAGTTGTTGCTCAGCCAGAAGAAGTCGGGGGCCTGCTTTGAGGCAATCATGTCGGCAGGAATCCACATCGTGATGCCGAATTGCTGTTGGATGAGTCGCTCGGCCTTGGTGTTGCGCTTGTGGCGAATCATGCTGAGCGACTTGCTCATCTCCGTCTTGTTGAGGGTGAGCAACAACCGGGGAGCGAAGGCCTCGATGCTGTCGCGGAGCAGTGCGATAGATGGTGCATTGATGTGCACTACGGTCTGAGGCTCAGCCCATACGTTTCGCTCCGTCTGCATTGCCGGCACGTCGAAGGCCTTCGGGTTGACGCTCACGATGACGATGCAACGCGAGAGGCGCAGCGTGCTCTTGAAGGCGTCGGTCTTGATGGCGGACACATCGAACTGCGGTTCGCTTTGTGGCAGTCCGGGAACATCTTGTTGCAATACATCGCGCACGATGCTGCTGTCGTCGCCGACAACCAGCACTTCAAACAACCGGCCACCCGACGGGGGCATGAGGGTCGGACGGTCGTTGCAGGAACTGAGTCCCACAACCATAGCCAAAGCGAGGAGTAAGGCGGATGTCCAAAGTGCTTTCTTCATGACGTGCTTATTATTTGATGTTCCCTCTCACCTTCCGGTCGGTACTGAGCAGTCCGCAGGCCGCGAAGATATCCTCGCCACGGCTGGCGCGGATGGTGGTGTAGAAACCATGCTGCGTGAGGTAGTCGCGGAAGGCTTCCATCTTCTGCTCGCTGGCGCCGTGGAGCGGCACGTCGGGTATCTGATGGAAGCGAATGAGGTTGATGTGGCAGTCGAGTCCTTTCAGCAACCGGCAGATGGCCTTGGCATGAGTCTCACTGTCGTTGACACCGCCAAAGACGATGTACTCGAACGTCAGTCGGCGCTGATGAGCGAAGTCGTAGTTGCGCAACAGCTCCACCACGTCTTTGATGGCCATGCCACGCTCGGCCGGCATGAGCTCGGCACGTTGGTCGTGGAGTGGGGAGTGCAGGCTGATGGCCACCTGACAGCTGCTCTCGTCGAGGAAGCGGCGCAACTTGTCCTTTAGTCCCACCGAACTCACCGTAATGCGCTTCGGGCTCCATGCCCAGCCGTAGGAAGCGGTGAGAATCTCTGTAGCCCGTAGCACGTTGTCGAGGTTGTCCATCGGTTCGCCCTGACCCATGAAAACGATGTTGGTCAGCTCGTTGACCTCGGGCAGGCTGTAGATCTGGTTGAGGATGTCGGCTGCGGTGAGATAGCCCTCAAATCCCTGCTTGCCCGTCTGACAGAACAGACAGTTCATCTTGCAGCCCACTTCGCACGAGACGCAAAGCGTGGCGTGGCCGCCTTCCTCTGGGATGAAGACCGTCTCGACGAACTTCGTGCCAGCTTTTTCGGGCTGGGTGGTGCGTACGGGGAAAAGATATTTGATAGTGCCGTCTTTGGAGTGTTGTGCGTCAATGGGCGCCATGCTGCCTATCTCGTAGGTCTCAGCGAGCTTGGCCCGGTTGGCCTTGGAGAGGTTGGTCATCTCGTCAATCGTGCGTACATGCTGCTCGTAAATCCATTTGGCTATCTGACTGCCCGTGAATGCCGGCATGCCCAATTCCTTGGCCACGCCTTTCAGCTCATCGAGTGTCAGACCTAATAATGTTTTCTTATTCATATTGCAAAGTTACGAAAGTTTTCGTTCAATCGTTGCGGATTGCGTGCCAAAATGACTAACTTTGCAAAAATAATGGTGTAGAAGCGCTGTCGTAAGACGCAAAAACAGACATATAGATTGTCTTACGGCGTTGCTGCATCATGACTAAAAGTATAAGAGCATGGCAATACAACATTTTCCCACGGAGCCGATGGTGTCTGTAGGGATCGTCAGTGGCAAGAAGATTTGTTTTTCGTTCAATGGCCGCTATACGGTCAACGACCGTCAGGTGGAAGGTGCCCAGGAGGCTACGATGGCCCATGGACTCATACATTGGGACGGCATGGCCTTTACAGAGCTGATGTTCAAGCCGGTGGCGGCGTCCGCGTCGTTTTCGTTGGAGGATGTCACGATTGGCGTCAATTTCCATTGGGAGCGCAAGGAGCGGCAGACCTTCCAGGGAACGCTGCGGCTGCTGGCCGATGGCGGTAAGATATGGGCCATCAACCGGTTGCCGGTGGAGCAGTACTTGGAAAGTGTCATCTCGTCGGAGATGAGCGCTACGTCAAACCTGCCGTTGCTCATGGCGCATGCCGTCATCTCGCGGTCGTGGGTGCTCAACATGCTCAAGTCGTATGCTCCTTCACCGGCTCAGGCGTCGTCAGCCGTCCGGACAGAGACTCCGGCACTGCAACCGTCGACAGTCGCCGACCGGCTCATCAAATGGTACGACCGTCAGGACCATACGCTTTTCGATGTGTGTGCCGACGACCATTGTCAGCGCTATCAGGGCATCACGATGGAGACCAGCAGCAATGTGGCTGAGGCCATCCGGCGTACTCGCGGTGAGGTGCTGGCCTATGGCAACGAAATCTGCGATGCCCGTTTCTCCAAGTGCTGTGGGGGCGCCATGGAGGAGTTCCAATATTGTTGGGACGATACGCCAAAGCCTTATCTCAAGGGCATCGGCGACACACCAGGAGAGGCTATCCCCGACCTTACTGTGGAGGCCAATGCCGAACAATGGATAAGGTCGGAGCCTGACAGCTTCTGCAACACTCATGACAAGCGCATCCTCTCGCAGGTGCTCAACGATTACGACCAGGAGACGACTGACTTCTACCGTTGGCGTGTGGACTATACACAGCAGCAGCTGGCCGAGCTCATCCAGCGCAAGACGGGTATTGACTTCGGTCAGATTGTTGACCTGCAGCCCGTCAGACGGGGCACGAGCGGCCGGCTTTATGAACTGCGCATCGTGGGCACAAAGCGCACGATGGTAATCGGCAAGGAACTGGAAATACGGCGTGCGCTCAGCGAGAGCCATCTCTACAGCTCGGCATTCGTCGTTGACAAGGATTATGCCGACGACAATCATATTCCTTCGGCTTTCCATCTTGTTGGAGCCGGATGGGGACATGGCGTGGGACTGTGCCAGATAGGCGCGGCGGTCATGGGCGACAAAGGCTATGCCTACGATGTCATCCTCAAACATTATTATCCGGGTGCCACCTTGGAGAAGGCCTGGTGACCCTCTGAATAGATACAATGACAAAAAAACAACGCATTCCTTGGTTATGGGTGCCGTCGCTGGCGTTCAGCGACGGACTGCCCTTAGTGGCTGTGATGTCCGTCTCGGTGATTCTGTACAAGCAACTGGGACTGAGCAATTCTGCCATCACCTTCTATACGTCGTGGATGTATCTGCCATGGATCCTAAAACCGGTCTGGAGCCCATTCATCGACTTGGTAAAGACCAAGCGGTGGTGGGTGCTGGCCATGCAGCTGCTGCTCGGCGCGGCATTTGGTGGCATCGCCTTTACCATTCCCACCTCGTTCTGGCTGCAGGGCACCTTGTTCTTCTTCTGGGCTGTCGCCTTTTTAGGAGCCTCCCATTGCGTGGCTGCTGACGGTTTCTATATGCTGGGACTCAATGACCGCCAGCAAGCCTGGTTCATGGGCATACGGTCGTTGGCCGACCGCCTGGCCACCATCTTTGGCCAGGGCTTGCTCGTCATGGTGGCGGGCAATCTGCAGGTAGTGTTCCGTGGTAGCATCAGCTATTCGTGGAGTCTGGCGTTCTATGGTGTGGCAGGACTGTTCATCGCCTTGTGGCTGTGGCATAACTATGCCCTTCCATGGCCGAAGGATGACGTGCAACGGCCGGTGGAGAGTGTCCGCTCTGTGTGGCAGGGCTTTCTGCTTACCTTTCGCAGTTTCTTTATGAAGAAGGGGGTGGTTGCTGCACTGCTTTTCATCGTCCTGTTCCGCCTTCCGGAAGCTTTCCTGTCTAAGGTTACTACGCTCTTCCTTATCGACTCGGGGCATAATGGCGGACTGGGACTCTCTCCGCAGGAGTATGGATTGGTGCAGGGTACAGTGGGTGTCATCGGAGTGGCCCTTGGCAGTATTCTCGGTGGCATCGTGGTGAGCCGGGGAGGCTTGCGGCGCTGGCTTTGGCCGATGGTGGCAGCCTATGCACTGCCTGGCGTGGTGTACGTGTTCTTGAGCTACGCCTTGCCACAGAACCTGATGGTCATCAACTGCTGTGTGTTTCTCGAGCAGTTTGGTTATGGCTTTGGTCTCACCGCTTTCATGCTCTTCCTGATCTATTACAACCGTGGCGAGTTCCGTACAAGCCATTACGCGCTGTCGTCAGCCCTCATGACGCTCTCGCTCATGGTGCCGGGGCTGGTGGCGGGAAGCGTGCAGGAGATGCTGGGCTACCGCCGTTTCTTCATCTTCGTGCTCGTGACCTTTGCCGTGACCTTTGGCGTCACCCTGCTGTTGAGGATGATGGGGCAGAACGTGGACGAAGCGGAAGAGAGTGAAGAAGCGTAACTCTGATGAAGTCTGTAATCGTTAAAAGAATATAAATTAAGAGACTGACAGACCGCTTTCTCCAAATAGTTTCTTATCTTTGCACCAAATACGTTAATTTAATACGTAACTTAGCGTGAAAATAATAGAAGTGGTGAATGCCCTTGAACGTTTCGCGCCTCTGCCACTGCAGGAAGACTATGACAATGCCGGTCTGCAGGTTGGATTAACAGCGGCCGATGTCTCAGGGGCATTATTGTGTTTGGACGTTACTGAGCAAGTGGTTGATGAGGCCCTGCAAAAGGGCTGCAACCTCATTGTGAGTCATCATCCGCTCATCTTCCATCGGTTGTCGTGCATCAGCGATGCTGACTATGTGCAACGTACGGTGATGAAGGCCATCGAGCATCATGTGACGATCGTGGCCATGCACACCAATATGGATGCTGCCCGTGGCGGGGTCAACTATAAGATTGCCGAGAAGATGGGACTCACCTCCGTCAGCTTCTTTGGCAAAACCCAGCAGGCTACGACGGCACCGGATGCCACCGGCCAGACGGCTGTGGTGGAAGGCGGAGAAGGCGTCGTGGGCGACTTCACAACGCCGATGGCAGCCGACGACTTCCTGCTGATGCTCAAGAAGACGTTTGAGGTGGAGTGTGTGATGGCCAACGAACTGCTGCGCCGTCCCATCCGGAAGGTGGCAGTCTGTGGAGGAGCGGGCGACTTCCTGTTGCCTGCCGCCGTCAGTGCCGGTGCCGATGCCTTTGTGACGGGCGAGATGCACTATCATCAGTACTTTGGCTACGAGCAACAGCTTCAGATTGCCGTCATCGGACATTATCAGAGCGAGCAGTTTACCAAAGAGATTTTCCGCGACATCATCACCAAAGCGTGCCCGGGCGTGCGCTGTGAGATGTCGGAGATCAACACCAATCCGATACTCTATATTTGAAGATAAATTCCAGATTATAAACATCATAGTAATATGTCAACAACAAAGAAAGACCCAACGGAAATGTCGGTGGAGGAGCGTTTGAAGACTCTCTACCAGTTGCAAGTAACGCTTTCGGCAATCGACGAGAAGAAAGCGCTTCGCGGTGAGCTGCCCCTTGAGGTACAGGACCTTGAGGATGAGATTGCAGGTCTCAACACCCGTCTTGAGAAGATACAGAGTGAGATCGGCGACTTCCAGCAGGCTGTGGCACAAAAGCGCAATGAGATAGAGTCTGCTCAGCAGAGCGTGGATCGCTACAAGCAGCAGCTCGATACGGTGCGCAACAACCGTGAGTATGACACGCTGACAAAGGAAATTGAGTTCCAAAGCCTGGAGATCGAGCTTTGCCAAAAGAAGATCAAAGAGGCCAACACGCAGATCACGGAGCGTCAGAACGACCTGAAGAAGGTGCAGGATACCATCGATGAGCGCAAAGAGGATCTTGAGCATAAGCGCAACGAACTGGACGACATCATGAAGGAGACTCGTGACGCAGAGGCTGAGCTCAAGGAGAAAGCCAAGGAGCTGGAGACGAAAATTGAACCGCGTCTGCTGGCCAGCTTCAAGCGTATTCGTAAGTCTGCCCGCAACGGTCTTGGCATCGTGTATGTGCAGCGTGACGCCTGCGGTGGTTGCTTCAACAAGATTCCGCCACAGCGCCAGCTCGATATCAAGATGCACAAGAAAATCATCGTCTGCGAGTACTGCGGCCGTATCCTCATCGATCCTGAACTGGCCGGTGTGAAGGTAGAGACCGTGGAGGCTAAGCCTAAGCGTAAGCGTACAACAAGAAAGAAGAAGGCTGATAGCGAGGCAGCTGAGGAATAACATTCTTCTACTGCTTTTCGCATTTACAGAAGTTCTTAGAATCGCCCTGACGGGGCGCTACCATAACGAGGGGATGAGGCAAACGTATTTGAGCCGATTCCCCTCGTAACGTTTGTATGTGACCTCTCTTGGGTGTTCCAGGCCTGCTTGTGGCCTCCCTTGGGTGTTCCAGGCCTGCTTGTGGCCTCCCTTGCGGTATTCCTGTCCGATTGTTGAACCCTCCTGGAGGGTGCACCGGCATTGACATACTGGGCGTCCAGCCAAGCCGTAACCGTTAGGAATTTATCTACTCTTTACGCCTAAGGCGAAAGTAGAGGTATAGATCGTTCGTCCCGAGAGAAGAACCGGGAAAGGATGCACAGTGCGCAGGAAACTGCTGCTAAGTGCGCAGGAAACTGTTGTTAAGTGCGCAGGAAGCTGTTGTTAAGTGCGCAGGAATGTATATCGCAACTTACTGTGTATCAGCGTTCTTAAGCTCCTCTATCTAAATATTATCTAAATAATATCTAAATAATCTATCTATCTGACAGATAGCGAGGGGATGAGAGGGGATGATATCTTTTGCTGACAGACCACACAAGAGAGCTCCAACCGATGCTGAGTGCGCCCATTTTTGATGCTGAGTGCGCCCATTTTCAATGTTGAGTGCGCCCGTTTTTGGTGTTGAGTGCGCCCAAGCAACCTTGTAATCTACTCTGTATCAACGTCCCCGGCCCTCTCTATCTAAATATTATCTAAATATTATCTAAATAATCTATCTATCTGACAGATAGCGATGGGAGGAGATGTGATATTTTTTTGTCTGTTCACACTTTTAATGCTTTTCATGTTCTGATGTCTTTTCATGTTCTGATGTCTTTTCATGGTTGATATGTTTTTTTGTTGATGGTGATTTATGGCGGAGGCAGAAGATGTCGTGGGCTTCCACGTCTTTCGCATGCAAAGATACAACAAATTTTTTATTCCTGCAAGAGGGGAAAAAGAGGACGGTAAGACGAAGCTGCCATGCCGCCAAAGAATCGACGGAGTCTCGCCGTGGAGCCGACGGAGTCTCGCCAAGATGCCGACGAAATATCGCCGAGAAGCCGATGGAATATCGCCGAGAAGCCGATGGAATCTCGCTGATGAGACAATGCAATATCGCCGAAGTGTCAACGCAAATGCCAGTTTCTACAAAGATGGGAGGCGGCGCTGATCAACATCGAAATGGAATTCTAATATGTCATAAATTTTCGTATGTCGGAAGGTGGTCAATAAATAAATATTTTTCATCATCTTTTGACCACTTGCAACAATAGTGAGCCAGTCCGTTGGAGACCACAAGATACGGAGCTTTGAACTGAAGATTGTAGGCCATAATCTGGTCGAATACCTTCTGTGTGATGGTCACCGTCGGTGCCTTGTACTCGATGATCATGCGCGGACTCAGGTCGCGGTTGTAGAGCACGCTGTCAGCCCGCAGCGATTTGCGTCCCACGTGCAGTTGAACCTCATTGGCCATGAGCGCAGCGGGATAGCCAAGGTCGGCAATGAGATGATGGATGAAATGCTGACGCACCCATTCCTCTGGAGTCAGCGCTACATAGCGGCGACGCAGAGGGTCATAAACCTGCGGGTGCTCACGGTCGCCACCCAACTTTATTTCAAAAGATGGTAAGTTTAATCGGATCATTTTTTGTAACTTTGCAAAATATAGGCTACCAGCGTGCAAAGTTAGTGATTTGTCACGAGAGCGGCGGCCTTTTTAAAACGGATTTTATTAGTATGCCTGAGAAAAAAGCAGTACCCACCTTCGATGCCATCATGCGCGATCTTAAGGACGGACATTATGCGCCTATCTATCTCCTCATGGGGGATGAGTCGTACTACATCGACAAGATCAGCGACTACATCCAGCAGCACGTGCTCAAACCCGAACAGCAAGCCTTCGATCAGACGGTGGTGTTCGGAGCCGATGTCAATGGTTCAATGATCGCAGACCTGGCCATGCAGTATCCCATGATGTCACCCCAAAAGGTCATCATCGTCAAAGAAGCACAGGCCATGCGGTCATACGACAAACTTGAGAAATACGCTCTCAAGCCACAGCCCAGAACCATTCTCGTACTCTGCTACAAGAATGGAACGATGGACAAAAGATTGAAGTTCTACAATGCCGTGACCAAGAACGGACTCGTGTTTGAAAGCAAAAAGCTGAAGGAATGGCAACTGCCCGATCATATACGCAACTACTTGAAAAGCCAAAATGTCGGCATCGATGACAAGAGTTGTGCTATGATCGCGGAAAATATCGGGTCTGACCTCAACCGACTGATGTCGGAACTCAACAAGCTCATCATCTCACTGCCTGACAACGACAGACGGGTGACACCCGATATGGTGGAGAAAAACATTGGTGTGAGCAAGGATTTCAATGTCTTTGAGCTGCGAGATGCCATCGTCAACCGCAATGTGGTGAAGGCAAATCGCATTATCAAATATTTTGACGAAAATAAGAAAGCCGGCTCACTTTTTTCCTACCTTCCCATGCTCTTCAATTATTTCCAGAATCTCATGCTGGCTTACTATGCACCCAACAAAAACAACCAGCAGGCTTTGGCCGACTACCTCGAGTTGAGAAGCGTTTGGGGAGTGAAAGACTATATGGCCGGACTGCGCAACTATACTGGTAGAAAGACACTGCAGATTCTGCAAAAGCTCCGAGAGATAGATGCCAAAAGCAAAGGCATCAATAATCCGTCGACATCGGAAGGGGAGCTGGCAAAGGAACTTGTCTTCTTTATTCTGCATTAGGCAACCTCCTCGTCTTGTAGAGTCACCCTAACGCAGTCCTTCACGATTCACAGTGTTGACGATGGCCTCAGCCGACGTCAAGCCCTTGGCCTTATCATGCTCCCGATAAGGACTTCAATCATCGCTTGGATCATCGTCCGGTGAGGAAACCCTTCCGTTCCTTACCTTCTGCTCAGGAACGGAAGGGGTGTGATCAAAGCATACTACTGAATCTCTGAAAATCCGGAACCCATCGTTCAGGACCGTTCTTTAACACTTTTTTAGTCCTTAAAACCCACTTGGAAAGGTAAGAAATCGGCTTTTTCGGACCTCAAAAAGCATTTTCCAACCCCAAAACAGCCGATTTTCAATCAAAACAGGCGAGTTGAGAGCACACCGTTTTTTGAACTTAAAGTGGTGAAAATGTGATGCTTAAGTCAAAATAACCTCTCTGAGAGTCGCGATTCTGAGAAAAATCGGGCAGTTGGTCGAAAATACGCCAGCCACGCCAAAATTGAACCTTTTGACGTCCCCAAAGTTCGGGTTTAAGATTTATTATCCTTTGATACGATAAACTTTATGGAATCAAACTTTAAAACTTAAAAGGAATATTTAAATTGACAAACTAAATTCATCTTTATAATTTAAGATACAACATCGCATTCTTGCGATTGTAAAATCAGAATCTTTAAATTTTAAAATTACAATTAATAAATATACGAATCATATTTTTATGTCGTAATGTATTAAAACCCAACGAATTATAGAATTATATCGGAAATGTCAGCGCAATTTCCTTGCATTTCCTTCAAAAAAGTAGCGAGAATAGTGGATAAAGGCCAATCCTTGGATTTGATAACTAAAACAAACCCAGTTTATTAGTAAAATAGCCTATTTCAAAGGATTATGACGATTTCGGATGATAAATTCAATTTACCAAATAAAAGTTTACCGTTGATATTTTAAATTGCAAATTACGGCTAGATTAAGATTACTAAATCTAAATTTGTCCTTTAAAATATCGTCTCATTTTGTTGGATAAATCAAATTTTTACTTTAACTTTGCAAATCGAAGTGGGATCACTGAGCAATACCCTTTTTCAGGGCCATCGCTGTCTGAACCCAGGCTTTGGCGATCGAAATCGCTGCGATATGTTGTCCGAGGTAAGGACTTGATCGAGATCTCTCGGCAGACTCTCGACAGAATCCGAAGAGAACGATATGTCTCCTGTCTCCCACTTGATGCACTCTATGCACTCAATGCTGCGACGCAACTCTTGTCTTTAACAATAATGCGATTATGAACGAACGAATAAAACTACTCATGGAGAGTCTGCACATGAATCAGAAATCATTTGCGCAGGCTACGGGCATTAACGAGGGTACCCTCAGCGGTATCATCAACAAGAAGACCCGTCCGTCCATACAGATTGTGGAAGCCATCCACAATCGGCTGCCTAATATCTCCGTGTCATGGTTGATGTTTGGTACGGGCTCCATGTATGAGAACGACAGTCGCACTACTCCATCTAATAATAATGTTCAGCAGCAGGGCTCTTCAGATGTGTCTGCTACCTCGTCCGTCACTACTACTGAGCAACCAGCTAAGGGGGGCGCTGCGCCTGCGTCGCCCCTGCTGTTTGATGTTGTCGACGGGGCTGCAAACGTTGCTCAACGTCCTTCTTCCGGCTATCATAACGGTGAAAAAGAAATTATCAAATATATTGACAAACCTGCTCGAAAAATCACCGAAATCCGAGTCTTCTACGATGACCAGACCTACGAGTCATTCGTGCCGAAGAAATGAGCTGGCAATAATTGATTTAACAGACCTGTAAGAACCGGTTGATCCGAGAAATCGTGTGATCTCAAGTGCTCATCATCCACTTTCTAATCCACTTTCTTGCAGAATTCCATTCATTTGGTTATCTTTGCGCCAAATAATATCAATACCATATACAAGATGATGAAAAAGAACTGTCTTGACCTGACAGTAAGGTCAGTGGAGCGACTGAGTGAGAAGCACGTCTTGCTTCGGCTCACCCACGATGATCCTCTGCCCGAGATGCTGCCTGGCCAGTTTGTAGAAGTACGTGTGGACCACTCGCCCACGACATTTCTGCGTCGCCCTATCTCCATCCATTTCGTAGACCGCACCTGTAACGAATTGTGGTTGCTAGTGGCCGCCATCGGTGACGGCACACGGCAGATAGCCCGTCTGCAAAGCGGCGATACCGTTAATTGTCTGCTGCCCCTTGGCAACAGCTTCACGGGTGTCAAGGCTGGTACAACCGATCAAGGCGTCGAAACTGACGGTCAATCCATCCATCTGACTACTGGCAGCAAGGTGCTGCTCGTCGGTGGTGGCGTGGGCGTAGCTCCATTGTTGTGGCAGGGGCAACAGCTCAAAGAAGATGGAGCACAGCCTGTCTTCCTGCTCGGTGCCAAGACGCAGACAGAGCTACTCGAGTGCGCGCGTTTCGAAGCTATTGGTCCCACTTATTATACAACCGAGGATGGGTCGGCCGGAGAGAAAGGCTTCGTCACTAATCACTCCGTGCTCCAACGCGAGCACTTCGACCTCATACAGACGTGCGGCCCCAAGCCTATGATGCAGTCGGTGGCACGCTACGCACGCGAGACGGAGACGCCCTGTGAGGCATCGTTGGAGAATATGATGGCGTGTGGACTGGGTGCCTGTCTGTGTTGTGTGGAGAAAACCAAACAAGGCAATCAGAGAGTATGCAAGGAAGGTCCAGTGTTTAATATTTTGAATTTGTTATGGTAGACCTAAATGTAAAAATAAATAACCTGTCATTACGTAATCCAGTGATGACAGCGAGCGGCACTTTTGGCTATGGTCTCGAGTTTCAGGACCTCGTACCATTGGAAGAGATTGGTGCCATCATCGTGAAAGGTACCACCCTTGAGCCGCGCGAGGGCAACGATTATCCGCGTATGGCAGAGACCGCGCAAGGAATGCTCAACTGCGTGGGATTACAGAACAAGGGCGTCGACTATTTCTGTGAACATATCTATCCGAAGATCAAGGATATAGATACTAACTTCATTGTCAACGTCAGTGGCAACTCTCCTGAGACATACGCGCGATGTGCTGCCCGCATTGATGCTTTGGAAGCGATTCCTGCCATCGAGCTGAACATCTCATGCCCAAATGTCAAGCATGGCGGCATGGCCTTCGGCGTTACCTGCGAAGGTGCGGCCAGCGTGGTGAGAGCTGTACGGGCTGTCTATCATAAGACGCTGATAGTCAAGCTGTCGCCCAATGTCACCAACATTGCCGACATCGCACGTGCTTGTGAGGCGGAGGGCGCTGACAGTGTGTCGCTCATCAATACACTGCTAGGTATGGCTATTGACATCGAGCACCGCCGGCCGAAGCTCAGCATAGGTACTGGTGGATTGAGCGGCCCCGCTGTTAAACCCGTAGCGGTGCGCATGGTACATGAGGTACATCAGGCCGTACACATCCCTGTCATCGGACTGGGTGGCATCATGACTGCGGAAGATGCCATCGAGTTCTTCATGGCTGGTGCTACGGCCATAGAGATTGGTACTGCTAATTTCATCGATCCCACCGTCACAATGAAGGTCAAGAGTGGTATCGCCGACTGGCTCGACAGCCACGGATGTAAGAGTGTCAACGAAATCATCGGCATCGTATGATGTAACATTTCCTAAATTAGAAAGAAGAGTAGTCCAGAAGCTCGGTAGCCGTGAAGTTCTGTCATTACGCTATCAGATGCTTAGGCTTATGACCGTACTTCTGAACTCCGGTACTTCTGAACTTCTTATACAGCCTCCTAAAATAATTGAAAGTGATATGAATGTAGTTACTGGTTACATGCCTTTCAAAGGCTTCAAGACTTTTTATCGTGTTGTTGGCGAGCCCTCTGACAAGGCTCCGCTTGTTTTGCTCCATGGTGGTCCCGGCTCCACTCATAATTATTTTGAGGTTCTCGATCCCTTAGCTGAGATGACACACCGCCAGATCATCTTCTACGATCAGCTGGGCTGTGGCGAGAGCTACGTGGAGGGTCATCCGGAGCTTTGGACACTTGACACATGGATGGAAGAACTGGACCAATTGCTCCATTACCTTCATGTCAATCGTTTCCATCTCCTTGGACAGTCGTGGGGCGGCATGCTTGCCATTGCCTACGCCATTGAGAAGAAACCTGAAGGGCTGAAGTCGCTCATCCTGTCGAGTACTCTGCCCGAGAGTCAGCTCTGGGGCAAGGAGCAGCACCGTCTCATCACATTCATGAGTGAGGAAGATCAGCGGGCCATCGCCGAGGCAGAGCGTACCGGCAACTTCCAGTCACCTGCTTATCTCAAGGCCAACGACCACTACGTGGCTCGTCATGAGTTTGTCATTGGTCCCGATACGCCCGAGTGTATGAGCCGAAAGAAGCGCTTCGGGGAAGAAGCTTATCTTGTGGGCTGGGGACCTAACGAATACAATCCTACCGGTACCTTGAAGGACTTCAACTACACACCACGGTTGCATGAGATCACATGTCCAACACTCATCGTCAGCGGCACCAATGACCTCTGCACGCCTTACATTGCCAAGACCATGTACGACAACATTCCCAATGCGCGTTGGGAGCTGTTCTATGGTGCGCGTCACATGGTGTTCACTGAGCAGACCGACAAATATTTGAAGATGATGGCCGAATGGATGAAAGAATGAGGAGAGTGTATCAAAATTGGGGAACTTCCGGACTTCTCCTATTTTGATACATCCCCGTCCAATAAGAATGTCTCTGTTATTCTTTGTGTCGACAACTACAGATCCAGCGGGAAACTGATCACGTGGTGACGGCTGTAGTGTGTCCAGAAACGCTTACGGTAGTCCATGACGAGTTTCTCGCATTCGTCAGGTTGGAAACCGCGAGCCACAGCATATTCGCGTGCCAGGATAGAGAAGAAAGCCTTTGGTCCCCATAATCTGCGGAAGTTGCGACAGCCGGCTTTCATATTGACTTGTCCAAAGTGCATCCGATTGATGTCGACGATAGTAAAGACGAAGTGGCCTGCTTCATCGGTGTCCCACAGAATATTGCCGGGAGAATAATCGCAATGAAGCACGCCCTCGTCGTGCATGTGGGCCGTAAACCGTGCCAAGGCGCGTGCCAAGGGTTCGTAGAGTGCTGGCTGAGCCTCGGCCAGTTCGTACAGACGATGGCTGTAAGGCGACTGAATGCTGACGAAATAGCTCTGTCCGAGCAGTCCGCATTTTCTTTCCTCCAGGTAAGCCACGGCCTCCGGGGTGCTGATGCCTTTGGCCTTCAGTACAGCAGGATAGCGCCATGCGCGTAATCCCTTGGGAATGCGAAGACCCCATGAGTAGATCAGACGGTTGGGACCATGTGAAATATGATAGCGCTTTACGTTGAGCACTGGACCATGGGGCACCGCAAACGACTTGATGAGGTTGCGGCGGCCCCCATAGATATAGGTGCCCTCTGTGTCCATACGTGATGGCAGCTGAAGGATAAATTCCCGAAGTTCTTCATACTTCGGGTTGATGCGTACATTCATCGACTATTTGTTTTGTCTGCAAAATTAGTTATAATTTCTCAAACAACTTCAGAATCGGACAGCAATCTTGTCCTGGCTCATGCCGTCTATTCCACTCTCAGCTTGCCAATGACCTTTCTGACTGGTCCCTCGCCAATGAGCGGGGCATGGGCGTCATTGGGCAGCATCAGGTAGAACTGGCCCGGTTCTACGGGAATATAGGCCGACGATGGCTGGCGATAGAACACGATGTCCCGTTGTTCGTCGTAAGCAATGTCTGGAGCCATGTCAAGGCTTTCCAATGGCCGCCAGCCTACGGTCTCATTGGCAGTGAGCGGCACCTGAATGTCGATGTATTTGCGATGCGCCTCCAGTTTACGCTCCTCACGTGGTTGCTTCTTGCTGTCGGCAACATTGAGGAACAAGCGGTCGCCTTCGAGCACGATGCGTCCCGGGGCCACCTTTGTCAGGTCGTGGGTGCGCAGATAGTCAAAAAACATTTGCATGAGCGGGTGTAAGGAATAGTAACGCTCAGCTGAAGAAATAGTGTCGAGTATCATATCATTAATAGTTTGGGTTGAAAGTCCTGTCCGGTGCTTGATATAAGAAGTCTTATTGCATCTTGGAGACAGCGTCAGCCAACTGCTTCAGTGCCTTCTCAAGGATAGCGCGTGGTGTGGCCACATTGAGTCGCATGAAGCCGTGGCCCTGTTCTTTGCCGAACATCTCACCGTCGTTGAGGGCCAGATGTGCCTTGTCGATGAAGAGGTCGAGCAATTGCTTATGGTCGAGGCCGAGTTGTCGGCAGTCGAGCCACACCAGGAATGAAGCCTGCGGACGCCATGGCCGGATGCCGGGGATGTGCTGCTGACAGTAGTCCTCCACAAAGCGCACATTGTTCTCCACATACGCCAACATTGCCTTACGCCAAGCCTCTCCATGTTCAAATGCCGCAATAGTAGCAATGGGGGCGAAGAGCGTTGGTTCATCCAACTCGTTGACTGTCAGCCAACGGTAGAATTTCTTACGTAGCTGTTCGTTGGGTACTATAGCGTAGCTGCTCACGATGCCTGCGATATTGAACGTCTTGGTAGGAGCCTGAAAGGAGATGCTGTTCTCACGTGCCGCGTCAGAGACCGATGCAAAGGGAATGTGCTTGTGGCCAAAGAGAGCCATGTCGCAGTGTATCTCGTCGCTGATCACCAGGATGTGATGCTGCTGGCAGAACTCTGCGAGCCGTACCAGCGTCTCACGGCTCCAGCACACTCCGGCCGGGTTGTGAGGGTTGCACAGGATGAGCACACGGCACTTGTCGTCGGCTACCTTCTCCAGATTGTCGAAGTCCATCTCGTAGGTGCCGTTATTCTCCCTCAGTGGGTTGTAGACCACCTGCCGGCCGTTGCCTTCGGGCACGAGGCGGAACGGATGGTACACAGGCGGTTGGATGATCACCTTCTCGTCGGGACGAGTAAAGAGGTTGACCACCAAGCCAATGCCTTTCACGATGCCTGGGATAAACGACATCCACTCGCGCTTCACATGCCACTGGTGATGGTCGTAGATCCAGTTGATGATGCTTGTCCAGAACGCGTCAGGTACCATGGTATAGCCAAAGAGCGAGTGCTCAAGCCGTTTCTTCAGAGCGTCAGTGATAAACGACGGTGTCTCAAAGTCCATGTCGGCCACCCAGAGGGGCAGCAGATCGTCGCGTCCCCAACGGGGCAGCAGTGCGCCATGCTTGAGGTCGCCACTGCCTGAGCGGTCCACTATCTTGTCAAAGTCATAGTTGGCCTCTGTGTCAGAGTGCTGTGAAGCCGCAGCAGGCTGTGTATGGACTGTGGTATGATTCAATGTGCTGTCTGTCTTCATGATTATCAATAGTTTGTGTTGTTATTTCAGGGCCTGCTCCATGTCGCTGGCCAGGTCATCGACATCCTCCAGACCCACGCTGATGCGGATGGTAGTGTTGAGCACATCCATGTTGGCACGCTCCTCTGCTGTGAAGTTGCCAAAGATAGTAGAATAGGGGTGGATGGCCAGTGTCTTATTGTCGAAGAGATTTGTGGCGCGGTGGATGACCTTCAGTTTATTGAGGAAGTTGAAACAAGCCTCCTGCGACTCCAGGTCGAAGCATATCATGGCGCCCGAGGTGGGCCCGAACTGCTTACGGGCCAGCTGATAATACTGGTTGTCCTCCAGGCCCACATAGTTCACGCGCACGATGCCGGGCATATGCTGCATTCTCTTCGCCAATTCCAGTGTGTTGGCCGATTCCATGGCATAGCGTGCAGAGAGCGTTTCCAGACCGAGTGTCTGCATGTAAGCCACGTGCGGGGTCATGTATGCACCGAAGTTGAAGAGCATCTCGCCCTTAATGCGCTTCTGAAAGCCCTCTGTCGTTCCGTAGTCAATGATAAGCCCACCCAGTGAGGTAGCGCCTCCACTGATGTATTTCGTCGACGACACCACTTCGATGTCAGCACCTAACTCGTGCACCGAGAACTCTGTGAAGGGAATGACCGTCGTGTCGGCAATAAGAGGCACCCCATGACGGTGCACCACTTCAGCAAGCGCCTTGATGTCGGTCACTTCCATCTGAGGATTCGTAATGATTTCGAAGAACACGCAGCAGGTGTTGTCGTCGATGTTGCGGTCCACCTCTTCCCTGTTGTTGAGGTCCACGAGCCTTGTCTCTATGCCGAAGCGTTTCAGCGTATTGGTGAGCAGATCGAAGGTGTTGCCAAACATGTGGCGTGAGGTCACGATATTCTTTCCGCTGGCAGCCAGTGCCATTACCGTATTACTGATAGCAGCCATACCGCTGTTCATTGCCGTCACGTCATGGGCTCCCGTGAGCGCTTTGACACGACGTTCAAGATTGGTAACCGTAGGGTTGGCCGTGCGTGAATAGTCCGGGGCGATGACTCGTCCGGTGAATGCGTCGGCCATGTCTTTGGCAGTTTCAAACTCATAAGCTACAGCATTGTAAACTGGCATGCTCAGTGCGCCGAAAGCATCTTGGCGCTCGTAGGGCAGAGAAACGGCTAATGTTTTCTTCTTCATCAATCTCTATTTTATTAATATTCTACTGCAAAGTTAACAAGAAACTGATGAAAGAGTTAATAATTGTCCGTTTTTTATAATAATCTGTATGCAATCATGGTAAATACAACACGAAAATAGCCATACCATTGTCCGCTCAGAACAATGATATGGCCAATAAGGTTGCCCTTGCCCGGGAGATTGGCTTTTCGGTGCATTAAAAGCGTCTGTGCATGATGAGCCACTCTCAGAAAGGTCAGTATTATCAACAGGGTGGGTGAGGGCACAACTATAAGCAGAGGGCTGCCTCACGTAGCCTACTGATTAGTCTACTGCGTTGTATCCTCTTGTGCTGTTTTCCTTCATGATGTCGCGGATATTCTTCTCCACATATTCTCCACCCTGATGAGCGGTGGGATCGGGATGATGAGGAACGTCCTCCACATAGTTGAAGTTCTTGTAATGCAACTCGCCGAGGCCCCACAACAGACAGGCCACGACAATAAAGAGAACGAAGGCTATTGCTATATTCATTGCTTCAGTTTTAAATACTTCAAATTTAAATTTTCCGCAAAGTTAACTAATTTCTTTTGGTTGAACAAAAGGTTTCTATCCTTTTTTACTAATTTTGCAGACATAATTCTGCAGGCATTACCTCAATCCTGTTTTGGTATTCAATTCGATACTCATTCAGATAATTGGTCAAAGAAGAATTACGAAGCTATGGCATATGGTAAATGGATAGGCGGATTTCTCGGCTGGATGGCCGCAGGACCGCTCGGAGCTCTGGCAGGTTTTGCGTTGGGCTCTTTTTTCGACAGTGCGCTCTCTCAGGGCGAAGGCAATGAGGACCCGTCGGGCCAAGGTGGCCGCTATACCAACTCCGGTACCTACGGCAACGGTGGCCGTTACGCCAACTCAGGCGCTTACGGAAGCTACACTGCGCAGGAGCGTCAGGAGGAACAGCGCAACTCGTTTCGTTTCTCTCTGTTGGTGCTGGCTTCTTACATTATCCGTGCCGACGGCAAGGTGATGCACTCCGAGATGAATGTGGTGCGTCAATGGCTGCGTTCCAACTTTGGTGAGGCTGCGGTGCAACAAGGCCAGGACATCATGGTCAGACTCTTTGAGGAACAGAAGCGACTGGGTATGGCCGAGTTTCGCACGGCTGTCATCGACAGTTGTCACCAGTTGAGCCAGTTTATGCCCTATGAGCACCGCATCCAACTGCTTCATTTCCTCGTCATCATCGCACAGGCCGACGGTGTGGTGGTCCACGAAGAGGTCAATGCGCTGAGGGAGTGTGCCCTCAACCTCGGTCTTACCGATGCCGATCTTGATGGGATGCTCAACCTGCGTGATGCCGGTTCGTCGCTTGACGCCGCCTACAAAGTACTGGGCGTGTCTCCATCGGCTACCGATGAAGAGGTGAAGGCGGCTTATCGCCAATTGGCGTTGAAGAACCATCCAGACCGCGTGGCTACACTGGGTGAGGATGTGCGCAAAGCCGCTGAAAAGAAATTTCAGGAAATCAATGCAGCCAAAGAAACTATTTGGAAAGCAAGAGGGCTGTAGTCTGAGTTTTTTGAGCTTTTGAATTATTAGACAATGGAATTCATGTCACAAGAAGGCTATGACAAACTTGTAGCCGAAATACGTCATTTGAGAGAAGTGGAGCTGCCACGCGTGATTGATGCCGTGGCAGAGGCACGCGACAAGGGCGACCTCAGTGAAAATTATGAGTATCGTGCCGCTAAAAGGGAGCAGTCGAGGCTGTTTGGTCGCATCCGCTTCAAACAGCGCATCCTGGCTAATGCGCGCGTGCTTGATACGACCAGCCGCAAGGCCGATACCGTGCAGTTGCTCAGCAATGTAGAACTCACCGATCTCAACAAAAACCGATCGCTGAGGTTCACCATCGTCAGCACCCATGAGGCCAACATCAAGGAAGGGAAGATCTCTGTCAAGTCGCCCATCGCACAGGCTCTCATCAACAAAAAGAAAGGAGACATTGTGCAGGTAAGAGTACCAGCTGGCATCCTCAAGCTGCGCATTGACGATATACAATTGTAGACAGTCAATTTGAAATTGATAATGAGAGGGGGAATTTGGAGAAGTCTGGGAGTCTAGAAGTCCAGAAGTTCAGAAGTCCAGAAGTCCAGTCATTACTATAATGATACCTTTATATCAGATACTTATGCATTTGACTGAACTTCTGAACTTCCGGACTTCTAAACTTCCGGACTTCTGAACTTCTTAACTTCTGTACTTCTGAACTTCCGGACTTCTCCTGCTTGATTTACTCTTTTTATTTTCGATATTATCTTCATAATATGTAACATATTGTGTAACTTTGCAGTGCTTTTAATTGCAAACTGAAATATTTATGAAGAGATTATCCATGGCAATTCTATCGGCTTGTGCCGTCATCAACGTTTCGGCACAGCAACTTCGCTATCCGATGGCGCCTCACGACAGCACCACCGACACTTACTTCGGTGTGAAGGTGGCCGACCCCTTTCGTCCGCTCGAAGACGACAAGAGCCCGGCCACTGAGGCCTGGGTCAGGGCCGAAAACCAGCTCACACGCAGTTACCTTGACAAGATGCCGCAGCGGCCGCAATTGCTCAAACGCTTAAAAGAAGTGTGCAACTACGGTCGAGTCTACACTCCGTTCAAGGAGCATGGCAAGTGGTATGTCTATCGCAATAATGGCGTGCAGAACCAGTCGGTGCTCTACCAGATGAACGAGTTAGGGGGTAAGGAAACGGTGTTTCTCGATCCCAACACGTTGAGCACAGACGGTACCGTGGCTCTGAAAAGCATCGACTTCTCCCACGATGGCCGTTATCTGGCCTATGTCATCTCGCGCAATGGCTCCGACTGGGAGGAAATCTACGTGATGGACGTCAACACACGCCAATTGCTCAAGGACCACATCGTTTGGGCTAAGTTCACCGACGCGGCCTGGCGCGGCGACGGCTTCTACTATTCTGCCTACGACGCACCCGAACAGGGCCATGAGACTTCTGCCAAAAACTCCGTGCAGAAGGTCTACTATCACAAGCTTGGTACCCCGCAGAGCAGCGATCAGCTGTTCTATCAGAATCCCGCCTATCCGTTGCGCTTCTACAATGTAAGCGTCAACCGTGACGAGACCATGATGTTTCTCAGTGAGGACGGCATGGATCAGGGCAACAACCTCTATGTGCGCGACCTTCGCAACGACGACGCACAGTTCATACAGATGACCGGCGACCCGTCGAAGCGGTATTCCCCTGTTGAGACCGTCGGTGACAGCATCTTCATCATGACCAATGCCGATGCACCACGTGGCCGCATCATGCTGGCCAACATCCATCGTCCTGGTTTCAGTGACTGGACCGAGCTCGTACCGCAGGGCGAGGGTGTCATCGACGATGTCACCTTTGCCGGCAGCGACCGTATGATTGTGACTTACAACAAGGACAACTGCACTGCTGCCAGCCTCTATGACATCAACGGCAAGCTGATAGCGCCTATCCAGTTGCCATCCATCGGCACGGCGTCGTTTAGCGGCCGACGTACTCAGAAGGAATGTTTCTACTCATTCACCTCCTACACCGTGCCTTCCACCATCTACCGCTTCGATCCCACTACGGGCAAGAGCAGCGTGTTCAGCAAACCCGCCTTGAGTTTCAATACGGATGCCTTCACCTGCGAGATGAAGTTCTACCAAAGCAAGGATGGCACGCGCATCCCCATCTTCCTTACTTATAAGAAAGGACTCAAGCGCAATGGTCATACACCGGTGCTGATGTATGGTTACGGTGGTTTCAACGTCAGTTATCAGCCTTACTTCTCGGCCATGCGTATCCCCTTCCTTGAGAGTGGGGGCATCTATGCTTACGTCGTGCTGCGTGGTGGTGGTGAGTATGGTGAGCAATGGCATCTGGCCGGTACCAAGATGCACAAGCAGAACGTGTTCGATGACTTCATCTCAGCAGCCGAGTGGCTCATCAAGGAAGGCTATACCGACAAGCAGCACTTGGCTTGTCTGGGAGCCAGCAACGGAGGACTGCTCATCGGTGCCTGCATGACGCAGCGTCCCGACTTGTTCAAGGTGTGCATTCCCGAGGTGGGTGTGATGGATATGTTGCGCTACCACAAGTTCACCATTGGCTGGAACTGGGCTCCTGACTACGGTACCTCCGACGACTCCAAGGAGATGTTTGAATATCTCTATGGCTACTCCCCGCTCCACAATCTGAAGAAGGGCGTCAGCTATCCTTCTACACTCGTTACGACAGCCGACCACGACGATCGCGTGGTGCCCGCACATTCGTTTAAGTTTGCCGCCACGCTGCAGCAAGACCAAGGCGGCAAGGCTCCCGTCCTTATACGTATTGACAGCAAGGCCGGACATGGCGGTGGCAAACCGCTGGCCAAGCAAATAGAAGAAAATGCCGATGTCTATGGCTTCATCATGCACGAGATGGGCATGAAGGTGAAGCAGTAGACACCCGCGTTGGCAGTATCAACTGAAAGCGGCTGAAATGATTGGGCCGCTCTTAGTGTCAGAGCATATACCGGCAATCCACAATAGGTTTGCCGGTTTTTTGTTGAATATCTTGCTTTTGTTGATGTTTTTTGGAAGAATAGACTTATAATTCGGGAAAATTAACTAATTTTGCCCCTAATAACCACTTCGTATCTGGATATGTAGTTGAATAGTCTATAAACTATTAGCGGATGTCCTTAGAGTATGGAGTAAAGAAGAAAGAATAATTAATATAGTATAAATTAATATCGACAATGAATTACCTTGATAGGAATGAGTTCAACTTTAAGCCATCTCAGCTTGTCGTTGACACAATCAAGAATTTCGACCTAAGCAAATTCGCTTTCTACACGCGCATTTATGACCAGGGGAAGAAAAGTATCTTTTCGGTGTTCCTTTCTGAGCAATTTCAGATTGATGAGCAACAGGTGCTACTTGGTTATGGAGCTGAGGATTTGCTGAAAAAGGCAGTTCACTTCTTCCTTACAGAGGAAGGGAGCAATAAAATCATGATGATTCCAAAGTTCTCATGGTGGTATTATGCCAATATCGCAGCAGAAGTGAACGGCAAGACCCTACAATATAATGTAATTGAAACGGACGATACATTCAAGTACGACTTTGATTCTCTGGAGCGTCAGGTTAATGAGGTCCGCCCCAAAATACTACTTGTTGCAACGCCTAATAATCCTACGGGCAATGGTTTGACACCCACAGAATTGGAACATCTCTGCGACATCGTGCCCAAGGAAACTATCATTTTGGTGGATGAGGCTTATGCTTCCTACGTTACCAGCGACACCTTATATATAAAGCATCTGGTAGAAACGCGTGGTAACATTGTATTCTGTCGAACACTTAGCAAATTTTATGGTCTTCCCGGATTGCGTCTCGGGTTTGGGTTTATTGGCAAAGGAGATGAGATGGAACACTTTGCCAAATACGCAAACATGTATCTTGGCTACGACCGACTTTCAGAGGAAGTGGGAATTGCGGCTCTTAAAAGCAGTGACCATTACCGCGAAATTGCGAGGGTGATGCAGGAAGCGCGGGATATGTACACAAAAGAAATTGGCAGGTTGAATGGCTTCAAAGTATATAAGAGTGTGGCCAACTTCATTCTTATCAAATATCCAATTCATCTTAAGGAAAAGCTGCAGCAGGCTTTTGCCGACGAAGATTACAAGGTGAAGTTCATGAATGAGCCTGACCTGAATACGCATATGCGCATAACGTTAGGCCGTGCAGAGCAGAACCGTACAATCTGTGATACGATTCTTAGAATAGCCCATCAATGATAGCAGTAATATTAGCGGCGGGCATGGCCAAGCGGCTACGCCCGCTGACTGAACATAAGCCCAAGTGTTTGCTCCAAATAGGTAGTAGAAGCCTCCTTGAGCGTTCGGTTGATAATCTTGTAGCTGCTGGTATTAGAGAAATAGTTGTTGTTACCGGCTATCTGTCGCAGATGATTACAGAGTTTCTTGTGGCACGTTATCCACAATTAACTTTCCACTTCATTGACAATACTGACTATGCCAATACCAACAATATTTATTCGCTCTGGTTGGCTCGTCCGTTTGTAGATGGCAAGGACTTCATTTTGCTCGACAGTGATATTCTTTATGATGGTAGAATTATTGGACAGGTGTTGAGTGAAAAAGCGTCGATACTGACAGTCAGCAAACATCCGCTCGGCGAGGAAGAAATGAAAGTGGTGGTAGATGAAAAGGGTAGTATCGTCGAAATTAGCAAAACCTGTGACCCCGCTGCTGCGATGGGTGAGTCGGTTGGCATTGAGAAAATCAACGCGGACTACTCTGCGGCCCTATACTGCTTACTCGATACGATGATGAATAAGGAAGGACTTGTGGATGTTTTCTACGAGTTGGCTTTTCAACGTCTTATCCGACAAGGCTTCTGTTTTAAGGTAATGGATATTTCCAATTATTTTACCATTGAGCTCGACACAGTTGACGATTTTGAGAATGCGAAACATCTAATTCCAAAAGAACTTTTCTGAATGCTATGGCTAATTATGATATTCACCAAGTACATCAAGCCATCCTTGGTATCTGTAAGGCACTTGACAAGGTGTGTGCCGACCACAACCTTACCTATTATCTATGGGCTGGTAGTATGATTGGTGCCGTGCGTCATCATGGATTCATACCATGGGACGACGACATGGATGTTGCTATGCCAAGGCCTGATTATGATAAGTTAATTGCTCATTGTGCGGAGTGGTTGCCCAAACCTTATGAAATGGTTTGCGCAGAAGATGATGCTTCTTATCCCTTACCTTTTGCAAAGATACAGGATGCTTCAACAACGCTCATTGAACGTGAGCATCTGCGCTATCTCGGAGGCATCTATCTTGATGTGTTCCCTATCGATGGCGTCCCTGCCGGGAGAGTGTCTCGGCTTATCCATTTCGGACGATACGAGTACTACAAACGGCTGCTCTATCTCGTCCATCGCGACCCTTACAAACATGGGCATGGACCAAGTTGTTGGATGCCTCTTATTGTCAGACGCTTATATACTATGAAGGGCCTGCAGCATAAGATACGTCGATTGCTCCATAGTTGCAATTACGAACAAAGTCGATTGGTTGCTGACTACGATGACGGAAGCAAAGGAACAATGCTTAAGGAAATATTGGGCAAACCCACAAATTATCAGTTTGAAGGTTGCATGCTAAAGGGGGTTGAGCACTATGATGAGTACTTGACTAATAAATATGGAGATTATATGAAACTGCCTGATGCCGAGCACCAGCGCCAACACAATTTCCATTATCTTGATCTTAACCATCCATATAGAAGCTATAGGCAGAGGGAATAACCTCATTGGTATGCTATATGTTGATAATTTCTAAGTTAACTAAATAATTATACGATTTAAAAACTATTCTTACTTTGTGCATTGGCTTTTCCAGCACTTTTTGCTTCGTCACAGACCCAATCATCAATGAATTCGTCGGCCATGCTGCTGTTTGATGCAAAGTAGACGGGCATCATCGCCGTTGTCTTGGGCGTGATGCGTCGCTCAGCATCGTTGAGGTCGAGTGTCGGTGTCTCGGGATCGATCTCGCAACTGAATCAAGGAGTGTAGCAGAAGACAACTAAAAAGGCGCATCCGTCACATGTCATTGGCGCTATTGGCAAAATCATGTTCTGGATGCGCATTTTTTTGATTCCTTTGGGAAGCGTATCACTACGGTCCCAAATAGATACCTCTACCTGTACGCTTACAAGTAGATCAGTGAAAATTAACCTAATTTATTAACGTTCTCTTTTATTCTAGTAATAACAAGATGAGTCTATTTTACTCGAACGGGTTCTCCGTGGGATAAGGCAGGGTCTTGGGCTGGTTGTAGGAGACATCCTTCACGCCCAGGTATTTGAGCAGGTTGAACAGATGTTTGCCCACGTGGCTGAAGGCCACGGCACCGTGGTGTGGGAAGTGTTTCTCTACGAGCACGTGACGATAGAAGCGGCCCATCTCGGGGATGGCGAATACACCGATGCCACCGAACGAACGTGTACGTACGTCGAGCACCTCTCCCTCGGCAATGTAAGAGCGCAGCACACCCTCGGAGTCACACTGCACACGGAAGAAGGTGATCTCGCTGGGAGCGATGTCGCCCTCAAGAGTGCCACGGGTGAAGTCGGGCTTGCCGCCGTTCTCAAGCAGACGGTTCTGGATGAGCTGGAACTTAATGGCACGGTTGGCGCACATCTTGCACGATGGCGTATTGCCGCAGTGGAAGCCCATGAATGTATCGGTGAGGCTGTAGTTGTACTTGCCCTTGATATCGTCGTCGTAGATATACTGCGGCACGGAGTTGTTGATGTCGAGCAGTGTTACGGTGTCGTCGCTCAGGCACATGCCGATGTACTCCGACAGGGCACCGTAGATGTCCACCTCGCAAGCCACGGGAATGCCACGGCTCACCAGACGGGAGTTGACATAGCAGGGCTCAAAACCAAACTGACTGGGGAAGGCGGGCCAGCACTTGTCGGCAAAGGCTACGTACTGGCGTGCGCCCTTGTGCTGCTCAGCCCAGTCGAGCAGTGTCAGCTCAAACTGTGCCATACGGCGGCTCAGGTCGGGATAGTACTTGCCCTCACCCATCTCGGCGGCCATGTCCTTGCAGACATCGTCAATGCGGGCATCACCCTCATGTTGCTTGTAGGCCACGAGCAGATCGAGCTCAGAGTTCTCCTCAATCTCTACGCCCAACTCGTAAAGACCCTTGATGGGTGCGTTGCAGGCGAAGAAGTCCTGTGGACGCGGACCAAAAGTGATGATCTTCAATCCCTTCAAACCAATCACGGCACGGGCTACGGGTACGAAGTCGGCAATCATCTTGGCAATGTCATCGGCTGTGCCCACAGGATAAGCGGGGATGTAGCCCTTCAGATGACGCATGCCGAGGTTGTAGCTGCAGTTGAGCATGCCGCAATAGGCATCGCCACGGCCATTGATCATGTCGCCGTCGCCCTCAGCGGCTGCCACGAACATGCAGGGACCGTCAAACTCCTTGGCAATGAGAGTCTCAGGTGTCTCTGGACCAAAGTTGCCGAGGAAGACAACCAGGGCGTTGCAGCCGGCTTCTCGAACTTCTTTTACAGCCTTCTGCATGTCGGCCTCGTTCTCAACGGTGGTGGGGCAGTCGAATATCTCACCCTTATAAGCCTTCACGATGTTCTCGCGGCGCTTGGTTGAAAGGGCAATGGGGAAACAGTCACGGCTCACGGCAATGATGCCGAGCTTAACTACGGGAATGTTGTTACTTTTCATTGTAATATAAGTTTTTTATGTTTTTGTATAGGATACTTTTGTTTATGGTGAAGTCCTTGATGCAGCCGCTGGGGTTAACACCCTTGGGCATAACCAGAGGACAACCTTTGAATTGGTTTTGATGCAAAGATAATACAAGTTTTGGAAACGCTCATATGTTTTTTGTCGTTTTTCTGTATCATTTAACGAATAATACGTATCTTTGCAACATGGAGAAAACTATTGGCTATGATGCGAAGCGCATTGTGCGCAATGCATCGGGACTTGGCAACTATGGACGTACGCTCATCAACGATCTCTCGAAGCTTGATGTTGACACGCGACTCTTGCTTTATGCTCCCGACGAGGGGCGCAAGGAACTGCGGGAACAAATCGTCAGAAGAAACAACGTCGCCTTCCGCTACGCTCCGTGTCGCACACGCTTGGGCAAGGATCTGTGGCGCCGCCGTGGCATCGTGAAGGATTTGGTCAACGATGGCGTGCGGTTGTTCCATGGCTTGTCGGGTGAGTTGCCAACAGGTCTTTGCAAGGCCGGCATCCGATCGGTGGTGACCATTCACGATCTCATTTTCTTGCGTCATCCCGAATACTACCATCCGCTTGACGTGTGGCTTTACCGTAGGAAGTTCCATGCCACCCTCAAAGAGGCAGATAGAGTCATTGCCATCAGCGAATGCACCAAGCGTGACATCTTATATTATAGTCATTTTCCAGAGGACCGCATCGACGTGATCTATCAAAGCTGTAGCACGCGTTTTGCCCAACCTCTCGACGACGCCGACCGTCGTAAGCGGGAGGTGTGGAGCCGCTATGCGTTGCCTGAGCATTTTGTGCTAAATGTGGGCACTATTGAACCGCGTAAGAATGTGCTGCTGGCAGTGAAGTCGATGTCGCAGTGGCCTGAGTCGCTGCATCTGGTCATTGTGGGTCGCACCACACCTTATGCCCGTGAGGTGATGAACATTGCCCGACAGATGGGTGTGGCCCAGCGCGTGCATGTGCTCACCGATGTGCCCAATGACGATTTGATGGTTATCTACAAACTGGCCGACTGCTTTGTCTATCCTTCACGTTACGAAGGTTTTGGCATTCCCATCATTGAGGCTATTCAGAGCGGTTTGCCTGTGGTTGCAGCCACACAGTCGTGTCTTGAGGAAGCAGGTGGCCCAGATAGCCTTTATGTCGACCCCGACGATGCCGACGGGTTGGCACATGCCATCGCTACAGCCATACAGGAACGGGACGGAAGGGTTGAGGCCAGCCGCAAATACGTAAAGCGATTTGAAAACACCAATGTGGCACAGCAAGTCGCTGAGGTCTACAATCGGTTACTGTAATTAGGAGTTTAGTAAATATCTTTCATGTGTTTTTAACTTTGTGGCTGTGATATTTGCCAGTGAGTCCGACATGGGCCGGAAATTTGCCAATAATGAGTGGCTCCTGTAACTAATTAGCTGTCAGTATTTTGTGTGATTTTTGGTCTGACAGTCGTCATTAAGATTCCTCAATAAGACTGAAAAGAGGTCGTAATTACGGCGTAACACCGACTCCATTTCGGCGTAAAGGCAGCTTTATTTCGGCGTAACACCGATCCCTTTTCGGCGTAATGGCAGCTCCATTTCGGCGTAACACCGATTCCATTTCGTTTTTTTGGGAATTTCATGAGGATTTCAATGAATTTCCTTCTCAAAACGATGTTAAAATCCTGTCGGTGTTTTGTAAATTATTTTCCCCAGTCCTTTTAAAAAAAGAAATCAAATAATATAATCCATACGCATCTACTTCACCAAAACATGTTAACTTTGCAAACGAAATAAAACGTCAACTATGTTTGAAAACGAAATAAGAAAATACGACGAAGTGGCGGAGGCATACAAGCAGACCATCATTGTGCCGATGGGTATGGAACAATTTCGTGAACGCAACGAGGTACTATTCTCCTGCCATAGCTGCGGTATTGAGGGCAATTCCTTTACCGTTGACAACACTCGTGAACTATTCGAACAAGGTCTTGGCTACTATCCTGTTGGTAAAACACTGCTGGAGTGCCAGGAGATGGGTGACCACTTTGCAGCCTACGAGTGGATGCACAGTCACCTTGACCATCCGTTTGATGTGACACTGCTGAAAGAAATAAATCGCTTGGTCACCCTTCATACGCTGCCTTACAAAGTTCCTAATGCGACGCCCGGTGAGTTTACCACCGTGGACATGGCGGCAGGTGACACCGTGTTTGGCGATCACGAACTTCTCATTGCTCAAGTGCCAAAGCTCATGGAGTCAACGGCAAGGGCAATGGAGGAGAAAAAAGCCCATCCCATGATTCTTGCGGCAAGGTTTCATGGTTTCTATGAGTATCTTCACCCTTTCCGTGATGGCAACGGCCGTACGGGTCGTCTGATGTCGAACTTCATACTACTGCATTTCGACTTACCCGAGCTGATCATACGCAAGGAGGACAGAGAGGAGTATATCGGAGCATTGCGGCAAATAAGAACAGAAAACACGGATGAATATCTGATAAGCTTCTTCTTCAACAAGGCAATGGCACAAATGAAGAGCGATATGGGACAAAAGAAGAAGGCCAACCGCCCGATGTTCTTCTTTTAATGACTTAGAAGCATCAGCTCTGACGTCTTGACAGAAAAGTGTAGTAGTTCCCGCGCTTTGTGTCGGCCTTCATCATACCAATACGGCCCCATGCAACTTTCTTGCATGAGGCCGTGTTGGTATGAGGTGTAAAGGTTACTTTTATAAATTGACCACCACCTTCTTTCCGTTGTGGATATAAATGCCACGCTGCGGCTTGGTCACCCGCTGGCCGGCAAGATTATACCAATAAGTGTCAACTGCCTCATTCCTTTTCACGATAGGTGAGGAGATGGCGGAGGTGACGGCATCGCCGGCCTCCAGTTTGATACAGTCGTACATCATGCCGCCGTTGGAGCCGATGCCGCTCATAGTCAGTGTCAGGCGGTTGGAGCCTTTCTTGATGAGCGAGGCATTGAAGTCGATGACCTTCAGCCGGTGATGGCCACCTTGTGTGGCGCTACGGTAGATGGCGGCATCGTTGGAGAAGCCAAACGGTGAACCAATCTTCGTCCCGTTGAGCGCGCACTGCAATTTGGCACTGTTGGTGACACCGGCCAGAGAGAAGGTCAGATGGGCTTGTCCGGTGTACGTCTTGTCGCTGTTGAACACAATAGTCCATGTGCCGTTCTGACACTGTGCGTAATACCAGTCGCTCTTTGGGTTGCTCTGTCCCATGGTAAAGGTCAGCGTAGCCGGAACGAGTTGCCAGAGTCCGTAGGCACGGACCGAGTCACTAACGCGGAAACCGTCGCTGCGGCGGTTGTTCTCGCCGATGAGCACCAGTTCGTCGGTATAGCGCACGGGTGTCCATTCGATGGTGCCGAGGTCGGTAGCGTGTTCGCTTATGCTGATGTCGTCCTTCTCCAACTGCTCCGTGATGTCTCCCCGCAATGCATAAGCATAGAGCGCATAGCTGCCCTTGCGTACGCCTTTGAGCGTGAAGGTGCCATCGTCAGCGGTCTGCGCCCAATAGATGTAGCCCTTGCCCTGCGTCATGAGGTCGCCACCGGGCTGAGCCAGCACCACCATAAGCGAGTCGCTGCTGGAGTAATTGGTCAGATGAAGCTTTCCCGTCACGGTGGCCCGCTCGTCAGGAGTAGGGTAGAGGCGGTTGCTGAACCAGTTGAAGGGCCATTCCGACTGTTGTGTGGAAGCAACAGCCTTTGCATTCGCCACCATGTCGTCGATGGTGTTATTGCGGTTGACATAGATGAGGAAAGGACCGTAAATCTTCTCTTCGCCTTCGTCGTAATGCTGTGAGGAAGCTCCGAAGTGCTCTCCTTGAATCATCTGAATGGTGAGCGGCGATTTGGTATCGGTGTGCACGGTAAGTTCCTGGCGTGTGGGACCGCCGTTGAGCCACTCGTGAGAGCAGGGAATGTTCCACACTCCGATTTTGCGTGTGGGGTCGATGAGTCCGTGTACGCTGTCGTTGACAATCCAGTTGGCCCAGTTATATTTCGTATAGATAGAGCCGTCGGGCAACCGGAACGTGGCGTCTTGTATCTTCCCGCTTGTGTCAACTTTCTGCATGGTGGCCACCGTTGGCAGTGTGCCGCGCATGGTATTGTCGACATAGCCATAAGAGAAGTTCTCAGCCAGTCGAGTGCACACACGGGCTTCACGCAGGTTGACATCCGATGATTTCGACGTTCCCTTTACGATGATATAGGTGTAAAGTCCGTTGATCCCTTTCCTCATGATATAGCCCTGCGAGATGTTCAGGTCGGAGGTGTTGTCAGTGTAGAGCACCTCCACGTAGTCGTCGCTTTGCTTGATGATCTCTGCCTTTGAGAACGAGGGAGAGGTGTTGCTGGCTGCGGTGTAGTCGAAATAGATGCCGTTGCTCGACAACAGACTGTAGGAGCGCCAGTTCAAGGAGGAAACTCGGCCGTTGGAGCCCACCTTGGCAGTCACCACCCCGTTGGAGAGCGTGGCGTTACGTCCCGAGAGACTGATGGTACAACCATCGCCGGCCCATGCACTTGCCATATTGAGCAAGCACAAGGCCATCAACGAGGCTGCGTAGCGCGAAGCAGCAGTGTGGTGACGGACTGCTGTCGCTATCTTATTGAGAATACTTTTCATGATGGTTTTCTACTTCAAGATAACTTTCTGATGTTGATGGATGTAGATGCCTTGTTGTGGCTTGGCAACGCGTTGTCCGGCAAGGTTATACCAGTTGTCGTCAATCGGCTTTGCGTTATCGTTGATACCCTTGATGGCTGTTGCTGTGGCCTTGCCAGCCTCCTGGAGCACCCAGCGCAGGCGTGTGCGTGTGGCAAAGCCATTGAACGACGTGACTTGACCACCCAGATTGTCGGCATCGACGGTGCCGATGCTCAGACAGCAGTTGTTGTCGGGCGAAGTATAGAGTGAGAAAGCGAATTTGCCGTTGTCGGTGCCATTGTATTTCGTGTAGAACGAAGCTATGTCGGTGGTTACCGAGGGGTGGTTGGTGATGCAGAGGTAACGGCCTGTCGCAACGTTCTTGGCGTAGAATACACCGTGGCTGAGTGTGTCGGCCGTGATGAACCATTGAGCAGCAGTTTTGGTGAAGAGCGTATCAGTTGCTTCCTCAGCATCGGCCTTGCCCACACGGAACACCAGCGTTCCATTGGCATCCACAAGGTAACGGCGTTCAGTGGTAGAAGCAGCAGTTGCTGTACCGCTGTTGGGTGCTGTTCCATAGCTGTAGATGACGTAGTATTTGGTGGCGTCGCCACCATCCCATGCGAGGTTCTGCTTGGTCTTGAACAGTGCAATTTCGCCAGCCAGTGCCTTCTCTGTCGAGTCGATACCGGCCTGTGTCGCGCCGAGTCGTTTGTAGTTGCTCAGATAGCCTTCGGCACTTTCCAGAGCTGCGAGGAGTTGGTCGCGGGCTTCTTCGGGATAGCACAGTGTGCCACTGCCGTATTGGGCACCGGAAAGCGTCTTTTCGCCCTCGTCAATTGTGGCCTGCAGATTCTTGGTGTAAAGGCCGATGAGACGCTTACTGATGGGCTGGAATGTGAAAATCATGTCAGCCCGTGAGAGCGTTCCATTGCCCCAAAGCCATTGCGTGGCCGACTTTCCACGTAGCTGATACTCTTTGTTGTCAGGACTGTTGATGCGGAAGAATGCCAACGAGTCTTTTGTTCCCGACTGCTTGACAACGTAGTTGCCGACGAAGTTCACATGATACTTGCTGGTGAGCGTGTCGCTGGTATAGACGTAGCCCTTGCTATCGACTTTCGGAGAAAAAGTCTCGTTGGTGGAGTAAGCTCTGATGGAATAGAGTGTAGTGTCGTTGGTGTCGCGCTCGATGGTCCACAACAATGACGGATCCTGCCAGTCGAAGTTGGTGACCACACCGAGTCTGCGACTGCCGGAGGTCTCGAGCGGTTTGAAGTACTGTGGTGCTCCTGTCAGCGCAGCAGCAGAGTTGTAGAAACGGCTTGCATAGCTGATCATGCGGTAGAGCTTACCATCTTCGGGCACCAGTACCTTGCTGCCGGCCTTTGTGCCACCACCGGCCTGACTTCCTTCTGGCTCATTGATGCTCACTGTCGACGTGTAACCAGAGTAATGCGTGCCATCGGTAGTGCGCATGCGGAAGTAATAGATTTGCTCGGGGTCGGTATCCTTGATGATGTAGACCGATGACTTCGCATTGATGGAGTCTTTCTGTGTGAAGTTCTCTCCGTCGTTGCTCATCTCAATGAGGTTGGCCGTGGCTCGGTCGTCAATATTGGTCCAGGTCAGTGCAATCGTGGTGTTGTTGCCCATATGCGTTGCTTTGAGGGCTGAAGGGCAGAGCAGATAGGAGGTGACAGAAGCCAAAGAGTTGGCATATTCCTCGATATTGAGGTAGCCGTCGCCATTGCTGTCGATAGTGGCGTCGGATGCATCGTTAGGATTCAGTCCGTTGGCCTTCTCCCAATCGTCGGGCATTCCGTCTCCATCGCTGTCGGTGGGTGCTGTACCTCCGTCGAGCTGTCCGATGCCTCCCACATCCTCTTCCGAGTCGATGATGGCTCCGAGTGTGCCGAGGCTCTTAAGCTGGTTGATGAGGCGCTGGTCGTGTGCGTCACGCACCCTTGAGCATCCGGCCTGTTCAAGCACCGAATGATAGGCTTCCTCGGCACTCTCCACGGTCACGGCAGCTGTTGGCTCAAAGTGAGGATAGTCCATGTTGGTGCAGGAGGTGTTGGTATAAAGTGAGCCATTGAGCACACCGTCTTGGTTGCTGTCGAGCATGTTGCCGCTTTGATAAAGATGATCGGTGGCCGTCCATTGGCTGTACTTGCTCCCGCCGTTGGGTCCGGAGATGAAATAGTTGTTGATGAGGTCTTGGTAGTTGTCGGCACTCGAGTGACCGCCTACCACGCCGTTGCCACCGTTGTAGACGACGGAATTGACCATCTGCGCATAGCATTTCATTTTTGGGTTTCGGCTGTGGTTGTCAATCCACAGACAGTGGCTGATGGTCCAGTTTCGAGTGCCGTCGGTGATGGCTCCGAAGCGCTGCGGGTCGATGCCCTCAGAGATGATGCAGTATTGCCAAGTGATATTGTTAGCGTTTTTGATGTGAACATTATCCCACCGTCCCCACGAGATGGAGCAATGGTCGAGAATCACGTTTTCGGCATTGTCCATGGTGAGTGTCTCTGCGTCTTTAGCCATGTTGATGGATCCTCGCATACGGATATACCTGAAGATGATGTTCTGACAGTTGCGTATGAGCACTCGGTTGCCGTAGATGGTGATGCCCTGTCCGGGAGCTGTCTGTCCGAGCACGGTGATATTGTTGTGTTTGTCAATGGCTACCATCTGTGAGGGATTGAGTTTGATGATGCCTCCGACGTCGAAGACGACGATGCGGTCACTGCCGTTGAGTGCTTCGGCCAGTGAGCCGGGTCCATCGGCGTTGAGATTGGTTACATGTACTACCTTTCTGCTGTCGCGCCCTCCGGTGGCCCAGGCGCCAAAGCCTTCAGCTCCTGGAAAAGCTACTGTCTGCGCCTGCATGGCCGTAGCTGCCATGGCCATAGCGAATGTGGCTAAGAGTTTGTGTTTCATATTTAAGATATAGTGTTGTTTAATGTTTGATAACTAATAACTCGCAGACTTATCGCTCATGAACTTACAAACAAAGAAGGACGAAGTAACTTGATGTCTCCGTCCTTCTTATGTGGTGTGATGGATGATACCGAAAAGTCTGTTGGTCGTTACAACGCCGCTGAATGGTGGACGTTGCTTGGGCTAACGTTCGTTACGTCATTACTTGACGAGCACCTTGCGTGTAGTGCCATCGCTCATCCTCAGGATGTTGATGCCACGCTGCATGTTGCCCAGCTGCATGCCGTTGACGTTGTAGATGGCTTTGACGGTGGCGTTGGCCTGTGAGTTGTTGATGGTCTTGATGCCGGTGGTCCACTGCTTGTAAGCCTCTGCAAGCTTCTCCTCTTCAGCCTTCGACTTCTCGCCCTCAGTCATGACGTAGATGTCGTAGCACTGGCAGCCGGAGTTGCCTGCTACATGGGCCAGACGTACGTATACCTCGTCGCTGCCCGAATAGAGTGCGGTGACCTTCGAGTATAGGCGCTGCGGATTGCTGATGATGATGGTGTCGCCTAAGGTTGTCCAAGTGGTACCGTCGGTCGAGGTCTGCAGAGCCATACGCTGTACGCTGCCCGTAGCGCTGGCGTTGCCGAGGAAGGTGACAATGCCGAAGGGGCCTTGGAACTTCTTGGTCGACTCGATGCGGGCGTTGTATTCGCCAGACATAAACTTATAGAACTGCACGTCGTATTTGGTGACAAGTGTGTCGAGGTCGGAAGCGGTAGCGGGGTTGTAGCCGCCAAGATCGCCAACGCTCTTACCGACAGAGATATTCTGCCAGAGTACAGACTGTCCCTGTGACTTGACAACCCACTCTGCCGTGGCATCGTCGGCAGGATAGACAGTAACTTCACGCTCAGGATAGACGGGTACTTCGACGCCATCCTCGTCGGTCTTGGTACCGATAGGATCCTTGGTCTCGTCGTACATGCTCACGGCGTTCTTGCCCCATGAGAACAAGCCGGCGCCATTGCTCAGACTGCTGTAGTTGGCGTCGAAGTGAGAAGCCTCGTCGATGTATACTTTGTCGTTCAACACGAAGATCTCCTTGTTGATGGTATCAGACTGCACGTATTCACTGCACGTAGCGAAAGTGGTGAGAGTGGCGTGGTCGCGGATGACAAATGGTGCGGTATACTTTATCGACATCGTGGTGTCGGCTGAAGCACCGAAGTTGTACCAGATCTGTGCGCCTTCGGTAGCGCAGCTGAGGGTCACGGTAGCCTTGTCGTCAGCCTGAGAGATGCTGATGCTGACGGGTTTGGTCTGCTCATACACCTGGAAAGTAGAGTCGGACACGGCGCTGAGGTTGTAGCCCTCGGCGCGTGCGATGGCCTTGACGGTGGTGGCAGCGTTGATGGTGAATGGAGCTTCGTATCTGGTTGAGGTCTCGGTAGGCTCGGTGCCGTCGGTGGTGTAATAGATGTCAGCCTTTGAGTTGGCATCGGTGATGGTGACGGTCGTAGAGAAGTTGCCGTATTTAGCTGAGAACTCGGGTGCGGGTGTAGACGTGATGTCCGTCTTTGAGTCAGCAAGCATTGTCACGGCATTGTTGAGAAGTGTCGTCGTGGCATCGCCCTCGTTGTAAGCGTCAGCCATGGCTGCTGCTGAATAAGGCAAGTAGAGATATCCGTTGTGATAGATGTTGTGGGCGTGGATGAGTACGGGCTCGGTGGCGCCGGCGGCAGTGGCAAGGATATCGTCGTCGGCGAAGTGATTGCCAAGCGTCACGCCTTCGACGCTGGTACCGTTGGTGAAGACGATGCCGCTCTGTCCTTCTGGCAGTCCGGCATCAGCAGCAGGGATGAGTGTCATGCCAGAGAATAACTGGCTTGAGCTCTGAGTGGTAGCTCCCATGCCGCCTTCCACGGTCTGTGCCTCTCCGTAGCCCCATGCTTTATAGAAGCCGGCATTGAAGTTGAGCACGGGGGTCCAGGGCATGGCGTCTTTGAGCACGCCTACGATAGCATTGTCTGCAGGAATGCCTGGGGCAGCGACGGTCACGTCGAAGCCACGCAGTGAGTCTGCCGTCACGGAGCTGATGTCGCCCGTGACATCGATGGCGGTCACGCTGTTCTTCTCGTTGGCGGTCAGCAGCTGATAAGTAGCATCGCCGTCGGTGGTGCCATTATAGAGGTAGCCGATCTTTGTCTTCTGACTGTTGGGATCGTCACCGTTGCCTACAATAATATAATAGATGTGGCAGCCGTTGGTCGAAGTGATGACGACGTCGGTGTAGTCGGTCACGTCAGGAGTATCGTCTGGAATAGGGAAGACGGCTTCATTAAAGGTTATAGGTGTAGCAGTACCTTCGGTCGGTTCTATGGTGGTGCCGTTGGCGCTTACTGTGATGCCACGGGCTTCGCTGTTCTTGTGCGACTCAATACCGATACGCACGTTCTGTCCTTTTTCGGCTTTGAAGGTGAGAGTCTTCTTCTTTCCATTGAGCCAGATATAGCTTTTGCCGTAAGGCCACAAGCCATTAGGACTGTCGGCAAACTCTTTCTGAGTGGCGTTGTAGGTGATGACGAAGTTACGGTCGCTCATGCCGCCTGGGGTAAGGCCCTCGAGTTCCTCAATGACCTTGGCCTCTCCGTCGACATAATACACGATGTTGCCATCGGCATTGGTGGCAATTGGCTTGCTGGCGTTCCAGTAGCTCTCGGTGCCGGGTTTGCCACCAGCCTTCTCATAACTGCGCCAGTGGGCAGTGCTGCCCTCGGCTCCGTTCTGTTCCATGTCTGTGGCCAGACCATTGACGGTCGCCGCACTGAACCCATTGCGGAAGTCCCATGTCTTTCTCACTTTCTGCGCATAGCTTGTGCCTATTGAGACAACGGCAAAAAACAATGCGAACGTAAATAATCGTTTCATAAGCTTTTAATTTTGATTTGAATGAATTCGGTTCTTAAAGTGCCCCAAATATTATAGGACAGGAATTATATGCTTTTTAGCTTTGATTGATTACAACAAATTTAGTATAAATTCTTTTATATGGCAAGTGATTTAACATTGTATGAAGAATAATTAACATTTTTATTTGACTTTTTCGTTATGGGCATGCTGTTTCTTCGTTCTTCGGTCTAATTCTTCTCATCTGGTCCTAAAAAAAATGACGTTTTTCATTCATGCTATCCAAAAATGCTTTACCTTTGCAATCAGAAATCACACAAAACTAACTTCAAAAAATGATATCTTTTGTTTTAGCATTAGTTGCTCTTATCGTAGGGTATTTACTCTACGGCAGATTTGTGGAACATGTATTTGGCCCAACTGACAATCCCACGCCGGCGGCCGCTCATCCCGATGGCATTGACAACGTGAGGATGCCGGACTGGAAGGTATACATGATTCAGTTTCTCAATATTGCCGGTACGGGCCCCATCTTTGGTGCCATCATGGGAGCATGGTATGGTCCTGCGGCTTATCTGTGGATAGTGTTCGGTTGCATCTTTGCCGGTGCGGTGCACGATTACTTCTGCGGTATGCTCAGCGTGCGCAACAACGGAGCCAACATGCCGCAGCTCGTGGGATTATTCCTCGGCAGCAAGGCTCGCTCCTGCATCCTGGTGTTCTCTGTGTTCTTGCTGCTGATGGTGGGCGTGGTGTTTGTCTACAGCCCGGCCCTTATCCTCAAGGACTTCGGTCAGACAGCCTTTTTCTGGGTGGTGATAATCTTCATCTATTATGTGCTTTCGACACTACTACCCATTGACAAGATCATTGGTCGCCTTTATCCTATCTTCGCTTTCATGCTTCTTTTCATGGCAGTGGCGTTGATGGTATATTTGTTTATCAAACAGCCCAATATCCCTGAGGTGTGGAACGGACTGAACCATGCCAATCTCAATGAGAATCCTGCATGGCTGGGCACTGCCGATTACATGGCCAAGCAACCGCTTTTCCCCTGCTTGTTCCTTACCATCGCCTGTGGTGCCATCAGTGGCTTCCACTCCACGCAGAGTCCGCTCATGGCCCGTTGCATAGGCTCGGAACACAGTGGCCGCCGCATCTTTTATGGCGCAATGATTACCGAGGGCGTTGTGGCATTGATCTGGGCTGCTGTGTCCATGTATTTCTTCTATTATGGTGGTTGGCGCGAGTGCGTCAGTCAGGCAGAGGTCAACGATTTCATCAAGCAATTCTCGGGTCCCGACGGTCACACGCTTATTCAGATGTTCCAGGCTCCGCAGGTAGTGGAGAAGGTGTGCACAGGTTGGCTTGGCATGGTAGGTGGCATCCTGGCTGTATTTGGTGTGGTGGCAGCACCTATCACCAGCGGCGATACAGCCTTTCGCAGTGCCCGTCTGATTATTGCTGAGGCCCTGCACGTCGACCAGAAGAAAATGTCCAAGCGTGTGGCCATCGCACTGCCTATCTTTGCAGCCGCCATTGCCTTGCTCTACTGGCAGATTGAGAACAAAGATGGTTTCAACACGCTGTGGCAGTGGTTTGGATGGTCCAACCAGACGCTGGCTGTGTTTATGTTGTGGGCCATCACCGTCTATCTTGTACAGCAAAAGAAACTGTTCGTCATAACGCTCATTCCTGCCATCTTCATGACCATGGTCTGTTCAACATTCCTGCTCATCTCTCCCATGGCATTCCATCTGGGACCGACCATAAGCTACATAGGTTGTGGTATAGTCTTTGTTGTGGCAACGCTGTGGTTCGTCATTTGGTATAGAAAGTATAACAGCAACCATCGTTTATAATATAATAAGGTGACAAGTCGCCTTTAGCAAGAAAGCAAGCGTAGGCTTCGAGCATCATCCATAATAAGCCCCGCCCTCTTCCGAATAAGTCGGAATGGGGCGGGGCTTATGAGTTGATCTGTTGGTTGTGTATTTACTGCCAATGGCGAGTGGATGTTACATCCTTGCGCTCTTATTAATGAGCCAATTGTCAAGGATGACCATGGCAGCCATAGCTTCAACGATAGGCACAGCACGTGGTACGACGCAGGGGTCGTGTCGGCCCCGTACGTTAATGGTGGTGGGATTTCCTTGCAGGTCCACGGTGGGCTGTTCCATGAGGAGCGTTGCTACAGGCTTGAACGCAACGCGGAACCAGATATCTTGTCCATTGCTGATGCCACCCTGTATGCCACCACTGTGATTGGTCGTGGTGGAGATGCGGCCGTTGTCGTTGACGAAGAGGTCGTTGACCTCGCTGCCACGGTGATTGACAATGTCGAAGCCATCGCCAATCTCAAATCCTTTTACGGCATTGATGCCGAGCATGGCGGCTCCGAGCTGTGCGTTGAGTTTTCCGAATTCTGGTTCACCCAGTCCTGTCGGACAGCCTTTGACGACGCAGGTTATCACACCGCCGATGGTGTCGCCTTGATTTTTTACCTCCATGATGAGGTCTTCCATGGCCTTAGCTTTCTCAGCGTCGGGACAACGCACGGCATTGCTCTCTGTCTGGTTGAGGTCATAATGATGGTAATCGTTGTCGAGCGTGATGTTGCCTACTTGCGACACGTAGCCCTGAACAGTGATGCCGAGGTTGCGCAGTGCCAGTTTAGCCAAGGCACCACCTACACAACGGCTGATTGTGATGCGTGCCGATGAGCGGCCTCCTCCACGATGGTCGCGCAGGCCGTATTTCACAAAATAGGTGTAGTCGGCATGAGAGGGGCGAAACAACTCACGCATGTTGTCGTAGTCGTTGGAGTGCTGGTTGGTATTGCGTACGATAAAACCAATGGGCGCACCCGTCGACTGTCCTTCGAAGATGCCACTGAGCAACTCCACCTGGTCAGCTTCCTTCCGCTGTGTGGTAATGCGGCTTTGACCTGGCCGGCGGCGTGACAGCTCATGCTGGATGAAGTCAAGGTCAATGGGAATGCCTGCAGGCATGCCGTCAACTACACCACCAATGGCGGCACCATGACTTTCGCCAAATGAAGTGAGCGTGAAGAGATTTCCGAAAGTGTTACGCATGTCTTTTCTGTTTAGTGTCTTTTTGCGTGATGATGGTACGAAGACTGTTCGATAAGTCGCCTGTTACCATTTACAAAGTTAACTAAAATATTGTCGCTTGCCCATGGATTGCGTTATATATTAGTGATTATTAACCCCAATCCCTTACAAAAGTGGCCTTGATGAGGACGGATGATGTAGAAATCATTATTTTTAGGTATTGTGGGATTAATAAGTTTCAACTAACTTTGCAATCGTAAAACAAAAAGCATACGTCTTCATCTTCAACTCGTGTGCTTTCATTTATAAATTAAAAACAAACAGATCATGGCTAAGACAATAGTTGTTTATGGTTCTTCAACTGGTACCTGCGAGACCATCGCGCAGACGATAGGTGAGAAGTTGGGTGCTGAAGTGATTAACGTTTCTGACCTTACTGAAGATCAGATAGCTGGTGCCGACAATCTTGTGCTTGGAACTTCTACATGGGGTGCCGGTGAGATGCAGGATGACTGGTACGACGGTGTCAAGGTGCTGAAAGCTGCCGGGTTAACGGGCAAGAAAGTTGCTGTGTTTGGATGCGGTGACAGTGAGAGCTACAGCGACATGTTCTGTGGTGGCATGAAAGAACTATACGATGCTGCTGAGGCCGCCGGTGCCACGATGGTGGGCCATGTGAGCACTGATGGTTACAACTACGATGACTCTGATGCGGTGGTTGACGGCCAGTTCGTTGGTTTGGCATTGGACGATGTCAATGAAGATGACAAGACAGAAAGCCGTATCGAAGCCTGGCTTCCCACGCTAGGCTTCTGAAAAGTTTCTTAATAGAAAGCTTCATCATTAATAATAAGTCAAATCGTTCACAAATATGTCTGAGGTGCCCATAGAAATGAAGGTTCTGATGAACCACATCTACGAATACGAAAAAGGAGTGAGGCGCATGGTGCTATACACTTTCAATGCGCAGTACGCCGATTTCGCCTGTCGTAGACTCGCTAATCGGCATATTGACTACGTCATTCAGCCGGCAGGCCCCTCCACCATCAACCTCTTCTTTGGCCGTAAGGAATGTCTTGATGCTATCAGGCTCATGGTGACAAAGCCGCTCAATGAGCTTTCGCCGGAAGAAGATTTCATGCTTGGCGCCTTATTGGGCTATGATCTCACGATGGAGTGTGAGCGATATTGTACACTCAAAAACCGAACTTGCCATTGCGATAATTGTGTAAATGCACGGAGAGCGCTCCCACGCATGGCGATGACATCATGCCCGGTATAAGATAGTAAATTCATAATGTTTTTGTATAAAATGATATAGCCTCGCTGGGAAGCGGGGCCTTGTCATATATTAAGGATAGATATATAATGCGTAAGAAGGCAAGACAAAATGCAGATGCAATCGGCATGGCGTCTTGCCCTTTATCGTATTAGTTTCTTGGTGTGTTTCAATCCTTGATGCGTTTCAGGGCAATGCGGTCACCTTTGACATGCACACTCTCTTCATGTACGAGTGCTTCAAGGCACTTGGCTATGATTTTGCTGTCAGCATGGAGTTGTCGCAGTTCACTGATGCCATGTATCTTGTTGTCGCCTAAATAATCAAGGATGAGTCGTGTGGCAGCCTTTTCGGCATTGATGTCGTGATGGTTGGACCTGCACACGTCACAATGTCCGCAATCCTGGCTTTCGGTCTCACCAAAGTATCGCAAGAGTTGGCGGCTGCGGCACACCTTGTCGTTGGATGCATAGTTCACCATGGCATCGATGCGCTTGATATATTGTTCCTTGCGTTCGTCGTAGACCGACGGCGAGAGGTAGACATCGTCCTCACGGTCGCGCAGCCATGTGATAAACGGCTTCTTGCGCTGAGGTATGAAGTTGACGATGTGACGGGTGCTGAGCGTCCTGAGCACTTGGTACACTTCCTCTTGTTTAAGCTGGCAGTACATGGCGACCTGTGCCTCCTCAATGTGCTGGTAATCGGTAAACAGTCCTCCGTAAAGCCGCAAGACTGCCGTGATGACCTTTTCTTCGGTACCATTCAGCTCTTCCAGTCTGTAGAGCTCGTTTCTGTCTAACGTAATAAGCAGTCTGGCACTTGAGTCGGGTGCTGTCTCATAATGCAAGTAACCGGCATTGTCGAGCAGGTGGAGGGCAGCGTCGACAGTGACTGGATAGTAGCCGTAGGTGGAGCAGAACACACCGATGTCGAAGGAGAAAGTCTGTCCTTTGCCACTGCCTGTCCCAATCTGATAGAAATAAGCAAGATGGTTGTACACATCATTAACATATTCCTTTGGAGGGAAATTCTCTTCTACGCGTCGGTGCAGCGTGCGTGCGTCATTTCTGTTCCACAACAATACGGCATATGCTTGCTGTCCGTCGCGGCCAGCACGTCCTGCTTCCTGGAAATAGGCTTCTATTGAATCAGGACTGTCGATATGGAGTACCATTCTGACATTGGGCTTGTCAATGCCCATGCCGAAGGCGTTGGTGGCAACGATGACGCGCTTCTGGTCTTGCTGCCATTGTTTCTGCCGCTCGTCGCGGGTCGTGTGTTCGAGCCCGGCGTGATAGAAGGTGGCGGAGATGCCGTTCTGTTCGAGGAGCACAGCCAATTCCTTGCACTTCCTCCGGCTTCGTGCATAGACGATGGCACTGCCCGTGGTGAGCTTGAGAATGTGGATGAGCTCAGCCGGCTTGTCATCGGTGTAGCGCACGACATAGGTCAGATTGCTGCGGTTGAAGCTCATGCGGTACACATTCTTCTCCTTAAACAGCAACCGCTCTTGTATGTCATCAACCACCTGTGGCGTAGCGGTGGCGGTGAGGGCCAGCACTGGCGCTTCGGGTTTGATCTTACGAAGGTCAGCAATGTGCAGATAGGCGGGGCGGAAGTCGTAGCCCCACTGACTGATGCAGTGGGCTTCGTCAACGGTGATGAAGCTCACCTTCAGATAATGTAGTTTGGCCAGGAAGAGTTCCGACGACAATCGTTCGGGTGAGACATAGAGCAGTTTCATGTCGCCCAAGATGCAGTTGTCGAGCGTTTTCACGATTTCTGCACGACTCATGCCGGAATAGATGGCAGCTGCCCTGATGCCCTTCTGTCGCAGGTGATGCACCTGGTCTTTCATGAGCGCAATGAGCGGGGTGACTACGATGCAGGTGCCTTCCTTAGCCAGTGCCGGTATCTGAAACGTGATACTCTTGCCACCGCCCGTCGGCATGAGACCGAGAGTGTCGCGTCCGGAGGCAATGCTCTTGATGATGTCGGGTTGGATGCCACGAAAACTGTCGTAGCCCCAATACTGTTTGAGAATTCTTAGAAACTCATCCATGGCTGTTCGGAAGAAAAAGATGAAGAGGTTGTATCAGAGCTTCTTCACTCTTGATACACCCTCTTTGTCTGATATGCTTTGCGCTACTCTCAGCCTTGCGCTTATGCCTTGTGGCTATGGTCATCCTCCAGATTCTCGCGCTCTGTGGGCCTGATATCCTCAATCTGCAGTTGCACGAGGTTACGCTTGAAGATATTGTCTTCAATGGTGTAGGCGATGTCGAATGAGCGTTTAGACTTGATATAGCGTGCGGAGGCGCTCTGCCCGAAGGCAATGCCATTGACTACGGTGCCCGACTTAGAGTCGACGAGCTCGAGCTTTATATGTTCTTGGGTGCGTCCCACGACCTTGCTGGTGCCATAGTCATAGACCCCGATGGTGCAGAACATCGGCTTCTCGTTGCCTGGTCCGAAGGGAGCAAAGCGCTTCAGGTCGTTGTGCAGCCGTTTGGTGATGTCCTTGAAGTCGATCTCGGCATCTATTCTCAGGTTTGCCTCGGTCTGCTCCGGCTGAATGTGCTCTTCCACATAATGCTGGAAGCGGCGTCTGAACTCGGGCACATCTGCCCAGCGCAGTGTCAGACCGGCTGCATAGGTGTGGCCTCCAAAGTTGAGTAGCAAGTCACGGCAACTCTTTATGGCCGAGTAGATATCAAAGCCCATCACCGACCGGGCCGATCCTGTAGCCAAGTCGCCGTCGCGGGTAAGCACTACGCAAGGGCGGAAATAGATCTCCGTGAGGCGTGAGGCCACGATGCCGATGACGCCTTTTTTCCAATGCTCGTCGTAGAGTACGATGCTGGCGTGATGGCTCTGGCTCTCGATGCGCGATACGATCTGGTTGGCTTCTTCGGTCATCTGCTTGTCGATGTCCTTGCGCTGTTCGTTGTACTCGTCAATGTGCTGGGCCTTGTTCAGTGCGGTGTTGAAGTCTTTCTCCACCAGCAGGTCAACGCTCTCCTTACCATTTTCCATGCGCCCAGAAGCGTTGATACGCGGTCCGATCTTGAAGATGATGTCGCTCATAGAGATGTCGCGCCCGCTCAACCCGCAGATGTCAATGATGGCCTTAAGACCTACGCTCGGGTTTTGGTTGAGCTGCTTCAGACCGTGGTAAGCCAGAATGCGGTTCTCATCGATTACCGGTACAAGGTCGGCGGCGATGCTCACGGCACAGAAGTCGAGTAGGGGAATGAGGCGTGAGAAAGGAATGCCATTGTTCTTGGCAAAAGCCTGCATGAACTTAAAACCCACGCCACAGCCGCAAAGATGCTTGAACGGGAAGGTGTCGTCGGGCCGCTTGGGATTGAGAATGGCTACGGCATTGGGTAGCTTGTCATCGGGCATGTGGTGGTCGCAGATGATGAAGTCGATGCCAAGGCTCTTGGCATAGTCGATCATGTCGTTGGCCTTGATGCCACAGTCGAGGATGATGATGAGCTTCACGCCGGTGGATTTGGCATAGTCTATACCTTTTTGGCTGACGCCATAGCCTTCGTCGTAACGGTCGGGAATGTAGTAATCAATATTGGAATAGAACTGTTGTAAAAACTTATACACCAGTGCCACAGCCGTGCACCCGTCCACGTCATAGTCGCCGTAGACGAGGATGCGTTCCTTGCGCCCCATGGCATCATTGAGCCGATCGACGGCCACATCCATGTCCTTCATGAGAAAGGGATTGATGAGGTCGGCCAGCTGAGGCCTGAAAAAGCGCTTCGCGGCACTTTCTGTAGTGATGCCGCGGCGGATGAGCAACCGTGTGAGAATAGGGCTCATATTGAGCTTCTCACTGAGCTCATGGGCTTGTCGCGTTTCGTCTGGTGATGGTGGGTCATACTTCCATTTGAAATGCATTTTTAATCCTTTTTTCTTTCTGCAACAAAGATACAAAGATTTCAACACATAAAAAAACTTTCAGCGTAAAAACTACCAAATAATGTAAGCTGAAAGCATCGTGGGAGATTGTGTTTAATTATGGTATATTCTGACAGATGACGGGTGGAAAAAGAGAAAGGCCAAATGCATGTGTGTTGCAGCTCGGTTCATGCATTTGGCCTTTTACTATGGATTGATGCGGCGTATTGTTAGAATCCGCACTTCTTTCTGATGTCTTTTGGCACTGCGTTTTTGTTGACCATGAAGTCCATGGTGTTGGCTACAATAAAGTTCTTGGTCATGTACCAGATACCTTTGTAGTCGCCGGTCTCGCCCCAGGAGTTCTTTACCATGTAGTACTCCTTGCCATTCTGGTCTTTTGCGATGCCGTAGATCAGCATGCCGTGGTCGTCGGTGAGCTCCCAGTCATCGTAACGTTCCTGGCGCATCTTCTGTGTAGGCTCGATCTCAGGCACGTTCACACCCAATGAGTCAACGATGTTCTTGCGCTTGGCTGCGCTGAGCTTCAGCCAATGGGCCATGTCGCTACCGTCCATGTTGGCCACCTTCTTGGTGTCGTACATATAAGCCAGGCCGGTGCGGGTAAAACCGTCTTCCGAGACATCGCCGCCCCATGCCACGGTATAGCCGTTCATGATGGCGTTGTCGATGATTTTCTCAAGGCAGTCAATTGGAACATTCCATGACAGCGGATTGCGCCAGTTGTCTTGTACCTCTACAGCGAAAGCCGACCAGAACGGATGGTGGGTATACGACGTGAAGCTCACGTAGTTGTTGCAGGCTGCGCTGTCAAGTCCGATGTAAGCGGCGAAGCTCTTTGGAGTGAAGGTGCGGCCTTCGTAGGTGAACTGCTTTGGGGTAGCACCGAGATAGGAGTCAAGGATGCCCTGCAGTCCGTTCTTCCATGCTGGAGAGAGCTTCTTGGCGTCGCTCTTGGCGATGGCTTCCACATACGGGGTCATCACGTTGAAGAACTCGTTGAAGTTGAAAAGGGAGTCGCCATACTGACTTCCAGTCTTTGCCATGGCAGTCTCTGGGCAGATGCCATAGTGCTGTATGCAGAAAAGGGGATCGTAAGCACTGCCGCCTTGTGAGAACTGGCAGTCACCATGCAGGCGCACTACCTGAATGGCTCGGTCCATATATGTTTTGTTGGCAACAAAAGCCTCGGCCAAATCGTAAGTCTTACCACTGGCCTTGAGAATTTCAGCCTCGAAGAAACTGAGTGTTGAGTAGTCCCAGCAGGTGCCTGAGCGATTCTGGTTCTTGATGCTCGTAATTGGGTTTTGCTTGATGACTGTAAATACCGGTTTGTTCGGATTGACGCTGTCTTTTTTGGTTGTTGTCGATGCGTTGGCACTGAGTACACACACTGTAGCCAGTGCCAAGACGATGGTTTTCTTCATTCTTTAATGATAATTTTTGTTCGTTTACGGCTGCAAAGTTAGTCAATTTTGCTTGATTATGCAAAATTGACTAACAATTTTTTAGTTATTTGCCATAAATTCTTCGATATCTTTCGGATGGTAGGGTATTCTGTCCTTTCCGATGAAGCGGCAACCGTCTTTAGTGATGAGCACATCGTCCTCAATACGGATGCCTCCGAAGTCCTTATAGGTCTCGAGTTTGTCAAAGTTGAGGAACTCTTTGCAGTGTCCGCTTGCCTTCCAGTCGTCGATGAGGGCTGGAATGAAATAGATGCCGGGCTCGTCGGTCACCACGAATCCTTCTTCCAGTCGGCGGCCCATGCGCAGGCAGTTAGTGCCAAACTGTTCGAGGTTGGGTCGTGTCTCCTCGTCGAAGCCTACGTTGATCTGGTCGAGGTTCTCCATATCATGCACGTCAAGGCCCATCATGTGTCCCAGTCCGTGGGGCAGGAACATGGCGTGTGCTCCGGCTTTCACGGCTTCCTCAGTGTCACCCTTGGCCAGTCCCAGTTCCTTAAGGCGGTCGAACATCAGTCGGCAGACGGCAAAGTGAACGTCGGCATATTTCACACCGGGCTTGGCCACCTTGAGCACGTAGTCGTGGCAGGCTTCCACGATGGAGTAAATCTCCAGTTGCCGCTGCGTGAACTTACCATTGACAGGATAGGTGCGGGTATTGTCGGAGCAGTAGTGCTCCATGTTCTCGCCACCGGCATCGCAGAGCACGAGACGTCCACTCTCCAGTTTGGCCATTGAGGGGTTGCCGTGCATGATCTCGCCGTGCTGGGAGTAGATGGTGGCGAAGCTCACCATCGAACCATAGGAGTGGGCTACGCCGTCGATAATGCCGGCCACGTATTTCTCTGTCAGGCCGGGCTTTGTATTGCGCATGCCGGCAGTGTGCATCTTATAGCCGATGATGGCTGCGTTTTCCAGTTGTTCGATCTCTTCCGGGGTTTTGGTGGAACGCATTTTCACGATGGCCTTGATGAGCGGCATGGAGGCGCTCTCCTTCTGCTGGTTGGGATGGATGCCCAACAGGTCGAAGATCTGAAGCTTGATGTCGAAACGATAGGGAGGCAGGAAGTGGATGGTGCGGTGCTGGCTCATGGCGTCGTTGCAGATGGTCTTCAGGGCCTTCATTGGTGCAGTATGGGCCACACCCACCTGGGCGGCCATGTCGCTCACACTGTCAACCGAACCGTACCACACGATGTCCTCAATATCAATGTCGTCACCCACAAGCGTCTCGCGGTCGTTGTCGATGTCGATGACACCCACGAGACCGTCACGCTGCTGTCCGAAAAAATAAAGGAAGGAAGAGTCCTGCCTGAACGGGTAATAAGCGTTAGACGGATAGTTGGCGGGTGAGTTGTTGTTGCCAAACAAAATGATAATTCCGCTCTTTACAAGCTTCTTAAGCTCGGCGCGACGGCTGACGTAGGTCTCTTTTCTGAACATAGTAAAGAATTTTTGAATACTTTTATTGCAAAGTTAATGACTTTCCAAGAGAAATGCTTACTTTTGCAAGTAAAATTATATTTCTTTTATGCAGATTGATACTCATTCAACCGGATTGGTGCTTGAGGGCGGTGGCATGCGCGGTGTTTTTACCTGTGGAGTGCTCGATGCTTTCATGAAGCATCACCTCTATTTCGACTATGTGGTGGCGGTGTCGGCGGGCGCCTGCAACGGCATGAGCTATATATCCCGCCAGCCGCGTCGCGCACGTTTGTCCAACATTGACATGCTGGCTAAATATAATTATATTGGTCTGCGTCATTTGGTGACGCAAGGTTGCATCTTCGATCAGAAACTGCTTTACGACCGTTTCCCCAACGAGCTCATCCCCTTTGACTATGATGAGTTTTTCCGTCATGCAGATGGCTTCGAGATGGTCACGACCAACTGCCTGACGGGTCGGTCGGAGTATCTTCATGAGACACAACACAATCGTCAGCGTGCCATCGATATCTGTCGGGCTTCCAGCAGTCTGCCTTTCGTGAGTAAGATCGTAATGGTCGACGGGCAACCCATGCTCGACGGCGGCATCATCGATTCTATTCCGGTACAGCATGCCATGGCTACGGGGCATCCGTTCAACGTGGTGATCTCTACTCGCAACTATGGCTTTCGCGAAGATGGATCTGACCGTAAGATACCTTATTTCATTTATAAGAACTATCCAAGACTTCGGGTGGCATTAAGCCACCGCATCAAGGCATACAATACGCAGTTGCAGATGGTAGAGGATTTGGAACGCCAGGGACGCATCATCTGTATTCGCCCTAAGCGGCCTATGGAGGTAAGGCGCATCGAGAAGAATGTGGAACGGCTTGAACGGCTCTATGAGGAGGGCTTCCAGCTGGGCGAAGAGTTTGCCGTCGGTGTCAGATAAAGTTTGACAGACAGTCGGGACGACAAACTATTGCGACCGTCACGCACAACTGTGGCGGTCGCTTCACATAATTGTGGCGACCGTTTCACTTAATTGTGACGGCCGCCACGCTTTGACATATGACAGGAATCTTACAGTTCCAACGCAAGCTTGACCGTGACGTTACGTCCCATGTTGTACAGTCCGCTGCGTCCGTTTGCCTCATTTATGCCACCTATATATTTCAGTCGGCTGAGATGGCTTTGGTAGGCACGGTTGAAAAGATTGTCCGCAGTCACGGAGAGCGTTGCGTGATTGCGGCCGTGTAGTTTAAGTGCTGTGCCTGCTGTCAGACCGAACAGCGTGTATGAGGGTGTGGCCGTCTCTGTGCCGCCGAGTGCATAATAGTGGTTTTGCCTCAGGTTACACTCCATGTTGGCCGCTACATAGGTATGATGAAGGTGCTGTCCGTCTTCTATAAGGGTATATCGCAGCTGTGCTTCCCATCGGGGAGCAGGTGTCATGGGCAGGTACTTTGAATCGTGTGGCTGGTGCAGTTGCACGCTGTTGACGTAGGAGAAAGTGTTTTGCCAGTGAAGGCGAGCGATAGGGTGTATGTCGATGAGGCCCTCGCCGCCTAACAGCCGTGCCGATCCCTGTGTGTATTGATAGACGGGCACGTTGTTCTTGGTTTGATTGGCCAGACGGGCACTATAGATGTAGTTGTCGATGAAGTTGGCGAAAAGGCTCAGTTGTGTAGTGAGCCAGGCAGAGGTATAGTCTGCACCAATGTCGAACTGCCAGCTGTGCTCCGCCTTGAGGTTACCGTTGCCCAAGAGGTATTGTTGGGTGCCCTCGTGTACACCATTGGCCGACAGTTCTCCGATGTTGGGTGCACGGAACCCTCGTGCCGCATTCATTCGGATGTTCAGTTGGCTGGTCGGATGCCACACGGCTCCTACACTGCCGGACAGACTTGTGAAGTTGCGCGATAAGCTGCTGAAGAGGTCATCCAACAGGAAGGTATGTACATGGCGATGGTCGAGGCGCAGGCCGCCCGACAGCGTCCAGTCGCCTGCCTTATAAGAAGAGGTGGCATAGGTGCCGATGTCGAAGAGCTGGTAACCGGGAATGAGATACTCATCCCCTTTATTGAGATTGCGTTGCCACATGCCACCTACGCCGATTGTCATCTTCCAGGTGTTCTGCTCGGGTAGTGACAGATGGAGGTCGTAGTTGAGGGTATGCAGTTGCATGTCAAGGCCGGGTGTCTGAGCGCTCTCTTCATATTCCTGTCGTCTGTTCTGTTGGTAGCCGATGAGTGTGCTCAGCGTGGCATTTCCGATGTAGAAAGCATTATCGCTCACGGCTTTGTAGTGGTGAACCTGTTGAAAGGGGAGCGTCTTGCCGTAGTCGGTGCTGTGGTCGTTGCGCTCGCCTTCAGCAATACCTGGTGTCAGGTGGAAGTAGCTGAGTTTCAGGTGAGAGTATCCCCAATTGCCGTTGTAGCCGGTGGAGGCTTCAGCGGCGCGCTGTCTGAAGCGTGTGCCGATTACATAGTGGTCGAGGGCATTGTGGTAGTCGTGCGCCATCTTGTCTGACCACCGTCCGCTGTAGAGCCAGCCGTTGGTGTTGCCGCGGAAGTTGACAGAGTAGCCAAACAGTCCCGTATTGCTTTGATATTCTGTGGTTGCACTGGCTGCTTGAGTGTTGCGAGCCATCATCGGGTCGTCATGGAGAATGATCACGCCTGCCATGGCATCGCTGCCATACATGAGTGATGCAGGACCTTTGATGATCTCAGCCGACGATATGCTCTGGTCGTCTACTTCAATGCCATGCTCGTCGCCCCATTGGTTACCTTCCTGTCTGATGCCGTCGCTGACCACGACGAGCCGGTTGAAGCCCAGTCCTCGGATGACGGGTTTGGAGATGCCGCCACCGGTCGTGATCTGAGCTACGCCAGGCTGATGGCTCAGGGCGTCGATGATGTTGGTGGAAGCCGTTCCTCTCAGTTGGTCGGCCGTGACAACGCTCTCGGGAATCGGGGCGTCTCTCTGCACTGCTCTGCCCGTGAGCCCGGTCACAACAACTTCGTTGAGCATGGCATTGGACTCCTGCATCACAAAGTCAGCCTTCGTTGTCTGTGTGAGATCAACCTTGCGCAGAATAGTCTGATGACCGAGATAGCTCACCTGCAGTGTCAGAATGCGTCTTGGCAGGCTTGAGAAGGAATAGTTGCCGTCGGCATCGGTGGTTGTGCCTTCGGAGAGTTCGGGAATGGTGATGACAACGCCCACCAAAGGACTGTTGTCTATTTTGTCGGTTACTTTGCCGCTGAGATTGCTCGTGGGACCGCTCGGAATGGGATCAGCTACGGCCACAGTATGTGCTGTCAGGCACATCAATGCGCCCAACAACAGATATAGATATTTTCGCATCGTTGAATATTTGTTGTAAGATGATGATGAATAAAAGATGGTCTTCTACGCTATTGACAGGTCGTAGAGACATGTCAGCATCTTACAACGGGTGGGGCGCGGCCAAGTTGGACCAGCTGTGGACGGATGACAATCCAATTGATGCAGCGCGTCATGCAAGTGTGTTGCGTGCTGCATGGCTTGGGTGTGACGACAGCTGATGAGGGAAGATAAGGAAGAGTGAGAAAATGACACAGCACACAGCTACAAATGTGCTGAGGGTTGGCAACCAGATGGCCATTGTGGTGAACATGGTGCTGGCAGGCATAACATGTCGTCTCCTGTGCCCTCACGTTCAGGTCGTGATGGTGCAGGGAAGCCAGCAACAACATTGGCAGGAACACTGCCAACAGCAGTTGTGCGGCAAGGCGACGACGATGTGATGTCAGATTGTTCACCAGTAGGGTATGTTATTTCTTGAGCAGGTCGGGGCGCAGGCGCTTGGTACGCTCCAGTGCCTGGTCCATTTCCCATTGCTTGATCTTAGCTTCGTTGCCGCTGAGCAGAATGTCGGGTACCTTCCATCCCTTGTAGTCGGCAGGACGTGTGTAGATGGGTGCGGCGAGGAGGTCGTCCTGAAAACAATCTGAGAGAGCGCTTTGGTCATCGCTTATCACGCCCGGTACGAGACGTACCACGGCATCGGTGATGACGGCTGCAGCGAGCTCGCCACCCGTCAGTACGAAGTCGCCCACACTGATCTCACGGGTGATGAGATGGTCGCGCACACGCTGGTCGATGCCTTTGTAGTGGCCGCAGAGAATGATGAGGTTTTCTTGCAGACTCATGTCATTGGCCATTTTCTGGTCGAAACGCTCACCGTCGGGCGAGACGTAGATGACATCATCGTAGTCGCGCTCGGCCTTCAGAGCACTGATGCAACGGTCGATGGGCTCGCACTGCATCACCATGCCGGCAAAACCGCCATAGGGATAATCGTCTACACGGCGCCATTTGTCGAGCGTGTAGTCGCGAAGGTTGTGAAGATGAATCTCGGCCAGACCTTTCTTTTGTGCCCTGGCCAGTATGCTTTCCTGAACGAAGCCCTCAATCATTTCGGGCAATACGGTGATGATATCTATTCTCATGAAGTGGTATCTATGTAATATCTCAATATAATCTCAATATAATGTCAATATAATAATGTGTGCAAAGTTACGAAAACTTTCACAGTAAGCTGCTTTGTTGGAGATAAAAGTAACCAAAAGTAATCATCCGAAGCGTTCGATGAACTCGTCCTCGGAGATGATAGGCGTGCCATACTGGTGCGCCTTCTGGTTTTTACCGCTGGTGGAGTTGACGTCGTTGTTGATGAGGAAGCTGGTTGACTTGCTTACTGATCCCGTCACCTTACCGCCTTGACTCTCAATATAAGCCTTCAACTCGTTACGGTTTTTGTAGTGGTGCACATCGCCGGTTATGACGAACGTCAGGTCTTTACACTTGTCACCCGTGGCCGCCGTCGACTGTTGTTCAACGGTGATGAGTTGCAGCAACCGCTCGAAAACGTCGTAGTTGGCCTTGTCTTGAAACCATTTGACAAACGAGCCTGCCTTCTCCGGTCCGATACCGGGAATGGTAGCCAACAAGTCCTCAGGCTTAGGGGCAAAGAGGGTTGGTTGTTGTGGGTTGGCAGCCACAGTTACGAGGTCGTGCAGGGAGTAAGCCGACAGCAGACGCTTGCACACGTCCTGTCCGCAGAGCGGAATACAGAGTGCATAGAGCAGGCGGTGGGCTTCCACGTGACGCGCTTTTTCCACCGACTTCACGATGTTGGAAGCCGACTTCTCCTTGAAGCCGTCAAGTCGGGCTATCTCCTGCTCATGTTCTGGCAGATGGTAGATGTCGGCATAGTCCTTGATCCATCCCAGGTTGATGAACCGCTGCAGTGTCTGTTCCGAGATGCCGTCGACATTCATTCCTTCTTTTGAGACGAAGCGGGCGAACTTTTTGAGTTGTTTGGCCGGGCAATGCTTGTTGGTGCAGTGCAGTGTCTTCGTGCCACTGGCCGGGCTGACGGTCACCTCGGTGGGTGCTCCGCACACGGGACAGTGGGCGGGGATAGTCAGTTGTCCTTCGGCGCTGACCACACGTATTACCTTGGGGATGATCTTGTTGGCTTTGATTACTTCCACCTTCGAGCCTTTGTCGCCAATGCCCAGTCGTTCGCACTCGCTGATATTGCACAGAGAGGCGCGCTTGACGGTGGTGCCCTCTAGTTCGACGGGTTTGAACACGGCGACGGGTGAGATGGTGGAAGCGGCGCAGCTCCACTCTATGTGCTCGAGCTCAGTTTCTGCGCTTTCGTCGGCCCATTTGAAGGCGTAGCCGGCGCGGGTGGCATGGTGGCCCGTCACCGATCCCGTGGCTGCGTAGTCGGTATCGTCGTAGGTGATGACGAGACCGTCGACAGGGTAGGGGTTCTGCTTGTTGGTCACCTTCAGTGTCCATCGGTCAATCACTTCCGTGATATGTTCCAGCGTGGGTTGCTCTATCAATTCATGGTCCACACATCCCAGTCCTGCCTTCCGCAGATAGTCCATGCGCTGACCCCACGACCGGATTGTCTCGTCGGTATGCACCAGTGTGAACGGTATCCAATGGATGTGACGCTTAGCCACTTCTGCAGGATCCTTAAGCGTCAGCGAGCCCGAGGCAAGGTTGCGGGGATTGGCGTATTCCTCGTCACTCTCAAGGTTGAAGCGTTCGAAGTCGTCGTAGCTGATGACGGCCTCGCCGCGCACGACAAGGTGGCCGCCTGCCTTGACGTGCTGTGGTATGCCATCGATGGCTTTGGCCAGGTGGGTGATGTTGGTGCCGATGTGACCATCGCCCCGTGTGACAACCTTCGTCAGCCGTCCATCGTCGTAGGTGACGACGAGCGTCAGTCCGTCAAGCTTCCATGACAGCCAGATGGGACGTCCCTCGGCCCATTTGGCGAGGTCGTCGCGTTTCTTGGTCTTGGCCAGGGAGAGTGCCGGGTATTCGTGCGCTTCCTTCTGGCCGGCGGTGGTGTCGGCCGAGACCTTGTGAGTAGGAGAGTCGGGAAGTACCTCACCGGTGGCTTCTTCCAACCGGCGCAACTGGTCGAACTTGGCGTCCCACTCGTAGTCAGTCATCAGTTCACCACGACCATTATAGTAAGCATCTGAGGCTTGGTTGAGCTCGTCGACGAGCTGTTGCATCAATGCATTGTTGTCCATAAATCGAGAGTAGAATAACGTTATTATGATGCAAAGTTAACGAAAGATGGTGAATTGGATTGGAAATTGTCGGTGAAAATGCATCTTTTTTTGCTTCCCCATCTTCGTGATGGCTTTATATCAGTCAATAATCATTCTTTTATTTTGTGTATTGTGGATTTTTGTCTAAATTTGTCAGATGAATGAAGCCTTGTCCATCAGTTGGTAGCGAATAGCCGCTTGTGATGACAGGAAAATTATAACAAATAGGAACATGGAAGTAGTTGTAACAGACGACATTGAAAAGGTATGCCCAGGTTTTGTGGGGGCGTGCGTGGAGGCGAAAGTCACCAACAGTCAGTACTGCAAGCCTTTGTGGGACGAGATTGAGTCGATGGGCGATCATTATCGCGAGACGTTGACCACCGAGTCACTGAAAGACCTCCCGGGCATAGCCGCCACACGCCGCGTCTACAGGGCCTGTGGCAAAGATCCGTCGCGCTACCGCCCTGCCTCTGAGGCCCTCATTCGCCGACAACTCAAGGGCAAGGCACTATATCAGATTGACACCTTAGTCGACCTCATCAACCTTGCCAGCATCGCATTTGGTTACAGCATTGGCGGCTTCGATGCAGATAAGTTCGTGGGCGATCGGCTGACGTTGGGCGTGGGACGTGAAGGTGAGCCTTATGAGGGCATCGGACGTGGCATGATCAACATTGCCGGACTGCCGGTCTATCGTGACCGGCAAGGGGGAGTGGGAACACCTACCTCCGACAATGAACGCACGAAGATACAGCTCGACACGACGCATCTCCTGGTGCTGATCAATGGCTATGACGGCAATGAGCTGCGGGTGAGGGAGAATGCGGAATACATACAGACCTTGCTCCGAAAGTATTGCGACAGCGACGGGGGCAGTTACTTCATCTACCGGTAAGGACAACGGCCAAGCACGTCTAAAGGCTGTGGCAATGCATGCTAAGCCGTTGCAGCGGTTCAATAATGATTAATCTTCAAAACATCATCCAGTGGTTATAGGAATTGACGTGGGCATCAGCACCACAAAAATCGTAGGTATCAATGAGGACAGTGTCGTCATTTCGCCGATCCGTATACGGGCTACTGACCCAGTGACCTCACTCTACGGTGGCTTCGGTAAGTATTTGTTTGACAATCAGATTGACTTGCAAGACATTGAGCAGGTGATGATTACGGGTGTGGGGTCGGCCTACATCGACAAACCTATCTATGGTCTGCCCACGGCTAAGGCAGAGGAGTTCGTAGCCGACGGCCTTGGAGCCCGTTATGAGACCGACCTCGACCGGATGATTGTCGTGTCGATGGGTACTGGCACGAGTCTCGTTCAGTGCGACGGCGACGACATTCGCCATATCGGTGGTCTGGGCTTAGGCGGCGGTACGCTGATGGGACTGAGCCGCATCATGCTCAACACCGATGACATGAAGCAGATTATCTCGCTGGCCATGCAGGGTGACATCTCCAATATCGACTTAAGGATTGGCGACATCAGTCCCAACCCATTGCCCGGACTGCCTAAGGACGTGACGGCCTCGCTCTTTGGCAAAGCCCGCAGCAATGCGATGCGCGAGGACATCGCCCGCGGCATCATCACTACAGTTTTACAAACCATCGGATCGAGTTGTATACTGGCCTCGCTCAACAGTGGTATCAGAGAGTACGTGCTCATTGGCAACCTGACGCTGCTGCCACAATGCAAACAAGTGTTCCCCGGACTGGAGAAACTTTATAAGGTGCATTTTATCATTCCTAAGTATTCGGAGTTCTGTACAGCCATTGGCGCTGCATTGTGCTACAAGACCAAGCAACACGAAAGAATAAGACCATGAGGTATACAACTGAACTGTTGCTGAGCCTGTTGCTGATGCTTTCTCTCTCAGCTTGTAAGAGAAATAGGACCATTCAGCAGAAGTCTAATGGCGAATTTGCCAAATACGCCCAGCTCATTGCATGTGCTGACAGCCAAGGTCATTCGGTTTTTATGGTCAGCGATCCTTGGCGGACAGGACATCGCCTTCAGCGGTTTGTGCTGGAGAAGCCGCTCTCCCGTGTGGTGGTGTTTACGACCTCACATTGTCAGTTGCTTGAATACCTTGGTGTTGCTGATCGTATTGTCGGTGTATGCGATGCCCAGTATATCCTTGTGAAGGACATACGCCGTCGACTGTCCTTACCCGACGGAGCTAAAGGAAAAATTGTGGATTGCGGCAACTCCATGAGCCCGGACATCGAGCGTATTGTAGCTCTCAAGCCTGATGCCATCATCATTAGTCCGTATGAGGGCATGAGCCTGGGCAAACTGGAACGCTTGGGCATTCCCGTCATTTTGGCGGCTGACTATATGGAGACCTCGGCACTGGGACGGGCCGAATGGATGCGCTATTACGGCAGACTGTTCGGCGTGGGTCAGCGGGCCGATTCGTTGTTCCATGTGGTTGACTCTACTTATCAGCATCTGAAGGCATATGCTACCAAACTGCCTGTGGGCCGCAGCATTCTCACTGAGCGTAAGACGGGTGCCACATGGTATACGCCAGGCGGCAGAAGCAGCATCGGCGTGTTGATCAAAGATGCCAATGGCCGTTATGCCTTCTCCGACGACCAGCACAGTGGCAGCCTGCCCTTGTCGGTGGAGCAGATTATGACCAAGGCGGGACAGAGCGACGTGTGGGCCTTTAAGATCAACGGTGCCGGACCTATGGACAAGCAGCAGCTCTTAAGGGAATATGATGGCTACAAGGCGCTGAAGGCTTTCCGGACGGGCGAGATCTATGAATGCAACTGCTCAAAGGTCCCCTATTTTGAGGAGGTGAGTTGGCGCCCCGACTACTTGCTGCGCGAGATGATCCAACTGCTCCATCCCAAGGTTAGCCTTGGCGGACTGCGTTATTATCAACGGCTCAAAGAGAAATGATGGGTAGTTGCGGTCATCCTAACTACAGACTCAGGCTGACGCTGTTGGTGCTGGCTATCCCTGTGCTGTTTCTTTTGAGCCTTGTTCATGGCAGCGCGGAGATTCCCTTGTCGGGTATTGTCAACATCTTGTCAGGGAAGGGAGCTGCCGACCCCAGTTGGTCCTTTATCGTGCTGGAGACGCGCCTGCCTCGGGCCATCACGGCTCTGTTGGCGGGGGGCGCTTTGGCCGTGAGCGGGTTGTTGTTGCAGACGGCTTTTCGCAATCCCTTAGCAGCGCCCGATATCTTTGGTATCACGAGTGGGGCAAGCCTTGCTGTGGCCCTGCTCACGCTGGCCCCCGGTATGGTGCTGACGGGGATGGTGGGCTATCTGTCGTCGGTGGCGGCCGCTTTCATAGGAGCTGTAGCGGTGACGGCACTCATATGGCTCTGCAGTAAAATGGTGCGCAGTTCGGTGGTGCTCATCATCATCGGTATCTTGGTGGGCTATCTGTGTTCCAGCGTTATCACGTTGCTCAACTTCACCGCTACCGAAGAAGGATTACGTAGTTTTGTGTTCTGGGGAATGGGCGACTTTGGCAACGTGTCCATGGAAGCCTTGCCGGTGTTTGGCGGATTGACGGTCTGCGGAACGCTGGCCACGCTGCTTCTTGTGAAACCGCTCAATGCGCTGTTGTTGGGCCCCCGATATGCCGAAAGTATGGGCATTAACGTCAGGCGCACGCGTAACGTGCTGATGTTGCTCACGGGACTGCTTACGGCTGTGGTGACTGCGTTTTGCGGTCCTATCGCCTTCATTGCGCTGGCAGTGCCCCATATGGCACGCTTGTGGTTGCGCACGGCCGATCATCATTGGCTTATCCCTGCCACAATATGCATTGGCGGAGTTGTGGCACTGCTGTGTAATGTGCTGACCACCTTACCAGACAATGGTGCCGTGTTGCCCCTCAATGCCATCACACCATTAATTGGCGCTCCGATGATCATCTATGTTATATTGAGGAAACCATAACGATAAGCTGAAGAATTGATGAAAGTGACTACTAAAAAAGGTGACGGTGGAATGACGTCGCTCTATGACGGAACCCGGGTGGAAAAGACCGATTTGCGCATCGAGCTCAATGGGTTGCTTGACGAGTGCAACGCTTTGTTGGGTCTATGCAAGGTGACCACCGGCAGTGCCGCTCCCTTCGAAACCATGCAGCGGGAGCTGATGGATGTCATGGCGCTCATCGCATGCGACAGCGACAGGGCCAAGGAGCAGACGCTGCAACAGGCCGTGGAGCGGATGGAGGCATATATTAATAAGGTGTCGAAAGACATGCAGTTTAAGTTTGTGTTGCCGGGCCGTGACCGTGCGGATGCCTTACTCCATCTGACGCGGGCCAAAGTAAGGACCTGCGAACGGAGGCTCGTCGCACTGATGGAAGCCGATGACCGCTATCCTACTGTGTTGAGAATTTATCTCAACCGGCTTTCCGATTATCTCTTCTGCATTATCCTTGACCGATAAAACAAAAAAAGGCCGGCATTGAGCCGGCCCTTCATACTATTTACCTATTCTTTCATTGTCTATTGGGAACGCCTTCCCAATGATTCCTATTAACAAATTACTTATTGATAAATTTCTTTCCGTTACGAATCACAAGCCCTTTGCTGTCCTTGTTCAGGCGCTGGCCTGCGAGATTGTAGGTGGCATTGTCTTTCGCTGTCTCAGCCTTCAGTGTCTTGGTGATGCCCGTTGCAGCTTTGTCCTTAAAGGTGAAACCATAGAAATTCAGCGCACCTGTAGGATAGGCGATATCTACTGTTCCCTGCTTCACTGGAACAGAAATTACAGGAAAGACTTTACTTGTCTTGCCCTCATCGGTCGTGAAGGATGTGGCATCAGCATCCTGCACAACTTTATTGTAAAGCTCTTCGTCGTTTTGGGTAAGTACCAAGTTGCGGTCGGTTGCTGAACCACTGGCTGAGCGTGCATAAACCAACAAATCGCCATCAGCGGGAATGGTCAGCGACATGCTATTGGCTGAGGAACTCTTACCACCGCTCTTCAGTCTGTGGTCAAAAGAGACATAGCTCTCGGGAGTGCCAAAACGGGCATTGTTCTCGTCAATGGACACCTTACCCTTTGTGTCAGTAATGGTCAGCGAGAGTGTGTAGTTGTTCTCCGTGTTGCTGAGGGTTTGTCCGTCCAAGGAACCTGCAGCTTTCACTTCAGAGAAAGAGAGGGTGGTCTGTGCGTTGATGGTCAGCGCGCAAAAAGCTAATGCTACAATAGTAAATAATTTTTTCATAAGCGTTCTTATTTTTAGATATTAATAATTGGTTGACTTTTGCGTTGCAAATATAATGCAAAATCCAGTAATAGGAACAAACAAAGAGGTAAAAAAAACGCAGGCGGATAAAATTGCGACAATTCCGTACAAAAGTGCGAATGATGGCCTGATAATTTTGGCTCGTTGATTTTCCTATTTATTGGTTTTGTATTAATTTTGCCATGGGGGAAGGTGAAAGGAATTAATCAATCAATTAAAAACATATGATGAAACGTTTAATAATAGCTTTTGCCATCGCAGCCTTACCTTTTGCTGCACAAGCTGACGATGGCCAGACAGTGACGGTAGGGGGTGTCGCCGTTAACAAAATCGTAAAGGAAATTACCTTTAATGGTTCGGATGTCCAACTCTCTTTTACCGACGGTACCACACAATCAGCTGATATGGCTACTGTGAACATTGCCTTTGGCAGTACGAGCGGCATCAAGACAGTTAATCAAAATCGTCGTCAGTGTGTTGACGACCGCATCTATAACCTGTCCGGGCAAAATGTAGGTAAGGATAAGGACAAGCTGCCGGAAGGCATCTATATCATCAATGGGAAGAAACAAATGATAAAACGATAAGACGGTTAAACCATTAAGCATATCATTATGAATAGCAGACTCTATAATCTACTCCTCGCAGTGCTCTTGCTCATTCCAATAGGAGCGAGTGCGGACACGTCGTGGAAGTTTAATGTTACGCCCTCGGATGACCAGACGGCGTTGGCGGCGGATGCAAACTGGACGTATAATTCAACAAACAAGCGTTATGGACTGATGACGGCTGTTGCTGATGCACAACTGACAGCCAGTGGCCGGACGTTGGCCATGACGGCAGGGCTCTACTTCACAGCTTCCGCCTCACCGTCGGGTAGCATTCGTGTGGATGTGAACAAGAGACTGGGACTGAATGGCTCCGGCATCGTCGTGCGCATTCCTAATCTTAAGTCCGGAACCACGGTGAAAGTAAATTTCGGTTCGTCCTCCAAGGGCAAAGAGCGCTCGCTGACACTTGCCAATCTCAGTGAGACCGCATTCACAAGTTCTATTAACACGGGTGCGGACTATACGGCGACGGTGATTGCTGACGGCGATGTCACGCTTACCACCACGGGCGGCGTTTATCTCTTCTCGATCACTGTTACTGAAACGGGTGGCTCCATCCCTGATACAAAGACAGACGTTACGACCCATGCTGTGGCCTTCAACAGTAAGGCTAATCAAGCACTCATCACTAACAGCAACAACGAACTGAAATATTACAATACGGCCGACATCAGCAAGATGGACATTGACGATGATACTGTATACGTGGATGGATCTGACTGGAAGGATGTGTATTATGCACCGAAAAACGTTGCCTTCGCCAAGGCCTCAGATGGTAACACGAGCGGTGAGGTGACAAACCAAGATGGTAAGGTCGAAATTACGGAGGCCAAAGGTTGGCTGGAGTCAGCGTATGTTAAGTTTAAAAAGTTCAGCGGCTATACGCTTTATCATGTATATATAAAAGGTGGTGACTACACAGCCTACACCCGCATCGACTCCATGCTCGTGCGTAGTTATGGCGATTCGCTTCGTGCCGATATGGTGGGACTGAAGGCCGGCAGCTACGACATGAAGGTGGTGCCTGTCAGCAACGGAACGGAGCTTGCAGACAATGCCAATGAGGCCTTGGGCATGACGGTGAAGAACTATGACCGCTCAGGCTTTGCCCATCTGAACAATTCGGGTGTTGGTGCTTACAATGATGACGGGTCGCTGAAGAGCAATGCCCGTGTGCTCTATGTCACTGCACAGACTGCCAAAACGGTGACGTGCGAGGTGAAGACCGGCTCGAAGGCTACCAACGTAGCGGTGTACACGGGCTTGCAGGCAATCATCGGTGCTTACCAGAAAGGTTATGAGACCCGTCCGCTTGACGTGCGCTTCATCGGACTGGTGGAGAAAGATGACCTCGATGCTGTATTCTCATCGGCCGAAGGGTTGCAGATAAAAGGCAAGAATGCATACAGCAACCTCTACATCACGCTGGAAGGTATCGGCGACGATGCCACCATACGTGGATTTGGCTTCTTGCTGAGAAATGCGGCAAATGTGGAGCTTCGCAACTTCGCCATTATGCGTTGCATGGACGACTGCGTGTCACTCGATACGGATAATAAATACATCTGGGTGCACAACCTCGACTTGTTCTATGGACAGAAAGGCAGTGATGCCGATCAGGTGAAAGGTGACGGCACCACCGACGTGAAAGGCGACTCTCAGTATATCACTATCGCTTACAACCACTATTTTGACAGTGGCAAGTCCTCGCTTTGCGGTATGACGAGCGAGTCAGGACCAAACTACATTGACTATAACCATAACTGGTTTGACCATAGCGACTCACGCCATCCACGTGTGCGCACGATGAGCGTACATGTGTGGAACAACTATTACGACGGTTGTGCCAAATATGGTGTTGGCGCCACGACAGGATCGAGCGTCTTTGTGGAAAGCAACTATTTCCGTGCTACCAAGGACCCGATGCTCATCTCGCTGCAAGGTACCGATGCCAAGGGCAGTGGTACGTTCTCGGGAGAAAATGGCGGAATGATAAAGAGCTACGGCAATGTCTATGCTGACAAGGGGTCGAGTTCCAACTATACGCCCATCACGCAGAACGATGATGCCACAAGCTTCGATTGCTATGAGGTGAGCCAGCGCAATGAGCAGGTGCCCGGCAGCGTGAAGACGCTCGTCGGAGGCACTGCTTATGACAACTTCGATACGAACAGCGCGCTGATGTACAGTTATACTCCCGATGCAGCCACTTCCGTTCCTGCCGTTGTAACAGGATGGGCTGGTGCCGGCCGAATGAACAAGGGCGATTTCAAGTGGATCTTTACCTCGGCTGACGACAGTTCATCGGCGGTAAACGATGCCCTTGCCTCGGCAATTGATAGTTACCAAAGCAAGCTGGTCGGCATCTCGGCGAAATGACGACGGAGTATCGCCGAAAAGCCGACGGAGTATCGCCGAAAGGCCGGCGGAATATCGCCGAAAAGCCGACGGAGTATCGCCGAAAGGCCGATTGGCTGATGAAGTAGTATAACACAAAATATCAAATGAATGTGCCCTTTGGTACTACCTTGATCCTATTGGAGGGTAGTGCCAAAGGGCACTTTTATGGGCGCAGCCGACAAACCCTGTGGTTTGAGAGGATAACTAGAGAATACCTTATTTTTGACAAAAACAAATAAAAGGGGGTGTATCAAAATTGGAGAAGTCCGGGAATTCAGAAGTTCTGTCATTGCTATAATGATACCTGATTATCAGATATTATGCATTTGACTGAACTTCTGGACTTCCGGACTTCTGAACTTCTACAATTTTGATATACCCTCTTAAGGGCTCATTGAATGGAAGTCGTGGATTAGTAAGCGCTTTGGAACTCCTCCAGGAAGCGGGTGTCGTTCTCGGAGAACAGACGCAGGTCGTCGACGCGGTACTTCAGATTGGTGATGCGCTCCACACCCATGCCGAAGGCGTAACCAGTGTATACGTCAGGGTCGATGCCGCAGGCTGCCAGATCGTGAGGGTCGACCATGCCGCAGCCTAAGATCTCCACCCATCCGGTGTGCTTGCAGAAGTTGCAGCCCTTGCCGCCACAAATGTTGCATGAGATATCCATCTCGGCACTGGGCTCGGTGAAGGGGAAGTAACTTGGGCGCAGACGAATCTTCGTGTCGGGACCGAACATCTCGCGGGCGAAGGTGAGCAGCACCTGCTTCAGATCGGTAAAGCTCACGCCCTTGTCTACATACAATCCTTCCACCTGGTGGAAGAAGCAGTGAGCGCGGGCCGAGATGGCCTCATTACGATAGACGCGTCCCGGGCAGATGATGCGGATAGGCGGCTGGTGGCTTTCCATGTAGTGAGCCTCGTCGCCAGAAGTGTGCGAACGCAGCAGGACGTTCTTGGTCACGTCGTTAGGATTCTGCGAGATGAAGAACGTGTCCTGCATGTCACGTGCCGGATGGTCGGCAGCGAAGTTGAGCATCGTAAACACGTGCTTGTCATCGTCGATCTCAGGTCCGTGGTAGAGGGTGAAGCCCATGCGCTGGAAGATCTCGATGATCTCGTTCTTAACGATTGTCAATGGATGGCGTGTGCCGAGATTGACCGGATAGGCCGTGCGCGTCAAGTCGATATTTTCGTTGCCGGTGTCGGTAGTCACGACTTCCTCGCGCAATTGGTTGATTTTCTCAGTAGCGGCCTTCTTCAGCTCATTCAGCTTGATGCCGATGGTCTTTTTCTGATCTTTGGCCACGTCGCGGAACTCAGCCATGAGCCCGTTGATCTCTCCTTTCTTGCTCAGATACTTCAATCTGAGTTGCTCCACGTCGTCAGCATTCTTAGCTGAAAGCGTGGACACTTCCTTCAGAAGTTCGTCTATCTTGTCTAATATCATAATCAATCTGATATAATTGATATAATTGATGTGTCGTCTGATTATTACCTTGCAAAGTTACACATTTTATCGAATAAAATAGGTACTATCTGAAAAATAATGCTTAATTTTGCCGATGATAAGTTGTGTGTTATGAAAAAAGCAATCTTTTTGGCCGTAATTGTCATCCTTTTTTCCGTGATGACCGTGCCGATAGGCTGTACTGACAAGAAACCGAAGCCAGTGGATACGTTGGCGTCCGATTCATTGATTCCAGATACTTCCAGCATCGATTCTACGCAGAATCTGATAGAGTCGACGCCGATGCCCAAGGCAGCGGACGAGCTGTTTGACGATTTCGTATTTAATTTTGCAGCCAACCGTAAGTTGCAACGTGAGCGCATCGTCTTCCCGCTGCCCGTTTACCGCAATGGCAAACTTGAAAAGAAAGTGCCGGAGACGAGTTGGAAGATGGAGCATTTCTTCATGCACCAGCAATATTACACGCTTATCTTTGACAGTCCCCGACAGATGGGGGTGGTGAAGGATACTACCATTGATCATGTGGTAGTGGAAAAGATCTTCTTCCGCAAGAAACTCGTTCAGCAGTTCCTTTTCAACCGCATTAATGGCAAATGGATGATGACGAGCATGAATTATAAGCCGACGTTCCAAAACAAGAACGCTGACTTCCTGCGTTTCTACGACCGTTTCTCACGTGATTCTGCCTTCCAGGTGAGGAGCATGGCTGATGAGGTGGAGTTTACGGCGCCTGATCCCAATGACGATTTTTCAAGTATTAGCGGCGTGATGATGCCCCAGCAATGGCCTGACTTCAAGCCCGGTCTCATACCGAAGAATATCATCTATAACGTCATCTATGGTCAGACTTATACGGAGACAAATAGAAAGGTGTTTGTCATCCGTGGTATTGCCAATGGACTGGAGATAGAACTCACGTTCCGCAAAATCGGCAAACATTGGAAACTGGTGAAGTTCAACAGTTGATAAGGTAGAGTTTTCACCGACTTCAGTGTGCTCCCGTCAAATCAGTATTCCTATTCAGAACCAATCAATCAAGTAGTGTCACATGAAAATAGCTGAGCATTATTCTTTACTGCATCACAATACTTTTGGCATTGACCAGCAGTGTGATGAGTATGTGGAGTGGGAGAGCGAGGCCGAAGCCGTGGCTGTTGCCAAGCGCCTGCGTGAGAGTGGAAAGCCGTTCCTGCTATTGGGCGGCGGCAGCAACCTCTTATTGACAAAGGACTTTGCGGGTACGGTGACGACACCTGCCAAATGCTTCGACATTGCCGTTATCATGGATTGTGAGACCAATCAACCCAGTCTGAGATGCTGGGCGGGTACGACATTTGACGATGTGGTGAGCTATGCCGTGCGTCATGGCTACCATGGCTTGGAGAATCTCAGCCTGATTCCGGGAGAATGCGGAGCATCGGCGGTGCAGAACATTGGTGCGTATGGCGCAGAAGTGAAGGATGTCATCAGCGAGATTGAAGCTGTTGAGATCAGTAGCGGACGTGTGGTTAAGTTCAAGGGTAGCGACTGTGGCTACAGTTATCGCCAGAGCGCTTTCAAGCATGAATGGAAGAACCAATACCTTATTACTTATGTGACCTACCAGCTGTCGCGTACGTTCAAGCCGCAACTCGACTATGGCAATATACGTAGTCAACTGGAGCAGCGTGGCATCACTGAAGCACAGCTTACGGCTGACCAATTGCGCGGTGTCATCATTGACATCCGTCAGAGCAAGTTGCCCGATCCTGTCGTGATGGGCAATGCGGGCAGCTTCTTCATGAATCCAATTGTCGATGCCGATACTTTCGCAACTTTGAAAGCGGCTCATTCCAACCTTCGCTATTTCGAAGTGAAGGGCGATGACGGAAAGGTGGGTTATAAGATTCCGGCAGGATGGATGATCGACCAATGCGGATGGAAAGGCCGTAGCCTGGGGCGTGCCGGTGTTTATGACAAACAAGCGCTGATCTTGGTCAATCGGGGAGGTGCAACCGGTCAGGAAGTTGTTGACCTCATGCATGCCGTTCAGCACGATGTGAAAAAAGAGTTTGGCCTTGACTTAAAGCCAGAGGTCAATATCATTTAACCGGTATGTCAGCAGCTAACCCCCTGTTGACATAAAAAATAGTGGGTTAGCATAGCATCTGCAGCATCATTATTTCTTAAATTTGCGGTAGAGTTTCCATACCAGTAGTGCTGCGTCGAGCACCCCGGCACCCGCATTGATGAAACTGTTGACACGCTTAGAGGGAGAGACATCCTTCTTCAGCATCTCCGGCCGGTGGAACAATGAGTTCCATTGCAACTCAATCTTCTGACTGTCCTTGCGGATGTCTTTGAGCAATATCGCCTTGCGGTCGCGGATGCTCTCCAGAGAGTGATAAGTGGAAGAAAGCGGTTGGTTGTCAGTCATGTTGTTTGATGTTAGAATAAAACATGTGATACGGTAAAGAAGCAGAGGCTTGCGAGAACCTTTGTTTCTGTCATACGGCACTGTGGTGGCGCTCAACTGAGCAGAATGTCTGCCAGGAAACGGACGAGTGGCCGTTCAAACCATTGTCTTCTGAATGCAATTACCATCAGCAGAATAGCTACATAGATGCCTGCGATGATGCAAAAGGCACCTGCCAGTCCCACCAACGGTTCCAGTGCAAAGACAGCGGCAAAGCTCAGGAAGATAAGGATGAAGATCAGCAAGACGCTGATGATGGCTGTAATGGCGATGGCAGTAAGAATTCTTACGGTTTTTTCCACGGCGGAGAGCTTCACGTATTCCCCCTGCACCTTGATGTAGTGCTTGAGCGTCTCAATCAGCTGGCCGATGGTTTCTATGTTCTGGTCGTTGGAAAACATGCTTTATGTCTTTCTATCACGATAACGTTACTTCTTAGTTGCTATTTCCGCAACGCTCGTCTTGTGATGACAGCTGTTGCGTCAATCACAAGACGAGAATGTTGACAGGACCTTAAGCCATGTCGGTGTCTACAGCCTCTTTGATGCCGTCGACGAGATCGTCGGCATCGCTGCGGTTGAGCTTAATGTCATGTTTCTTGCAGAAGTTGTCTACCACATCTGAGATTTTCGAACGGGTGTCAGTTCCCTTTTCAGGAGCCAGTAACAAGCCAATGGCGGCACCTGCGACAGCACCACCTAAGAAGGTGGCAATGTAACCAAAAGTTTTCATGTCTCTAAACGTTTAATCGTTAATGTATAATCTAAGTGCAAATATAGTTATTCCAGGCAAAAAGCGTCGTAGTTTTCTGTTAAATAATGTGTATAGTACTGATTTAACAAACTTTATGCGAGCAATAAAAGGCTGTTTGTGGAATATTTTGTAATTTCGCAAACAATAGGTGCCGGTCAGTGTTGCCGACCTGTATGAATAATGTTGAATATTAACGACTTTATATTTTATAAGTAGCATGAAGAAATTTATGGTTATAGGCGCGGCCATGTGCATGGTACTCGCCTTGAACAGTTGTAAATCCCAGGAGAGCGCATACAAGAAGTTCTACGAGAAAGCAAAGGCTCAGGAAGAAGCACAGGCAACAACGACCCAGACACAGCAGGAAGCCACAGTGACTCCTCTCGTTACAAAGCAAGCCGACCAGACTACGGTGACCAATGTTGACAATACGCCTGTTCGTCAGGAAGATGTTACGCTGATCGACGGTTCCGGCCTGAAGCAGTTCAGTGTCGTGGTAGGCTCCTTCAGTGTGCGAGCCAATGCTGAGGGTTTCCAGCAGATGCTCAAGCAGGCAGGCTACGATGCACAGATCGTTTACAATGCCAAGGTCAACTCTTATCGTGTGCTGTCGGGCACCTACGACAATAAGAGCCAGGCTGTGCAGAGTCGTGATGCCATCCGCGGCAGCAAGTATGATTCTAAGGGCCAGGCTTGGCTCCTCTTCAAGAACTAAAGCGCAGCGAGCAGCTTTGGCAAGAATTTTATCTATAGACTATGGCAAGAAGCGCACGGGGCTGGCTGTTACCGACCCCTTGCAGCTCATTGCCAATGGCTTGACCACTGTCGACACGAAAGACCTGCCTGCTTTTCTTGCGCAGTATGTGGAACGGGAACAAGTGGAGCGCATCGTCATAGGCAAGCCCATGCAGCCCAACGGACAACCGTCTGAGAACTTCGCAAGGGTGGAGCAGTTCGTCAACCGATGGCGCAAGACCCATCCTGATGTTCCCATTGATTATTACGACGAACGCTTCACGTCGGTGCTCGCACATAGGGCCATCATCGACGGCAGGGTAAAGAAGAAAACCCGCAGAGAGAATAAAGGCCTGGTGGATGAGGTCAGCGCGACCATTATCTTGCAGGATTACATGAATTCAAGGAAATGATTTTACCTATTTATACTTATGGGCAACCCGTGTTGAGAAAAGTTGCCCAGGATATTCCCACAGATTATCCGGATCTTCAGCAACTCATCAGTGATATGTTTGAGACACTCGATGCCGCATCGGGGGTCGGCTTGGCAGCGCCACAGATAGGCAAGGCCATTCGCGTTGTTGTCATCGACCTCAATGTGCTCAAGGATGAATATCCGGAGTACGAGGGCTTCCGTCATGCATTTATCAACGCCCATGTCGTAGAGGCCGACGATAAGGCTGGAAAGGTGTCCATGGAAGAGGGTTGCCTCTCCATTCCCGGACTCAGTGAGGACGTGGTTCGTCCCAAGAGAGTGCATGTCACCTATCTCGACGACAACCTGCAACCCCATGACGAATGGGTGGAGGGCTATCTTGCCCGCGTCATGCAGCATGAGTTTGACCATCTCGAAGGAGTGATGTACGTGGACCGGCTCTCACCCTTCCGCAAACAGATGATACGTAACAAGCTGCGTGCGATGACTCAGGGTAAGTTCTCGGCTGCCTACCGCACCAAGCCCATCCACAGATAATCACTCAACCATTATTTTAATAGCATGAAAGTAGAACACAATTACAATTCTGATGAATCACGCGATATCATGGTTGCACCATCGAAGTCGCGTGGCACCAGTCTGTCGGCCTTCATTCGTATCGTCGGTCATGACATCTGTCGACTGACAGGTAAAGTGCTTCTGCTTTTCATGCTGTTTTTCCCCCTTAAATCGGCAGCGCAGTACAATGTCAACCGCCTCATCACCAATGGTGAGGTGGCATTGCACTATGAGGACTATGTGCTCTCGATACAATATTTTAATAAGGTGCTGGCCCTGAAGCCGTATCTGTGGCTTCCATGGTACGACCGTGCCGTGGCCAAGTTTTATCTCGACGATTACATCGGTGCTGAGGACGATGCCTCCAAAGCTATCAATCTCAATCCTTACATTGAGCAGATCTTTGACCTGCGTGCTATCTCCCGCATCCGTCAGGAGAAATATGCCGATGCTATTGCCGACTACAATCGTGCCATTTATCTTAATCCCTCGGTATCGTCGTTCTGGGTCAACCGTGCCATCTGTCGTATGAACATGCAGGATTACGACCAGGCCCTGCTCGATGCCGATACCATCATCAAGCGCTGGTCGCAGATTGCTACTGCTTATTCCCTGAAGGCCGAGGTCTATCTGGAGAAAAAAGATACTACGGAGGCTGACAGCTGGCTCAGCCAAAGCCTTTCTATCGATCCATACAATGCCGATGCCTGGACCACAAGGTCATACATTGCGCTCAACCGTCGCCAATGGGTTACGGCAGACTCCTGCTTGACGCGCACCATCCATCTTCGTCCGAAGGTGGCCAACAATTATGTCAACCGTGCCTTGGCACGCATCAATATCAACAACCTGCGTGGTGCCATGGCCGATTATGATATGGCCATCGACCTCGATCCCAGCAATTTCCTGGCCCATTACAACCGTGGTCTGCTGCGTGTGCAGTTGGGCGACGACAACCGTGCAGTGGAGGACTTTGACTTCGTTGTGAAGATGGAGCCAAACAACTTCATGGCCATCTACAACCGAGCCTTGCTCAACGAGCGTATCGGCCACTTGCGTGCAGCCATCCGCGACTATTCAGAGGTCATCAAGCAGTTTCCCAATTTCTGGACCGGCTTGGCCAGCCGCGCGCGCTGCTATCGCCAGTTGGGCATGACGGCGCAGGCTGAGATGGACGAGTTCCGCATCTTCAAGGCGCAGATGGACAAGCACATCGGTATCCAACAACGATGGAGCAAGAGCAAACTGCGTGAGGTGCGCAAGCGCTCGGAGATCGACATGAACAAATACAACGACATCGTAGTGGAGGATAAGCCGAAGGTTGACCATGAATACAACAGCAACAGCATTCGCGGAACTATACAGAACCGTGAGGTTGAGCTGGCCTTCCTGCCGATGTATCAGTTGTCGTATTTCTCTTATGCCAACGCGGTGGAAGGCTATCAGGCTTTCGACGCTGAGGTGGAGCAGTTCAATGCCAAGAGTGAGCCGCTGCGTAAGCTCAACCTTACCTGCAATGCCAAGCATGAGGCACTGTCAGACATACAGTCGAAGCAGGTGTTCCAGCTTATCGACGCTCTTACGGCCGGTATCAGCGAAGAGAAAAATGCCAAGACACGTGCTGCCCTGCTGTTGCAGCGCGCTGTAGCCTACGCTGAGGCACAGAACTTTGTTGATGCCATTTCCGACCTTGACGACTACCTGTCGGTTGACTCCACGTCGGCCATGGGGCATTGGGAACGGGCTGTATGCCAGCAGTTGCTCAACAACTACGAGACCTCGCAAGGCATGAAGACGGCCATGAAGACCTCACAGGTGGAGGGCGACTTCGCAGTGGCCATTCAGCTGGCTCCGCGCAATGCTTACGTATATTATGACCGCGGCAACCTCTTTGCTTCGCAGCAGAACTACAGCCGTGCCATCGATGATTATACCCATGCCATCAGCTTAGACCCACGTCTGGCCGAGGCTTACTTCAACCGGGGTATTGCCCGATACTATAGTGGCAATATCAAGGAGGCACAGCAAGACCTCAGCCGCGCCGGTGAGCTTGGACTCTACGATGCTTATGCTCTGAGTAAGCGAATGGGCGAAGAAAAACCGGCGGCCAAGGCCAAAAAGAAAAAATAATCCAATAAGACGCAAAGATAATGACGTATCTTTGAGTCAATTAAAAAATAAGTATTACTTTTGCAGTGATTTAAAACAAACTAATTTGTATCATGGTTAAAATCACTTTTCCGGACGGTTCTGTGCGTGAGTACGAACAGGGCGTGACCGGTCTTCAAATCGCAGAGAGTATCTCACCGGCTCTCGCCCGCGACGTTGTATCTTGCGGGATTAATGGTGAGACCACTGAGCTCAATCGTCCCATCAATGAAGATGCCACCGTGCAGCTCTATAAGTTTGATGACGACGAGGGTAAGCACACCTTCTGGCACACCTCGGCCCACCTTCTTGCCGAGGCTCTTCAAGAGCTCTATCCCGGCATCCAGTTCGGTTTCGGACCTGCCATCGAGAACGGCTTCTTCTACGATGTGATGCCTCCTAAGGGACAGGCCATCTCCGAGAATGATTTCCCGAAGATTGAGGCCAAGATGAAGGAACTCGCTAAAAAGAACGAGCCCGTTGTGCGCCGCGAAGTGGCCAAGGCCGATGCCATCAAGGAGTTTGAGGCTGCTGGACAGAAGTACAAGGTGGAGCACATCTCACAGGATCTGGAGGATGGCACCATCACCACATACACGCAGGGCAACTTTACTGACTTGTGCCGTGGTCCGCACCTCATGTCTACAGGTGCCATCAAGGCAATAAAGATCACCAGTGTTGCCGGTGCTTTCTGGCGGGGCGATGCCAGCCGTGAGCAGATGACGCGTATCTATGGCATCACCTTCCCGAAGAAGAAGATGCTTGATGAATACCTCGTCATGCTTGAGGAGGCTAAGAAGCGCGACCATCGTAAGATTGGTAAGGAGATGGAACTGTTCATGTTCTCTGAGCGTGTCGGCAAAGGCCTGCCTATCTGGTTGCCCAAAGGCACTCAGCTGCGTCTGCGTCTGCAGGAGCTGCTGCGCCATGTGCTCAAGCCTTACCACTATCAGGAGGTCATCACGCCGGGTATCGGCTCAAAGAACCTCTATGTTACCTCTGGTCACTATGCTCACTATGGCAAGGATGCTTTCCAGCCTATCCATACACCGGAGCCCGATGAGGAGTACATGCTCAAACCTATGAACTGTCCTCACCACTGTGAGGTGTATGCCCGCAAGCCCCGTAGCTACAAAGATCTGCCACTCCGCATTGCAGAGTTCGGAACTGTGTTCCGCTATGAGAAGAGCGGTGAGCTGCACGGACTGACTCGCGTACGTACGTTCACACAGGACGATGCCCACATCTTTGTGCGTCCTGATCAGGTGAAGGCTGAGTTTGAGACGATCATCGACATCATCCTCAAGGTGTTCCGTATCTTTGGCTTCGATAACTACGATGCCCAAATCTCTCTGCGCGACCCGAAAGATACCGAGAAGTACATCGGTTCTGACGAAATCTGGCAGGAGAGTGAGGACGCAATCCGTCAGGCTTGTAAGGAGAAAGGATTGCACACCCATGAGGAAGTGGGCGAGGCTGCCTTCTATGGCCCGAAACTCGACTTCATGGTGAAGGATGCCATCGGCCGTAAATGGCAGTTGGGTACCATTCAGGTAGACTACAATCTGCCAGAGCGCTTTAAGTTGGAGTACACTGCTGAAGACAACTCCAAACAGACTCCGGTGATGATCCACCGTGCACCGTTCGGTTCGCTCGAGCGCTTCACGGCTGTGCTCATTGAGCATACCGCCGGTCACTTCCCCTTGTGGCTTACCCCTGACCAGGTAGCTATCCTGCCCATCTCTGAGAAGTACAACGACTATGCACAGAAGGTACAGCAGTACTTCGAGAGCAAGGATGTGAGAGCCTACATCGACGACCGTAATGAGAAGATTGGCCGTAAGATTCGCGATAACGAATTGAAGCGTGTGCCTTACATGGTGATTGTCGGTGAAAAGGAAGCTGCCGACGGACTGGTGTCCATGCGTAAGCAGGGCGGCGGTGAGCAGGCTTCTATGAAGATGGAAGAGTTTGCCCAGCGCATCAATGACGAGGTAGCTGAGCAGCTTAAGGCTGTCGACGACTAATCTTTACGATTGATGACTGCCGCCTTCCTTTCACGAGGAAGATGACAGATGAAATAAGCCTTCCGGTGATGTGTGATGCATTGCCGAAAGGCTTTTTTGATGGTCGTCCCTGAATATACCTGAAAATTCATGGATATGAAAAGGTGTTCGGAATAAGCAAAGGAGACGATTTCCTTATGAGGAGAACAAAAAATGGGGGCTGTAGCAAAGATAAGTTTTGCTGCAGTCCCCATTGATAATCTTCCAACCCTTCAGCCAGTCGTTGAGCGCTGGGTGAAGGAGGCAGATGGTTATACTTTGTTACTCTTCGTTACCCACCTTGATGGCCTTGTAGTCAGTCTTGCCAGTGGGCCACATGCCTGTGATGAAGAGTACCGGGTTCTTGCTTGTTGAAGCCTCCTTGACTGCATCTTGCAGATCAGAGATGCTCTTCATAGGCTTGTCATTGGCTGTCAAGATGATGAAGCCGTCGCTGATGCCACCATCCTTGAAGGCACCGCTCTTGACGTCTTTCACTTGCAGGCCATAACTGATATTGAGTTGCTTCTTCAAAGCCTCGCTCACCGGGAAGACCTTGGCACCAAGTACGTTGAGGTCGGCAGTCTTCACCACACGGGTGTTGCCCTGCTGGTTCTTCAAGGTGACCGTCTTGCTCATCTTCTTCTTGTCGCGCATCCATACGATGGTAGCCTTGTCACCAGGACGCTTGTTGTTGACTTGCTCTTGCAGTTCAGCCATCTTCGTAACCTTTTGGTCATCGATGCCGATGATGACATCGCCCTTCTTCAGGCCTGCGGCTGAAGCAGCGCTGTTGTCCTCCACCGTGTCAACGTAGATACCAGTATTGGTGCCAAAGTCAGGCACATCCTTATTCTGCTCTTTCAAAGAGTTGACATAGTCGAGCAGGTCGCCGCCACGTATGCCAAGGTAAGCGCGCTGCACGGTGCCATACTGCTTCAGGTCGTCCACCACCTTATTCATAATGGCTGTTGGGATGGCAAAGCCATAGCCTGCATACGATCCTGTCTGAGAATAGATCATGGCATTGATGCCAATGAGTTCACCTTTGGTATTGACCAGAGCACCACCGGAGTTGCCCGGGTTGATGGCTGCATCGGTCTGGATGAAGCTCTCAATGCCGTTGGCACCGATGGAACGTGCCTTAGCCGAAACAATACCTGCGGTGACCGTATTGTTAAGACCGAAGGGGTTGCCGACGGCGATCACCCATTCACCCACCTGAATCTTGTCGGAGTCGCCTATAGGCAGTGTGGGCAGGTTCTTGGCATCAATCTTGATGAGTGCCAGGTCGGTGGTGGGGTCTGTGCCGATGATCTTGGCGTTGAACTCACGGTTGTCTTCCAGTGTGACGGTCAGTTCATCAGCACCGTTGACCACGTGGTTGTTTGTCACGATGTAGCCGTCGGAACTGATAATCACACCTGAGCCCGTTGCTTCCTTCTTAGGAGTCTGCACCTTCTGCTTGCGCGTGCCGCCTTGTCCCTGGTTAGGATTTCCGAAGAAACCGAACGGGTCCCCAAAGAAGAAATCGTCAAACGGATTGGTCTGTACGTCTATGGTCTGTGTCTTGGCGTTTTGTACATATTTAATGTGCACTACGGCAGGTAGTGCTTTCTTGGCGGCATAGGTCAGGTCTACAGGCTGGGCCGACTGCGCGATGTCGTTGGTCGCAGCATTGGCCTTGTAGAATGCACCGGCTGACAAAGTCAGTGACAACACCAACGTGCCGGCCATCAGATAATTCGAAATTTTCTTCATTGCTTTTTGCTTTATAGTTTTATATATTCATTTTCTCTTTGGTTCATTAATTGGTTGCAAATATAGGTGCAAAAAGTGAGAAGTTGACATTTTGACATTAAGGTTTATCCGAATTTAACACTTTAATTTTAACACTTAACGGCTCTTAAGTACCTCTCTATAATTATTTACACTCATTAAAAGCAGACCGCACGGTTCTGCCAACTGCCAAAGGCTCTACTTGTGGCAGACTGTGCAATTTATTAATAAGGTGATTGGATGTGGAAATGAGGGGGAGGATGAAAAAACGGGGTAATCGTAACGATGTTGATGAAAAAACAGATAATTTGATACGGAATTGGAAAGTTTTTATTACTTTTGCACCTTAGTAAGACAGTGCTCCGGCCTGTCGTCTGCTCTCTGATAGAGTGCAGGAGGAAAGTCCGGGCAGCATAAGGCACTCCCCTTCTGAAACTGGAAGCTGTTGGCGACAGCAGGTGTAGGTAGAAGAAAATAACCGCCGCTCCTGAAACGGCTTGGCCACGAGTTGGGCTTGTCGGAGTTGGTAAGGGTGAGAAGGTGGTGTAAGAGACCACCAGCCGTCGGGTGATCGGCGGGCTGTGCCCATGGGAGGCTGCAAGTTCGCGTAAACCATCGTCATGTGAGGGCCGCCTGCCCGAAGGCTTCGAGCCTAACGATGGAGGGTAGAACGCTTGAGTTGTGGGGTGACTCACAAACTAGATAAATGACAAGGCGCCTTGTCTTCGGATGAGGTTACAGAACCCGGCTTATCAGAGCACTGCTTACTTTTTCTATTTGAAATCTAAGGCTTAATGCAAAAAGATGAAAGAGTTGCAACCCGATCTGTTAAATGATTATGAGCATCTGATAACGAGAGGTATAGAGCGTCACGGTGAGGTGCCCGACTTCCCCAAGATGGAGGATGCGGGTATTGAGCGCAAGGAGCTTGATGACTTTCTCTTTGAGGTTCAGAGCGCACTCGACAGCCAGGGGTCGCAGAAGGCCCAACTCACCAAGTATGGCATTGTGGCCATCGTGCCGGTGCTCATCTTCAGTGCTTTTCCCGAAGCCATGCTCCCCGGAGGTAAATATTCGTTGTATGTGGCCATAGCAATCGGCCTGCTCCTTGCCTTTCTGTGGAAAGGCCTGTCGATGCTGCTGGTGAAGCATCGCATTGCGCGTATCAGAGCCAATCACGATGCTGCCGCACTCTATGCCGACAGAGTGGAAGAATATTTAAAACAGCATATCCAACAATTCAATCAATAATTATGGAACAACAACTGCCTGACTTCATGAAGTACCAGGATAGTTATACATCTTCGGGCTTCATTGAGAAGATATCACATGTTGCCAAACGGGCCGGAGCCAAATTGGTGTATGCGGCGCTGGTGCTTTACTATACGCTTCAGAGTAATGCTGTCTCCGTCAAGGACAAGGCTATCATCATCGGAGCGTTGGGCTATCTGATCAGTCCTCTTGATGTGATACCCGACGCCATCCCCATTGCTGGTCTTGGTGATGACCTTGCCGTGCTGCTCTACGTGCTACGCAAGGTGTGGGGAAATGTTCCTGATGAAGTGAAGAGCAAAGCCCACGAAAAACTTTCGAAGTGGTTCGACGACGATGAGATGGCTGAGGCCAATAATATCTTCTCCAACATTGAGGGGTCTGAAAAATAGTTGTCATTGACCGCTTTGATGCTTGTCAACAGCTGTCTGTCATCCTGACAGTGTGCAGTCGTCATGATGGTTGCTGCACGCCGTTAGGGGAGGGAACGGCTGTGGGTGCAAGTATAGATTAAATTCTCAAATTTGCTTTATTATTTTGGCAGAATTAGAAAATAGTCTTATCTTTGTGGTCTGTTAATTCATTTATTCATGGCAACTCGTACGTTAACCGCAACAATAAAAGGTGCAAAGAAAACCACCCGCCGGAAAGACTCGGGCAAGGGTAAGAAACGCGACGTGAAGCGCGATATCCCTACCGAACTCATTCCAATAGAGAAGGAGACGTGGCTGCTGCAGCCTATTGCGGTGACCATGATGCGTCACGACTACTCACTGATACAGATACGTATCTTGGTGAGCATTGTGGAGCGTATGCAGGAAAAACTGCGCGAGATGCTCAATGCCAGCATACGAGAGCCGACTTTCTTTGCCGACTCGGAACTGGGTAATGATGGCAGACTCGAGGTGAAGATGCTCTTCAAGCGGTTGGGGGTTGAGCCTAACCACTATCCGCAGTTGCGCGATAGCTTGAAGTTGCTGGCTTCGGTGCCGGTGGAAATTCCTTATCGTACACCTGATGGCCGTAGCTATCAGAAGATTACCAACCTCTGTGATGTCTACATCCCTAATGATGTCGGACTCTATGAGAAATATGCCGTGCTGAAGATCGACCGTCAGGTGGCACAGCGGCTGCTGTCGCTCGATCTGGGCTATCATCGCCTGGGCAAGCAGATTGTTTTTGCCTGTCGCAACCGTTATACGCAGCGGGTGTATATGTTCATCGAGAGTTGGATTAAGAAAGGTGGAACTGTCATCGATACGTTGGAGTTCCGCAAGATGTTGAGGTTGGAGAACAGATACAGCAAGTTCAGCGATTTCTGCCGTCGTGTGCTCGAGCCCGCCAAGGCCGAGTTGCATACACTGGCGGAGAATGGCTTCTGTGATTGCTACTTCGACTATGAGAAACGTTACAACCATGGACAGCGTGGTGGTGAGCCCGATGAACTGGTGTTTCATATCTATCGCCCAAAGAATAAGCAAGGTGCCCAATTGGCGGTCACTGAGAAGCAGCGTGAATTGTTTGCCGACTTGCTGACACGCCATTTCGGCTTCGACACAACAACGGCAGCGAAGATGAGTGAACGCATCACGCCAGACAACTATCAAAATGCCATGGATAAGCTGATGGATCTGCTCAACCGCATGCGCGATGGCATGACTATCAAAGACAGGGCGGCGTACGCTTATGCCGCACTCGACAACTTCTTCCGAGGCATCACGTTCCAAAGAAGAGTCTGATGGTGATAACAAGAAGATAATATTTGATTAATACAGAATAATATGAGATCAAGAACAGCTGATTGGTTTGAGACAAAAATACGCTATGAGAAAACGCAGGAAGACGGCTCAATGAAAAAAGTGACCGAGCAGTACGTCGTTGACGCACTGAGCTTCACCGAGGCTGAGGCCGCCATCACAGAGGAGATGAAATCCTATATCTCTGGCGATTACAGAATTACTGATATCAAGATGGCTGCCTACCACGAGATCTTCTTCTCCGATATGGATAAGGACGACAAATGGTACAAGGCTAAGCTGCAGTTCATCACTATCGATGAGAAAACAGAAAAGGAAAAACGCTCTTCTGTTTTCTATCTTGTACAGGCCGGCTCTTTGACAAAGGCTGTGGGCTACATCGACGAGATGATGGGCAAAACCATGATAGACTATGTCATCAGCAGTGTGGCGGAAACTCAGATAATGGACGTGTATGAACATGATGCCAAGCCCGAGGACCACAAGCTGACCGAAAACCAAACGCAGGAGGCTTGATCATGGAGACTGACGTTGCTAAAAACTTGAAAGAAGTGGTTGGCAACCTACCCGACGGCGTCAGGCTCGTTGCCATCAGTAAGTTTCATCCATCGTCGTATATTATGGCGGCGTACAACGCGGGACAGCGCGTGTTCGGAGAAAGTCATGAGCAGGAATTGCAGAAGAAAGTAGCAGAACTGCCGAAGGATATCGAATGGCATTTCATCGGTCATCTGCAAACCAACAAAGTGAAATACATCGCACCCTACATCCATATGATAGAGGCCGTAGACACGATGAAGCTCATGAAGGAGATCAACAAGCAGGCTGCCAAGTGCGGTCGTGTAATTGATATACTGCTCGAGTTGCATATCGCTGAGGAGGAAACTAAGTTCGGCTTCTCTCTCGACGGCTGCCGCGAGATGCTTGAATCCGGTGAGTGGCGCGAGCTGCATAATGTGCGCATCTGTGGATTGATGATGATGGCTAGCAATGTTCCCGACGAGACGCGTATCCGTAAAGAGATGAACACGGCATGGACCTTTTTTCAGGAGGTGAAACGTGATTTCTTTTCTGATGCACCTTATTTTAAAGAACGCTCGTGGGGTATGAGTCATGACTATAGGATCGCTGTCGAATGCCATTCAACGATGGTGCGTGTGGGAACAGCAATCTTCGGACCAAGGGTATATTAAAAAACAAACAACGATATGGAAAAAGGTAAAGTTGATGTCCTACTGGGATTGCAGTGGGGCGATGAAGGAAAAGGAAAAGTAGTTGACGTGCTCACGCCACGCTACGATGTTGTCGCACGCTTTCAGGGAGGTCCTAATGCTGGCCATACCTTGGAATTCCAAGGCCAGAAGTATGTGTTGCGTAGCATTCCTTCCGGCATCTTCCAAGGAGGCAAGGTCAATATTATAGGTAATGGCGTTGTGCTGGCTCCTGACTTGTTCATGGATGAGGCCAAGGACCTGGAGAAGAGTGGTCATGAGCTACATTCAAGATTGCACATCTCTAAGAAGGCACATCTCATCATGCCTACCCATCGTCTTCTCGACCGCGCCATCGAGGCTGCGAAAGGCAAAAACAAGGTGGGTACCACTGGCAAGGGCATCGGTCCTACATATACCGATAAGGTGAGTCGTAACGGATTGCGCGTTGGTGATATCCTGGATAATTTCCAAGCTAAGTATGAGGCCCATAAAGCATTGCATCTCAATCGACTGAAGGCTCTTGGTTGGACCGACTTTGAAGGCTTTGATGAGGTGGAGAAGAAATGGATGGAGGGCGTTGAGTACCTTAAGAAGTTCCCCATCGTTGACAGCGAGATTGAAATCAACCATTTACTGCGCGATGGTAAGAATATCCTCTGTGAGGGTGCGCAGGGTACGATGCTCGATGTCGACTTTGGCTCTTATCCTTTCGTTACGTCAAGCAATACCATCTGTGCCGGAGCATGTACTGGTCTGGGCATCGGCCCCAATAAGATAGGCAACGTGTTTGGTATCATGAAGGCTTATTGTACACGAGTGGGTGCTGGTCCGTTCCCCACAGAGCTCTTCGATGAGGTGGGAAAGACCATCCGTGATCTCGGTCATGAGTATGGTGCTGTGACAGGCCGTGAGCGTCGCTGCGGGTGGGTTGACCTCGTGCAGTTGCGTTACAGCATCATGGTTGACGGCGTTACAGAGTTGATCATGATGAAGAGCGATGTGCTTGATGGTTTTGACACCATCAAAGCTTGTGTGGCATATAAGTTGCCCGATGGTACCGTCACGAGGGATTTCCCTTATGAGATTGACAATGTGGAGCCCGTCTACAAGGAACTGCCGGGATGGAAGACGGATATGACGAAGTTCACATCGCCTGATCAGTTCCCACAGGCCTTCAAGGATTACATCAAGTTCCTTGAGGACGAGCTGGAGACGCGCATCGGCATCATCTCCATCGGTCCGGACCGTGAGCAGACTATCGTGCTTTAAATGAGCTACCAATGTAACAATAACGAACATACATTATTATAAATGGCAAATAATAAACCGTCCATTCCCAAGGGTACACGTGACTTCGGGCCCGAGGAGATGGCAAAGAGAAACTATATTTTCAATACAATCAGAGAGGTGTATGCGCTTTATGGCTTCCAGCAAATAGAGACACCTGCCATGGAGACATTGCATACCTTGCTTGGTAAATACGGTGATGAAGGTGACAAACTGCTATTCAAGGTGCTCAACTCCGGAGACTACCTCAAGGGAATTACCGATGAGGAGCTGGATGCGCGTGACACACTTCGTCTGCAGACCAAACTGTGCGAGAAGGGACTGAGATACGATCTCACGGTGCCTTTTGCACGTTATGTCGTCATGCACCGTGATGAACTGCAACTACCGTTTAAGCGTTATCAGATTCAACCGGTGTGGAGAGCCGACCGTCCGCAGAAAGGACGTTACCGTGAGTTCTACCAGTGTGATGCTGATGTCGTAGGCTCTGATTCCTTACTTAACGAGGTGGAGCTGATGCAGATTGTTGATACGGTGTTTACGCGTCTTGGCGTTCGTATTTGCATCAAAATCAACAACCGAAAGATCCTAACGGGTATCGCTGAGGTGATTGGTGAGGCCGACAAAATAGTCGACATTACAGTCGCCATTGATAAACTTGACAAGATTGGCATCGACAAGGTCAATGAGGAGCTGAAGGAAGACGGACTGCCCGATGAGGCTATTGCCAAACTGCAGCCGATTTTCTCTCTGCAGGGATCCAATGATGAAAAGCTGGACACTATCGCTGAGGTCTTGAGGACATCGGAAGTCGGCCTGAAGGGTGTGGAGGAGTGCCGCTATATTCTCAACAACTTGAAGCAGGTGGGATTGAACAATGAGATTGAGCTCGACCTTACGCTGGCTCGTGGACTCAACTACTATACTGGTGCCATCTTTGAGGTGAAGGCCCTTGACACCCCAATGGGAAGTATTACCGGCGGCGGCCGCTACGACAACCTTACCGGCATCTTCGGTATGCCGGGTTTGTCAGGCGTGGGTATCAGCTTCGGTGCTGACCGTATTTATGATGTGCTCAATGCGCTCGATCTCTATCCAAAGGAGGCGGTTAACGGTACGCAACTGCTCTTCATCAACTTTGGTGATAAGGAGACTGCCTATTGTATGCCCATCGTGGCTAAAGCACGACGTGCAGGCATTCGTACGGAGATGTTCCCTGACAAGACAAAGATGAAGAAGCAGATGAACTATGCCAATGCCAAGCATATTGCTTTCGTAGCTTTGGCTGGTGACAATGAGATTGAGCAAGGCAAAGTAACCTTGAAGAACATGACAACGGGAGAACAACATCTGGTGTCTCCTGATGAACTGATTAAGATCGTCTCAGAATAACAACTTTGTTTAACCTTCTTCGAGGAGTTCGGGAAGTTTCTTGAACGACCCTGCGGAAATTGGTATTAATGACGGCGGAAGGAAGCCACTTCGATGGTTGTTTCCTTTCGCCGTTCTTTTGTTTGTCGATTTGGAAAAGTTTTATTTGTCGTTGTATTTTTTTCAAGTTATTGCTTGTTTTTTTTAAAATAAATTACTACCTTTGCAACAGCAATATAGGATAAGTTTATGAAAGAATTTGAATTGACAATGTCGAGACTCAACAAGTGTGGTATTCGACCCTCGACACAGCGTGTTGCAATTATGCATTTTTTGCTCACCCATCGCACCCATCCTACCGTGGAGGATGTCTATCAAGGTGTCGTGCCAAGAATCCCGACGTTGAGTCGTACTACTGTATACAATACGTTGCGTATGTTCTCAGAACATCACGCAGCGCAGATGTTGACCATTGATGATCATCGAATTTGTTATGATGGAGACACACATCCTCATGTTCATTTCTTCTGTAGGGAGTGCGGTCGTGTGTTTGACTTCATGGACAAACGTGCACCAAAGATCAACAAGCCTACCGATATGGATGGCAATCTTGTTGATGAGGCTCAACTCTATTACAAGGGGATCTGCAAGGATTGCCTGGCAAAGGATGAGGCGCGCAATCAAGGAGAGCAGGCTGTTTGATTTGCCAGCCCTATTTTATACAAATCACTATTATACTTAAACATTATGAAGAAGAAATTTATTTGTACGGTTTGTGGGTACATTTACGAGGGTGAAGAAGCTCCCGCCAAGTGCCCTGTGTGTGGTGCATCGTCGGCAAAGTTTCAAGAGCTGACCGAAGATACTACGCCTGAGTTTGCCGCTGAGCATAAATTAGGTATCGCTTTCGATGCTGATGTTCCTAAGGAATTGCTGCGCCATTGTCGCGAAACTTTTGCTGGTGAATGCGGAGAAGTAGGCATGTATCTGGCTATGGCTCGTCAGGCTGACCGTGAGGGTTATCCCGAGATAGCCCGTGCTTTTGAGCACTATGCTATGGAGGAAGCTGGCCATGCAGCACGTTATGCTGAGTTCCTTGGCCAGTCGATTCTGCACGACACAAAGACCAATGTTGAAGTTCGTATGGCTGCTGAGAAGGCTGCCAGCGCAGATAAGTTTGAAGCTGCCAAGATTGCCAAGATGAATAATCTTGATGCGCTTCATGATAGCATTCATGAGATGGCTCGTGATGAGGCTCGCCATGCAGCAGGCTTCATGGGCATTTACAAACGTTATTTCCAGGGAAAGTAACTCAAGAATAATCCTTAGGGCCATCTTTTGATGATTCTGAGGATAATATTGAGTGATATTTCCAACAAAAAAGAAGTCGGCAGAAGCATTGTCCAATTCAATGCTTCTGCCGATTTCGTTTTTGTTTCCTTTTCAGCTTATCCACTTAGCGAATTCCTTCGTTGGTGAAGATAGTGGATCCTTGATTGTTTGATGGTGGAAACGCTCGTTATTCGTAGTCGTCGATCACGCTATTGGTGAAGTCCATCATCGGTTTGCCGATCTTGAAAATGCGCGATACTTCTTCCAGCCAATTGTCTTTAGCAAAGAAGTCGTTGTCGACAGCGTGCCACGCACAGAAGTCTTTCATCTTCAGATAATCAGCGTAGACAAAGTCTTTTGGGAAGTCCTTAGGTACTTTCTTTAGATGGCCAATGCCGAACCCTTTGTCGGATTCTGGATAACCACCTTGCCATGAGGATCCTTCCGGACGTCCGTAACAGTCGATGAATGCCTTGTTGTCAACGCACTCCTTCCACAGTTCGGTATTTCCCATTATCTCATTACGTACTGCAGTCAGGATGTTAGTGGGCAACCAATAGTTGCCGATTGCCAGCAAGCAATGGTCGGGTTGCAGATGAATGTAGTATCCGCCGTGCAATGCTTTTTTGCCATGTGCGGCAATGTATGCGCCAAAATGTCGTTTGTACGGAGCCTTGTCGGGACTGAATCTGATGTCACGGTAGAATCGGTAACAGCAATCCTTGGCGGTGAGATGGGCGATGGAGGGGTCGAATTTGGCAATGGTTTGGATCAATTGCGTTACACCTTGTTCAAACTCGCCTTTGGCCTGCTCATACTTGGCCTTGTGATTCTTAAACCACTCGCGGTTGTTGTTGGCCGCGACCTCAGTTAAAAACTTTAATATCAGGGTCGTATTCATCTTTTCTTGGTGATGTATTTACAACTTACTTCCTTTCAAAAGCTTGGGGCAGATCGCATCGAATGGACATTTCTCACAGAGGGGCTTGGCGCTTTTACAGATGTATCGTCCGTGAAGCAATAGCCAGTGATGCGCATGCGGGACGTCAGCCTCCGAAATGTGTTTGATAAGATACTGCTCAACTTTTAGCGGTGTATTGGCTGTTGCCGGTACTAATCCCAATCTGTGTGACACACGATAGACGTGGGTGTCAACCGCCATGGTAGCCTTGCCGAACCATACGGCCTGCAACACATTAGCTGTCTTGCGTCCAACGCCCGGCAGCTTGACCAGTTCCTTGGCATCATCGGGCACTTCGCCTCCATAGTCACTGACCAACATACGTGCCATGGCAACGAGATGTCTGGCTTTTGCGTTGGGATAGCTCACACTATGGATGAACTCAAGAATGTCTTCCGGTTCAGCTTGGGCCATGAGTTGTGGAGTGGGGTAGCGCTGAAACAAAGCCGGTGTTACCTCATTGATACGCTTGTCTGTACACTGGGCCGATAGCAATGTGGCACATAGCAACTGGAAAGCGGAGCCAAACTGCAGCTCTGTGCTGACGTTTGGCTCTTTATGCTTGAAATAGTCAAGGATGAACTGGTATCGTTCGTCGCGTGTCATCGTTCAAGAAGGTAATTAACCAATGAGTTCTACACTGCGCTTGAGGAATTTGTCAAGAGCCTGACCTTTCAGCATGCCGTTCTGCAACAGTGCAAGGTCGATCAACTCATGCACAATCTTGTTGTTGGCAGCATAGTCAGCCAGCATCTTGTTTTTCTTCTCCCGCTCATCATTGATGACCTTCTCTGTGTTTTGCAGGTCGTCTTTCTCTTCCTTGCTGATCTCCTCAGGCTTTTTATTGGCCTGACTCTGATGCAGGGCGGCCAGGCGTGCCTCCTGACCTTTGAGGTCACTCTCGATGGGCTTCAACTGTTCGCCGACGCTCTTCTTGGTGTCCTCGAGCACTTGTTTGACCAGCTTATGGTCAGCGTTGAGCACCACCATGTAGGAATCAGGCATCTGGTTGTAGAAGCTCATGCCGGGCTGGAAGTGGCTCATCTCTTTCATACGGCGCATATACTCGCTCTGAGTAATCACCAGTGGTGCGCCATTCTCGCCAAGGGCCTCCACCTCAACGGCGTAGTTGGCCTTGCTGTCTGTCGGCATCTGAGAGCGAAACACCTCCGTAAGCTTGTCACGGTCATCCTTATCGAGATCTACCTTCTTCTCATTATCCTTAACGATCAGTCGTTCGATGATGTCGGCATCGACACGTGAGAAGCGGCTCTTCTCGAACTTCTGCTCAAGCATGCTCACCATAGGAGCGTCGAGCTGGCCGTCGAGCAGCAACACGCTGTAGCCTTTGTCCTGCGCAGTCTTGATATACGGATATTGTTCCTCCTTGTTGTTGGCATAGAGGTAGACGAGTTCTCCGTTTTTATCAGTCTGGTTGTCTTTGATAAGCGTCTTGTACTCGTCGAATGTGAAGTACTTACCGTCGACATCCTTGAAGAGGGCGAAGTCCTTGGCACGGTCGTAGAAGTCCTCCTGCGAGAGCATGCCATAGTTGATGAACAACTTGAGGTCGTCCCATTTCTGCTCATAGTCCTTACGGTCGTCTTTGAAGGTCTGTTGCAGACGGTCGGCCACCTTCTTTGTGATGTAGGTGGAAATCTTCTTTACGTTAGCGTCACTCTGCAGGTAAGAACGGCTCACATTCAGAGGAATATCGGGTGAGTCGATGACACCGTGAAGCAGGGTGAGGAAGTCGGGCACGATGCCCTCCACCTGGTCGGTCACAAACACCTGGTTGCAATAGAGCTGAATCTTGTTGCGCTGCAGGTCGATGTTGGAGTGGACGCGTGGGAAGTAGAGAATACCGGTGAGATGGAATGGGAAGTCGACATTGAGGTGAATCCAGAACAATGGCTCGTCCTGCATGGGATAGAGTGTGCGGTAGAAGTTCTTATAATCCTCGTCCTTCAGTGTCGAAGGTGTCTTTGTCCAAAGCGGCTCCACATTATTGATGATGTTGTCCTCGTTGGTTTCCACTTGCTTGCCGTCTTTCCATTCCGTTTTCTTTCCGAAGGCGATGGGTACGGGCATGAACTTGCAGTACTTGTTGAGCAGTTCTTCAATCTTGTTGTGCTCAAGATAGTCTTTGCAGTCGTCTGCGATGTGCAGGATAATGTCTGATCCGCGGTCGGCCTTCTCAGCGTCGTCGAGCGTAAATTCAGGTGAACCGTCACAGGTCCAGCGTACGGCCTTAGCGCCGTCCTTGTAACTCTTGGTGACGATTTCTACTTTGTCAGAGACCATAAAGGCAGAGTAGAAGCCCAGTCCGAAATGTCCGATGATGGCATTGGCCTCGTCCTTATACTTTTCCAGGAAGTCGGTGACACCCGAGAAAGCGATCTGGTTGATGTATTTGTCAATCTCCTCAGCCGTCATGCCGATACCGCGGTCGCTGATGGTTAGAGTCTTGGCATCTTTGTCGAGCGTGATGTGAATGGTGAGGTCGCCCATGTCACCCTTGAAGTCGCCTTGCTGTGCCAGCGTCTTTAGTTTCTGGGTGGCGTCAACAGCGTTGGAAACCATCTCACGCAGAAAAATCTCATGGTCTGAATAGAGAAACTTTTTAATGACGGGGAAGATATTCTCTGTAGTAACCCCAATATTACCTTTTTTCATTGTCGGTTGATTATTGTCTGTTTGTTAGGTCGCAATAATTGTGCCAAGAGTGCGATTTTGTAAAAGGATGAGAAAAAAAGAGGGTTGAACATGAAAAATTACCGAAATATTGACAGCGCGAAAGAGAATTATGCTTATTTTTGGGGTAGGATTCATTTCAATAGGTTAAGGTTAGTTTTTTAAAAGGTTAAAAGAGCCCCAATCATGTGTAGTGATACACGGATTGGGGCATTTTCGTATTAGTTTCTCTTAACTCCCACTACGCCTTGTAGTTTCTCGTCGAGGTAGAAGGTGTTTGTAAGCGTGTCTTTATCGACGGCATATTTCAGCGAGATGCGCAGCAGCTTTGTTGTAGGTTGCGCATAGTGAGGCTGTTGCCGGACCAGTTTCTCGCTCAGCGCCTGTTGGTGCATGCTGGTGAGTACGGAGTCGTTGACGCGGAATGTGGAGTCGAGCTTTGTCCAACTGACAACGCTGTAGTCGGCCACTCCCATGTCGTCTTTCATGAAGTCCTCAACCAGGCGCTTGGCATGATGCCCCTCGCCGCAAGAGGCGAACAGCACCATGCAAGCTATTATTAATAAGGTGGAAAGTCTGTGTGTCATCTTTGACAGCTTGTCGTCTTATTTCTCAGGGATGTTCTTGAGGATCTCAATCAGATGATCCCAAACCATCTGCACGGTTGGGATGTAAAGACACTCGTCGGGCGTATGCACATTGCGCAGCGTGGGTCCGAAGCTCACCATATCGAGATTAGGATATTTCTCTGAGAAGAGTCCGCACTCGAGTCCGGCGTGAATGCCACGCACCACGGGATCCTTGCCAAAGAGTTTGCGATAAGCAGCAATGGTGATTTTCTGCAGCTTGGAGTCATGCTTGGGTTGCCATGCGGGGTACCCGTCGGTTTGCTCCACGCTTGCGCCAGCCAGTACAAAGGCAGCCTTTACCGTGTTGCACATGTTGTCAAGATTACTCATCACATTGGAGCGCTGACTGCTGACGACGACAACCTCGCTGTCACTGCTCTGCACGCTGGCCACATTGCTTGAGGTCTCTACCATCCAGGCTAGTATCTCGTCCTGACACATTGTCAGCACGCCGTTGTCGACAGCCTGCAGGGCATAGATTAGGTTGCGGGAGGTATTGGCGGGAATGACATCCTGTGCATCCGCACTTGACAGGTTCCATTCCATGTGGGTGTCGGTGACATGGAACTCTTCTTCTACGTCTTTGGCAAACATGTTCCAGTCGGCCTTCACCTCTTCTTTCTTGTCATTGGGTACGGCAAAGATCACCTTACCGTCGCGTGGAATGGCATTGTGCATCTTTCCGCTGTTCCATTGTGCCACGTAGAGCGGCATCTTCTGCAACTCATTGAAGAGGAAACGGGCCATGATCTTGATGGCGTTGGCACGCTTCTTCTCGATGTCGTCGCCAGAGTGTCCGCCATTGAGTCCTTTGATCGAGGCTTCGAGGAAGAAGAATCCCTCTGGGGCAGCATCGCGCACAAACTTGAAGGTAGCGATGGTGCTGCGACCACCGGCACAGGAGATGAACACCTGACCTTCTTCCTCAGAGTCGAGATTAATGAGGTAATCGCCGGTCATGAAGCCAGGCTTCATGCCCAGTGCACCGGTCAGCTGTGTCTCTTCGTCGCGTGTGAAGACACATTCAATGGGACCATGCTCGATGTCATCGGAGTCGAGAATGGCCAGCTCGATAGCATCGCCGATACCGTCGTCAGCTCCGAGTGTGGTGCCTTTGGCGTGCATCCAGTCGCCGTCCACATAGGTTTGGATGGCATCTTTGGAGAAGTCGAAGTTCAGGTCGACCAACTTGTCGCACACCATATCCATGTGGCTCTGTATGATGGTCGTAGCACGGTTCTCATAACCTTTCGTGGCGGGCTTGCGTATCAGCACGTTGCCCGTGTCGTCGACCTTGGTCTCAAGTCCATGATCTTCGCCAAACTTTTTCAGGTAAGCGATCATCTGTTCCTCATGCTTGGAAGGACGGGGAATCTGATTAATCTTAGCAAATTGCTCGAAAACGCGAGCAGGTTTCAATTCTGCCATATTCTGTTATTTTTTGAAATGTTTTGGATAATTTCTTTGCGCTTTGCTGTTTTTGCACTATCTTTGCAAACAGTATTCGCTCTAACGCAATGCAAATTTAGCAAAAATGATAGAGACTTTGATCCTTACCGTGTTAATAATTGCTATAGCAATGGTTTTGATGTCGGTAAAAGTAATATTGAAGAAGAACGGCAAGTTCGAGTCGCAGCACATCCACGACAGTGCCGCCATGAAGGAGCGCGGCATACATTGTGTCATAGATCAAGACCGCGAGGCACGTGAGGCGGATAAAGCATATTGATAACTAAGTAAATAATATATTGTAATGAAGAAAAACGTTATTCTCTTTGTGGCATTAGCAGCCGCAACGATGGGGTTGAGTTCTTGCGATAAAAGCAGCCCTAAAATGGATGAAAAAGCTTCAACCGAGCAGGCTCCTTCATCGGCAGGTTCCAAGATAGCCTATGTGGAAGTGGATTCCCTAATGTCGCAGTATAACTTCTGCAAGGATTACACAAAGATTCTTGAGGTCAAGGGTAACAATATTCAGAAGACGCTTGCCAGCAAGCAGCAAGCTTTGCAGGCAGCAGCTGCCAACTTCCAGCAGAAGGTGCAGCAGAATGCTTATACCCGTGAACAAGCCGAGGCCATTCAGGCTGGCCTTCAGAAGCAAAGCAATGACCTTCAGGCTCTCAACCAGCGTTTGAGCAGCGAGTTCCAGGCTGAGACTGACAAATACAACAAGGCTTTGCACGACTCTCTGCAGCATTATCTTGCTATATATAATAAGGATAAGAAATATGCCCTCATCTTTGCCAAGCAAGGTGACAACCTTCTTTATGCCGACAAGGCATACGATATCACCAACGATATTGTAGCTGGCCTGAACAAGGTTTATAAAGGCAAGGCAGGGGCTGCAAAGAAGTAAAAAGCCACGTAAAGCCCATAAAAATCCAATAAAAAGAGACACCAAACGAAAAAAGTTGAAGAAAAGTTTGGTGTTTCCTTTTTTTTGGTGTACCTTTGCACTCGCTTACGAAAAAGAACGGCTCCGTAGCTCAACTGAATAGAGCATCTGACTACGGATCAGAAGGTTCCGGGTTTGAATCCCAGCGGAGTCACTCTTAACGTTCGCATATTTCATAATGGATTGGCTCCGTAGCTCAACTGAATAGAGCATCTGACTACGGATCAGAAGGTTCCGGGTTTGAATCCCAGCGGAGTCACATCAATAAATCGCCAGGTTGCTTACACAGCTTCTTGGCGATTTTTTTGTTTGACTGACATGTATATCGGCTAACGGGTGTAAGGCCCTACTTGGCCCTGGTAGTGGGAACTGTCCAGCCAGAGAGACAGAGGGTCCATCGTAAGGTGGAATTCCACTGTAGGGAACAATATTAGTGTTTACCTCCTGCTCTATTTTATGTACACGTGGCTGGTTCAATGAGGGTTGCTGAAGAGAAATCTTCACATTTACTCTATACTTCCCCCCCAGCATTGGAGGGTGATGTGTAGTGCGTGTGGGAGAGCAAGCTTAGGGTAGCGCTTTTATTGTGTAAGAACCTGCTACTTAGCGGTGATGTTGGGGATGTTTGGGTTGTTGGTCTTGTTGAGATGCGCTCGCTCGCGGTACATCTTTGGTGAGACACCTATAATCTTCGTGAACAGTCTGGAGAAATAGTAGCTGTCATCGATGCCTACCTTGGAGCACAGCTGATTGATTTTCATATCCGTGGTCTCCAGCAACTCACAGGCTCTTTGAATTTTCAGTGTATTGAAATAGTTGAGTGGTGACTGTCCCGTGCTGTTGCGGAAAATCAGTGAGAACTGTGAGATAGAATAGCCGATATAGTCAGCAATCTGAGTCAGTGTAAGCCTCTTCTCTATATTTTCGTTCATAAAGCGTACCGCCATGTTCGTGATGTTGTGCGTATCGATGCGGTTGCTTTGTGCATTGTATTTACGGAAATGCCCCAAATAGCAGAAGGTGGCAAGGAATCCGTAAAGCAGCGAAGAGGCATAGCGCAGGTTGTCGACGCTGTAGTTATCGCTCAGCGTCAGGAAAATCTCTTCGAAGATGTTGATGCGGTCGGTGATACGTGCCGTAGTGTAGGCATTAATATCCGATGGCACGTAGTGGTCTGATCCATAGACGGCGGCCATGGTTCCAGTAAAGTGAATCCAATAGATTGTCCATGGATTATCGTCGTTGGACGCATAGACGTGCGGCTCGCTTTTCGGTATGACAAACCACTGGTTCTCTTTGACCTCATAGTGATGGCCACGAACACTGTACCATCCACTGCCTTTGAGGCAATAGATGAGAATCCACTGCGCGACACCCTTCGGACGCTCGCGATAGTGGTAGACCGCATTGGGATAATAGCCAATATCGGTGATGTACAGTTGGCTGAGGAACGTATCATTCTGACAGATGTTTCTCACCAGCTTGGGCAAGACGACCGACCGCTCTCCCTTAAATCCACTTTTTAGTTTAGGCATGGCGTTCTTAGTTTTCTTACAAAATTAATCATTTAAAAGAGAAAATCGTAAGATTGTCTATTCTTTCTTGCTTTTTTTCTATTTCCAGGTCACGAGAAACATCGTAACTTTGCAGTCAGTAATAGAAAACTAAAGACATATGGACACAACATCAAGAGCGTACACATATTTTATATGTATGGTAGGTGCCTTCGGAGGCCTGCTTTTCGGTTATGACTGGGTGGTCATCGGTGGAGCGAAACCATTTTATGAGGCTTATTTCGGAATAGGCTCCTCACCCAGTGACCAGGGTCTTGCCATGACCGTGGCTTTGATTGGCTGCATGTTTGGCGCGCTGACCGTAGGTTGGTTGGCTGACAGGATGGGGCGAAAGAAGTTGCTGACCCTCTCTTCCATCGTGTTTCTGTTGTCGGCTTGGTTCACGGGTGCGGTACATGGTTTCCACATGTTTCTCATCGCCCGTTTCTTCGGAGGTGTAGGCATCGGTCTGGCCTCCGGTCTCTCACCGATGTATATCGCCGAAGTCGCTCCGGCCTCTATTCGTGGCCGCATGGTGTCACTCAATCAGATGATGATTGTAATTGGCATTTTGGCCGCCCAGATTGTCAACTGGCTCATTGCCCGGCCGATGTCAGCAGGAATGACTGAGGCAGCCATCGCCCAGTCGTGGAATGGCCAGATGGCTTGGCGATGGATGTTTTGGGTGCCGATGATCCCTTCGGGCATCTTCTTTGTTCTCAGCTTGTTCATCCCTGAGAGTCCGAGATGGTTGCAGATGCGTGAGCGTAAGGATGAAATATCGGTTGAAAAGGATAAAGGCAGTCTCTCGGCATTGTTTTCCAAGCGCTACACTACAGCACTTCTGCTTGGCGTTTTCATTGCAGTTTTCCAACAGTGGTGCGGCACGAATGTCATCTTCAACTATGCCCAGGAAATCTTTCAGCAGGCTGGCTATGAGATAGGCGACGTGCTCTTCAATATCGTAGTCACCGGCATTGCCAACCTTGTGTTCACCATTGTTGGTCTCTACACGGTCGATAAGGTTGGTCGCAAGCCCCTCATGCTGCTTGGAGCAGGTGGACTGTGTCTGATCTATGCCATTCTCGGCACCTGCTATTATCTGCATGTCACGGGCGTTGGCATGATCGTTCTGGTGGTACTGGCCATTGGCTGTTACGCCATGACGCTTGGCCCTTGTACTTGGGTGCTGATTTCTGAGATCTTCCCCGACAAGGTTCGGTCAGTTGGCGTGTCGACGTGTACCTTCGTTCTGTGGATTGGTTCCTCAACGCTCACCTATACCTTCCCCTTCCTCAACCGTTCGCTGGGCAGTTACGGTACGTTCTGGATCTATGCCGCTGTGTGTGCCGTCGGCTTCATCGTCTTCTCTACAAAATTGAAGGAAACTAAAGGCACGTCGCTGAAGTAACATCTATACATTATAATATATTACTATGGTAAAAGCATGGAAAGAGGATGTTGTCATCCCTACCTATGAGATTGGTGAACCTGACAAGAACCCTATGTATCTTGAGAAGCGAGTCTACCAGGGCTCCAGTGGTGTGGTATATCCATATCCCGTCATTGAGAAGATTAGTGATAAACCGGTTGACCATACTTGGCATGCCATATACTTGGAGAATGAATATATCAAAGTGATGGTGCTGCCGGAGCTCGGTGGTCGCATACAGATGGCCTATGACAAGGTGAAGGGGCGTCATTTCGTCTATTACAATCATGTCATCAAACCTGCCCTCGTAGGACTGACCGGACCTTGGATCAGTGGCGGCATCGAGTTCAACTGGCCGCAGCATCATCGCCCGTCTACCTATCTGCCTGTGGATGCTACGATTGAAGAGAATGCCGATGGCTCCGTGACGGTTTGGGTCAACGAATACGAGCGTATGTTTCATCAGAAAGGTGCCGCCGGCTTTACACTCCGTCCCGGTAAGGCCTACCTTGAGATTAAATGCCGTCTCTACAATGGTACGCCGTTGCCACAGACCTTCCTGTGGTGGGCCAATCCCGCTGTGGCTGTCAACGACTATTACCAGAGCGTTTTCCCGCAGGACATCAACGCCGTTTTTGACCACGGCAAGCGTGCGGTCAGCTCTTTCCCCATCGCTACGGGCACCTATTACAAGATGGACTACTCCGCAGGCGTGGACATCTCCAACTACAAGAACATCAAGGTGCCGACATCCTACATGGGTGTCAACTCAAAATATAATTTCGAGGGCGGCTACGAAAATGACTCCCATGGTGGAATGCTCCACGTGGCCAGTCACCATGTCTCGCCCGGAAAGAAGCAGTGGACATGGGGCAATGGAGACTTCGGACGGGCTTGGGACCGCAACCTCACTGACCATGACGGCCCGTATATAGAGCTCATGGCAGGTGTGTTCACAGAGAACCAGCCCGATTTCACATGGCTCATGCCCTACGAGGAGAAGCGCTTCACGCAGTATTTTATGCCATATCAGGAAGTTGGCGTCGTGAAAAATGCCTCTAAAGACTTGGTCTTCAACATCGACAAGAATGAGGATGGGTCTGTTTGGTTCAAGCTATATGCTACGAGCAAGCAGCACGTTCATGTCGTGCTGAAGAATGACGACGGTACGGTTTATTATGATAAGAAGATGGATGTGAGTCCGGAGCAGTTGCTCGTAGAGCAGAGCGTTGATGTCGATGGCTCTCCGTTAAGATCGTTGGCATTCTATGCCAACGACCTTCAGTGGCATGCTGAACCCGACGAGATCCGTCCTATTCCCGATGCCGCTGAGGCAGCATTGTCGCCTGAGGACACCAAGACCAACGACCAGCTCTATCTCACAGGTCTGCATCTGGAGCAGTATCGTCATGCCACATTGAATCCTACTGACTATTATGAGGAAGCCTTGCGCCGCGACCCCAACGATTATCGTTGCCTCAACCAGATGGGGCTGTGGTATCTGCGCCGTGGTCGCTTCAGTAAAGCAGAACCCTATCTGCGCCATGCCCAGAAAGTTCTCTATAAGCGCAATCCTAATCCCTACGACGGTGAGCCGCTCTACAACCTCGCCTTGACGCTGCGCTATCAGGGTATGCTGCACGAGGCATACGAATGGTTCTGGAAAGCAGCGTGGAGCTATGCCTGGCGGAGTGCTGCCCTCTATCAGGCTGCCTGCATCTCGGTAAAGGAAGGCCGGTTCGAAGATGCCTTGGAGGAAATCAACAGCAGTCTGGCTTGCAACAGCCGCAACCATAAGGTGTTGGCATTGAAAGCTACGATGCTTCGGCTCGCCGGACGCAAGGACGAGGCGCTGAGCGTCTGCCAGAAAAGCAAGCAACTCGACCTCTTCAACTATGGTTGCCGCTATGAGGAGTATCTGCTTACTGGCGACAAGGCTGTGCTTGACGATCTCATCAACTTGATGCACAAACAGTTTAACAACTACGACGAGCTTGCACTCGACTACTGGCGCTGTGGACAGAACGAAGTGGCCGCTGACATCTGGCAACTTGCTGATGACAATGGAGCCACAACGGCGATGACCTATTATTATATGGGGCTCGCCGGAAAGGAAGAAGGCTTTGACCTTGGAGCCAAGGCTTGCAGCGACTACTGCTTCCCCAACCGTCTTGAGGCGATTCTGGCCCTGCAGGCTGCCATCGACCATAACGCTGAGGACGCTAAGGCTCACTACTATCTCGGCACGCTCTACTATGGTGCACGTCAGTATGATGTGGCCCGTGAGCATTGGCTCCGTTCTGCTGAGCTCGACCCGACATTCCCCACCGTATGGCGCAATCTCGCTTTGGAAGAGTTTAACAAGGAGAACAATCCTGAGCAGGCCGTGGCCGATATGGAGAAGGCTTTCAGCCTCAATACCCGCGACAGCAGAATACTCATGGAGCTCGACCAGCTC
>ONQB01000007.1 GCA_900319905.1 uncultured Prevotella sp. | reverse complement strand
ATCATGCTGACGAGCCACTTTCGGAATAGCATTTCCTCAGCGAACGGACCTAACAGGCCAGTCGAGGCAATAGAAATGAGCAGTGGGGATAGTTCCGTAGCAGGATGTGGGTAGGCCGTATTGCTCAACTGACAAATGAGATATATGGCAAGTTGCCAGAGCAGGCCTAAGAGGATGGAAATAAAGAATACTTTCATGTGAAGCCCCGACCGTCCAACCGTCCATAAGTCAAGCTTCTCTATTTTATTCTCTACGGCTAACGCTGCTAACAGAAAAGCGGAGCAAGCTATCGACATGAGGTCAGGCATCGATTGGGGAGCGGTTGCATTGCCGTCGCTATTTAAGAAAAGGCCCATAAATGGAGCCCCCACCAAGATGGCTCCCACCAAGCATATCACCAAAAAGACAGTAATTCTCATTTCGCCTCTAATTCTTTTCCCTTGATTGTCAAAAATTGACACAAAGGTAGTCAAATATAAAAGAACATCATCCCTCTATCTTCTTTTTAACGTTTCTCCGCTCTTCTTTTAACAGGCGGAGTCAATTAGCCAGTTAGGAAAGAATGCGAACATACAGCATGAGATGTAGGATATAGCGCATTTGGACGTTTGGTCCGCGCAATGAGTATTATGGGAAAAGAAGTAGACTGTTAGGATCACACTAAAACGCCAAAGGGGCAAAAGCAAGATTACTGGCTGCACTCGGACATACAACGAAAAAAGAAAAAATATTTTTTCTTTGATATGTCACTCTTTTGCACTATCTTTTCATAAGATAGGCTGCACTCGGACATACAACGAAACTTTTGCACTATCTTTTCATAAGATAGGCTGCACTCGGACATACAACGAAAAAAGAAAAATCTTTTTTCTTTGATATGTCGCTCTTTTGCACTATCTTTGCCGTACAAATCCGTGTCAAGACACATAAATATATTCCAAACCGATGCTATTTGAACGAAAACATTATCTGAACCTGCTGCAGAATGCCAAAGGAAACGTTTGATCAAAAGCATGCTCTCGGTTTTCAGATAACCAATGAAGAAAATGCCTGTCTTTCCCTCAAGAAGCAAGCTCAGTTTCTGAAACTCCATTTAATTTCAAGACTTTCATTTGCACCTTTGGAAAACGATGATACATGGAGTTGGCAACAGCTTCCTCCAGTACTGATACGGATAGTTGTATGTCCGAATAGCCTCCGCCTGCGTCGGCACCTTCTGCACACGCTGCTGTATGACCATTGTGCGCAGAAAGTCCAAAGTTTTCTGTATGAGATAGCATTCTCTTTTAGCGCTGGGTCGTCTACAACGCACCAGACCCCCTCACAAGGATTTTTAGCCATCCGTTCATATTCATTCGTTTGGGGCTACATTGGTATTTTCCAGATTGTTTCGTTGCAAAGTTGGGAGGAAGTTGTTATCTTTGTACGCAAAACGGATTAATATGGAAATCTCTCATATCTCACAGGAATATCTGCAAGCAGTCAAGGACATTAAGAGTGCCATACTCAAGAGCCGCTATGCTGCCGCAAAGCAGGCCAACAAAGAGCTGTTGAAGCTCTACTACTCCGTCGGTGGCTACGTCTCTACCCATAGTCGTGACGGATATTGGGGCAGCAATGCCATTGAGACCATCGCCAAAGGACTGCAACAAGAGTTGCCGGGGTTGAGAGGATTCTCTGCCCGCAACATTAAAAACATGCGCATGTTTTACGAACAGTGGAGCCCGTACATAAATCGTCAGATGGCTTCTGACGATTTAATAAGCAATTGCACATCAATGGATTATGAAATTCGGCAGCTGACAACTGCCGAATTTCCCATAGACAATTTCATGACAGTCGGCTTTACCAATCACGTTGAGATACTTTCAAAGATCAAAGACTTTGACGAGCGTCTTTTCTACATCAGCCGGTGTGCCCAGGGTAGTTGGACTAAAGACACCCTCAAATACCACATAGCTGAAGACCTCTACCACAAGCAAGGTTCCATCCATCAAACCAACTTCGACCACACTATCAGCGACAATGATTTTAAGCGGAAGGCTTTACAGTCTTTCAAGGATGAATACCTGCTCGACTTCATCAACATCGAAGACCCTGAGGATGTTGACGAACGGGTGATTGAGCAGAGCATCATTCAGAACATCAAGAACTTCATCATGGCTTTCGGCAAGGATTTCGCCTTCATGGGCAACCAGTACCACCTTGAAGTTGAAGGTCATGACTATTACATAGACTTGCTTTTCTTCTCTCGTAAGCTGCGGAGTCTTGTAGCCTTTGAATTGAAGCGAGGGGAGTTCAAACCCGAATACACAGGCAAGTTGAATTTCTACCTCTCTGCTCTTGACGAGTACGTGAAGCTGCCCGATGAGAATCCGTCTATCGGCATCATCCTCTGCAAATCCAAGAGCGACAAGATCGTGGAGCTGTCTTTCCGCGACACTTCCAAGCCGATGGGCGTGGCCACCTATCGTACCTCGAGCGAACTGCCCAAAGAGCTGCGTGATGCGCTGCCGGATATGGAGGACCTGAAGAAGCTGCTTTGACCAAAACCTACAACAACCTCTTTTATGGAGCGGATTACAATACGCCTCATTTCGACGACTTTTACCGAAGTGTATGGATATGTCCCGTCACGCTTTTCGTGCTGGGGCGGTACCCAAAGTATATCTACGTGAAAGTTTGTCCTACTTTATAATGCTGGAGATTCTTTCAGCTACAGTGGACCACGAATACTCCTGAATGTAATTTGGGCGATTCGAAACTACATTCTGAGAGAAAGTATCATTGTCAAGTATTTGCTGCATTAGTGATGCAAGTTCATGGGGATCATCATTCTCTAGAAGTAAACCTGTCTTCCCATCATTAATGAAATAAGGCATCTCATAGCAATTCCTCCCTATGCAAGGCAAGCCGAATGTAAGAGCCTCCACGAAGACCAATCCGTAGGCCTCAAAGTAGCTTGGCATGCAAAACACATCGCACATATTATAATATTTTGCCTCTTCGTGGAATGGAATAAGACCAATAAAATGATAACCCTCTACAGGATCATCGATAGGATCATGGGACGGACCTATCACGTAAAGTTCTACGTTCCTTCCTTGTCCTCTTAAAAACTTAAAGGCCTCGTATGTAATGTACCCACCTTTGCGCTTAAAGTCCTTACCGACAAACAAGATTTTATTATGGGTTTTGACTTGAGGGCATATTAAGCTTCTATCAACATTGATTCCGCCGCCAACAGCATGAATCTTATCAGAAGAAAATCCTTGTTGAATAAGCCATTCCTTAAGCCAATGTCCCATAGTAAAAAGACCAGAGCATGAGCGTATATATTCATCTTGCTCCTTTTCTCTCTTGCTGAATATTTCTGCGTTTGTATTTTGAAAAGCAGAAACTGCAAAAGTATCGGGCAATTGATCTCTCATATAGTTGACATAAGATACCGTGTTATCAACATACATGTAAGTTCTACGCACCTCACTATCGTACAGGACCTCACTAAATTGGAATACATTTCCATTTATACTTTCAAGCTTCTTTCCCAACCTATGCCGACGATAGTACTCCAAACTGGCACCATCCATTCTCAGCAAGCGTCTCAATATAGCATTCACCCATCTATTTCCGCTTAGATTGCTAAGATTGATGTCTTTGACTTTGTAGTAGTTATTCAGTGCCTTATACAAAGAATAGTTTGTACCACTCCAAGCGGTCTCTTTATTAGCTCCCCAGCTGACTAAGAATGTAAGGTCATCCATGACTATATGGATTAATATCATGCACGACCCAGCATGAATTGTTGTAAGTTTCAGATTCTGTTGGATATATACGAAAAAAGCGTGGGTCGCTGTACCGTTACTCGTCCAGCGACTCGAGGCCTTCGCATTGCCCATCACTGCTAGAACGAGCAACGCAGAAGCCCACGCCGATACGTATAACGCCACTATAGGCATACCAATAAAGGCACACCTACAGCTAGGATAATACATACCCATGAGCATCTACCGTTGCCATGTTCTTTAGCAGTGATGAAAAGTTGCGAAGTTTTCGAGTCGCTAAGAACAAAGCGCTAGTAAACGCTTTCCCATATATGTCACCCACCCTTTGGGCTTTTGTCGAAACATCAGCCTTTAGGAAGGACATCGCAAAGATACTACATTTCTTTGATAATATAGGTGGTGTACAGCAAAAAAATAACTCACACAATCACATTCTCCATTCTGTGAGAATACGATGGTGTGAGTTATCACATTGGCTATAGCTTATACTGGCAGACGTTGTGCCTTGGTCTACAAGTTCACGGAGTAGCTTGGTATGCCTCCATGATGTTGAACTTGCTCATATCAACGACAGAGGGAATGCCATACATTTGCGGCTGCTTAGCACGCTCCATTCAATTTCAAGACATTCATTTGCACCTTTGGAAAAATATGGTTATATTTGTTGCATAATTCAGCTGCACCCGATAGTTCTAGGGCAAGTCCTCGATTGTACTCGTTTGCAGTATTCTTGTAGATAATAAAATGATGTGGTACGACTATGGACGAAAGATTATCAACGCTATATTTAAGAAACGGTCTGACAGCACAACAATACGTGCTGAGTTTGGATCCAAGCTTCAGGCAGATAGCGACCGAAGCGATATTAGAGTGTTCGAGACTGGGCTTATCCATTGAACAATATGGAAATTACGAGCAAAGCACGGGAACTGCAGCGCAGGAGTCAGAGAGTGCACGTATAGTTGCCATAGCAAAAGCCAATGGTCTCTTTATAGATAAATCCGAATGGCATAAGTTTGGTGAACGTAAGCAATTGCCATCCGGTGAGAGTATTGTGTTCATTAATGACAGGGAGGATGTGATAACAAAGATTCGTAATCCTTTTGCCAAATCCGTTATCAAAGGACTTCATGCATGCGATGTCATTTATGAGCATCTTATCCATAATATTCTTTTCCCTAACAGCCGTTATAAATTCACAGACTACTATTACCAACTGCTCATATAGAGAAATTATCATCTAATACCTATTAAGGACATGCTTCAACATGGCAGGGGCATATATGTAAATTAGTCGAACAGCGCGTTCATGTCAAGCGAGACCGCCACTTCCGACGAGTGCACGTTCGTGTTCAGACCATAGGTCGTAATCATGGTCAACTGCACGGCCTTGCGCAGGCCCGTCTCCTGCTCGAAAACAGTGATGCGGTTGCGCAATTTCTCCTCTTCATTGCCATCTATCGTGTACTTGCCGCGACTGTATTTAATCTCACAAAGGTTCACGATGTCGTCAGCCCTCTCGATGATCAGGTCAATTTGCGCGGCAGGAATGCTGTTCTTGCTGCGCCAAGAATAATATTCCGTGCGTATGCCGGAGATGCCAAGAGCATGTTTTATCTGTTCAACATGCGCCATGCAAAGCCGCTCATAGGCCAGGCCATACCAATTATTCTGTTTTGGTGTGTTCAGAGAGTTCGACCAATAATGACTGTCTGTGGAATGCGTGCGGCAGAAGTCATTGTAGAATCTGACATAAAAGTCGGTCAGCTGATAGATACCATTGTTGGAGTTGATTTTCCTCTCACGGACATTATATTTCCTAAGAAAGTCGCAGTTCTCAAGGTTTGTCAACATCTTCGACAGATTTCCTCCGCTCTCCTTGCCAAGTTTACTGCTTATCTCCTTGCGTGTCAACCCGCTTCTGTTGTCGGTCAACAAGCGGATAATGTCTTTGTATGGTTGCGGATTGCGAAAGAGGGAGCTGAACAGCCGCTCATACTCACGCGCCAACTCGGCATCCTCAGAAAAGAACAGCCGGTCCACATTTGCCGGCAGTCCCATCTTGTTGTCAAGCAAGCTCAGATAATAGGGCACTCCACCGAGAATCATATATGTCTGGCATACCGCCAATCGGTTCCAATGGAATCCATTGTTCTGAAGATATTGCTCTGTCTCATCCAACGTGAACGGATGCAAGTGCATTTCATGAGTAATGCGATTGTGGAGCCCACCATGACTGTCAATGATATTGTCCACCATCCAAGTTGTTGCAGAGCCACATACGACAAGCTTAACATTCTTCTGCCGGCTGGCCCATCCGTTCCAGAAAAGGTCGAGGGCGGGGACGAATCCCGACTTCGGCGTGTCCAGACACGGCATCTCGTCAATGAACAGTACGACATGCCGCTGTCCGAGTCGAGAGCTAACAACCTCCCTCAAGGCCGCGAAGGCCTCTATCCAGTTCTTGGGTTGCCTCCCCGTGTAGCCGCTCTGCGCAAGAGACAAAGAGAAACTGGTAAGCTGCATGGCCGAGTCACCATTCATGACACCGGTCATGTCAAAGTCAAGCTCTTTTCCCAGCGTCTCTGTCACCAAGAAAGTCTTACCTATGCGCCGTCGTCCATAAATGGCAATGAACTCCGAGTGCTCACTCTCCACATACTGCTCCAGAAGCAGTTTTTCTTTTATCCTTCCTATCAGTCCGCCCATATAGATATTGTTTATTGTTTTGAGACAAAATTACGAAAAAGGAACGATATAAGCAAGCCAAAAACATCAATTTATTCTCATTTTGGCTCACTAATAAGCGATAAGTGAGCCAAAATCAACTTTTCTTGTCGCTTTTGGCTCAGAAATGAGTATTCTTGACTTCGCCAATGCGTCACCCTATTAAAGGAAAATAGTCATCGTCAGCCTTCCGCTCCCAATGGAGCTCCTGAGGCTAACGTTACGGGATCGCCTTACGAGCAAGCTCGACGACTATCCCGTAACGTTAGCCTCACCCCTTCGGGGTTAAGCCTGTCAATGACGAAAATCGCTTCGCGTAAAATTGCCCTTCGGGCATAAAATAAGACGGTCAGAAAGGACGTTTGATAATCTCTGTGGTACTATATTGCAAATTGACATTTCTATTTTATGCACCCTGCTTTGTCATAGTTACACCCGGCCGATAAACATTTCTTTAAGGTATTGCAAGAACCCCTTTAGGGGTTCCGGCAACATAGCGAGGGGATGAGCAAATGAGCGATAGCGAATGCTGCGATTCCCCTCGTAACCTCGCAACATGATGCGTACAATAATTCGCTACCCCCTTGTGGGGTTGCGGCAATATCAAATACGACGCATCCATGAAACAGAATCATGTAAAGTGGACATGGACGATAGGCCGGGAATCTGACATTGCCGCAACCCCGCAAGGGGGTAGCGATTTAATTAATCCCCCATTATGCTACGAGGGGAAGAGGCTCGCTACGCTCACCTCATCCCCTCGCTATGGTACCGGAACCCCACAAGGGGGTTCTATAACAACAAAGATTTCAAATAGCTTTATCCTTGTAGTCCCTCCCTGCTTCCTTTATAGGGGCACCCGACCTAAACAAACGTCCAATATTCTTTGTTTGATGGGCGCCGCAAACGGCTTGAAATGGAATTTAAAATTCTCTTTAGAATTAAATTTAAAATTATCAAGCCGTATGGATTATCTCCATGAATAATGTAGGCAACAAATTGTACATTAAGCGTGATGATTCTTCTTGAACCAGAACTTGAAGATGGGATCGACGAAGGTGTAGACGTCTCCGTTTCGCTCTATGATATCCTTTTTGGTCAGCGTCTGCTTATTCCTGCTGACGGTCTGTGGCGCGCCAAGAGAATATTTTCTGTTGACGTCCTGTGCATTGAAATGGCTTTCTCCGTTGGCGATGGCGATCAGCATGTTGACCTGGGAAACGGTGAGACCATCAACGTCAGCCTCAAAGACGGGGGCATTGGTGTCAACGAGCAGAATGGTCTGCGTTGCGCAGCTCCTCCATGGCCATTTTTACAAGCGATGATTTTCCCCATCGGCGTGGGGAAATCAGCATGACGTTGATGCCATTCTGCAAGAATGTTTTCAATCGCTTTCTGTCTTCCTGCCGGTCAATAAAATTGTCTTTTGTTGCCAGTTCTCCGTAAACAAATGGCTTTTTCATATGGATGCGCTCTATAGTTGCTGTGCAAATATAGGCAATATCACACAAACGTGACTCACGCAAGTGTGATATTTACATTGTTTTAACGCTGTTACACCATGGGGTGCCTGTTCTATTAAGGCCAACATGCTTTACTTCACGCTCTTTTCCTGCTTTGCATATGCAAAGTAAACCCCTCCTCCCCGAAATCGGGGAGGGACAAGATCGTCAGAATAGGGTTAAATGGGAAAAGGTATCCTTGTGCGTTGAACAAGGAATGAGGGCTACTTCATCCTGAACGACAGCGGAATATTATACTTCACGTCGACGGGCTTGCCGTTATGTTTGCCGGGAATCCACGCAGGCATGTTGCTGACCACGCGCACAGCTTCCTGGGCCAGCGCCTCCTTGCCCTCTGCTTCCTCCTCCGGCGTTACGGTCGTCTTGGTCTTCACATCCTTGTGCTCGCCTTCGGCTGGTGTCACGGGCGAGTACTTAGTACCGTTATACACCACCTTAGAGTCGGCTACGGAACCGTCGGCCTTGACAATGAAGCTGACCACCACACGGCCCTGGACACTGTTTTCTTTGGCAACGGCGGGATACTTCATGTTCTCACTGAGATACTGCATCATGGCCGTGCGACCGCCATAGAACTCTGGCATCTCGTCGCTCACGTCAAAGACTCCTTTCTCCTTCTCTTCTGCCGAGGCTGCCTTCTTCGTTGTAACGACAATCACACCATTGGCACCCTTTGCTCCATATTTGGCAGTCTGGGCTTTGTCTTTAACGATTGTTATCGAGAAGATGGTGTTGGGATCGATGTTTGCAAGACTCGAATAGGGTGTCTCTTTACCGTCAATGACGATTAACATGTCCTTGAACTTGCTTGCGCTCTTCTGGGCTACCTTCTGCTCCAGCCTGTCCAGCGAAGTGGTATCGGTGTGAGTCATGGTGGCCTTCTGTGTGGTCACGGCGGGACGGGAAGCAGCCGGAATGGCGGTATTGGCAATCTTGTAGTCGGTGACAGTCTTTGCCGTGGCAAAGAGCGAAACGGCAACAACGGGGAGTACATACATGGCTTTAAGCCAGGAATATCGGTTATGCTTTTGATTATTCATCATGGTGATTCTTTGTTTTAAGGTACTGTGGTTGATGCCATTGACCACAGAGTACCCTGCCGCAGCCATGGCTTTCTTTACTAAAAGATATTGATACTGGCGCGCGTCAGCGCCGCTTGAGAGAACCGCCGCATCAGCCTCGTACTCGTGGATGGCACGCAGGTCGGAGCGCAGCATCCACATGGTGGGATTGAACCACTGAAACGACGTGAGGATATCAACGAGCAGCACATCCCATGAATGATGCCGGCGGATGTGTTCACGCTCGTGCAGCAGGATGGCATGATCGGGATGGGCGTAGTCACTACGTGACACCACGATGAAGTGCATCCAGGAGAATGGGGACACTTCCCCATCGGCCACGGCTATCACGGTGCCGTCAGCCTGCCGATGCTTCTCGCAGCGGCTGATAAGTATGCATACCTTCGATATCGAGAGAATTATATGTAATATGGTGATAATTACGCCTGACCAATAGACCATCGGCAATGCCGTCTGCCACCATGGCGCAGAGGAGACCACGGTGGTTGCGCCTTCACCGGCGATGCTCGCCTCAACGGACGGCATAGCCGTCAGCACCTCAGTGTGGTGGAAGGTGATGACGCAGAGGGGCAGTACAAAGGAAGCCACGGCGGTACCCAACAGCACCACACGATTGAGTTGGTGGAAACTGTCACGCGACAGCATGAGGCGGTAGAAAATGTAGAATACCGCTATCAGCACCGCTACACGGAGGTCGTAATACAGGAAGTCCATGATGCTTTGTTTGGATTACTTGCCCTGCTCTATCTGCTCTACCAAGTCGCGAAGCTCCTCGACAGTAATCTTCTTCTCCTTGACAAAGGCGCTGACCGCCGACAGATAAGAGTTGTCGAAATAGTTCTTTATCACTCCGGCAAGCGTACTCTTGCCGTATGCCTCCTCCGTGATGGCAGCCCGGTAGCGAAAGCTGTTGCCGACGGCCTCGTGGCAGACAAAGCCGTTGCCCTCAAGCATACGCACCTGGGTGGAGACTGTATTGAAATGGGGCTTAGGGTCTGGATACAGTTTCAACAAGTCCCTGACGAACATGGGACCGTGCTGCCAGAACATATCCATGATTTCCTTTTCCTTTGCCGTAAGTTTTTTCATCTTCTTCGGTTTTATTGTTTCTATCGGCAAAGTAACGAAAAAGTTTAGTTCGCTCCAACTAATCTGTTTAGTTCTTAGCATTTATTAATCCGAACAGGAGAAAATTAACGCTCGTTGACAGTCCGGGCACAATTTTATGCCAAAGCAAGTTTCGTCATAGACGGGCTTTGACTATTTTTCCATCTATTGGGAGTCAGGGCGCCCACATCGAAGCACACAAACAATGATTATAAGAGAGTTATAGAATTTTCTCAACAAAGTGACGAAAACAAAGGATGTTAAGAAAAGTCATAAATGTCCTTTCAATAAAGTGAAATACCGGAAAAACGTTTAATTTTGCATGCAATCGTTCAGCTTCAAGAAGAAGTATTAGTCATTCATTTCGATATATAAACACATGAAGCATAAGAAAATCAAACAAATAGTCTGTCTGATCATCTGTTTCCTGATGGTGACAGCAGTATCGGTGCGCCGTGACGGCAAGTTACTCGGCCACAATTTCTCTGAGTCGAAGAAGACCACACAGACCGTTGGCAACGACACCATGCGGGTGGCATCTGACGGCACCATCGTCATCAACACCACTTCTTTAGGAAAGGACATCACGGGCTATGGCGGCAACGTTCCGTTGGAGATCTTTATCAAGGACGGAAGGGTGTCCGACATCAAGGCTCTTCCCAATACTGAGACACCGGAGTTTTTCGACCATGCCAAGACACTGTTTGCCAAATGGAAAGGCAAGAAGGTGGAGGAAGCCGCTACGATGAAAGTGGATGCCGCATCAGGCGCAACGTTCTCTTCCAAGGCCATCATCGGCAATATGCAACGTGGACTGGCCTATGCCGCAAAGACCACGGCCGAGAAGCACTGGTACAGTCAGTTCGATGTCAGTGCCAAAGCCATAGCAGGCCTGGCCGTGGCACTCATGGCGGCCATCATACCATTGTTTTATAAGAACCGACGCTACCGCACAGTACAGCAGCTGCTCAATGTGGGCGTTCTGGGATTCTGGTGCGGCAGCATGATGTCGTATACCTCACTCATCGGATTTATGTCCAACGGCATCAATGTCATAGCCTTCCCTGTAGCCACCATCCTGCTGATAGTGGCCTTTGTCTATCCATTGTTTGGCAAGAAGTCGTATTACTGCACTCATGTCTGTCCCTATGGCAGTCTGCAGGAACTGGTAGGCCGCTGTGTCGGTTTCAAGGTGAAGATGAAAGCCACAACGGTGCACCGTCTGAACATTGTCCGCCAACTGCTGTGGGCAGTGCTCATGGTCTGTCTGTGGAGCGGCGCATGGTTCGGATGGATCGACGACGAGCCTTTCTCTGCCTTTATCGTTGAGTCAGCTTCGTGGGCCGCCATCGTCATAGCCGTAGTGTTTATCCTGCTCTCAACAGTAGTCATGCGCCCCTATTGCCGCTTCGTCTGCCCGATGGGAACACTGTTTAAGTTGTCACAAAACAGTAAACAATAATTCATGGAACAAATTGCGCAAGGTTTTAACGGAATATTGATGCCAAGTTGCTGATTTTATTCCTAACTTTGCGCATAGAAAAAGTCAAATCAAAAACTAAAAACGTTATGAGCAATAAAGCCAATCAGCTGGCCATCGTCAGCGTCATGTTCTGTTTCTTCGCCATGGGATTTGTCGATCTGGTTGGCATTGCATCCAACTATGTCAAAGCCGACCTCCATCTCAATGATGCCACGGCCAACATCTTCCCATCGCTGGTTTTCTTCTGGTTTCTCATCTTCTCAGTGCCAACAGGCGTACTGATGAACCGCATCGGGCGCAAGCGCACGGTACTGCTATCCTTGGTGGTTACCATCGTCTCGCTGCTGTTGCCCCTCTTCGGTGAAAGTTTCGGGCTCATGCTGGTCAGTTTCTCCCTTCTTGGCATCGGCAACGCACTGATGCAGACCTCGCTCAATCCGCTGGTCGCCTCAGTGGTAAAGGGTCATCTGGCAGCCACGCTCACCTTCGGACAGTTTGTCAAAGCCATCGCCTCGTTCATGGCACCTTACATCGCCATGTGGGGCTCCACCCAGGCCATCCCCACTTTCGGCTATGGTTGGCGCGTGCTCTTCTCCATCTATATGGTGATTGGCATTGCCGCCTCACTCTTTCTGTTGACTACCCCAATCGACGAACCGAAACATGTTTACGCAGAGGGCAAAGCCCCCACCGTGGGTCATCAGTTTGCCACCAGCTTCCGTCTGTTGGGCAAACCCATCGTACTGCTTAGCTTCCTTGGCATCATGTGTCATGTGGGCATCGATGTAGGTACCAACACCACAGCTCCCAAGATTCTCATGGAGCGCCTTGGCGATACCCTCGACGAGGCTGCCTTCGCCACCTCCCTTTATTTCATTTTCCGTACGTTGGGTTGCTTCACAGGTTCGTTCATCCTCCGCGTGGTCAACAACCGTCTGTTCTTCATCATCTCCATCACGATGATGGCCTTGTCAATGATAGGTCTCTTCATAGGTACAAGCAAAGCCGTGCTCTATATCGCCATCGCACTCGTGGGCTATGGCAACAGCAACGTTTTCTCCCTAATCTTCTCGCAAGCTCTCCAAAGCGTGCCCGAGAATCAGAATGAGGTGAGCGGACTGATGATCATGGGACTCTTTGGCGGCACGGTGTTTCCACTCATCATGGGCTTCGCCAGCGACGCCATAGGACAAGCAGGTGCCGTCATCGTCATGGCCATTGGCGTGGCTTACCTCTTCACATATATCAAAAGTATCAAATAATCCTCTTTTTATTTCTGCATAACTATGAACAAAACAATCGTTGGTCTCGGTGAGGCCCTATGGGATTGCCTGCCTAATGGCAGCAAGCTGGGTGGTGCCCCAGCCAATTTTGCTTATCACACCAGTCAGTTCGGATTCGAAGCTTATGCCGTAAGTGCCCTCGGCAATGATGCCTTAGGCGACCAGACCGTAAAGGAATTCGACGAGAAACAACTGCGTTACATCATGCCACGTGTGGCCTATCCCACGGGCACCGTGCAGGTGACACTCGACCAACAGGGCGTACCTACCTACGACATCAAGCAGGGAGTAGCATGGGACAACATTCCCTTCACTCCAGAGGTGGAAACACTGGCCAAGCGCACCGACTGCGTCTGCTTCGGTTCACTGGCACAGCGCAGTGAAGTGTCGCGCACGACTATCAACCGTTTCATCGATGCCATGCCGAACGACAGTCTCAAGATCTTCGACATCAATCTTCGACAGAACTTCTATACCAAAGAGATCATCCAGGACTCTCTCCGTAAGTGCGACATCCTGAAGATCAACGACGAGGAGCTCGTCACCATCGGCCGTCTCTTCAACTATCCTGGCCTTGACATGGAGAACAAATGCTGGCTCATCCTTGGCAAGTACAACCTGAAGATGCTCGTCCTCACTTGTGGCACCAATGGCAGCTACGTCTTTGCCCCGGCAGAGAAGAGCTTCCAGCCGACGCCCCACGTGGATGTGGTCGACACCGTTGGCGCAGGCGACAGTTTCACTGGTAGCTTTGCCGCCGCCATACTCTCCGGTATGCCCCTTGCCGATGCCCACCGCCTGGCCGTAGAGGTCAGTGCCTACGTCTGCACGCAACAAGGTGCCATGCCCCGTCTGCCGCAGAAACTCATCGATCGGGTGAAATAAGCCAAAGGGCTAAGCCTCTATTTTACTAAGTAAGACAAAGATGATGGGACCATAAGAGCCCATTATCAAAGAATCAAAGAGTATATAAACTTCGGAAAGAGACGTTTCAGAAGTTCGGGAGTTCAGAAGTAAGGAAGTCCAGTCATATGCAAAAGCATTTGGGAACCAAGTATTATTAATTCAAGTTTTGCAAACTAATAACTTCCTTCTTGTCAACTCTGACGCATGCAAAGGCCGGTCTTGTGAAGGGTGCTGACAAAGTACCCAGCGCAAGACCGGCTCCTGCAAAGCGACTGCTATTTGATTATTTGCTCAAGTCTCGGAAGTATATTTCCGCAACCAAAAAATAACTTTTCCAAGGAAAGGTTGCGGACGGCCACAAGGGCCGCCCCTGCAAGGAATTACTTCACTTCCGAAACTTGAGTTATTTGTAGTTTTAGGATTCCTGTGGGTCCTCTAATACATTGCGGTCAACTGCAAGCTGGTCTTCAGTTGACTGCCGTCGCTGCTATTAGGCCCAACCATGATGGTGTAGGTGCCGCCCTGTGTTGGTCACCATCACCGATGCTGTGACCTTACCATCGCGGTCGAGGTGCTTTGTACTCAACTCAAGACCACTATAACGGAAAGTGGTATAGCTCAGGCCATAGCCAAAGGGATAGAGCGGATCGTTGCGCACGTCGATGTAGTTGCTCTGATACTTATAGTATTTCTTCGCACCCTCACGCACAGGCCGTCCCGTATTGAGATGGTTGTAATAGATCGGTATTTGTCCCATGCACTGCGGCATGGTCGTGACAAGGCGGCCAGTAGGTATCTTGTCGCCGAATAGCACATCGCAGATGGCGTCAGCAGCCTCAGAACCGCCAAACCATACATTAAGGATGGCCTGACAATGTTTGCTCTCCCACGTCAGGATGGTGGGACGGCCGGCAAAGTTCAACAGCACGACGGGTTTGCCCATGGCGTAGAGCTGACGCAACAGCCTCATCTGAGCCATCCTTAGCCAACTGCGCCAAGGGGCTGTCCATTTCCTTGCCCGTAACAATGTCGCCACCGGGCAACAAATTGAGCTGTCCAATCTTCTCTTCGAGCGTCATACGGCTCATGAGCTGAGAGATATATGTATCCATGGCGTTGTCGGCATGACATGTCAATGCCAACAGGCACAGGGAGAATACAACTAAGAGTTTTCTCATTGTGATAGTATACATATGCTTCTTACTTTGATAGTCATCGCAAGGGAGGGGCGAAGGCGGCCAAGGAGAACCGCCTTTTCGCTGTTACCCTTACTTTAAAGCAAATGATTTCTTCAACGTAATATTATCCGAGGCATTACCAACGAGTGCCGTGAACGTACCGGGCTCCGCCTTCCACGCACCTTGCTTCTCATCATAGAAGCTCAGCGCCTGACGGCCGATGACGATGCTCACGTCCTTGCTCTCACCTGGCTGCAGGAAAACCTTCGTGAAGCCTTTCAGTTCCTTCACCGGCCGGTCAACGCTGCACTTGTCGTCGTGGAGATAGAGCTGTACGGTCTCTGCTCCTGCACGGTTGCCAGTGTTTCTCACGTTGACCGTGACCGTCAGCGAGTCATCACCTGTAAGCGACGGAGCAGAGAAGCGCAGGTTGGAAAGGCGGAAGGTGGTATAGCTCAGACCATGGCCGAAGGCGAAGAGCGGCTGCGTGTGATGGGCGTCGGCCCATCGGTAGCCAACGTAGATTCCTTCCTTGTATTCCTCGTCGATAATCTTATGGTCAGCACGCCACGTGCCTGGGTAGGCCTTGAGGGCATGGGCGCCCACATCCTCCAGGCTGGCCGGCCAAGTGAATGGCAGTTTGCCAGAGGGATTGACCTTACCTGTGAGCACGTCGGCCAATGCCTCACCTGCCTCACTGCCAATAAACCATCCCTGCACAATGGCAGGTACCTTGTCGCGCCAAGGCATGGCAACGGCATTGCCTGAGATGTTGACATAAACCATGTTCTTGTTTACCTTCGCCAAAGCCTCAACGAGTTCATCCTGTTGATAGGGCAGTTCATACTGCTTTCTGTCGTGGCCTTCACAGTCTTGGTAGTCGCTCTTGTTGAGACCGCCAAAGACAATCACGTAGTCGGCCTTTCGCGCTTTGCTGACAGCATCAGCGATGAGCTGCTGTTGCGAGCGGCTGTCACGGAGGTCCTGTCCGGTGGTCACACCATTGTAGTTGCCCGTTGTGTCGCCCACATAGCCACGCTCATAATCCACTTGGATGCTGGGAGCAGCCTGGGCCAGCGCCTGCTTCAGACCCTGGAGCGGCGAGATTTCTCTTTGCGCCTTGAGCGAAGAGGAGCCACCGCCCACGGTCATCATCTTGATGGCATTCTCACCCACGACGAGCACCGTCTTGGCTTTCTGTAAGTTGAGCGGCAACACGTCGCGTTGGTTCTGCAACAATACAATGCCCTCGTCAGCAATCTTGCGGGCAGCGGCATAATGGCTCTCCGAACAAAGGAAGCCATGATTCTTCTTTGGTGCCATGGTGGTACGAAAGAACAACCGAAGCACGCGTCGTACCTTTTCGTCCAGCTCCTTCGTGGTGTATTTTCCTTCTTGGATAAGACGCTTGTAAGGCAGCGCAAGGTAATAGTTGTCATAGGCATTGCTCGCCCCCAGACTCAGACCATTGGTCCATGATCCGAACTCCATGTCGAGTCCGCCTCTGATAGCCTGTTCGGTGTCGTGGGCACCACCCCAGTCGCTCACCAGCACACCGTCGAACTTCCAGTCACCTTTCAGTATCTGGTTGACGAGTTTCTCATTGTAGCAGTTGTGCTGGTTTTGGTAGAGGTTGTAAGCGCCCATCACGCCCCATACGTGTCCTTGTGTGACAGCCGCATAGAAGGCCGGAAGATAGATCTCGTGCAGGGCACGGTCACTAACAATGACGTTGACCTGATGGCGATATTCCTCATCGTTGTTCAGTGCGAAGTGCTTCACGCAGGCTGCCACGCCGTTGCTCTGCAGTCCCTGGATATAAGGCACTACCATTGTGGAAGAGAGGTAAGGGTCCTCACCGAGGTACTCAAAGTTGCGGCCGCCGAGTGGCGTGCGGTAGATGTTGACACCCGGTCCGAGGATCATGTCCTTACCACGGTAGAGGGCTTCCTCGCCCAGACTTTTTCCATAGAGGCGCGACAGCGTCGGGTTCCAGGTGGCTGCCAGACAGGTGAGCGCAGGAAAGGCCACGCACGAGTCATTGGTCTGTCCGGCCTGCTCCCACTCGTCCCACAGCACGTCGGGACGCACGCCATGAGGACCGTCGTCGGTCCAGAAATCGGGAAGGCCCAGCCGCTTGACGCCGGGGGAGGAGAACTTGCTCTGTGCATGAATCACGGCAATCTTCTCATCGAGTGTCATGCGCTGAAGCGCATCTTCCACGCGTATCTCAATCGGCTGACTGCCGTCGAGGTAAAGTGGCTGTTGCGCCCACATGACTTGCGAGGCCAACAGCGCTGTCGTCATCAATAGGATTCTGTTTTTTTTCATGTTCCTTTGGTTTTGATGATTGGTTTATTTGTTATGTTGTAGATTTCGCAATACTGACGGATTGAGCCCGTCATATTTCTGTCGCAAAGTTAAGTGACTTTTTTTACATCTGAAACACGATAAACTTAAAAAGTGGATGTTTTTAGATGGACAAATCTGATTGCTTGCTAAAAATCAGCAAGTTATGGAAAATAAGAAATGTTTAAATAGTGGACGAAATGTAATGCAATATGACCGTCATAGGCCCTTTTGTATGTCGCAGTCTGCCTTATTGAGGAAATATCGGAGCACCCGATAAACCCTGTGGTTCTAGTTTTATAACCAAAACCAATAAAACCCTTTGTGCCAGCGTCCACCTCTTTCCGCATTTTGTCGACGACATCAACGCCCTGCTCCGTCCCGATGCACAGCTCGTCGTTGAAAAGGACGGACAGCTCAGCACCTCCCTCCGTATCTTTGCGCTCATCCGGTTGGGCATCAACGACAGTTCGAAGATCGCAGAGTTTCTGCACTACAGCGTCAACACCATCTACAACTACCGGGCCCGTGTCAAGAAAGGAGCATTGGGCAACAAGGATGAGTTTGAGGACAAGGTAAAGATGATAGGCATCAATGTCAAGAACCCTGTCACTTCGCCTTCTCCACGTCCATCGACACAGGCGCAACCTTAAGATAAAAATATAAAAATTACAAAATTACTTGCTCGATTCACGGCTTCTGTTTATCTTTGCAGACGACATGAAGAAAGTATTAACCCTTGCCGTGCTGTGCATCCTGGTGATGACCGGCATGGCTCAAAACACAACAAAGAATATGAAGACAGTTTATGATTTCAGTCTTAAGGACAAGAAAGGCAACGAAGTGAGTCTGGAACAGTATAAGGGCAAGGTGCTCCTTATCGTCAACACCGCCACAGGCTGCGGCTTCACACCACAATATGAGGACTTGGAAGCGATGTATCACAGGCTCAAGGACAAGGGTCTGGAGATTCTCGACGTCCCTTGCAACCAGTTCGGCCATCAGGCTCCCGGCAGCGACGAGGATATCAAGCAGTTCTGCACATTAAAGTTTGGCGCTGACTTCCCTCAGTTCAAGAAGAGCGACGTCAACGGCGCTAACGAGCTGCCCCTTTACACCTGGCTGAAGAGCCAGAAGCCATGCGAAGGCGGCTACGAGCCTAATCTGGCTGCTGTCATGGAGAAGCTCTACAACGAAGCCAACCCAGAGCCTCGCAAGAAGGACGACATCCAGTGGAACTTCACCAAGTTCCTCATCGGCCGTGACGGTCAGGTCATCGCCCGCTTCGAGCCCACCGTGGACATGAAAGAAGTGGAGAAGCAGACAGCTGTCGCTCTCTAAGGCTTTGCCACACAAATCAGTACTATATAGACACATGAGCATCGTCCGGATAACGGCGAGGCCCTCTACATGAAATAAGAGGGTGTATCAAAATTGGAGAAGTCCGGGAGTTCAGAAGTCCAGAAGTTCTGTCATTACTATAATGATACCTTATTATCAGATACTTATGCATTTGACTGAACTTTTGAACTTCCAGACTTCTGAACTTCTCCAATTTTGATACATCCCCTTTGGTTATAAAACTAAGTCCACAGGTTTATCGGGTGTGCCTAAATACCACTGGCTCCGCAGTCTGCAATTCGCTGAATAAATACTTTAAACATTGAATTATCAAGAATTGACCACACATTAATATATCCTTGAGATATCCATGGTTAATTCGTGGATCTTCGTGTGAAAAATAATCTCCATGAATAATTTAGGTTAGAAAAAGATTAGAGGAAAGTTGAAATAGCGAAATAAATCTTGTATCTTTGTCTCTAATAATAATCAAATTCAACATTTATGAGTATCAACATACAGCGGACGTCGCAGAAGCGTGTTGTTATCGTAGGCGGCGGGCTTGGAGGCCTGCGCCTGGCCGAGGCCCTCAAGGGTAGCGGCATGCAGGTGGTTCTTATCGACAAGAACAACTATCATCAGTTTCCACCTCTCATCTATCAGGTTGCCTCTGCCGGTCTGGCCCCGAGCAATATCTCTTTCCCCTTCCGCCAAATCTTTCGCAAGCGTAAGGATTTCTATTTCCGTATGGCTGAGGCACGTGCAGTCTTCCCCGACAGAAAGATTCTTCAGACCTCCATCGGCAAGATCAGCTACGACTACCTCGTCTTTGCCGCAGGTGCTACAACCAACTTCTTCGGCAACAAAAACGTTGAGGAATGGGCCATTCCTATGCGCCATCTCGATGAGGCTATGGGCCTTCGCAACGTGCTGCTGTCCAACCTTGAGCGAGCGCTGACCTGTGCTACGGAAGAGGAACGGCAGGAGCTGCTCAATGTGGTCATCGTGGGTGGTGGTGCCACGGGTGTGGAGATTGCCGGTGCCATCTCTGAGATGAAGCGCTATGTCATCCCATACGACTATCCTGACATGGATGCCTCGCACATGCATATCTATCTTTTGGAGGCTGGTGACAGACTTTTGGCTGGTATGTCGCAACAGTCGTCGGACAAGGCTTTGGAATTTCTTAAGGACATGGGCGTCGACGTGCAGTTCGGCAAGATGGTCACCGACTACAAAGACTATCGTGTGATGATAAAGGACGGGACAAGCATCGCTACCCGCACCTTCTTGTGGGTGTCGGGAATTCGTGCACAACCAATCACCGGCATTGACGGCAACATGCTCGGCCGCGGCTTCCGCATCCTTGTCGATGGCTGCAACCGTGTGCGGGGCATGAAAAATGTCTTTGCCATTGGCGACCAGTGTCTGATGACTGCCGATCCACGTTATCCCAACGGTCATCCGCAGCTGGCGCAAGTGGCTATTCAGCAGGCACGTCAACTGGCTGACAACCTTGTCCGGCTCTCCCACCACAACAACGACTTGAAGCCCTTCCACTATCACGATCTTGGCTCCATGGCAACCATAGGTCGAAACAAGGCTGTCGCTGACATCGGCAAGGTACACTCACAGGGCTTCATGGCATGGCTGCTTTGGCTTGTCGTCCACCTGCGCTCCATCCTCGGCGTGCGCAACAAACTGATGGTGATGCTATCCTGGGCTTGGCAGTATTTCAGTTATGCGGGCTCCATACGCAATATTGTCTATGCTACCAAGCCTAAGATTATCATCGAACGTATCAAACGGGAGGCGAACACTCACCTCGGCACCGACATGATGGAGGACGAGGAGAAAGAAAAGGAGTAGCTCTATTCTCAGCCTTGCGGTGTCACTCTGTTGCTGTCTCTGTGATCAGAGCGATGCATACCGTAACAGGGTGTATCAAAATTGGGGAAGTCCTCCAATTTTGATACACCCTTTTTTTTGTTCTGTTAATTCTATTGGATAGCCAAACGAACTCGCTTGCAAGGCTATCATGTAACTTGAAGCCCAGTGCTTCATTGAAAGCAGAAGCTTGTTCATGATTTTCCTTTAGTGTCTGAAATTGCAACACATTACTCTCACTCATGCGCTCAACAAGGATTTTTTCAACGAATGACACGAGTTTCTCTAACCTACATTATTCATGAGCATTAACTCTGTTATTAAACATTGAACCCCCTTGGGGGTTCTCTTGCATCATTCATGCAGTTGACAAAAGGTTCACTTACTTTCGTTGCCGTCTGTACCTTAGCATGCAGAGGACTGCAAGTGATGGCAAGCCGTGTCTGACAATGCTTACGTATAAAACATTGCTTATCCGTAATAACAAATAGATTATTAAGTTATATAAAGAAAACTATCACAATAATGAATCTGATAACACAGTCTCTCTCCGCGCTGGCCCTGCTGTTTGCCTGGTCCATCCAATTGTCTGCCACGACCACGCTTCATGTGCCATCTTATGACCAGCGCGTAAAGCGCAGCACTGATTTCACGGTGCTGGTGCGACAAAACGATGAACAATGGCAGCGCGTGCCGGTGTTGGTCTGGAACGTCGACCACGTCGATGGCGGCCGCCATCATGTAGAGCAAGCCTCGGTGGCCACGTTGTCATTTTCAGGCAGCGTGGAGATGGCTGTAATCAAGAAGGGCAATGCCCCGAAGTCGTGGCGCGTGCGCCCGCAGTCCTATGCCATTCCTACCACACAACGGGGCGACACGTTGTTCTTCACTTTGGACAGATCACGCTATCTGTCGGTGGAAGCCGATGGTGACATCTATCACAACCTGCAACTCTTCGTCGAAGACGCACACATTCCCGTGTGCCGTACAGCCGCCGAAGTGGCAAAGGCCTACAAAGTAAAGAAGCGCAACGTGGTGTTCTTCGGTCCTGGCTATCACGAACTGAAAGACTCGCTGGCCGTGAAGAGCGGACAGGTGGTTTATCTCTCCTCAGGGGCTTATGTCAAAGGCTGGATGAGCATTTATCGCGCAAAGGGTGTACGCGTCGTAGGCAACGGCCTCGTCAACCCCGAGCGACAGCAGGCAGGCATCGCCGTGCGCTATGCTCAGAATGTGGTGGTCGACGGACCGCTCACCACGCAGATCCCCGTTGGTGGCAGTGACAGCGTCACGGTGAGCAACGCAAAGGTCATGAGCTGGTATGCCTGGGGCGACGGCATGAACGTCTTCGCCTCCAATCATGTCACGTACCAGCACGTGTTCTGCCGCACCAGCGACGACTGCTCCACCATCTACTGCACACGTAAGGGCTATCAGGGCGGATGCACCGGCATCAGCGTGCACGATGCCGTCTATTGGGCCGACGTGGCCCACCCCATCATGATCGGACTGCACGGTGACATCGAAAAGAACGAGACCATCACCGACGTGGTCTATGACGACATCGACATCCTTCAGCAGAACGAGCCGCAGATCGACTACCAAGGCTGCATCGCCATCAACAACGGCGACAACATCCTGGTAGACGGACTCACCTTCAGCGACATACGCATTGAGGACATCGCGCTGGGCAACCTCTTCAACTTCCGGGTGTGCTTCAACAAGAAATACTGTCATGCCCCGGGACGCGGCATCCGCAACATCACGCTACGCAACATCTCCTATCGGGGCAGCCATGCGGGCATGTCCATCATGACGGGTTATGACGAAAATCGCCGGATAGAGAATGTCCACTTCGAGAACCTGCAAATCAACGGACGGAAGATCTTCGACAAGATGCCCGGCAAACCCAAGTGGTACAAGACCGCTGACTTTGCCAACATGTTTGTGGGCGAGCATGTGGGAACAGTCACGTTTGATTAATCTGAACCTCAATACGAAGGCAAGCACTCGGAAGATTGTTTACAAAACGCCATCATAATTTTAACACTTTATTGCGACGCTAAAGGAGCAAAATCGAGGCGAAATCATCCAAAAATCGAACTGGCTTCGCTTCTTCGGTGAAACAACGGGGCCATTTCGGCGATGCTCCAGTGCCTTGCCGGCGTATAGCCGACACGATATCAGCGAAAAGCCATTGCCTTTTCGCCGATATCTAACACCTTTTACGCCGATACACCAAAGAGAAACAGGCACATTACTGACCGCCAATTATATAATCAGCTGATTTCCAATATATTAGCAAGACACTCAGCAATCGGCATATTTTTGGCCATCTATCGTCTTCTTAATTTGAGTGCGACTCTCAGAGGCCATTTAACATAAATAATATTGACAGTTACTACTCGGCGAGTAGCAGTCCGTTTATTTTCAAGGAAAGATAATCATTTTTACGCTTTTGCATAGTCGATATGCGTATTTTCATTGCGAAATAATGTTCATTTTATATTAATTTTGCGAAATAATGAACCATTAAGCATTTCGTCTATGGAAAACGGTAAGCAGAAAAACATTGTGAGGAGCAAGTCGGTGACGCACCGGATAGCCCTGTTGGGAGCATCATTGTGCTTGTCTCTGTCGCTCGAAGCACAGAATGCGAGTTCCGTGCACGGCACTGTGGTCGACAGTGAGGGTCAACCCGTCATAGGAGCCACCATACAGGACAAGTCCACGAAACAGGGCACGGTGACCGACGTAAATGGTAACTTCACGCTCAACGTCGCCCAAGGATCCACCCTCCATATCAGTTATGTCGGTTCAGTGCCACAGGATGTTCGTGTCACCGGTCCGTCATTGTCAGTTACCCTGAAGGACGAGGCCCATTCGCTCAACGACGTGGTAGTCATCGGCTACGGTGTACAGCGGAAGAAGCTTGTAACTGGAGCTACTGTACAGGTCAAGGGCGACGACATAGCCAAGCTCGGCACGGTCAATCCCCTTACCGCTCTGCAGAGCAGCACCCCCGGTGTGCAACTCACGCAGTCGTCGGGTATGCCTGGAAGCGGTTACAAAGTATACATCAGAGGCATAGGCACAACAGGCGGCTCACAGCCGCTCGTACTCATCGACGGCATGCAGGGTGACCTCAATGATCTCAATCCGGCCGACATTGAGAGTGTCGACGTACTCAAGGATGCCGCTACAGCCGCCATCTATGGTTCACGAGCCGCCAATGGCGTGATACTCGTCACTACCAAGCAGGGACACGAAGGAAAGACGCAGATCGCCTATGACGGATACGTGGGATGGCAAAACGTCTATAAGATGCCCGACTTGCTCAATGCTCAGGAGTACGCCATGATCATGAACGAGGAACGCTATATGGACGGCCTGGCTCCCTACGACTTCGCTTCGCTCGTGCCCAACTGGGACAAGATACAGTCCGGCGAGTGGAAGGGCACCAATTGGATGGAGGAAATACGCAACAAGAATGCGCTTGTCACCAACCATACACTCAATGTCACAGGGGGTAACAGCCGTGACAACTATAGTGCAGGACTGTCATACACCTACCAAGACGGCATACTCGGCAAGCCTTGCGAGCCAGACTTTACACGTTACACGGCCCGCATGAACTCCGACCATGTGCTCATCCGCTCGACGCGCGGTCTCGACATTCTCTCCTTCGGAGAGCGTGCCACCTACACCTACTCCGAGAACAGTGGCATCAACGTGGGAGACAACTACAGCAACGACATCCGCAACATGCTCAAGACTTCGCCCTTCCTGCCTATGTACGACGACAACGGCGACCACCACTATGCCATTCCTTGGGAGCAGCGCGAGCCTAACCCCGTGGCACTGATGTACTACAGCAGTGGACAGAACAAGGCAAAGAGCCATCTCATCAAAGCACAAGCTTACGCCACACTGCAACCCATCAAGGGACTGAAGATCAAGACCGATTTTGGCATTGGTGTCTCAGCATCGTCCTACCGGGCCTATCAGCCACAATACAAGCTTTCGTCGGCCAACCAGAACGATCAGGATCACGTCAGCCAGTCGTCAGGCACTTCGGTATTGTGGAAGTGGGAGAACACTGCCAACTACATCTTCACCCTCTGGAAGGACCACCATTTCGATGTCCTGATGGGACAGAGTCTGGAAGCTGATGGACTGGGCGAGACGATGGAAGGTGGCAACACCAACAGTATCTTCGGCGATTTCCGTCACGCCTATCTCAAGAACACGCCACTCATAACCAACCGCACCTCGCTCACCGGATACCCAGAGGGCAAATCGACCCTTGCCTCCGTATTCGGGCGTATCAGCTACGACTATCTCCACCGCTACATGGCAACGGTAGTGTTGCGTGCCGATGGTTCCAGCAAGTTCGCCCAAGGCCATCGGTGGGGATACTTTCCATCTGTATCACTTGGCTGGGTGGCCACCGACGAGTCGTTTATGCGACCTGTCACAAAGTGGATGGACTTCCTTAAACTGCGCGCCAGCTGGGGACAAAACGGTAATCAGGACATCTTGGGCTATCAGTACCTGTCAACCTTTGCCTTCACCGGTGCAGACTATACCTTCGGTCCCGACAAATCGGTAGCCACGACAGGTGCCTACGCTGACATTCTCGCCAATCCCGACATCACTTGGGAGACATCAGAGCAGACCGACCTCGGCTTCGATGCCCGCTTCTTGAGCAGTCGGTTGGGACTGTCGTTTGACTATTACATAAAGAAAACCAAAGACTGGCTTGTCCAGGCTCCTATTCTCTCAACAGCAGGAACAGGCGCACCCTACATCAACGGTGGTGACGTGAAGAACCAAGGTGTGGAGATCGCGCTCTCATGGGATGACAAAATTGGAGACTTCGCCTACGGCGCAACCTTCAACTTCGCCTACAACAAGAACAAAGTAACACGGATTGCCAACACTGAGGGCATCATCCATGGTGAGACCAATGTGCTGAGCAACTCCACCGATGAGATGTACCGCACACAGGTGGGCCGCCCCATCGGTTTCTTCTATGGCTATAAGACCGCAGGAATATTCCAAAACGAAGAGGAAATAGCCAACTACAAGGAAGCCAAGCTTGACGACGCACGACCCGGAGACGTCATCTGGGTAGACACCAACCACGATGGAAAGATTACGGTCGACGACCGTACCATGATCGGCGATCCCCATCCCGACTGCACATTCGGCATCGGCGCACACGCCTCGTGGCGCGGATTCGACTTCAGCACTACTTTCGCAGGTCAGACCGGCAACCAGATTATGAAGTCCTATCGCTCGTTTGTCGATTATCCTAACAATAACTTCACCACCGACATTCTCAAGCGGTGGCATGGTAACGGCACATCCACACGCTGGCCGCGCCTGACGTCAGGCACATCATCCAACTGGCAGTGGATATCCGATCTCTATATGGAAGACGGCGATTTCCTCCGCTGTCAGAACATGACGGTGGGCTACGACTTCAAACATCTTTTCACCTCACTGCCACTGCAACAGCTTCGTCTCTATTTCGCTGCCAACAACCTCTTCACGATTACCGGCTATTCCGGCATGGACCCTGAAGTGGGCTACGGAGGCACCGCATCATGGGCTTCGGGCATAGACTTAGGCTTCTATCCCAGCCCGCGTACATACATGATTGGTATTGACATTAAATTCTGAACAGACATGAAAACATCACATATCATTCTCTCGGCCCTCACTATCCTGGCCCTTGCCTCCTGCAACGACTTCCTGTCCACCGAGGACCTTACCCGCAAGGATTCGTCCAACTTCCCAAAGACGCAGTCTGATGCCGAGCAGTCACTCACAGGGTGTTATGCCATGCTACGTTATCTCACTCCCGACAACGAGTCGGAACATCCGATGATTGTCGCCGAAATACTCTCCGACGACCGATTCGGAGGAGGAGGACCCGACGATGCCTTCCTGCACAACGTCGACAACCTGACCGCTTACAACAACGATATGTTCAAGGAGATTTGGGACGACGACTACAAAGGCATACACCGCTGTAACCAACTCATAGAGCAGATGGGCCAGATCAACTGGACAAGTGACCAGGACAAGGCCCAGACAGACGGAGAGGCTCGTTTCCTTCGTGCTTACTACTATCTCAGCCTCGCCCGTTTCTTCGGCAACGTGCCACTCATCACCACGTCTCTCTCCAACAACCCACCGCAGGCTTCTGCTGACGAGGTATATGCACAGATTGCATCCGACCTGCTCACCGCCATCAACGAGATGCCCTCAACACCAGCCAACGAGCTCTCCTCTGCCCGACTGGGACACGCCAATCGCTGGGCGGCCGAGGGATTGCTGGCCCGTGCCTACCTCTTCTACACTGGCTACTATCAGAAGGAGAGCCTCACTGCAGCCGACGGAACCGTATTGGACAATGCCAAAGTAGCCGCATACCTCAAAGACTGCATCGACAACAGCGGCTATAAGCTTATGCCCGACTTCCGCAATCTGTGGCCTTATGCCAATAAATACTCCAAGGCCGACTATAAATATGCCTCTGACAACGACCTCAACTGGTATGGCGAGGGCATTGACAACCTGGAGTTTATGTTCTCTATCAAGTACAGCTCGAAGGCTAATTGGGACGACAACAACGCCTACGCCAACAACGAGGCCTGCCTGTTCTTCTCACCAAGAGAGAGCGACGGCAGCACTGCCAACAACTTCCCGCTTGGCATCGGATGGGGAGCCGGTACCGTCAGCTCGAAGATGCTGGCCGAATGGAAGGCTTATGCGCCTAAGGACCCACGCATCGACGGTTCTATCTTCGACGTTACGAAAGAGGCTCCCAACTACAGCTGGGGCGCCGACAAGCAACAGGACGAAACCGGACTATGGGAAAAGAAGTATTGTGCCATCAACTATAAGGTTTCTTCCGATGACGGAGACACTTATCAGAATATCTCTATGGCCCTTTATCCAGATGTCAGCAGCGACTACATGATCAACAACGTGCAGGACATCGTGGTGCTCCGCTTCGCCGATATTCTTCTCATGCACAGCGAGCTGACCAAGACAGTTGACGGCATCAACCACGTCAGGGCACGTGTGGGGCTTCCTGCCATCTCTACTTACAGCGACCAGGCCCTGCAGTCCGAGCGCCGTTTTGAACTTGCCTTCGAGGGTGAGCGGTGGTTCGACCTGCTGCGCTGGCACAAAGCGGCACAAGCACTCGCTGCCGAAAACGGTGTCACCGTGCGCAACAACAATGTAGAAGAGAGCAAGGACATGAGCAACATCGCTCAGCGTGTGGAGGCCACTGGAGGTTTCCTGCAGATTCCACAGTCGCAGATAGACCTTTCCAATGGTGTGCTCAAGCAGAATAAAGGATGGTAAAACATGAAAACGATGACAACTATGAGAAAGACCATATTACTTTCACTCGCCGCACTGGCTACACTCGTGGCCTGCAATCCCATCACCGACGAGACGCCTCTTGGAGGCGTGGCAAACGAGAAAGACCTCAATATAAACGTCTACAGTACGACTTCTGGAGGCAATCAGATTACAATGGTGAACCATACCAAGGGAGTCGGTTCTTATTGGGACTATATCATCGGACGGGCAGCCAGCGACTCCGTGACGGTCTCCCTGCCCTTCCTCGGGCAACAGACCATACGCTTCGTAGGACTCTGCGACGGTGGCACGGTAGAAACGACACGCACCGTAAACATCACAACGATTGACCATCCCACCGATGTGACGTGGAGCTACTTCGCCGGTACGGGCACTGCCGGGAAGCGATGGACATGGAACCGTGACGTGGACGCATGCTACGGCGACGGTGGATGGCAAGCCGAATGGACACCAGACTGGGACCCTGTGGCTGCCGACAACACCGACGACCCCAACGGATCAATGGTGTTCGACCTCAATGGAGGTCCTAACGTTACCATCTATGATGCCAACGGTAAGTCCACGGCCAAGGGCACCTTCACCTTCGATATGACCGATAAACTGCCACAATGCGATAATGGTACTGACTGGGGCATTGGCTCACTCACACTGACAGGATGCACCGTGCTTAGCGGCCACCTGTTCGGAGACACGGCGCCCGTCTACAAATACCGCATTCTGACCATCAACGACCACGAAATGGTGCTCTGTGCTGCTCCAGACGGCGCTGCCGGATGGGATGCAGGTACCTTCTGGCTCTTTAAGAGCGAATAGAGACTATCCTCGACAAGCAATCATGAAAATAGCAATAGATTTGGGTGGCACCTTCATCCGTGCCTGCCGCTTCAACGACGACGGATCCATGGACGAGGTGCTCCGTCGCCCTTGCCCCGCACAAGGTGAGCAGCAGACGGTCATTGACAGCCTATGCGAACTCGTAGACAAGATCATCACCAGCCGAGTCTCTTCGATTGGCATTGCCGTGCCTGCCATTGTCGACATACAGCACGGCATTGTCTACAACGTTTGCAACATCCCTTCCTGGCACGAGGTGCATCTTAAGGAGGAAATGGAAAAACGCTATCATATACCGACACGAATCGACAACGATGTCAACTGCTTTACGCTCGGCCTCCAACACGATGGTGAGGGTGCTGACTTCAAGTCGTTTGTGGGAATCGCCATTGGTACAGGACTGGGCATGGGCATCGTCATCAATGGTCAACTCTATCGCGGCGCCAACACATGTGCAGGAGAAGTTGGCTCCATACCCTATCAGAACGCTGACTTTGAACACTACACCAGCAGTCTGTTTTTGCGCAGCCGGACAACTGACACGGGCATCACGCTCGCCCAAAAAGCCGCCGACGGTGATGCCGAGGCTTTGCAAATATTCCATGAGATGGGCACCCATATCGGGAAACTGCTGCAAGTGGTCGTTTACACATACGACCCTGAGGCCATCATCATCGGTGGCGGACTGGCCCATGCGGAACGGTTCTTCGATGCGTCTATGCGCAAGTCACTAAAGACCGGTTTCCCCTACCCCCACATTCTGCACCGTCTACCCGTCATCTACACGCATCTTGACGATGCCAACCTGCACGGTGCAAGGTATCTGTAAAAATCTTCCTGGACTATGAGACGTTTGTTCACCTTATTTCTTATCCTGCTCATGACTCTTTCTGCATCAGCCAAGGGTCGTGTCATCATACTCCGTGACGGATGGACGATGACCGACGGAGAACGCACCTATACATGTTCTCTGCCAGCAACGGTGATGGGTGTGCTTACCACCCACGGAGAATACTCGGGCATCATGGAGCAACTATCCTATCAGTCAGTCGACCGCACGCGCTTCGACCACCCGTTTACCTTCACCAACCATGTGTCACTGCCCGCCCTGCATGCAGGAGAACGTATGCTGCTCCATCTCCATGGCGTCAGCTACAGAGCCGACATAAGATGGAACGGGCACCTCGTTGCCTCTTCCGACAGCATATACGGACCATTGAGACTATTTGACATCGATGTCACGAAATATGTGAAGAAAGACAATGTCTTATCGATTACGGTTACTCACGCAAAAGATGGTGACCCAAACCACGGCTTTGTGGACTGGAATGTACGGCCGGCCGATGAGAACATGGGCCTACTGCGGGCAGTCAAACTGTATGTTGTCGATGGCATTCAGTTGTCTCACCCTACAGTCACGTCTGTAGTCGATACTACGACGCTGGCTACAGCCGATCTGTCAGTCCATACCGTGCTTACCAACCACTCGGCCCAGCCGGTTGCCGGAATGTTATGCGGCAGATACGAGGCCGGAACGTTTACCATGCCCGTCACGCTTCTGCCACACGAGCAGCGCAACATCACCGTCACACCCGCCGAAGCTCCCTGCTTGCATCTTAACCACCCACGACTATGGTGGTGTGCAGGGATGGGCCAACCGAATCTGTACCATCTCTCACTCAACTTCGTCGCTGACGCTGACACGCTGGCCTGTCACGACATGGCGTTCGGCGTACGGCAGGTTGATGCGACAATCGACCGGCAAGGGCATCGTGCCTTTCTGCTCAATGGCCGGCCCGTATTGATACGCGGAGCCGGTTGGGTAGACGACATCTTCATGCGCAACACACCCGATGATTATACTCATCAATTATCGCTTGTCAAAGACATGGGACTCAACACACTGCGCTTTGAAGGCTTTTGGGGTACGTCAGACCATATCTTCAACCTCTGCGACAGTCTTGGCATCATGCTGATGGTTGGACTGAGCTGTCAATGGGAATGGAACGATTACGTACACACCGGTGTACAGAACGACTACAGCGCATTGCCAGACACACCCGCCATGCAACAACTTATCACTATCTCACTACGCGACCAGGTGCTCAATCTGCGCCATCATCCATCTATCATCTGCTGGATGATAGGCTCCGACCACGTGCCCTATCCGTCATGGGAAAAGTCGTTCCGCCTTGCCTTGGCCGCCATCGATGACCGGCCCATACAAGTTAGCGCAGCCAATCGCACGTCAGCCGTGTCAGGCCCGTCGGGTGTAAAAATGTCAGGGCCCTACGAGTACGAAGGGCCTTCCTATTATTTTGACCCGCGCAGCGAGGGCGGAGCCAACGGATTTAACACAGAAACGAGCCTCGGCCCTCAACTCCCCGTACGCGAGGACGTGGTGCGCATTGTGGGCAAAGGACATGAATGGCCCGTCAGCGGCAATCCCTATTATGACTATCACTGCACAGCATCGACAACGGCAATGAACAGTCTCAGTCCGTTTACCGTCATAATCGACCGTCGATTTGGTGCCTCAACCTCTCTCCCACAGTTCCTGCAACGGGCCAACGTGGTACAGATGGAAGGGGCGCAGTCACTCTTTGAAGCCTTCAGGCTGCACGAGCCGCAATCGACTGGCGCGATACACTGGATGCTGAACTCTGCGTGGCCGTCTTTCTATTGGCAGCTTTACGATTGGTACGGTGTGCCCACCTCCGCCTACTATGGAGTGAAACGTGCCAACCACCCCGTACAACTGGTCTTCGACTATCATCGTCGAGAAGTCTATGCCGTCAACAGTACGGCAGAACCACAGACCATTCAAACACGTGTGAAGTTCTACGACCTCTCTTCACAATGTCTTTTTACTGTTGATACCACAGTCACGGCCACACCACGACAAGCAATCAGCATATGCTCATTATATAAGGTGGCTGCCGACGGTGTCATCTTTATGTCGGTCACTGATGCCAACGGACAAGAAAACTTGTCAGACTACTGGGTGGCAAAAGATGATGATGAATATGACTGGCGTCATGCTAACTGGTATGAGACGCCCTTGCTACAGTTGGCTTCCTATCGTGGCCTCAATAATCTGCCGGCAGCGCACATCTCGGTGAAGGCAAAACGCGAAGGCGACGACATCGGCATCATTCTTATCAACCACGCCAATCATCTGGCATTCTGCACCGAAATGGTGGCCGTCGACTCCAAGGGAGCACCGATACCCTATGCGTTCTTCACTGACAATTATTTCTCCCTACAACCTCATGAGCACCGAATGATACGCTTACACGTTCCAGCCGGCAGTCATCCCGCAGCCGTTAGGGTCAGAACCTGGAACACAGAAGAACATAGCATCATGCTGGATGATAACACTGACCATTTCTCGAAGAAAAACAACTGAATAGCCGCTGCCTGATCCATCGCTTTCAAGAGCATGGTGCAGGCAGCGCTTGCGTTTTATTGCCTGCTTCCCTATTATTCTACTATCGGGGGGGGGGCAAACCTACAATATTTGAATTATTATCCCTTTCATGTTGCCATATTCTGACTTTTGTCAGTATCTTTGCAGCATTAAGGCATTAGACAGGCGACCCATCCATCTATCATGAACAGTGGCTGCACAATATGACCTTGAATACAACTGGCCAAGTCAGCAACCCTTTCAGCGCATGCGCTATGGTCTCACCATGTGCACGTATCGTGACAGGCGCATCATATTGATCAAGTGATGTTGAAATCAACGGCCTCAAACAGAGGTACAGGCTTGGCCTATAACATTTGACGAAAATGATACGACTCATCATGCTCACCGATTTCACGGAGACGTTCTCCTATAGGCTACAGCGCGGCATATTGCAGTATGCACGCGACAATCATGAACAATGGATGGTTTGTCGCATGCCCCTCTCCTACAAAAACGAGAGAGGACTGGACGGCGTAGTGCGCTGGGCGGAAGAATGGAAGGCGGATGCGATCATGGGGAAGTTTGAGCAAGACGACGACCTTCAGAGCTTCATCCAACGTGGTATAGTAGTTATTGCTCAGGACCATAAGCGACTCTTCAAAAACGTACCAAACGTGACCAGCAACTATTTGGATACTGGCCGCATGGCTGCCAGCTATTTCCTGGATCGCGGCTTCAACAGTTTTGCCTATTGCGGATACAATGAGGCAGTGTGGTCAGAAGAACGGTGCCGCGGCTTTCGCAAAGGAATCACAGACCGGAGTAACGGCTGCCACTTCAGCCTTTTCACTGACACGCTGACCGATGAGCCATGGAGAAACAATGACCTGAAGCTTATCCACTGGCTACAGTCTCTGCCCCGTCGCACCGCCATCTTTTGCTGCGACGACCGCCAGGCATCTGTTGTTCTGTCGGCATGCAACGAGGCCGGCATTAAGGTACCGGCTGACTTCGTCGTAATGGGAGTTGACAACGACGAGCTTGTCGATGAACTCGACGAGCCCACACTCTCTTCGGTAAACCTCGACATCGAGCAGGGAGGCTATGCGATGGCACAAATGATAGAAGCCATCAAACAGACAGGCCAACAAGGAAACGACATCATCATACAACCCACCGGCATCATCCCGCGGCAGTCTACCAATACATTTGCAGCAGTGGAGCCTTATGTGCAAAAAGCCATCGATTTCATTCACAACAACTTGGATCGGCAGTTTACCATCACAGACCTGCTGCGTCATCTGCCCGTGTCACGTCGGCTCTTCGAGATAAGGTTTCGCGAAGTTACAGGATTCACGCCACACAATTATATGATACGCCATCGCATAGAACGTTTCGCACAAAGGTTGCTGTCGTCAGCACTCCCAATCAAGGAAATCGCATTTGACATGGAGTTTAACAACTATGGCAACCTTATTCGCCTCTTTAAAACCTATTTAGGATGCACGCCCTCTGAATACCGAGAGCAACATCGATGGCATGGTATTACAATTCAGTAGCTACTGTCCATTTCTTTCCTTATCCATATACAACTGATTGGTGACGCGCATAAGGAATGAAGTCGATACATCACAGAAGTCCGGAAGTCAAGAAGTTCTGTCATTACTTTAATAGCATCTGATCACAGAAGTCCGGAAGTCAAGAAGTTCTGTCATTACTTTAATAGCACCTGATCACAGAAGTCCGGAAGTCAAGAAGTTCTGTCATTACTTTAATAGCATCTGATCACCAGATACTAAAGGAAATGACTTGACTTCTGGGCTTCCGGACTTCTTGGTTTCTGAAGCAGCCTCACGTTTGCAAACAAACCGGCTGCCAAATGATTATCCCACCTGGCTTCCTGGCTTCACCTGGCCGAGCGTAGTGGTGACGCTGAGCGAACCGTCGAAGTTGAGGGCTGAGAGAATCATGCCCTGGCTCTCGATGCCCATCATCTTGCGGGGCGCAAGGTTGGCGATGAAAAGCACGTCCTTGCCGACGAGATCCTCTGGTTTATAAAACTTGGCAATACCTGAGAGAATGGTACGGTCCTTGCCACTGCCGTCATCGATGGTGAACTGCAGAAGCTTGTTCGACTTCTTTACGGCCTGGCAGTCCTTGATGTGGCCCACGCGGATGTCGAGTTTCTCCCATTCGTCGAAGGGGATGTTGGGCTTCACGGGCTCAGCCTTATAGTCCTTGGCAGCTTGAGCAGCCTCGTTGGCCTTCTTCGTGGCAGCGAGCTTGTCGAGTTGCTTCTGAATGGTCTCATCCTCAATCTTCTCAAAGAGCAGATGGGGCTCACCCAACTGATGACCGGCCTCCAACAGGTCGGTACGGCCCAGCTCGGCCCAGTCAAACTGCTCCATGCCAATCATCTGGCGCAGGTCCTTGCTTGAGAAGGGCAGGAACGGCTCAAAGGCTATGGCGAGGTTGGCCACCAACTGCAGTGAGATGTTCAGAATGGTCTCCACACGCTTCGGATCGGTCTTCCACACCTTCCACGGCTCACACTCGGTGATGTACTTGTTGCCGATGCGGGCGAGGTTCATGGCTTCCTTCTGTGCCTCACGGAACTTGAAGTTGTCGAGGTACTGCTCCACCTTCTCCTTCACGTCCTTAAACTCGGCGATGGCCTGCTTGTCCACGTCCTGCAGCTCACCGCAGGCGGGCACCACGCCGTTCCAATATTTCTTCGTGAGCTGCAGCGCACGGTTAACGAAGTTGCCGTAGATGGCCACAAGCTCCGAGTTGTTGCGCTCCTGGAAGTCTTTCCAGGTGAAGTTATTGTCCTTAGTCTCCGGTGCGTTGGCGGTAAGCACGTAGCGCAGCACGTCCTGCTTTCCGGGAAAGTCCTTCAGATATTCGTCGAGCCACACAGCCCAGTTGCGAGAAGTACTTATTTTGTCGTTCTCAAGGTTGAGGAACTCATTGGCCGGTACGTTGTCGGGCAGGATGTAGCCGCCGTGTGCCTTGAGCATAACGGGGAAGATAAGGCAGTGGAACACGATGTTGTCCTTACCGATGAAGTGGATGAGACGCGTGTCGGGGTCTTTCCACCATTTCTCCCACGATCCCCAACGCTCGGGCTCGTTGTCGCACAGTTCCTTGGTGTTGCTGATGTAACCGATTGGCGCGTCAAACCACACGTAGAGTACTTTGCCGTCGGCTCCCTCCACAGGTACGGGTATACCCCAGTCGAGGTCGCGCGTCATGGCGCGGGGCTGCAGGTCCATGTCGAGCCACGACTTACACTGACCATACACATTAGGGCGCCATTCCTTGTGGCCTTCCAGAATCCACTGCTTCAACCATTCCTGATAGTTGTTCAGAGGCAGATACCAGTTCTTGGTCTTGCGTATCTCCGGCTTGGCACCGCTGATGGTGGAGTGCGGGTTGATGAGCTCCATAGGCGAGAGGTCGGAGCCGCATTTCTCGCATTGGTCGCCATAGGCATTGGGATTGCCGCAGTGGGGGCAGGTGCCCATGATGTAACGGTCGGCGAGGAACTGCTTGGCCTCCGGGTCGTAGTATTGCTCGGTCTCCTTCTCTACGAGCTTACCGTCGTCGTAGAGCTTGCGGAAGAAGTCGGAGGCAAACTTATTGTGCACCTTCGACGTCGTCCGGCTGTAAATGTCAAACGAAATACCGAACTCTTGGAACGAGTCCTTAATGATTTTGTGATAGCGGTCGCAGACATCCTGCGGTGTCACACCTTCCTTCTTAGCCCTAATGGTGATGGGCACTCCGTGCTCGTCGCTGCCACCGATGAAAATGACAGGTTGCTTTCTGAGGCGCAGGTAGCGCACGTAGATGTCGGCCGGCACATATACGCCAGCGAGGTGGCCGATATGCACACCGCCATTGGCATAAGGCAGCGCGGCAGTCACCGTGGTCCGCTTAAAATGTTTTTCTTCCATTTATTATCGTGTTTCTTTCCTTTCGTGCAAAATTACTAAGAATGCGGCAGAAAATGACAATATTGTACAATGAATTCTTGATTTTATTCGTCTACCCTTTGCAAGTAGCGGGAAAAAAGTTATATTTGCAGACAATAACTGAGCGAAAGCATTATGGAACAGATGATGAGGAAATACCCGGTAGGCATACAGACCTTCTCTGAGATTATACGGGAGGGCTATTTGTATGTTGACAAGACCGACCTTGTATGGCAATTGGCACACTATGCCAAGTTCGTTTTTATGAGTCGTCCGCGACGCTTCGGCAAGTCGCTGCTCACATCGACTTTGGATTCTTATTTCAAAGGCGACCGTGAGTTGTTTAAGGGTCTGAAGATTATGTCGCTTGAGAAGGAATGGACGCAGTATCCTGTCATCCATCTCGACCTCAGCGTGGCCAAAGGGCAGGACTGTGCCGAAAGCTTGCGCGAGACGCTGATGTGGATGATGAAACCGTTGGCCGAAGTCTATGGCCGAGAGGACGATGAGACCACGCCGGGCAAATTGCTTACCGGCCTCATCCACCGTGCTAAGGAAAAGACGGGGCGGCAGGTGGCTGTCATCATCGACGAGTACGACGCGCCCCTGCTCGATGTACTTAACGACCAAGCCACACTCGACGCCATGCGCAAGGTGATGCAGGAGTTCTACGTGCCACTGAAAGCCAACGAGGAGTTCATAAAATTCTGTTTCATCACCGGTATCACGAAGTTCTCACAGCTGAGCATTTTCTCCACCATTAACAACCTACTTAACGTCACCCTTGACGAGACCTTCGCCACCATCTGCGGCTTTACCGAGGAGGAGCTGTGCACCACCCTTTGGCCCGATGTGGAGCGGTTGGCTTTAGCCCTAAAGATGACGCCCGAGCAGATGCACGACAAGCTCAAACTGCAGTACGACGGTTATCATTTCGCCGCGGATTCACCTGAGGTTTATAATCCGTTCAGCCTGCTGAATTGTTTTGTGCGCCGCAAGGTGTCGAACTACTGGTTTGCCTCGGGCACACCGACCTTCCTCATCAAGCAGATGCAGCACTTCCACACCGACATCACCTCGCTCGACTCGCTCGACGTGCCCGAGACTGCCTTTGACCAGCCCACGGAGAACATGAAGGATGCGCTGCCGCTGCTCTACCAGAGCGGCTACCTCACCATCAAGGACTACGACCCCGACACCGAGGCCTACGAGCTCTCCATCCCCAACCAAGAGGTGCGCGTGGGATATATCAATGGCTTGCTGCCAACCTACACCGGCTTGAACAGTGGCGACGTGCAGATAGGCTTTGCGGCAAAATTCTGGAAGGCACTCAAGCAGGGTGACATCGACCTGGCCATGCAGCACATGCAGGCCTATCTTGCCGGCATCCCATACGTGGAGGGCTTCAAGCAGAAGCTCGCCGAGGCTAAGACCAGGGAGGGTTTCTACGAATACACGTTCTACCTCATCTTCTCCATGCTCAACGTCTATGCCCGTACGCAGGTGAAGGTGGCAGGCGGCCGCACCGACATGGTCATCTTCATGCCCGACGCCATCTACGTCATGGAGCTGAAGGTGGGCGACACGGCCCGCCATGCCCTTGAACAAATCAATGCCCACGGCTATGCCAAGCCCTATCTCACTGACAGCCGACGGGTGGTGAAGGTGGGCATACGCTTCAATGCCGACAAGCACACCGTGGATGAGTGGGAGGTGGAAGAAAGCCATACGGACCGCTGATGATATTTCAACGCAGCCGAGAAGCCACGCATCTTCCGAAACATCCATCAGAACGGATATAGAGGAAATAATATTGGGTAAGTTCAATCAAACTTAATTGTAGGGATGGAAGACAATCGCAACATATCAAATGGCAATCTAAAGGAGTTTGTTAATGAGATACGGGGAATCATCGACCAAGCTCGTAATCATGCAGCCCGGAGCGTAGACCAGGCCCGCGTGCTCATGTATTGGAATATTGGCAAGCGGATATTTGAGAAAGAGCAGCAAGGAAAAGAACGTGCTGATTATGGGTCTTTCCTTTTAGAAACTTTATCAAAGAATCTCGCACCGTTGTATGGCAGCGGCTTCTCAGTAAGACAACTAGAGATATGCCGTAAGTTTTATCGTACTTATCCAATTGCGAACACACTGTGTGCGCAATTGAACTGGTCTCAATACAAACTGCTTATTGCTATTCCGGATAAAGACAAGCGGGAATATTATCAGCTTGAAGCAGTCAATGAGGGCTGGTCTAAGCGTCAGCTGGAGCGCCAAATCAACTCCATGCTATATGAACGGCTGTTGATGAGCAATGACAAGGAGAAGGTGCTGGCTGTGGCAAGAAAAGAGCGCACCCCCGAATCTCCATTGGAAATCATCAAAGACCCAATGGTCCTGGAGTTTCTCGGGCTGGAAAGGAAACCGGCTTATTATGAAAAGGACCTGGAGAGCGCTCTCATCTCCCATATTGCTGATTTCCTTCTTGAACTGGGCAAGGGATTCTCCTTTGTCGCAAGGCAGAAGCGACTGCTGATAGAAGACGACGAGTATTTTGCAGACCTCGTGTTCTACAATCGGCTGTTGCGCTCCTTTGTTGTCATAGAGTTGAAAACGCACAAACTGACCCATCAGGACTTAGGACAACTACAACTCTACGTCAACTATTACGACCGGTATGAGAAGCAGCCTGACGAGAATCCCACGATAGGGATACTCTTGTGTACGGACAAGAACGACACGGCTGTACGCTTGGCGCTACCAGAAAATAACAAGACAATTCTTGCAAGCAAGTATCAGCTTTATCTTCCCACGTCCGACCAGCTCATCGAACAGATTAATCAGGTGAAGAAGCTGGCAAGCAACAACCTTCGCAAACAGTAGCTTCCTTGGAAAAATCAATGTACTGAAAGAGAACCCTATTAACCCTATTGCTCAGGTCTGAACACGCAGTCAACGAGTTCCTGCATCCTGCCTTCCTTTGCCGGATGGTTGCGGAAGCTGGCGATGGTCCGGCTGACGACCAATGCCAATGAGTCGCGCAATTGGTAGCTCTGCGTCGACCTGTCCTGCACGATGCCATTCTCTATGATGTCTGTCGGTTGCGGCATGATGTTTTAGGTTTATACGTGCAAAGATAATAAAAAATTCCACGCAATCCCCCAAAAAGTTTTCAATCTCCCCGGATAGCATTTATATTTGCATTGCGAACTTTTCGCAATGAACGATCCGATACGAATTGCTCTCAAGTCCACGACCTTATCACTGCGGATAACGTCCGCATGGAGGTGTACACTGCACATTACCACGGACTTTTATCCACTGCCCGCTGTATTGCAAAAGCACTTCGGTGAGTAGGTGTAAGACGGCCGTCAATGTTAAAATGCGGATTTCCCTATTCGAAATAGGGAAATCCCGACAACGATATGGTTAATTTTGCTTACTTTTGCAGCGTTAAAGGCAGTAAAAGAGACGACAAGACTAAGATAAGACATTATTAATATCACATTAAATCACAAAAACTATGAAAAAGTTATTATGCGCAGCACTGATGCTCTTCGCAGCATCCACAGCAACATTCGCACAGCATGAAGTAGGTAGTTTCACCCTTCAGCCCAAAGTTGGCATGAATGTCGCCACCCTGACCAACGAAGATGGTTCAGACCCTCGTATTGGCTTGGCCGCCGGTGCAGAGCTTGAGTATCAGGCTACCGACTTGTTCTCTATCTCCGCAGGTGCCCTCTACTCACAGCAGGGTTGCAAGTACGATGTACAAGGCGTAAAGACCACTTACAAGCTGGACTATATCAACGTGCCTATCATGGCCAATGTCTATGTGGTGAAAGGTCTCGCTGTGAAGCTCGGTGTACAGCCTGGCTTCAACGTGAACTCTTCGGTCAAGGCTAAGGTCGGCAGCAAGAGCGGTGAAGCAGACGTCGATGCCAAGAGCGTAGACTTCTCTATTCCCGTGGGTCTGAGCTATGAGCTTCCCACAGTGCCTCTCGTGATCGATGCCCGCTACAACTGGGGCGTGACCAAGGTGGTGGACGGTGCCGACGACAAGAACAGCGTGTTCCAGTTCACCCTGGGCTACAAATTTAGCCTGTAATCCCTGCATAAATTGGCAGATTAGCCATTACTTAGCGCTCATAAATATAATAAACGCTAAATAATGGCTTAAATATTTGCGCCAATCAGATTAAAGCGCTAACTTTGCATACCAAATAGTATAAAGCAGATTTAGTGGAAGAGAATTCCGACATTCTTCTGGGGGTGTCGGAATTCTTTTTCGTTTTATCTGTCTGTGTAAAATCTAAAAATACTTTAATTAACAGGATTATGGCATACATGTCACAGGAAGGCTACGACAAGCTCGTGGCCGAGGTGCGCAGACTAGAGTCTGTAGAGCGCCCCAAGGCTTCTGCGGCTATCGCCGAAGCTGCCGATAAAGGCGATTTAAGTGAAAATTCAGAGTATGATGCCGCCAAGGAGGCTCAAGCTCATCTCGAAGCTAAGATCAATGAACTCAAGCTCACCATCGCGCAGGCCAAGATAGTGGATACCAGCCGGCTGAAGACCGACGAGGTGCAGATTCTCTCAAAGGTGAAGATCACCAATCTTACCAACAAAAAGAGCATGACCTACACCATCGTGTCGGAGAGCGAGGCCAACCTCAAGCAGGGCAAGATTTCCATCAAGACTCCTATCGCACAGGGCTTGCTCAATAAGAAGGTAGGCGATGTGGTAGAGATCAAGATCCCTCGCGGTACCCTTAAGGTGCGCATTGACGAAATCACTGTCGGAGAATAAAACTTATACACTATGGCAACACTATTTAGCAAAATCGCTGCTGGTGAGATACCCAGCTACAAATGCGCCGAGGATGAGAACTTCTATGCTTTCCTCGACATCAATCCCGTCAAACAGGGCCATACGCTGGTTGTACCGCGTAAGGAAGTGGACTACATCTTTGACATGAGCGACGCCGACCTCGCCGCCTTTGAGGTGTTTGCCAAGAAGGTTGCCAAGGCCATCCGCACGGCTTTCCCCTGCAAGAAGGTGGCCCAGGTGGTGCTGGGACTCGAAGTCAACCATGCCCACATCCATCTCATTCCTATCGACTCGGAGGCTGACGTCGACTTCCATCATCACGTCAAGTTGAGCGACGACGAGATGGCCGCAACTGCACAAAAAATCTACGCCGCTTTCAAGGCTGAGAAATAATAACAGAAGGCCGGAAGTACGGAAACGCAGAAGTCCGGAAGTACAGAAGTCCGGAAGTTCAGTCAAATGAATAAGTACCTGACAATAAGGTATCATTATCGTAATGACTGGGCTTCCGGACTTCTCTGTTTATAATACTCCCTCACCCTATGCACGGGGTAATCGGTCACTGCACAAATTTCTTTCCATTTTCGATGAAGACACCATGCTGACCATCGGCCATTGCTTTTCTTCCACTCAAATCATAGCGTACCGTCTTTCTGTTGTCCGGGACACTGATGGCCGGAATGAACGTAGCCTGGTCCACATTTTTCACAAAGTCTATGCGTGTGATGACCGACGTGCCGGTGGTGGAAGTCAGACCGAAGATGGTCTGACCGGTGCAGATATTGGTTGATCCCGAAGTGGAGATATTGTCGCCGATGCCGCTTGCTGTCATATCCCAGGCGAAGACCTGCTGATTGTCTATCGTGCGCACGATGGTCGGACTTACCTGCGTACCCTTGTTGACGCCGTTGAGCCACCACAAGTAAGCCATGCCGCTGGCGGTGCTGAGGTTGGTACCCATCACCATCAAGTATTTCTGCTCACTGCCGATGGTATAGTCATGATTGGCATAGTCAAGCATCAGGCACACATTGTTGTTACCACCTTGCTTCACGGTGATGGTGTTGGCTGCCTTGTCATAGGAGATATTGTCGGCTGAGAGCCGCCATGTGTCACCCGTCTTCCAGTCTGAGGCCACCCACTTGTAAGTGCCGGCCGTATAGCCGCTCATCAGCCGCAGGTAGTACAAGCCGGGACACATGGTAGAGGAAGAGGCCGTGATTCTGACCACGAATTTCTCCTTTGCCTTTCCGTCGGCAGTACGTGCCAGCGAGGCTGGAATAGGATATTCTACGTTGTAGAAGCCATTGTCAGCACCTTTGACATTTTGTGGTATCACGATGTCGGCAATTTTCTTGCCGTCGACGGTCAGCGTGGCCTTCCGTCCGTGGTCGGCCGTCGTAAAGCGGCAGAGCACCGACAAGCTGTCGGTGACGCCCCGTGTGTTGAACAGCGAGTACTGGATGTAACCACCGGCCCTGGCGTCGCGGTAGCTTTCGTCATTGTATGTACCCTTATTCGAGTCGCTGCTGTAGTTGTATTCATGTCCGGCCTCACTCTGTTGTTCTCCCGGTGCCACAAAGTCGATGGTACGAGCTTCCAGCTCAGCGGCCTTCTGCTCGGCCTGCGCCATGTCGCTGTTGGCAAAGTTCTCAGCGGTCTGCTGATACCAGTAGCACATGTAACGGGCATGATGAATGGTGGCGAAGGGTTGCAGCGTGAGCTTGTTCCAGGTATAAGTACCGGCATCGGGCCTGCTGGCGTCGATGGTGAAGCGCAGTCTACCGGGCTGTGCGTCGGTGATGCGGGCGAGCACCTGACTGCGGTCGCCGATGAGCAGAGGTGCGGTGGTGAGCTTCATGCTCTTGCCCACACTGCCTGGAGCATGATCCATGCGTCCCTCGCCGGCATATTCGTTCTGCAGTGTTTCCAGTTTCAAGCCCGTCGAGTCAGCGTCCGCCTGATTCTCCGCCGTGGTCTTGGCGGCAAGCAACACCGGCCCATACTCAAAGGCAATGTAGTCGGTATAATTGGGACATTCCTCCACACGCAACTTCATGGGCAGGCTCACACGTATGACGTCACCTTTCTTCCACGAGCGCGTCAGCCTTACATAAGAGGCCTTACCCGCCTGCACGGCAATATTCTGCTTCTCACCGTTGACCGTGATTTGATAAGCATCGGTAGTCCACCAGGGATGACGGACAGCAAGGGTAAACGCCCCGGCCTTGTCGACCGTGATCGTAGACTGCTGCTCATAGGGATAGCTTGTGGTCTGTGTCAGTCCAAAGCGGGTATCGCTGAGTGTGCTGGGCACGAAGAGGTTGACGTACAGCACAGAGTCGCCGTCGTGGGTATAGGCGAAGTGACCGTACTTACTATGATTCTCCATGCCCGTGCCCACACAGCACCACATGGCCTTGTTCACCTGCGAATAGATGCGGTAGCCTTGCGGGCGCAGCGTTGTGAAGTAGACATAGCCACCCGTCGTCGGGTCCTGCGTGGAGAGGATGTGATTGTACATCGTATATTCATAGAAGTCGGCGTAGCGCGCGTCGTGCGTCTGGTCGGCAAGCATCTCCGAGAGCTTGAGCATATTGTTGGAGTTGCAGCTCTCAGGTCCGTCAGGCTTGTCGATATACCGGTTGCTGTTGGTCTTTGAGAGGAAGTGTTCCTCCACGCTGTTGCCTCCTATGCAGGTGGTGCGGTTGTTGGCCACGTCACTCCAGAAGTTACGGGCGGCAGTGGCATAGCGTGTGGCCGCCGCGTCGTCCTCGGCGATGCGCTCGAAGCCTATGTACTTAGGCACCTGCGTGTTGGCATGGAGGTTGTCGAGGAAGGTAGTGTTGAGCGTCTGCATTCCGCTGACCATGGTCTGATGACTGTATTTCTTGGCGGCCTCGAGATAGCGGCTGTCTCCGAAGAGCGTGTAGGCATCCGCCAGCACCTCCGCCATGCCACCGTGCTCCGCATTGAGCACGCTCTGCATCTGTTGCGTGGTGAGCTTGGCAACGACGTTCACTGCCCAGTCGCAGAGCTTGCGGTACAGCGTCTTCGCCGTGTCATCGCCGGCATAGACGGCTGCGTCGCGCAGACCTGCCATCACCTTGTGTTCGCAATAGAACGGCACCCAGCCCCGCACCTTGTCATAGGCCGACAGGTCTCCTTTGTAGAGTTGCTGCCATACCTCGTTGATGGGCTGTCCGCCAATATATCCTTTCAGTCCGGTATTGTCGTTGTCGAAAGCGTCCTGACAATCCTTCAGCACAGCGATCATCTTGTCGAGTCTCGCCTTGAGCTGTTGACGGGTGCCAGCGTCGTGACAGGCGGCATAAGCCAGCGCCAAGGCTGACAGATAATGTCCACCGACATGACCGGACAGGTCAAAGCCGTTGCCACCCCAATTCTCAAAGTTGGGATGCTTCGTCTCCCAACCGGCATAAGCGCCGGTAGTGAGTCCGGCCTGACGCACAAAGGGCGTGAGCAAGCGGTCGGCATCGTAGTCGAGCAGCGTCTTGAAGTTCAGATCCTGTGCGGTTTTCAACGGACCGTTGAGCAGTGTTACTTCGTGGAGGTTGAAGTGGTGAGGATAGAGCACTTCCTGCGCACGCATAGTCTGCGGCGAGGATAGTGCCAATAGCATGATGGCCGTTAATGAGGCCAACCGCTTAGGGCAAAGGTTTGGTGTTTCCATTTATTTTTAATTTATAGGTCTTCTATTCAGTTCTCAAAGTTATTCATAACCGACACCCATCACCTACGTCTACATGTGAGAGTAGATTATCTATTACCAAACTTCATGTTTGCTTTAGGTGTCGATGCATTGCAAAGTTAACAAAAAAAAGATGAATTGGGCTTTTTTTTGAGCCGGTTATTTCCTGTTTGCTACGTCCGACAAACAAATTGCAACATCACCACCTTTTCCCCCAACCTATAACAGCATTCACCAAGCAATTATTGTCGGATAAAATGACAATAATTTAACATTTGAACACAACGCTGTTTCATGTTAAAACTGCTTGTGGAAAGATTCATCCGGGGTTTCGCAAGCCCTAAAATCAGTTTTTCGACCCGATTTTGGCAGTCTCAAACCGGAGTTTCGCCGATATCGAGTCGAAGAATCGCCGTAATAGCACCGGAGTTTCACCGAGATGCCACCGGAGATTCGGCGTAATGCCACCGGAGATTCGCCGAGATGCCAAACGAAAAGAAACGCGGCAAAGGCTCAGCGTAGGAGCAAAGCGCACAATTAACTAATAGTCAACAGATTGCAAATATTCACTGAGAATCGCGTATTTGCGGCCAACAGGGCACTTGCTGGCGTAGAAATGTTAAATTGAAGGCGACTTGTAAATATAATTCAAAAAGAAACTGGAGATTGCGGTAAGTAACCCGACAACCTCCAGTATCATCTGTAATAATAAAAAATATTTTGTTACTTCACGCTAAGCTGTGTGCTCTGCTTACCCATCTTCACGATGTAGAGTCCTTGTTGCACAGACACCTGCTTTTGTCCACTCACGACACCACTGAATACCAACTGACCGGAGTTGGTAAAAATGCTCACAGGCTGAGCAGCCTCAGAGGAGATCTCAATGGCGCCCTTCAAGCTCTTCACGCTGGCGAGCTTGCCACTTATCTGCATGATGGCACTGGCAATGCTTACCTCGCAGATGCTGCTCTCGCCTTCTCTGTATACTGCGCTGACAGAGTAGACATGGTCCGCACCATCATTGGATGCTTCATTCCAGGTTGTAGTGGCAGCAGGCAAAGTAGCTAGCAGAGAACCATCACGATAGACATTGTAGCCTGTCAGCGTGAGAGCTGGTCCTTCATATGTGACATCATCAACAGCAAAACCGGTAAGGTTGCTGGTGAAGACAATGGCAAAGTACTTAGTTCCCTCAGGGAGATCATAGCTATACTTTTTCCATCCACAAGGAGCGAACTTTTCAAAGTGAATGCGATTCTTGCGCAAGCTTGCTGTGTCAGGGTTCTCAGAGGAAGCATAGATATAGAAATCCTCTGGTGAGGGACCCTCACTATTGCCCCAGAACTCGATGGTCTGAGCCTTGCCTGAGAGTTCTGGCGATATGAGCCAGTCATCGCTCTCACTATCATATGCAGTATAGTCGTGCACATTACTGACGGCATGCATGGCTTGCAGGCTGTTGTGGCCCATACCAAAGCCTTTCTGTGAAGAATCCATAGTAATATCATCGCCATTCATCAGAATCCACGCAAACCTCTCGCCCATGTGAGGATAGGTCATCAACGTCCATGAATTGTTAGGCAGCTTGTCGCCGTCGAAAGTGGTAAAGCCATTGATATTATCCATAATCCATGGCGTAGCACTTTCAAAGTCCTCTTTCTTCACGTTATCAAGAGTGGTTGGAGCATTCCAGGTCAGGGCCACATTACCGCTGGCATCATGGTCAGCAGAGAGATCCTCCACGGTAGGAAGCTGTGGTTCCTCTATCTGAAGGACCGTCTCTGATGTCGCATTGTCGGAAGGAGCTCCATCGGTCAACGTAGAGAACTGAGCATCAGCACTGACCTTTACCTCAGAGGGAGCATCCATGGATGGAGTGTAGTGCAGCACATAGGTGGAATCAGCGTTGGCAGCAAGTACTCCACCCTTCAGGGAGTCGACCTTCTCACCGTCAGCATAGAGATTTACATAGAAATCAGTAGCAGCGATACGGCCACGATTGCTCACGGTTACATTCATCTCTACTGGTTTACACTTCACAGCTGCTCCGGGAGTAATCATAGTAGATGCCAGGTCGGCATCGTAAACCTCACGGATATCGATATCATCAAGATAAACGGGCACCTTGGTTTCACCAGCGGTATAGTGGAAGTTCAGAATGACATAAGGAGCGTCCTTGGCATCATCAGAAAAATAGAGAGCAACCTTCTGCCATCCCTTCTGACCATCAAGATTCTTAAAATTCTGAGTAAACATCACGTCGTTGCCTTTAGAAGCCAAATCAGCATAGACTTCAAGCTTAATATCCTTTCCAGGTTCCTTATAGTACTGGAAGAATACAGCCGGATGGTTGTTACCTTTCAAAGAGATCTTGCCCGTGCGGAACCAAGCCTGCTCGCCCTCATCGTAGGCAGTCCACGTCATGGATCCCCAGTCATTGTCGGCAGTGATATCTCCTAACTGACTGAAGTAGTTGTATAAACCGGAATCCTCAGAGCCCCAGTGAGCATAGTGATATTTGCCACCTTGGAAAGAGTCAGTAATTGGCAGAACGTCGGCTGTACCGCCATACACAGCATTGGAACGGGCAGCACTACCCTCTCCGGCAACGCTCACAGCAGACACCATATAGTAGTTAACAGTCTGCTCGCCTGCCTGCGAGAGCCGGAAGGTCTTGGAGCACGATGTCATCAAACTGTCGAGGCAGTTGCCATAGTAGTCATACACCTTGTATGTCAGTGCGCTGGCATCCACATAGTGTCCATTCACACCTTCCTTAGCAGGGGCTGACCACGACAAGGTCATGGTGCCATTGATGTTATCGGTAAGGCGCACATTCTGAGGAGCACCTGGCACATCGACACCAACGTAAGCCGAAGCCGTAGCCGCCACACCCTCACCGGCATTATAAGGTATTACCTTATAGGTATTGATACCATTCACAGGGCTGTCATCGGTCACCGTGACCTGCTCTCCCGGAGCTGCGTTGACAGTCTTCACAAGAACGGTATCATCGCGATAAACATTGATATGATCTAATTCCGAGAGATCTGCTCCCTTGATATCCTTTGTAGGAGCAGTAAACTTGATATCGGCTGACAAACGGCCCTGTGCGGCAGCAGTCACTGTGAGATCAGTCACTGAGTCGGGAGCAGAAAGCGAAGTTTTCTCTATAACCTTGATATTGTCGAGGATGATACCATACGAATCGTCACCGCCAAGGCTACGAAAAGCAAGACGGTACTCGCCATCATCGCTAACGCTGAATGTACCACTCACGAGCTGATCCGCGTCCTTGACGCAGACAGTGGGTGCTACGACGCGGAAGTCAGAAGGATCTGTAGTTTGGCCTATAAGTATCTGCAGGGAATCCGGATTGGAAGCATAACCGGGGCTTGAGGTGCAAGATACTTCGTATTGTCTGCCCGGTTGCATCTTAATAGGCGGTGTGATGAGCCAGTCATCGCTCTGACCACTGAAGTGGAAAATGCGCACACAATACCAGCTCATGGCCCATGTACCCTGACCGCCATTATCGATCACGGTGAAAAGGTTGAAGTCGTCATCAGAATCGAAACTCTCCGTATAAGGTACTGTGAAGGCGGAGCCTGCCTGTACGTGGTTGGAACTTGTCGGCTCACTCTCCTGACCATTGTACACTGCCTGTACGGTATAGTGGAAATCAGTGACAGGTACGTCTGGCAGAGTGGCAGTATAAGTTGTATCTGTAATGTCTTTCACTACAACAGAATCCGGGTAACGGGTAAGTGTGTAAGTCACGGCAGCAGAGTCGACGAATCCGCCATTGACACCTTCTTTTACAGCTGCCCAATGCACATTCACAGTATTGCCATCGACAGACACGGCAGCATGAGCAGGAGCCTTTGGCTTATCGGCCCCCACCCAGAAGGTCTGCTTCTCGCTTATCGGACTTTTTAGTTCTCCGTTAGCCGTCTGCACGGTGAAGAAGTGGCGGCCATTAGTCACCGATAGTGGTGTAGTGAAAGTCTCACCAGAATGAGCAGTACCCGATACAGTTGGCGAGTCATCGACGAATACTGTCCAGGAAAGCTCATTGTTCAAGTCTGCGCCGCCAAATGTCTTTGCAGGCATGGTGAACGTAGCGGTACCAGTGGTAGTCCCTGCTGGGAACGACAGCCTCAGGTCGCGCACGCCTTCCGGGGCTGCATCATCTGTTGTCACCTCTGGGATATAAAGACAGACCACCTCTGCATTGTCAGGAATGGAAGCCACACGGGTCAGGGTATAGTTGCTATCAAGATCTATCTGATATAGCGCAGCCTGATGATCCACATCGATGCCGGCATAGTAAAGCTTGCCTGTACGTGGATCACAGGTCATACTTTGGAAGAACATTGCCGGCTTTTGCACGAAGCTCAGCGCATGAGCCTCACCGATGATGTTACCATTGGTAGGATCAATATTCCACAAGTTACCATTAGAATCCAAAGCCCAAAGACGGTCATGGTTATCAAATGTAAGACCAATAAAATAGATATCTTCATCTGCTATCTTGGTCACGACACCAGTGTTATAATCGATGGTTCCAAAGGTATAAATAGAGTCATCGCTCACGGAGCCATCCCAGAAATAGCCATACACCTTGCCATCACTCTTACGGTAAGCAAGGTCTCCGGCCATCATTTCCAGACTGCCATAAACGCTCTGATAAGCAGGCTCAGCTCCCGGATCAGAAAGGTCAAAATCGTAAAGCGTAACATTGCCATAGCCCTCATAGGGTGCAAAGTAATTGGTGAAGTGCAGGTGCCCGTCGTACACAGCGCCACCGGCAAAGTTAGCGAAGGCACTGTTCTTCATCACGTTCTGAAGCGTGACAGGATCTTTGGCATTGAAACGGTACCATCCCCAGTTGCCATTGGTGGAGAACACGTCGGCCGTATCGTCGAGTTCTGCCACCACAACACCATAGATTTCCGTTCCGTCGCCTGTGCTGAGCTGCACACGCTTCAGACCAGTCTGTCTGGCAGGAGTCAGCCCGTTTTTCAGCACCACATGCCTCACACTCAGAGGAGCTGATGGTATAGGCATGCGATAGATACCACGGGGATCACCCCTATTGGCATCTCTGGCTATGATTGTTGATGGTAAGATCAACAATACTGACGCAAGAACAACTTGCATCCACTTTCCCATAGATAATCTCATGTTTAGAATTGATTTGTAATTGTTAATATGATAGTTTCAGGGTCGATTACTTCATTTCCCATTGCAGGATTTTGAAAAGGGGATGTATCAAAATTGGAGAAGTTCAGAAGTCCGGAAGTTCTGAAGTTCTGTCAAATGCATAAGTACCTAATAATAAGGCATTATTATAGTAATGACAGAACTCCCGGACTCCTAAACTCCCGGACTTCTCCAATTTTATACACCCTCTTTATTATCTATCGACACATGCGTTATCGGATTATGTATTTCTTGCCATCTATGATGTATATACCCTTAGGCAGATTAGCCTTATCCACTGTCTTACCAAGGAACTTACCACTGATGGTATACACGCCACGACGAGGAGCGACCGTAGAGACATACTTACGCTCAATACCAGTAGACACGCCAGATGTCCAGTTGACACTGATCTCATTGAGAGTCATATCCTGGATGCGACCGCCGCTATAAGCCAGAAGTAAGCCCAAACGAACCTTACCAGTATAGCCCTTCAGAGATGCGGTATAGGTAGAGTCTCGGGTGATGTCACTGTTGCGGACAACCGCTACGGTATCCTCTGCATAGAAGTTTTCCCCATCCCTGGCCACTATCAAGTAGAGAGCATAGTCCGCGGCTTTGGTAGACCATGAACTTGGTGCGACACGGAACGTTGCCTTTGCAGTGCGAGTACCATCGCCAAGGTCAAAGGCAGGTGAGATATACCAGTCGCTTGCCTCTTCAGTGTAGTCGTTGTTGCTATTGTATGATACGCCTGTTGACCAGTAGCCTGACGAGTAAGCCCAGAGGCCTCCATCTGTCAGCACTGACGGACTGCCCAGCTCACCGCGCTTGCTTTCCCATCCAGGATCCTCCGTAAGAGAACTGAAATCAATAGAGAATGGCACTGCCAAACCACTCTTGAAGGTGTAAGTGTCCGACCAAGAGCTATGTGTAGTAGAATCGCAGAGAGCACGGACGCGAACGTCGTACTTTGTCATGCCATCCAGGCCTGAGAGCGTATAAGGCTTCTTCTGAGTGGTGACCTTTGTTGCATCTTTCCAAGAGCTGTCACTACTCTTCTTGTATGCAATCTCCCATGCATTCTCGTCACCCTGAGAGGTCCAGTCTATCTGAGCCGCATCACCAACGACAGTACCCTCAACCGTCTTAACATTGATAGGATAGTCGCACTGGCCCTTCTGCTCGATAGTAAAGTTCTTCATGGTGATGGTGGCATTGCTGTAGAGTTTCAGGCGAATGCGTACGTTGACCTTTTTGCCAGCCTTCTCATAGAATGTGGTGTATACCTTATGGAATGACTTCTGATCGGTAAACTCCGGTAAATCGGCCTTGGTCAGTGTTGCCACTGTGGTATATGCCTTACCGTCTTCAGTGAGCTGTATCTGGATAGAGTCATTGTCGTTCCAGGTATAGATATCGGTGGAATAGCCACTCGGCTTCACCATACGAAGATTGAAAACCAGACGATTTGCATTCTCTGCCAAGTAGATTGCAGGCGTCTGAATCCATGTTTCTGTACCATTCTCGCTATCAGCCTCAAAACCATAATTCTGGATGAACGGAGTAGTATCCGTTGATCCCCAACTGTTGTCCTTATCGAGCACCCAGCCAGCGTAAGAGTGACCTTCGCCCACTGTCCATCCCATAGGCTTGGCAGATGTAGGCATATTGGTGAAGTTTGCCTCCCAAGGAACCTTAGCAGCAGTGAGCGCAGCCGTGCTTATGGCATCAGAAGAATACAGAGAATCCTTCTTACTCCATGCCCGGAAATGATAGAGCTTATTCTGCTCCAGACCATCGAGGGAGATATTGTCGCTGCTCTTACCTATATAGAGCACCTTACCACCACCATTGATCTCATCGCCTACCTTCAGATTGCCACTTGGTGTACCGAAGGCGCCATTGGATGTATAGCCACCCCATGCCGACTCTTCGAACTTATCGGTGTAAGCTACAACCACGTCATTGGCACCATTGTCCTTAGCAGAGATGATCATCGATGTGGTATCAGCATCGACTACAGCAAGGCTGTCTGGAGCACCTGGAGCTGTTGTAACTGCTGCTGTGAGAGGAGCCTCGCTAAGATACAGAGGACCGCCAGAGCAGAGGGTATTGGCAGAAAGAACATGCAGATAGTATGTGGTATTTCCCTCAAGGCTAGCGTCAGAAGCAAAAGTGGAATCAGCCGAGAAACTCAGCACACGGGCATCACCGATAGTATCACCGGCAGCATATGTCTGGCCATCAGCAGGTATATCAGAAAGAGCCTCACTCCGGCTGAGCAATACAAGATAACGGTCAGCGTCTGTAGACTTCGTGAACGAGCCACTCACAGCAGAAGAAGTGCTACTGAGCTGCAGCAGAGTGGGCTGAGCAGTAGGAGTGACACAAGGCTTAGGTTTGCTGAATGTATATGTTGTACCTGATGCTGGTGCAGCCGAATAGTAACCCATGTTGAGTTGTGTCCAATTAGATGAATTGTTGACAGCATCCGACTGCCAACTGTCGCTCTTCAGAATGAAGTCGCCAGCCGAAGCGTCCTTAAACAACCCCACAGAGAAACTGGCATCATTATAGTTATCACCAGAAAGGCAAGGGCCAAAGACGAACTGGACATTACCCGTTGCCTCAAAAAGCTTGTACTGCACAGTATACGTAGCAGAAACCAAATTGCCATAATAGCCACCTATGGCACCAAGCTTGTTGAACTCGACGGTCAGTACATGGTTGCCTTTTTCTCCCTCAAGCTTGTAACTGATTTTGGTGTCATCGGTAGCAGTAACCGACTTAGTAAAGCAACCAAGAAGATTTACGGCACTGTTGTAGAGGTAGCTGAGGTCATAGCTCAACTGATAGGCCGCATCACCATCGTTGCGTAGGACCAAGAAGCCATTGCTTCCGATGAGGAAGTGAGTGAATTGTTGACCTCCATACTCAAATGAGAACCCGATAGGGATACCGGCCAGCTCTGTGTAGGTGGATGGCTTGTTGGTTCCATCATAGAGTACGCCAGAGAAACTGTCACTGGCTCCTGACGCCAGTACCACAGGATTGGTAAGCTCCGTGTAAGTACCAGAAGTATATTCCATCTGATAGTTGCTTACCGTCTGTGCGCTTACATCGAAAGCTACTGCACTGACAAGTGCGATTGTGAACATTTTCTGCTTCATAAGCATTTAGAATAAATTATTTTATCACTTTTATCTCCTTACTGTCTTTCTCACTGTGCCGTCGGTCATCTTCTCTATGACCACACCATGCTGAGCTTTATCCATACGCTGTCCTGCGACATTGTAGCGTGCTGTCACGGTAGCTGCATCTACCACTGCCGATGATATGCCTGTGGTGAATGTAGCGGCAGCAGATGGTGCCGACTCTCCCACTCCATACACTGCTGTCACCGTATAGCTGTGCTGAGCATCTGCATGAGCAGCATCAGTCCAACTGGTGGTTGTAGCAGGCACTGTGGCTGCAAGCTCGCCATCACGGTAAACATTATATCCAGTAACCGTGAGGGTACCGTCTGAATATGTAGCATCATCTATCATCAGTCCGAACTTATCATATCCTGTGTAGTGTATACGGAAATGACTGGTACCTGCAGGCAGGTCGTATCTGTACTCTGTCCACTCATCATCGGCAGTGACCGAAGCCAAGAGCTGGTCATCGGCATACACCTCGAATGTCTCACTGTACGACGAACTGATAGCCTTCGCATAGAAGCTGATGGTCTGTGCCAGACCTGAAAGTTGAGGAGAAATGAGCCAGTCACTGCTCTGAGCTCCTATAGCACTAAACGACATGAGATACTGCGAACCGGAATGAGGTGCAAGACCCTTTAGAGCTTCCTGAGTCACATCAGCGCCGATTTCCTCTGGGTTGGTCACAATAAAGGCATAAGGCGTACCACAATGAAGGAACTGCTGCTGGAAACCGTAGGAGTTCCGGCCATCTTCATCCTCTACTGTCCACAGGCCAATACCATTGATGGCCCATGGACAATAGTCTTCAAAGTCATCTGTGACTGTATGTACGCCAGCAGCCACAGGTACTGTCCACGATAGAGCTACATCACTGTTGCCATCTGCAGCTGTAGCTGTCAGGCCAGTTGGCGAAGGCAGCTGGCTGTCATGCAAAGATATAGTAGCTGAAGCCGTATTGTCCTGTTCATCCATATCATCGCTCACCACAGCCTGCAGAGTGACCTCAGCACTGGCACCAGCAGCGACAGAGGGCAGATAAGTAATGACTACGTCAGAATCTTGACCGGCAGCGAGACTAAGGCTGGTACCATCTGAAATGAATTTGCCGTTCTCGTTGAGTTTGATATCCACAGACTCAGCATTGTTACCAATGTTCTTTACATGGGCCACGAGCGTAGTAGCTGTGCCTGCAGTGGCTGCCTTAGGGGCCTGAAGAGAGAGTGACACATTATGGTCGAGCACGTCACTAACTCTGATGTCATCGAGGTAAAGTCCATGACCGTCGACCTGAGAACTGGTGGCAAAGAATTTCAGTACGGCATAGTCGCAGTCTTTATAAGGAGTCAGGTCTATTGTAACCTCTTTCCAGGCACCACTGCCACTGAGATTCTTCATATCTACATTCCACAGACGTGTACTGTGCTTAAGATTCTGGTCTACCTCAACCCATAGCTGTCCATTGAAGCCCGGCAGTTCATAGTAGTAGAACTTCAATGTAGGGCGGGTAGCATTGCGAATGTCGATCTTGCCAGAGAAGATAGCGCCATCGGACTCATTTGACGAAGGATACCAATATATACATCCATTATCATTATCTGCAGAGAATGATTGGTCGTAGCGGAAGCCTTGTGTTCCAAGATCAGTGTCTACCCACCACAGTGTGTTGTAATTGCCTGAAGGGAACGACTCCTCGAAAGGCAGCTCATAAGGAGCACCGTCAACAAGAACATTTGAAGTGACATTGTCACCCAAACCTGCAATGTTGCCCACACCGACAGTAAAGTACACGTTACTTTGGAAATCGGTGGTACGTAGTGTGGTAGTATAGCTGCGCTCAGAGAGAGTATCGACAGGAGCCAAATCAGTATAATCATTGTAATAGATGTAGTAAGTGAGCTTTGCGGCATCCACATATCCTCCATTACGACCGGTAGTATCTGGTGCATCCCATGTCAGGGTCGCCGTCCCATCGAGATTGTCGACATACTTTACATTTCGGACGCTATAAGGCTGATCCTGACCTACATACACGGTAACTGAGTCTTTCAGTCCCTCACCATTGCCATTGACGGCTGCCACTGCATAATGGTTAAAGCCGTTCTGTGGCGCATTGTCTGTGAAAGTTACCTCCTTACCAGGAGCGACATTACTCACAGTACCGATAAACTGATTGTTGCGATAGATATTGGCGCTGGTAAGACAAGAAAGTGACTCACCACTGATACTCTTATCTGGAGCAGTGAAGCTGACTGTAGCTTGAAGTTTACCCTGAGCAGCAGGAGTTACAGTGAGGTTCCTCACAGTATCCGGAGCGGCATTGGATGAACCAGCACTAATACGCACATTATCAAGGGTGAGCCCAATCTTCTGTGGATCACTCGTTGCGTGGAAGGCTATCTGATACTCACCCTCGGTCTCTACCTCAAGGTTATAATGGAACAGCGTATCCTGATCATTAGGCAGCTCTGTCGTTTTGATGATAACTCGGTACTGGCTGCGCTTGCTTGGATCATCGCCAGCGCCAAACTTCACTTGCAATCTATGGCCGTAACCTCCATGGGCTATGAAGGAAAGATCGTATTTACGACCAGATACGAGCTTTATCTTTGGCGAAATAAGGTAATCATCACCATAGTTAAATCCAGTGCTGAACGAAGCGCGACCATCGTTCCATGTCCATGTCACACCATCATGATTATTATCGAATGGCGTATAGAGATCTGTTACGGTAGCTGCTGTGTTGAATGGCTCATAGTATGGTACAGTATAGTAGCTGCCAAGTGACTTTTCAGCAGAGTATGCTGTATCTCCCATCAAGGTATCATTGAATGGAACCACCGCATAGCTGTAGAGCATACGCTCTCCCTCGGGTAAAGTCTCTGTGAACACAGAATCTGCTGTCTGACTTGCCACCTTTACATTTCCCGGAAGACGATAGACATCAAAGCGTAGTTTATCAGGATTGATGTATCCACCATGAATGCCCTTCAGAGGAGTATGCCAACTTAGGGTGGTTTGTCGAGAAGTCTTGTCTATTTCAAGATGTACCGAATCGGTATGCGGCGTGTCGTAGCCTGCCCATCCCACCTGAGCGCGGGCCGGCTGACTGTATCCTGCGGCATTACGCGTCAGCACTTCCAGCCGGTAGCTGCCTGCAGCCTTAACAGCTGCCGTAGTAGCGACAGCTGCACCTGCCGTGGTCTGCCCCTTACCAATGGTGTCACCATTGGCCACTATATAATATGTAAGGTCGCCACTGAGAGCCGCTCCACCCTGTGTGGTGGAAGGTGCTGTGAACGTGAATGTTCCCGTGAGAGAACCTTCCGTGAATTTAGCCACAAAATCACGGATCTTGGCAGGTGACGATGTCTCCACACCACGGTAGGGAATCACCAAACCACAAATTTCCTGATTGTCATCGAAAAGCTGAAGCAGACTTGCCTCACCGGTAGTTGTGTTGATTTCATACAGACCGGATGTATTGTCTTTATTCTGACAGGCAAAATACATCTTGTCTGTCTTCAAGTCTATTGTCGCACTCTGACGATAATTGGAAGGATTCAGTCCTGTTCTGCCCACAAGTTTGTAGGAGCCATTGACTTTATCTATTGTGTACAGGTTGCCATCCACGTTTACACCGTAAAGCTGCCCCTCACTGTTGCAGGCCAGCCCTACGAATGTAGTGTCCATATATGTAATGATACTCTTTGTCAGCGTGCTATAGTCTATAGTACCAAAGCCTGCCTGAGCGTTGTCGGAGCTGCTGAACTCTCCGTACACCTTGCCTGAAGTGGGATCATAAGCCAGGTCAAAAGCAGAAATACCATAGTCGTAAGAAAATTCTGAACGAAGCCGGGTCCACGTGGTCACGTCGTACGACTCGTACAGAGCATAGTGGGTGCCATATCCATAGATGTCATGCACAAAATGAAGCGTATCACCCAAAAGCACTGCACCGCCATCTGGCTGCAGATAGTTATCGTCTGTGTACAAAGGCTCGAAGGCAAAGTTCTGCGATGATGCAGGGAAGGCATAATATCCAAACGGAACATCCTTACCAGCCCAATAGGCGGCATTCCATGAGTCGGCGTATACTATGCCACCCCATAACTCTGTACCATCGCCACTAATCAGCATAGGAGCCTTGCCAACTGGCTTAGATCTGCGCTTTGGTGCAGAGAGACGATTGACAGTGTGATCCTGCATCCTGGTTGTAATAAAGCGTGACTCACCCCCTTGCGTGGAATACACCATCAGCTGTTCCCTACTCACCCGTTGAGATGAACCGGGGATTAATGGCTTCTGTGCTACAGAGACCATAGTGGTACAAAGACACAGAAGTGTTAATGACAGGTTTTTGTTAGTTATCATTGTAATCTATTACAGAATATAAATATCTCTTCAACAATATTGGCCAATTTGACCATTTGCAAAATTAGTAATAATTAATGCCAACACCAAGAAATTATAACTTTATATTCACGTTTTTGTTATTTTCTTTTGCATTTAGGCTTTTTATTGTTACTTTTGCCAACAATATCGTTAACAAACAACTTAAGAATAAGTGCAAATGAAAGCTAAAATTTCTTTACTTCTATTAGGAATGTTCCTATCATCGGTCAGTTCGTATGCCGACTTTGTAGTGGATAATATAAAATATGAAGCCATCAATGGTACAACCGCACGCGTGACAGGCGGGACCATCAATGGTTCTTTAGTCATTCCACAGACAGTGTACGATGAGGATGAGGATGCAGAGTACACCGTGACAGAGATAGGTGATAATGCTTTTTCTCTATGGGGCGGTGACGGAGCCCGTATCTCTGGCTCGGTAACGCTGCCATCCACAATAAAGAAGATAGGCGACAAGGCCTTCTATTATCAGAGCTTCAGCAGTATTAATTTTCCAGAAGGCCTGAAGAGTATTGGCTCTTACGCCTTTGATGTGAACAGAAATCTGCAGGTTGTCACACTGCCTTCCACATTGGAGAGCTTGGGCAACGGAGCCTTTCAGCGCTGCGGTCTGAATCAGGTATTCGTGATGGGCGACAAACCTGCAACACTTGGCACCGATGCGTTTCTGGATAACGCATATCTGAATATCATCGTCAGACCCTCCACGTATGAGACTTACCAAAAGGCATGGAGCACATACTCTGATTATGTGACAGATATCTTTCCTCTCTTTATTACAGGAGAGATTCCAGTATATGATCTTTGGGGTGATAACGGCCTCAGAACACCTACAGCAAATTACAACACATATTGTTCACCAGTAGCAATAGCTTTCGAAAAATCGCCAGAACTAACAGTATGGACAGTAGATAGTGTAGGAAGTAATCAGGTATATACATCCTCTATCACTTCCGGAATAATTCCTGCCGGGGAAGGCGTCATCCTCAAGAGTGATGCCGATACCATTTTCGTACAAATGGCCGAGAATCAGAATGCCGTTTTGGGACATGGCAATCTACTCAAAGGTGTTCTGCACAATACCGGTCTCAAAACAACAGACGGCGACAACGTAAACTATGTACTTAATGACAATGTATTCACGCGCTTTGACGACAGTGATCAGTGGAGATCATACATAGAGGCCAACCATGCTTATCTGCAGGTGCCTTCAACGGTAGAACTTGATTCAGCTGCTATAGTATTCGGTCATACATCCACTGCCATCAGCAACATTGTCAATACAAAGGCAAAAGAAGACAATGCGTACTACAACCTACAAGGCATGAAGATAAGCAGCAAGCCTGCGACAGGCATGTACATCTATCATGGTAAGAAGTACCTTGCAAAATAAAAGTTAAGCCACATTTTGTGGATCGGCCTTGTGCCGGCCCACAAAATGTTCGACATATTTTTAGAGGTTGAATCTTTATTTTTGGGCCGGCAGAACACCGGCCCCTGCAAAGCGTCTACGAGATATGGAACCTGAAGACCATGACGGCAAGCGGTGCTGAGGGAGAGCATATAATAATGACAAAGCCCCACGAAGCATTGCGGGTCAGACGAAGTCGTCACCTTTCTTCAGCTGTACCTCATTGACGTATTTTCTGACGAGCGCTGAGGAGTCCTCCTTCTTACAGATGAGCAGCACGTTGCCCTGTTGTGCCACGATGAAGTCGTCGAGACCACTGACCACTCCCATGATGTTGCTCGGCAGTTTGATGACGTTGTGGTGACTGTTCTCCATAAGCACGTCACTGTTGATCACCACGTTGTCCTCATCATTCTTTGGCAACGCCTCATAGATGCCGTGCCACGTGCCGAGGTCGGCCCAGCCGAAGTCGCACTTCATCACGCACACGCCCTTCAGCTTTTCCAGCACACCCGTCTCTACCGACACGTTGGGATAGGTCGGGAAGTTCTCCATCATGTAGTCCTCTTCCTCCTGCGGTGTGGCATTGGGCTTTTGCTTGTCGAGGCTGCGCAGCACCTCCGGCAGGAATGTGGAGAACACACGACGCACGTTGTTGACGTTGGAAAGGAACATACCCGTGTTCCACAAAAACTCACCGCTGTCCATAAACAACTGTGCGAATTCACGGTCAGGCTTCTCCGTGAAGCTGCGCACGGTGTAGATGTTGCCCACCTTGTGGTCGTCCATCTGTATGTAGCCGTAGCCCGGTTCGGGCCGTGTAGGCTTCACGCCCATGGTGACGAAGCACTGGTGCTTGCTCACGAAGTCGAGACCTTCATTGACATTGCGGCAGAACGCCTCCTCGTTCATGACCAATTGGTCGGAAGGCACGGCAATGAGATTGGCGTTGGGATTGATGTGGCTGATGCGGTGGTTGGCCCAGGCAAGGCTGGGCGCAGTGTTGCGCATGATGGGCTCGGCGAGGATATGGTCGCGTGCCACCTCGGGCAACTGCTTCACTACCCTGTCCAGGTACTCTATATTGGTGCTGATAAAGATGTTGGCGGGATCAATACATTTTGACATTCGGTCGTAGGTCTGCTGCAGTTGCGTACGCCCCATTCCAAAGAAATCAATGAACTGCTTAGGGTCCGCTTCACGACTACAAGGCCATAGGCGGCGCCCGCGTCCGCCCGCGAGGATCAGGCAATAGTTATTGGTTGATTGTATCATTGCAATAGACGAAATAAGTTTTACAAAAGATGCCTTTCTATAAAACAAACGATTAAGCAGGCCGTTTGTTACCTTTTTCTTTTACTTTTAATTCCTTCAACGTTTTTTCACGTTTAGTCCACCACCATGCCATGCCTCTAATTATCGCCCGCTTTTATCTTTTTTATTAGCTTTCACTTCCCCACCTATTTTCTTTTTATTAATTTTGCAGTCGATATCACCTCGTAGAAATCATGGTCAAGACCCATTTATTGCTTATCAACGACTTATGCGGCTACGGCAAAGTGGCCACCGCCGCTATGTTGCCCATATTGTCATACCTGGGTGTCCCCACATTCAACCTGCCTACGGCGCTTGTCTCCAACACGCTCGACTACGGCAAGTTCAACATTCTCGACACCACCGACTATATCCAAGGCGTCTTTCCCGTATGGCGCCAGTTAGGTTTCCGTTTCGACGCCATCGCCACCGGCTTCATCGCCTCTGAGCGACAGGCCCGCATCATCTCCCAGTATTGTCTGGAAGAGGAGAAGAAAGGCGCCACCATCTTCGTCGACCCTATCATGGGCGACGAGGGCAAGCTTTACAACGGCGTCACGCCGGCTACCATACAGAGCATGCGCGAGATGGTGGCTGTGGCAGACCTCATCTACCCCAACCACACAGAAGCCTGCTATCTGACCGGACACGACTACAATCCGCAGGGCGTGACCCGCGAGGAGGCTTTCACACTGCTCGACAAGCTACATGCCACTGGTGCCAAATCGGTGCTCATCACATCCATCCCCGTCGACGGACAGCACTGCGTGGCCGGCTACAATCACACCGACGGCGAGTATTTCCTGCTCGACTACACTGAGATACCTGTTCACTTTCCAGGCACCGGCGACATCTTCTCGGCCGTACTGATCGGTCACATTCTCAACGGCGACAAGCTCAAGACGGCCTGCCGAAAGGCTATGGACGCCGTCTACAAGCTCATTGATCTCAACAAGGCCAATACCGACAAAAATCAAGGCATTCCACTGGAACGCTATCTAGACATTATTTGATTTCCGACATGGATTATATCTCTACCCTCTTTACCTTTCACTCAGCCGTACAGACGGTGGTGGTGGTATCGCTCCTCATTGCTATCGGACTGGCGTTCGGCACCATCAAGATCAAAGGCATCTCGCTGGGCATCGCCTGGGTGTTCTTCATTGGCATCCTCGCCGGTGAGTTGCATCTGAGCATCGACACTACGACGCTCGACTATATTGAGACTTTCGGGCTGTCCATGTTTGTCTACTGTCTGGGACTGCATGTAGGTCCCAACTTCTTCGGTTCACTGCGCCATGAGGGTCTGGGGCAGAACCTGTGGAGCCTGGCCGTCATCGTCTTCGGCACCGTCTTTGCTCTGCTGCTGGTGCCGCTCACGGGCGTGAGCGTGCCCAATATGGTGGGTCTGCTCTGCGGTGCCACCACCAATACGCCGGCCCTCGGTGCCGCCACGCAAGCCCTCAGCCATTTTGGACTGCCAAGCAGCAGTGTGGCACTGGCTACCGCCGTCACCTATCCACTCGGCGTCGTGGGCGTCATCATCGCCATGGTCATCATCCGCAAGCTGTTTGTCAAGCCACAAGACCTCGAAGTCAAACGCAGCGACGACGATGACCATACCTACATCGCACAGTTCACGGCCATCAACCCGGCCATCGCGGGAAAGACCATCGCGCAGATTGCCAACATGACCCACCTGAAGTTCATCATCTCAAGAATCTGGCGCGGCAAAGAGGTCATCGTACCGCTGGCCAACACCGTCATCCAAGCCAACGACTCACTGCTCGTGGTGACCAACAAACAAGACGAGCGATCCATGGTGCTGCTCTTTGGCAAGCAGGTGGAGAAGGACTGGAACCGCGAGGGTGTGGACTGGAACGCCATCGACGCCAACGTGGAGAGCCGCGTGTGCGTGGTGACGCGGACGGGACTCAACGGCAAGCGGCTCGGACAACTCAAGCTGCGCGACACCTATGGCGTCAATGTCAGCCGCGTGCTGCGTGGCGACATCAAGCTCCTGGCCAGCGACGACCTCCGACTGCAATATGGCGACCGTGTGACCATTGTGGGCAAGCACGACGACCTCAACAACGCCGAGCACTTCTTCGGCAACTCGGTGAAGACGCTGGAGGAGCCCAACATCGGCAGCATCTTCTTAGGCATCTTCTTCGGTGTGGCCCTGGGATGCATCCCCATCTCCCTGCCCGGCATGGAATCGCCCATCCGTCTGGGCATTGCGGGCGGTCCCATCATCATGGGTATCATCGTGGGTGCACTCGGTCCGAGGATGCACTTCATCTCTTACACCACGCGGTCGGCATCGCTGATGCTGCGCAAGCTCGGTCTGGCGCTCTATCTGGGATGTCTCGGTCTCGACTCGGGCAAGGACTTCCTGACCACCATTCTCCGTCCGGAAGGCCTGGCATGGGTGGGCATCGGTTTCCTCATCACGCTCATCCCGGTGGTCGTCATCGGTGTCATCGCCCTCAAGACCCATAAATACGACTTCGGCTCCATCTGCGGCATTCTCTGCGGCAGCATGGCCAACCCCATGGCACTGGGCTACGCCAACGACACGCTGCCTGGCGACACGGCCAGTATCAGCTACGCCACCGTCTACCCGCTCGGCATGTTCATCCGAGTGGTCATCGCACAGATGCTCATTATGTTCTTAGTGTAATGGGCAGAGAGCGCACACAGGACCATCGCGCCGACGACACGGCGCTGCTGCATCCGTTGGCCTTCGACGGATGCACGGTCCATCTGCCTGCACAACTCAACAATCCTTTTTATTACGAACCCGACGCATGGAGCCGCAAGGCAATGGACGAGGTGGTGGACTATCTCTACGGCCGTTCCACCCGTTTTTTAGCCACCGGTCTGTCCGATGCCTTCCAGCAGGAGATAGACAACGGCAAGATGTTTGGCGTGCTGGTTGTGGCTCCGGCAGATGCTACCGGCAGCTCACAGCTCTCGTATCTCGCTGCCTACAGCGGACAGATCGGCGGACGCAGTGACTGGCCAGGCTTCGTGCCCGCCGTGTTCGACTATCTGCAAGCCGACGGTTACTTTAAGGTGCATGAGGCGGAGATCAGCCGGCTCAACGCCACCATAAACCAACTTGCCGAAGAAGCGGACAACACCACACAGTCTTCTCCCACCAATTTCTTTCCCGACGATCCCAAGCCCGTGGGCGACAAGCAACGGCACGAGGACGAGACCGACGAGGCGTTCATCAGACGACGACAGTTTGAGAACGCCCGGCTGCACCAATGGAAGCTGCGACAGCGCGAGCGGGAGAACAGCATAGCTGCCGAACGCCGACAAAAAAGTGACAACCTGACCGCGCTGCGCGCGCTTCGCCGACAAAAGAGTGACGACTTGCAGCGCTGGCTCTTCCATCATTTCGTCATGTGCAACGGCCGTGGCGAGCAGAAGGACCTGATAGAGATTACACGTGCGGCCCTCATGGCCGACGGCACGAGCACAGCCACAGCAGGTGCCGGTGGCGCCGGTGCGGAAGGCGTGCTTCCTCCGGCCGGTTCAGGCGAGTGCTGCGAGCCGAAGCTGTTGCAGTACGCCCTCTCCCATGGACTCCGTCCCGTGAGCATGGCTATGTTCTGGTGGGGCAAGAGTCCGAAGAACGAAGTGCGCCACCACCTCCACTGCTACCCTGCATGCCACAGCAAGTGCCGCCCCATCCTGCGGTGGATGCTGCAAGGTATCAAGGTTGCCCCCAACCCACTTGAAGATAAAGAGCGCGACGCGGCACTGGTGGCCCGACTGAAGACGCTCTATGACGACGATGCCATCTGCGTGGTGAGCAAACCTGCGGGACTGCTGGCCGTGCCGGGCAAGAACGGACGCGAGAGCGTGCTGTCGGTCATGCGCCACCGATTCCCCGATAGCGACTCACCGCTCATCGTGCATCGCCTCGACATGGACACCAGCGGCTTGATGGTCATCGCCAAGACTCCGGAGGCTTATCATGGTTTGCAGACGCAGTTCGCACGCCACACCATCATCAAACGTTATGTAGCCATCGTGCAGCCACAGCCTGCAACCAACACCTCATTTCCCTGCCGTCCGACACTGACGGCAGGCAGCGAGGGCACCATCTCCCTGCCCCTGCGTCCCGACCTCGACGACCGGCCACGGCAGGTGGTGGACTTCACACACGGCAGGACGGCCATGACGCGCTACCACTGTGTGGCACAAATGGCACCGGCAAAGACAGCAACGAAGGCAATGGCACCGGGCAAAGCACCGTTGGAGTACAGGCTCTGGCTCTACCCGCTGACAGGACGCACCCATCAGCTGCGCGTGCACTGCGCCCATGAGCAAGGCCTCAACGCACCCATCAAGGGCGATCCCCTCTATGGAGAGAAGGCCGACCGGCTCTACCTGCATGCCGAACAACTCACGTTCTGCCACCCCATTACCGGACAGCGCATGACATTTACCGACAAGGCACCCTTCTAAAGAACACGCTTTTAATCCACAACGCAATATGGATAGACAACATACCCAACAAGAAACTGACGAGCGCTTCATGCGCCGTTGTCTACAACTGGCCGCCAACGGTCTGCTCACCACCAAGCCCAATCCCATGGTGGGAGCTGTGATTGTGGCAGCCGACGGACGCATCATCGGTGAGGGCTTTACATCGCCGGTGGGCGGTCCTCATGCTGAAGTCAATGCGTTTGCCTCCGTACGCCCTACCGACGAGGCCTTGCTGCCCCAAGCCACCATCTATGTCTCACTGGAGCCATGCAGTCACTGGGGCCACACGCCGCCCTGCTGCGATCTCATCATCAGCAAACACGTGAAGCGCTGCGTGTGCGGTTGCGTCGACCCTTTCGCCAAGGTGCAGGGACGCGGCATCCAACGCATGCGCGACGCCGGCATCGAGGTGACCGTGGGCGTGCTCGAAGCAGAGTGCATGGCCATCAACCGACGCTTCATGACCTTCAACGAACAGCACCGGCCTTACATCCTCTTGAAATGGGCACAGACGGCCAACGGCTATATCGCACAGGCCGACCGTCGTCCCCTGCACATCTCCACACCGCTGACGCAGATGCTCTCCCATAAGTTGCGCTCGGAGAACGACGCCATTCTCGTGGGACGCGGCACCCTCGAGAGCGACCGGCCACAGCTCAACGTGCGTCAATGGACGGGCAGCAGCCCCGAGCGCATCGTGCTCTCTCACCATGCCGACAACATCCCCGAAGGCTTCACCTGGTGCGAGAGCATCGACGCCGTCATCAGTCACTTGTGCGAGGAACAACGGCAGAGCCTCATCGTGGAAGGAGGCACCCACACGCTCGCAGCCTTCCTCGAGCGTGGCCTGTGGGACGAACTGCGCGTGGAAACAGCACCCTTCACTGTCTGCGGAGGCATTGCCGCACCCGACATCCCCGACGACGCCGTCTACCTCAGAACGGAACAGTACGACGACAACATCATCAGATGGTTCGGCAAAAAACGTCATTAAAACAGCAAGCAGGCAACTCAATTGGCCGCAAAAACAGAATAATTATAACAAAACAACGCCAATGCTTGGCTTATTGCTAATAAACTCGTACTTTTGCACTCATAAAAAACACAAAAAGCAAACAACGAATCACAAAAGCAGTTAATCACAGTAGAAAGGGAACATTCAAATGAAGAAACTGATGACCTTGGCCTTGTTGATGCTCGTGACATTCATGGCCCATGCACAAATGTTGAACCCCGTGAAGTTCAGTTCTCAACTGAAGCTCAACGGAACCGCTGAGGGCGAAATCATCTTCAGCGGCAAGATTGACAAGGGATGGCACGTCTATTCCACCGGCTTAGGCAACGACGGTCCTATCTCGGCCACGTTCAATGTCAATAAGCTTGAGGGTGTGCAACTTGTGGGAAAGATGAAGCCCATGGGCCACGAGATCTCCGCCTACGACAATATCTTCGGCATGAAACTGCGCTACTTCGAGGGAAGCGTGCGCTTTGTACAGAAAGTCAAGTTCACCAAGCCCAACTACGTCATCGACGCCTACCTCACCTATGGCGCCTGCAACGATCAGAACTGCATGCCGCCTACCGATGTGACCATCAAGAAGTCGGGTAAGAGCCCGGCCACTGACCAAGCTGACAAAGACGCGGCTGCCGACGACCAGACCGCAGCAGACGCACAGCAGGAGCAGGCCGCAGCCACTCAGAATGCGGCCGGTGACTCAGCAGCCGCCATGGCCAGCGCCGACTCGCTCGCCCAGGCCAACGCAGCTGCCACAGCCTCTCTCTCCGACGCCGACAAGGCACTGCTCTGGAAGCCGGTCATCAAGCAACTGCAACAATTCGGCGGAGCCAACGACATTGCCAACCACTCTCTGTGGTATATCTTCCTCATGGGTATCGTAGGCGGTCTGCTGGCACTCGTCATGCCCTGCATCTGGCCTATCATCCCGATGACCGTGAGCTTCTTCCTCAAACGTTCCAAAGACAATAAACAGAAAGGTGTGAGAGACGCCATCACCTATGGCATCTCCATCATCATCATCTATCTGGCACTAGGCATCGGCGTGACGCTCGCTTTCGGACCGTCTACGCTCAACGCCCTCTCGACCAATGCAGTGTTCAACATCTTCCTCTTCCTGTTGCTGGTGGTGTTCGCCGTCAGCTTCTTCGGTTGGTTTGAGATCAAGCTGCCCGACAGCTGGGCCAACAAGGTAGACACCAAGGCTTCCAGCACGACCGGTCTTCTCTCCATCTTCCTCATGGCTTTCACCCTGGTGCTGGTGAGCTTCTCGTGCACCGCGCCCATCGTAGGCCTGCTGCTGGTACAGACCGTCACCTCGGGCAACTGGCTCGCACCGGCCATCGGCATGTTCGGCTTCGCCCTGGCGCTGGCCGTGCCCTTCTCACTCTTTGCCATGTTCCCAACGCTCATGAAGAAGAGTCCGAAAAGCGGTTCGTGGATGGATCAGATTAAGGTGGTGCTGGGCTTCATCGAGCTGGCCTTCTCACTCAAATTCTTCAGCGTGGCCGACCTGGCCTACGGCTGGCATCTGATGGACCGCGAGGTGTTTCTCGCCCTTTGGATTGTCATCTTCGGTGCCTTAGGCGCATACCTCGTGGGATGGCTGAAGTTTCAGCAAGATGCCATCGGCGGCGACCTCAACAAGCCCATGCCGGTGCCCGCCATCATGCTGGGCCTATGCTCTTTCGCTTTCGCCATCTATATGATTCCTGGTTTGTGGGGTGCTCCCTGCAAGGCGGTATCAGCCTTCGCACCGCCCGTCAACACCCAGGACTTCAACCTCAACAATAAAGTGGTGGAGGCCAAGTATACCGATTACGAAGCCGGCATGGCCGCAGCCAAGGCCGAGGGCAAACCCGTGATGATTGACTTCACAGGCTTCGGCTGCGTCAACTGTCGTAAGATGGAAGCCGCGGTATGGACCGACCCGCAGGTGGCCGACAAACTGACCAAGGACTACGTGCTCATCTCACTCTATGTGGACGACAAAACCAAGCTGCCGAAACCCATCGAGGTGAAGGACGACAACGGACAGACACGCACCCTGCGCACCGTTGGCGACAAGTGGAGCTACCTGCAGGCACATAAGTTCGGTGCCAACGCGCAGCCGTTCTATGTGACCGTCGACAACGAAGGCAATCCGCTCTCAGGCTCGTTTACTTATAAAGAGGATATTCCCGGATACTTAGACTTCCTCAACAAAGGTCTGGAAGCCTATCGCAAATAGTTAAAAGGCTACTGTCATGCTGGATAAAACGACAAGGACACAGATCATACAGCTGATCAACGAACAGGTGGTGCCGGCCATGGGCTGTACCGAGCCCATAGCGGTGGCACTCTGTACGGCACGCGCCAAAGAGCTCCTACAGCAACGTCCTGAGAAGATAAAGGTATGGCTGAGTGCCAACATGCTGAAAAACGCCATGGGGGTGGGCATTCCCGGTACGGGGATGATAGGCCTGCCCATTGCCATTGCGCTCGGTGCCATCATCGGCAAAAGCGAATATCAGTTGGAGGTCATCAAAGATCTCACACCGCAGGCTCTGGAGCAAGGCAAACAGTTTATTGCCAACCCTGACAACATCTGCATCAAACTGAAAGAAAACATCACCGAGAAGCTTTACATCGAGGTGACCTGCGAGGCGGGAGGCAACACCGCCACCGCCATCATCGCCGGCAGTCATACGCATTTCGTCTACGAAGAACGCAATGGCGAGGTGCTGTTGGACAAGCGCCAACAAACCACCTCTACGGATGAAGGCCATGCTCTTTGTCTCGATATGAAGACTGTTTGGGAGTTTGCCACGACCACCCCGCTTGACGAGATACGCTTCATGCTCAAGGCCCGCGACTATAACATCCGTGCAGCCGAAGAAAGCAAAAAGGGCAACTACGGCCATTGCTTAGGCAAGACCATCGACCGTCCGCTGAGTCACGGCATCTTCGGTGACACCATCTTCTGCCATATCATCAGTGAGACGGCCCTCGCCTGCGACGCACGCATGGGAGGCGCAATGATTCCCGTGATGAGCAACAGCGGTTCGGGCAACCAAGGCATCTGTGCCACCAACCCTGTGGCGGTCTATGCAAAGGAGAATGAGAACACGGAGGAGGAGCTGATTCGTGCGCTCACCCTCAGCCATCTTACGGCCATCTACATCAAGCAAAGCCTCGGTACGCTGAGCGCGCTGTGCGGGTGCGTGGTGGCCAGCATCGGATCGAGCTGCGGCATCGTCTACCTGATGGGTGGCGACTACGGCCGCGTGTGCTTCGCCATACAGAACATGATAGCCAATCTCACCGGTATGATCTGCGACGGCGCCAAGCCTTCGTGCAGCATCAAGATTTGCTCTGGCGTGTCGTCGGCCCTGCTCTCCGCCCTCTTATCCATGTCGGGCCATCATGTCACGTCAGCAGAGGGCATCATCGACAACGACGTCGACAAGAGCATCCACAACCTCACGAGCATCGGCCGTGAGTCAATGTGTCCCACCGACGAGAAAGTGCTCGACATCATGACACACAAAGGGTGCTGAGGGCAGAAGTCCGGAAGGATAAGAGAAGTCCGGAAGTTCAGAAGTTCTGAAGTCCGGTCATTACAATAAGCAAATCGAGAAGCAACAATACTTCACTTTTCACCTTTTATTGTAATGACTGGACTTCTGTACTTCTGAACTTCCGGACTTCTCCAATTTTGATACGTCCCCCGTCACGGCCTGCCGTGACGGGTGGGGCTATTCTTGATCATCTTTCCGCATGCTGAACTCACAACCACAGTAAAGCTGGTTGTAGAAGTTATATTCCTTAAGCAAGGCATTGCGGCGATCCTGCAAACCGCCTTTGCGCCAGTTCTGGGCCCAAAACACCGTACCAGGCACTTCGGCCTGCGCCCTGAGTCCCGCTTCGCTGACCTGCTCAATGCTCTTCCACCGCGACGACGCAAGTGTCGTGGTAAAATAGCGCAGTCCCAACTGAGAGGTCATACGCGCCGCAGCCAGCAAGCGAATATAAAAGCACTGACTGCAACGCCGTCCGCGCTCAGGCTCATGTTCCAATCCGACCACCCCACGGCGCCATGCCTCATGATCGTAGTCGCCGTCAATCCAGTCGAGACCAAGACTCTCTGCATGGCGCTTGCTCTCTTCCTTTCGGATGTTGTATTCCTCCAACGGGTAGATATTGGGGTTGAAATAATAAATAGTAGGCCGCACCCCATGAGCCATCATCCATTCGACGATGGCCGTAGAGCACGGCGCACAGCAAGCATGCAGCAACACACGGTCGGCACCATCGGGAATCTCGATTTCGTATTTTTTCTTCATCTCGATGCAAAGGTAGCAATATTTCCGCGATATTGCCGGCACGTGTCTCTCTATTTTTTATGCTACCGACTTCATTCCCATACGGGCCTCAACCACATTGATGACATAGTCGCCAAGCTTTTCACATTCCTGAATAAGGTCCATGTACATGGTGCCCGACGCATAGTCGTAGAGGTGGTTGTTGATGTCGTTCAGGTTCTCCGAACGCAACTGATTACGATAGTTGTTGATCTCGTTCTCGATGTTGAATGATCGTGTGGCATTCAAGTCCTCGCGGTGGCCGGTCAGCAACAAGTTCATCTGAGTGAGTGCATCATCCGCCAACTCAAACATCTGATGAATATGGTCGTACTGGCTTTCGGTGAAATCATCCTTAGATGTGAACTTTCTGTGAATGGTGCGTCCCATATTGTTGCAGGCGTCACCGATACTCTCCAACTCAGAGATCTGACGCAGCATGGAACGAATCTTGGCTTTGGTATCATCGCTCAGATGGGCGTTGCTTACCTGGTCAAGATATTTGGCGATTTCAATCTCCATATTGTCGGAGATATTCTCGTATTTCACGATGCGGTCGTAAATCTTCTGGAATTTATCCTTGTCCTTTTCTTCCAGCAAGTCTCTCACCATGCCGAACATTCTGTGAATGCGCTCAGCAAAGCTCTGTATCTCTTTCTGAGCCTCGAGCACGGAAAGCTCCGGAGTCTTCATGATGCCGCTTGAGATAAAGCGCAGACGGAACTCATCATCCTCCTTGTTGGGATTCGGCTTCCATACCAGACAGCAGACCTTGGCCACTTGCTTGACAAAGGGCAACAGTATAATCGTATTGATTACATTGAAGCAGGTGTGGAAGGCAGCCAAAGCAAACGTCAGGCGGGTGGCTGACGGCACAACCGACGTATCGGCAGGGTCAAATCCCACGAAACTGCAAGCAAAACGCACGAAGTATCTGAAGATGCACAACACCCAGATGACACCGAATACATTGAAGAACAAATGGCCGAAGGCGGCACGCCGTGCCTCAGTATTGGCGGTCAGTGCTACGAGATTGGCCGTAAGCGTCGTGCCAATGTTCTCACCCATCACCAAGGCAATGCCCAGGTAGATGGGCAGGCCACCCTGCGTACACAGCATCATGGTGATGGCCATGAGCGCGGCGGAACTCTGTAAGATGCAAGTGAGAATGGTACCGAATAACAAAAACAACAGTATGGTACCGAAACTGTTGGGATCGAAACTGGCGAAGAAGGTTTTCAGTGAAGCAAGTTCTGCAGGCGGTATCTGGCTTTCACCGAGTGTGGTAAGTGCCAGGAACATAAATGCAATACCAAAAAGGAAGTCGCCGATATAACGATTTTTCTTTGAATAGATAAGCAGCAAGCCAATAAGGAAAACCGGCCACACAAACGTGCTTATCTTGAACGAGAATCCCGCCGACATAATCCAAGCGGTGAGCGTCGTGCCGATGTTGGCTCCCATGATAACGGAGATGGCTTGCACCAGTGTCAGCAAACCGGCATTGACAAACGACACGGTCATCACGGTGGTGGCGGTGGAGGACTGCACCGCAACTGTGGTAAACATACCCGTCAGCACGCCGGAAAAGCGATTGGTCGTCATCGCACCTAATACGTGACGCAACTGTGGACCGGCCATTTTTTGCAAGGCCTCACTCATTACCTTCATGCCATAGATGAGCAGCGCGAGCGCTCCAACAATCTTTAAGAGAAGAATCGTCATATTTTAACTAAGTTTATTAATGTCTTTGAGACGGCAGAGCCTTTTTATTGCTAACTTTACCCTTGAAAACTAAAATCAAATTTTAGATAGGTATGACAGCAATGAAACAGACGTTACAAATACGTTGCAAAAATAATAAAAAAACGCTGAACGTCGTGCCTGGAAGCACACTTTCTGAAGTTTTTAACGCTTTGGACCTGAAAATGAATCACGGTCCCATCTGCGCAAAGATAAATAATAAGGTGGAAGGCATGCACTACCGTGTCTACAACAACAAGGATGTGGAGTTTCTCGACATGACCACCGAGTCGGGTTCGCGCAACTACACCCGCACCTTGTTTTTCATTCTTTGCAAGGCTGTGCACGACATCTACCGCCGCAGCAACGTAGTCATCGACATTCCCGTGAGCAATGGCTACTACGTCAACCTCTCCATCGGTCATCCAGTTGAGCTGGAGGACGTTGACATGATACGCAGGCGCATGCAGGAGATCATCGATGCCAAGATGCCCATCTCGCGCCACGACGTACCCACAGAGGAAGCCATCAAGATGTTTAAGGAGCGTGGCGACATCGCAAAAGTGAAGCTCATGCAGAGTTATGGAAGGCTGTACACCACTTATTATCAGATAGACGACTACATCGATTACTATTACGGATCGCTGCTCACCAATACGAAGGATATCTATCTCTTCGGTCTGGAGAAATACTTTGATGGAGCATTGCTGCGCATTCCCTCACTGAAGAACCCGGACGTGCTGCCAGAGATGACCCATCAGGACAAGATGTTCGGCATCTTCAAGGAGCACCACCGCTGGCAGGACATCCTCGGTGTGCGTACGGTAGGTGACTTCAACGAACTCGTCGACGCGGGCCATGCCACCGACATCATCAACGTGTCGGAGGCGCTGCAGGAAAAGCGCATCTCCGAGATTGCCGATGAGATAGCGGCCCGCAAGGGCGTCAAGCTCGTGCTCATGGCCGGACCGTCGTCGTCGGGAAAGACCACCACGTGCAAGCGACTCAGCATTCAGCTGCTGGCCAATGGCATCAAGCCTTTGGAGATATCGCTGGATGACTACTTCGTAGACCGGGAGCACACACCAAAGGATGCCAACGGCGAATATGACTATGAGAGCATCTATGCCCTCAACCTCAAGCTCATCAACGAACAGTTCAATGCACTCTTCCGTGGCGAGGAGGTGGAACTGCCAAAGTATGACTTCCAGTCGGGTACAAGTCAGCCCAGCGGCAAGAAGTTGAAGATGACGGAAAACGACGTGCTGGTCGTGGAAGGCATCCATGCCCTCAACCCCGAGCTCACCTCGGAGATTCCAGAGAAGCAGAAGTTCAGAGTTTATGTGTCGGCTCTCACCACCATCTTGCTTGACGACCACAACTACATACCTACCACCGACAACCGTCTGCTGCGTCGCATCATTCGTGACTATAAATACCGCGGCGTAAATGCCCAGGAGAGCATCCACCGGTGGCCGTCGGTACGGGCAGGAGAAAACAAGTGGATCTTCCCCTATCAGGAGAATGCCGATGCCATGTTCAACTCAGCCATGATCTTCGAACTTGGCGTAATCAAGGAGCAGGCCGAACCGTTGCTCGAACAGGTGCCGGAGAACAGTCCTGAATACTCAGAGGCCTACCGCCTGCGTAAGTTTCTCAACTACCTCCGTCCCATTCCCAACAAGGACATCCCGCCCACGAGCCTCATCCGAGAGTTCCTGGGAGGCAGCTCGTTCCACTATTAATGTGGAAGGACAGAAGATTGGAAGTACAGAAGATTGGAAGTACAGAAGATTGGAAGTACAGAAGTTCAGAAGTACAGGAGAGTGGAAGTCCAGAAGTTCAGAAGTCCGGAAGTCCAGTCATATGCATAAGCGTCTGGTAATTTGGTATTGCTAATGTAATGACCGGACTTCCGGACTTCTGGACTTCTGGACTTCAAAGCTTCAAAATACTTCTGGACTTCAAAATACCTCTGGACTTCAAAATATTTCGCCGAGTCTTTGCCACACCTTAAGGAAGGTGGTGTGGTCGAGGCATTTGTCATATTTCACCACTATGCCGGCCTCGTGCAATACATCGTAAGCCTGCTGGGAGATGTAGTCGGCCCACACTTCCTTTACACCTCCCTGCACCATCATGGAGGCGGCGGAGCGGCCTACGGCTTTGGCTGCCAACTTAGCCTCATAGAGGAGTTCTGGCTCGTCGGATACGATGTTGTACAGACGGCGCACGCCATGGCCGTCGAAAGTGCGGATTTGTCCCTCATGTAGGATGACAAGCGTGCATTGCTCAGTATGGAGCGTATCTATAAGTTCCTGCATCATAAGGCTTATCGGTTTTGGTTATTATTACGCTACAAATATAAGTAATATTTTTGAAATACGGTGCGATAAATCCAGAAAATATGCTTAAAATAACAAAAGTATCCGGCTGTATCAGAAGTGAAGTCATTAGAGAAGTTCAGAAGTAATTAGAAGTTCGGGAGTCCTGTCATTACCATAATTAGAAGTTCGGAAGTTCTGTCATTACCATAAATAATGCAAGATTCCCTGATGCTTATGCATATGACTGAACTTCCGTACTTCTGGACTTCTGGACTTCTAATTACTTCTGGACTTCTAATTACTTCTGGACTTCTACATAAAAGTGTACCGTGGCTCACGCATTCTTATTGGCCAAAGGAGCGGCCTGCGTATAGACACGGGTGGAAAGATCCTTGTCAAGCGTATAGAGGCCATAGCCATTGTCGCCAATCATCTTCAAACTGTCGATGATAGTCTTGGCATTCTCCTCCTCTTCCACCTGCTCGTCGATAAACCATTTCAGCATGCTCTGTGTGGCGAAATCATTATCGGATACCGCAGTGGCATAGAGCTGATTGATGAGCGAGGTGACCTTTTGCTCGTGCTTGAGAGTATTCTCAAACATATCGAGCGGTGACTTCCACTCAGTAGGAACGGCATCAATGGGCTTGAGCATCACACGGCCGTCGCGCTGGAGCACATAGTCAAAGAAGATCTTCACATGATCGAGTTCCTCCTGATGCTGCACTTCAAACCAATTGGCAAAACCTGGATAGCCACTGGCGTTGGCATAAGCAGCCATTGAAAGATAAAGGTAAGCCGACCAGTACTCGGCATTAATCTGCGCATTGATTGCGTCTTGCATTTTTTCGGATAACATAGCAATAAGATTTAAAATAATGTCTAATTGCAAATATAGACATATTTCTCCAATGCTGAACACAAAAGGCCAACATTTTTTTCTAAGGACAAGCAAAAAAGTAACAGACACCGGATCCAATCATGGAGTGATAGGGATATTATAGAAGAGGTGCCCCGTTAATTATTTTGGCAGAAAACTAACTAAAAAGTTCATAATGTTTAATAAAATGTTTAATTTTGCGCCATTATTATCGTTACCAGATTTTTACACTTATGACATTTCGAATACCAACCATCTGCTCAGCCATGGCCTTGTTGCTAATGGCCGGAGTGCTGCAAGGTTGCAAGGACAACGACTTCAGCTTTGACGACATCGATGCCACCATCGGACTGGGAGCCGACGAGATTGCTCTGCCGGGAGGTAACAACACCAAGGAAATTTCACTTGACGATGTGGTGCATCTGAACAATTCCAACTTCGTATACATCGACGACAACGGTGACTATCAGATAAAGGTTGCCGGCAACAGCACAGAGTCGTCCTCTGTCAACATCGCTCCGTTTACCATCATCCCCACGACCACCACGCATACCAGCGTGCCACTCGTCGTAGGCAGTTTCAGCGGTTCTATGCTCTTGCTATCCATGAGCGCCACGACCCCTGCCGAAGTGAAAGCTCTGAACAGCGTGACATGTAACAACAACTTCACGGTGACCTTCACCGTGCCTTCCACCGTACGCCGCATTGACGCACTGACGCTCTCACTGCCTGCCTTCATACAGATAGACAAGGGTACCATAGACGGCAACACCGTGGCGGTGAACAACAGCTCGGTCAGCCTGAGCAACATCTCTTCGGGCACGCACACCCTCATCCTTCATGTGGCCGGCATCCGGTTTGGTGAGTCGAGCAGCCTCGGTTCCGTCTCCTTTGACGCAAGCAACCGTCGCGTCACCATGTCGGTCAACGTCGGTCTGCAGGGCACGGTCAGCAGTTCGCAGGTAACCTCCTCCGGCAGTCTGTCAAGCATCAGCGGCAACGTCGCAGGCAGTCTGACGATTACCGGTGCCACGGGACGCTTCAATCCGACCTATTCATTCAACAGCTTCGGATCGGTCAAGCTCAACAACATTCCCGACTTCCTCACCGACAAGAGTGTCAACATGGACCTCTATGACCCGCACATCAGCCTCAATTTCAACTCCGCACTACCCCTCAACGTCAAGGTGAGTGGAAACATGGTTGCACGTGACGCACACAACAATGTCCTTGCCACGGTGAGGGTGCCCGCCTTCTCCGTGCCCAGCGGCAGTAGCATCATCGTACTGCACAAGCAGACCGAGGCCGCACCCGAGGGGCAGACCTATGTCACCGTGCCCGACTTGGGCAATCTGCTGAAGACCATTCCCGACCACATCGACTTCACCGACGTGACAGCCAAGGCCGACGAGTCGCAGACAGCAGAAGTGAAGCTGGGCCATACCTACACCATGCAGGAGCAGTATGCTTTCTCCACGCCACTGCAGCTTGACGCCAATGCCGTCATTGCCTACACCGACTCCATAGACGATCTCAACAAGACACTCAAGAAACTGAGTTTCAAGGAACAGACCATCGGTGACGGCAGTTCGATAGACGGCCATCTGTTGTTGGAAGCTGACGTCCTCAACCGCCTGCCGGTCTTCCTCACCCTCACCGCCTGGGCCACCGACCTGCAGGGCGACTCCATACCGCAGTCGGAATTGAGCGTGAAGGTAGACAGAACCATCTGGGGCACAGACAATAGGGATGAGGGTGCCGTCACCCACGTCAACATCACCATCACACCGCAAAGCAACGACGTGCTGCACCGTGTTGAAGGTCTGCAGTTCCGCTTCAGGGGCACGGCCGACGGCGATAACGGCAACGCGCCTATTGTCGGCAAGACCATCAACGCCAAGACACAAACCCTTATGGTGTATAACATCAAGCTCACCAAGAAAGGCAAACTTGTAGGCAACTTCAACTAATCCCTTACTCGATACTCATGCAAACCCATCATAATTTTTTCCAACGTCTTCTGACGCTCCCCGTCACCATGCTGCTTGCTGTCCCCACCTTCGCTCAAGGCCTCCGCTCAGCTTATTTTACCGACGGGTACCTTTACCAACACACGCTCAACCCGGCCATGGGCAATGACCGGAACTACGTGGCTCTGCCCGCGCTTGGCAACATCAACGCCGAGACCCACGGCAACTTCGGCTACGAGGACCTCGTGCGCGACAACCCACTCTACCCCACCGAGAGCGACAAAAAGAAGACTTCTTTCCTCAACCCCTATCTCAGTGACCCGCTCAAGGGCTTCAACAAGAGTTGGAACCGCGTCGGGGCCGACGTGTCGCTGACGCTGCTCTCCGGCGGCTTCAAGGCTTTCGGAGGCTACAACACCGTGGAGATCAACGCCAAGTCATCTACCAACGTCAAGTTGCCCTACGAGCTCTTCCGTTTCGCAGCCGACGTGGGCAACGACACCTACAACATCGGCGACCTCTTTGTCAACTCACAGAACTATGTGGAGATCGCCCTCGGTCACAGCCGCGACATCAACAGCAAGTGGCGCGTGGGTGCAAAGCTCAAGGTGCTGTTGGGCGTGGCCGATGCCGACGTGAAGATGCAGAACGTGACTGCTCAGCTTACCGGAGACTCGTGGACGCTGCACGGTGACGCACAGGCACACATGTCGATGAAAGGATGGAAATATAAGACTGCAACCAAGGAATACAAGTCTCAGGAAGGTTCCTACTCCTACATCAACGATGTGGACGTAGACGGTGCAGGCATCGGTGGCGTGGGCCTGGCCGCAGACTTGGGTACCGTGTTCCGTCCGGACAAATACTGGGAGGTGAGCGCTGCCCTGCTCGACGTGGGCTTCATCCATTGGAGCAACGACTGCTATGCCACCAATACCGACAAGGACTTTACTTTCAGTGGCTTTCACGATACAGGCGTGACCAGCTCGGAGGGCAACACCACCGATGACCAATGGGATAAATACAGCGACCAGATAGCCCAGTTCTACAACCTTCAGGACAAGGGCGACCAGGGCAGCCGTACCACGATGCTCTCGGCCCGCATGAATATCGGCGTGCGCTATACGCTGCCTGTGTATGAGAAGCTGCACTTCGGTCTGCTCAGTGCCACCCGCTTCTGCGGCAAGCACACATGGACCGAGGGACGTCTCAGCGCCAACTGGGAACCGCTTTGCTGGCTCGACGGCGGTGTGAACCTCGCCGCCAACACATTCTCCACCAGCATGGGGTGGGTGGTCAATGTTCATCCCAAAGGCTTCAATGTCTTCTTCGGCATGGACCACCTCATCGGAAAGGTCAGCAAAGAGATGATTCCACTGAGCAGCAACGCCTCCTTCAGCATGGGAATGAACGTCACGTTCTAAAATATGCGCCACTTACACACCATTATCTCTCTGTTTTTTCGTAACTTTGCACATATATTGTATCTAAGTCGACAAAATACCGGTATATACGCATGAATATAGAAAAAGTTATCACTGAGGCCACTATCAAGGCCGTCAAAGCACTCTACGGACAGGATGTGCCCGAGAAAATGGTGCAACTGCAGAAGACCAAAGAAAGTTTTGAGGGCAACCTCACGCTCGTGGTCTTTCCTTTCCTGAAAATCTCGCATAAGAAACCTGAGGACACCGCTCAGGAGATAGGCAGCGTGCTCGAGCGCGACTGCGAGGCTGTGGCCCGCTTCAACGTGGTCAAGGGATTCCTCAACCTTGTTGTGGCTCCGGAAGCATGGGTGAGCCTGCTCAACGACATCAACGCCGATGCCAAATACGGTGAGAAGAAGGCAACGGAAGACAGTCCTCTCGTGATGATTGAATACTCATCACCCAACACCAACAAGCCGCTTCATCTCGGCCATGTACGCAACAACCTGCTGGGTTGGAGCCTCTCAAAGATTATGGAGGCCAACGGCAACAAGGTCATCAAGACCAATATCGTCAACGACCGTGGCATCCATATCATGAAGTCGATGCTGGCCTGGATCAAGTGGGGCAACGGCGTCACTCCGGAGACAGCCCACAAGAAGGGCGACCACCTTATCGGTGACTTCTACGTGCTCTTCGACAAGCACTATAAAGAAGAATGCAACGAGCTCAAGGCCAAGTTCATCGCCGAAGGCATGGACGAGGAGAAGGCTGAGGAAAAGGCCAAGAATGAGGCTCCGCTCATCGTCGAGGCTCATCAGATGCTCGTCAAATGGGAGGCCGGCGACCCTGAGATCCGTGCTCTGTGGCAGAAGATGAACAGCTGGGTGTATGCCGGATTCGACGAGACCTACAAGGCGCTCGGCGTGAGCTTCGACAAGATCTACTATGAGTCGAACACCTATCTCGAAGGAAAGCGCAAGGTGGAAGAGGGACTGAAGAAAGGACTCTTCTTCCGCAAGCCCGACGGCAGCGTATGGGCCGACCTCACCAACGAGGGTCTCGACCAAAAGCTCTTGCTGCGCGCCGACGGTACAAGCGTGTATATGACACAGGACATCGGCACCGCCGAGATGCGCTTCAACGACTATCCCATCGACAAGATGATTTACGTAGTGGGCAACGAACAGAACTACCATTTCCAGGTGCTCTCTATCCTGCTCGACCGTCTCGGCTTCAAGTGGGGCAAGGACCTCGTACACTTCTCCTATGGTATGGTGGAACTGCCCAACGGTAAGATGAAGAGCCGCGAGGGTACGGTGGTTGATGCTGACGACCTCATCGCCGAGATGATTGGCGACGCACGCAAGACCAGCGACGAACTTGGAAAGTTCAAGGACATGACAGAGGACGAGAAGCAGGAGATAGCCCGCATTGTCGGTCTCGGTGCTCTGAAATACTTCATTCTCAAGGTCGACGCCCGCAAGAATATGCTCTTCAATCCTGCCGAAAGCATCGACTTCAACGGCAATACGGGTCCCTTCATCCAGTACACCTACGCCCGCATCCGCTCGGTCATGCGCAAGGCTCAGGCCGAAGGCATCGAGGTGCCCGCACAGCTGCCCGCCAATGCACCGCTCAACGACAAGGAGATACAGCTCATACAGAAGATGGACGCCTTCAAGGTGGCTGTCAAAGACGCTGGTGAGAACTACAATCCTGCCGGCATCGCCAACTACTGCTACGAGCTGACCAAGGACTTCAACCAGTTCTACCATGACTACAGCATTCTCAGTGCCGACAGCCAGGAAGAGAAGGTCACCCGTCTGGTCTTGGCCGCCAATGTAGGCAAGGTCATCAAGAACGGCATGGACCTGCTCGGCATCGAAGTGCCGGAAAGAATGTAACTCATGAGTAACGAGCCAGTTTCACCCCCCGACTACCGCCACGACACCGTGTTGCCTTTGCCCTTAGAGGTAAAGGCCAACGCGTGGGCCGTAGATGCGGCGTGTCCCGGCAATCCCGGGCCGATGGAATATCAGTGCATCGACCTGGCCACGGGAACTCGTGTCTTTCATTTCGGACCTGTGCGTGGCACCAACAACATCGGTGAGTTCCTCGCCATTGTCCACGCCCTGGCCTTGATGGAACAACAGGGCATTCGCGACAAGGTCATCTATTCAGATTCTTACAACGCCATCCTTTGGGTACAGAAGAAGCACTGCAAGACCAAACTCGAGCGCAATGACTCTACAGCCAAGGCCTACGAGCTGGTGGCGCGTGCCGAGCGCTGGCTTGCCACCCACCCCACCACCGTACCCATCATCAAATGGGAAACAAAACAGTGGGGAGAGATACCGGCTGACTTCGGTAACAAAAAGAAATAGTGCAGCCTCCTTTCGTGTCCTGCCCCTACGGATATATAGAAATTAGAGAATATTGAGAAAATATAGCTTATATTCTTCGATTTTCTCAATATCACACGAAGTGGGTAGGAGAATAACAAAGGTGTGCGGAAACGAGAAACCAATAAAATATTACATATAATTCAAGTTTCGCATACTAACAATTACGTATAGCCAGGTCTGCCGCATGCAGGGGCCGGTCTTGTGGAGCGTCAGTACCTTGCGGAACTTGAATTACATATTATTATATTTTTGAGACATTCATGGCTAATTCGCGGATATTCGTGTGATTAATAATCTCCATGAATAATGTAGATCTCATCGTGCTGGTCGACATTGAAGTGGCTCACCCGTCCACAACGTTTGTCGGGTGCGCCCCCAAAAAAACAAGAAAGGAAGATATCTATCAATTTCTGACAGATAAATGATTCATACATATCCCTCTTTTGGCCTAACTTTGCAACAACATTCAACTTAACTATCAAATGGTGGTCTGCCGGATGGCACAAGCTATAGCCGAAGTATCGTTGCAGAACCTCTTCGTTACGACAACGACGGACACATCCTGCCCATACCGCCAACGAGCAAGGGCGTGCCAGAAATGGACGAGGCACATATGGGAGCCTACCTGATGGTATACCACAAAGATGCCGACCACAGTCTGCACATGGCCCTGAGCCGCGACGGCTACTCGTGGAAAGCGCTGAACGGCGACAAGCCCGTCGTCAGTGGCGACACCATAGCACAACAACACGGCATACGCGACCCACACATCTACCGCGGGCCCGACGGCGCCTACTACATCGCCGCCACCGACCTGCACATCTTCGGCAAGCGTGACGGATACCGCAACACAGAGTGGGAGCGAGACGGCAAGGAGTATGGCTGGGGCAACAACCGGGCATTGGTGCTGATGAAGTCGAAAGACCTCATACACTGGACACACACCTCCTTCCGCATCGACAAGGCCTTCCCCGACCACTTCGGACAGTTAGGATGCGCATGGGCTCCCGAGACCATCTGGGACCCCGAAGAGGGCCGGCTGATGGTATACTTCACCATCCGGCCCACCGGAAAAGGCAAGACGAAGCTTTACTATGCCTATGCCGACAGCAACTTCACACGACTCGTCACAGAGCCACAGCCGCTCTTCGAATATCCCAATGAACAGGTACAAGTGCTCGATGCTGACATCATGCCCATGCCCGACGGGCGCTACTGCATGACCTACTGCGCACAGGAAGGTCCGGCTGGCATCAAGATGGCCATAAGCAACCACATTAACCGTGGATATGTTTATCAGCCCCAACAGATTGACGCCGAGCGGGGCTCTTGCGAGGCTCCCACGATGTTCAAGCTTATAGGAAAAGACAAGTGGCTGCTGATGTACGACATCTTCAGCATCAAGCCCCACAACTTCGGATTCATGGAGACTACAGACTTCAAGAAATTCCATGACCTTGGCCATTTTGGCGAGGGAACCATGAAACGTGAAGGGTTTGCCGAGCAGAAACACGGTGCCGTCACTCAGATAACTGAGGAGGAAGCCGAAAAGTTAGAACGTTTTTGGAAATAGACCTGCTCTTATAAGAGGGTGTATCAAAATTGGAGAAGTCAAGAAAATAGGAGGAGTTCAGAAGTCCGGGAGTTCTGTCATTACTATAATGACACCTTATTATCAGATACTTATGCATTTGACTGAACTTCTGAACTTCCGGACATCTGAACTTCTCCTATTTTGATACATCCCCTTATTTCTGACTTCACCAAGACACAATGGAGGAGAGCATCTGTCTGCTTATCCACATTTCCTCACATCATCTTTCTCCTTATCCACTGTTCAAAGACGGGATCGGTGATAGTGATGCCACTCTGTGGCGAAGAGTCAATGAGGTCGGCATTGATGAGAGCTGTCTTTAGCCTTGGAATGTTGGAATAGCTGCCAAGATGATATTGCCGGCGGGTATCTTCCAAGGTAAAGTCCTTGTTGACACCAGAGGCAATGGCACGCAGAAAGTTCATCTGGTACTCTGTCAATGGCTCTACGGCTTGGATAAACAGATGTCGACATAGACCACCATTACCTGTTTTCTGTCCACCTGCTGCAAGGTGTGCTTCACCAGTGAGGTCTTTCCCAAACGGCGGGGCGACATCAGTATGACGTTGATGCCGCCCTGAAAGTCAGCTAACAATCTGCGTGTCTCTTCCTCACGGCCCGTAAAGTTATATCCGATGACGGGTACACCATAAACAAAGCTTTTCCTTTCCATCGCTTCTTCCCTTAGTGGTTGTTGGTGCAAAGATAAAAAGAAAAAACGAGTCACACAAGTTTGTGTCACACAATGTTGTGTGACGCTACTCGCCTATAGCTAAATATATGCAGCAATGTTGAAAACCAATTTCAATTGTGCACACACGAGTACACAATTGAGCCAGAGAGAGAGTCTTCCAACCAAAAAGCGGATGCCCATCAGTAAGAGTGACATCCGCTTTTCTATGGATTGAAGCGTGAGGTGCAACGCTTATTTGCTGCGCCAGAGTCCGTGCAGGTTGCAGTATTCACGGGCGTAGACCTCCTTGGCGTCAGTCTTGAACTCAGCCACGGGCTTGTCGGTCGGCGTGAGATACTTGCGCAGCACCTCGTTGTCGCTGGTAATGAGTTCTATCCACTGAATGTAATGGGCATCGGTCATGGGATGCTCCACCTCACCAACGGTAACGCGGTAACCGCCGTCAATCTTCTCCACCACGGGAACATGCTTCTCGGTGGCGCCATCGGTGGTATTCTCCTTAAGCTGCTTGAAGCCACAGAGTTCCTTGTCCGTCGGGACCAGCACTTCTACTATATTGCCACACTCTGGGCACTTGTATACTTCATTTCTTTTTGCCATAATGTTCGCTGTTTAAATGTTGTCTTTGTGTTATTTGTAACGTTGACAAAGATAACCTTTTTCTTCTAAACCGCCAACGCTTCCGTCTCTATTCTGCATGGTTTTAGAATATTTTATGAAGTGCATCGTTTTTTCCGCCTTCCCAGGTGTTTTTTTCGTTTCTTTTGCGTCTTAGCAACAAAATACAACGATTGAGAGAGACTCCACCTACGTCATGCTGCCACGCAGCCTCTATGGTGAGTTAGGTGGGCCGGGATGGGGCCTCAGCGCCAACTGGGATACACGCTTCAAGACAGCCTCGCCATGGGGCTACCGCGTCGGACTGTCGTGGGCAGGACAATGGGACAACACGGCAGGCATACATACCCACACGATGTATTACGGTCTGACCACAGGCGTGAACAACCTCATAGGCAAGCGCAAGTCGAAACTGGAATTAGGAGTGGGCAAACAATTTTGCGAAAGATATTCCTCAATATACAAAAAAGCGAACTGCCAAACCGACGACGTTACAATGGCGTGAAAAAGGTTGTCACAGCACCTGAGCTATAGACTAATTCGCACATTCCGTTGCCTGTTCCAAGATTATTGTTTAATTTTGCAGGCATAGTACGAGATAGATATATGAAGAACAATCACAGCAACAACAAGTCGGTATTCCGCATTGTGCGCGACTACGCCATCATCACCGTGGCGATGTTGATGGGCGTTGTGGGCCTCAACCTCTTTCTCTTGCCCAATCAGATAACGATGGGTGGCACGATGGGTATCGCCTCCATCATCTATTGGGGTCTGGGCATTCCGGCGCAAGACACTTACTTCGTCATCAACGCGGCTTTGCTTCTCGTGGCACTGCGCGTGCTGGGCTGGCGGTTCTGCGCCAAGACCATCTACGGCGTTGTCGTGTTCACGGTGGGTTCAACCATTATCCAGTGGATGGGCAGCGAGCAGACCCATCTGCTGACCGACCAGAAGTTCATGGCCTGCATCGTAGGCGGTGTGTTCATGGGCACGAGTGTCGGCCTCGGCCTCTCCGCAGGAGGCAGCACGGGCGGGTCTGATGTGGTAGCGGCCATCGTGCATAAATACCGCGACATCTCCCTGGGTCACGTCATTCTGTTCTGCGACCTGGCCATCATCACGTCGAGCTACGTGGTGCTACGCGACTGGGAGAAGGTGCTCTATGGCTATGTGTTGCTGTTCATCGTGTCGTTCTGCGTCGACTATGTCGTCAATTCCCTGCGCCGCTCCGTACAGTTCTTTATCATCTCCGACAAATATCAGGAGATCGGCGAAGCCATCACGAAGATTGCCGACCGCGGTTGTTCCACACTCAACGGCAATGGCTTCTATTCCAAGAAGGACATCAAGGTGATCTATTGCATTGCCAAGAAGAGCGAGTCGCCGCTCATCTTCGACCTGATTGACGAGATCGATCCCAATGCCTTCGTGGCTCAGAGTGCCGTCATCGGTGTCTACGGACAGGGCTTCGACCGCGTGAAAGTAAGAAAGAAAATCAGCCTTGAGCAAATCCAGAAAGAATTGAAGTGAGCAAACACCACTCACCCCATCCCCTCGCTATATCCCCGCAATACGATGAGGTTATAGCAATACCATAATATGCACCTATCTTCACAAGATAGTCTTATCCTGGACGGGGGCTATGACGGTAACAAGAATTCTTAGCTTGAGCAACTTGAATAAGAATATCACCAGAAGATGTTGGAATTCTCGACTTTCTGTTGTAACTTTGCAAGAAAAAGTAGCAATGAGAAAAGTGAAGGGCGCATTTTTGACAATTGTGATGTTTTTCTCCATGCTGGTGGTACACGCAAGCAACTATTATTTTGTGCCACTAAGCAAGCCCTTCGACCACATAGCACAAAGGCTGAACGCCCTTGACCGGGAGAACCGGCGCTCAGAAGCCAGTCCCCAAGACCTGAGAATGCTCTTTAATCTGGCCGGCAACAATGCTCAGCTCAAGGCACGGGCACTCTTCTGGGAGGTGCGCATGGCTCAGCTCGACAAGCCCACTGAAACATGTATCAAGCAACTGAAAAAAGCAGAGAAGCTTTGTCAGCCGGCTTACGACTACGATCTCGCACTCATTCACTACCAACTGGCCGGCAACTATGAGCGACTGGGACAATATCTTCTCTGCTATAACAATTGCCGAAAAGCCATAGATGTGCTGCAACGCTACGGCGACAACTTCTTCCTCGGCAATACGTATCTGCTTCTGGTACAGCTCTTCAACGACATCGACGACAACGTGCACGCACGTGAATACCTCAAACAGGCAGAATACTATTACAAGCAAGCCCATTTCTCGCTCAACCGTATTTATTTCTTCCAGGCACTGCTCACCGATGACACAAAGCAAAAAACCAAATGGATAAAGAAAAGCATCGCATGCGGCGGCAATGACTGGGCACTCACCGTACAGGACTACATCCAACTGAGCGAGCTATTGTTACATGCGGGTGATGTGAAAGGAGCCCTAATGACATGCAACGAGGGCGACTCGCTCAACAACAAACACTTAGGTGGAAATGTGTATTTCACCACCTTGCTCTCCATCGCACGCGCGAAGGTGTACTACCAGCGCGGGCTGTACGCCACGACCATCGACATCATCGGCCACCTGAAACCACATGCAGCAATGCTGCATGGAGAGACCTTCATGCTCGATGCTTATTACCTCATGTGGAAAAGCTATGACAAGCTGGGCAAACAGCCACAGGCCTATTGGGCGCTTCAGCAATATCAGGAGCAATACGAACGCAACACTGCCATCGCTAAAGCGCATGACATTCCCAAAGCACAGGCTCGGGAGGAAATCATGAGACAGAACGACAAGCTGAAACTGGTGGAGAAGGATGCACTGTTAAAAACAAACTACCTGTATCTTGCCCTGCTGGCCATCGCACTGGTGCTCATAGCCGGACTGGCGCTGGCCATCTATTATAGACAGCGCTTCCGGATAAGAAAGATCGAAAACGAGCAACTGCGCGAGAACCTGAAGCAAGAGGCTCTGATCTATGCCGTCAACCGAAAGAACTTTGAGAACGACATCCGACAGAAAGAGAGCGAAATCAGCTCCAACACATTGCTCCTGGCCAATAAAAATGAGGTGTTGAAACAAATCAGCGACATCACACAGCAGTTCTCCAAAGACGGACTAATTCCCCGTTCTTACGTGCAACAGGTGAACCGTGTCATCGAAAGAAGCCTGAAAAATGATGATGAATGGCAGCGATTTAAGACACATTTCGATGCCGTTCACCCCAATTTCTTCCTGAAGCTTAAAGAGGCATGCCCAGAACTTACGGAAAACGACCTGCGCCTTTGTGCCTATATCTGCATCGGCGTAAGACCAAAACAGATTGCCGAAATGCTGAGTGTTACCCCCGACAGCGTCAACAGCAACCGTTACCGCTTGCGTAAGAAATTTGGACTCAGCCGCAATGAATCCTTGGATGATTTCATTCGGAAATTGGGATAACGACTGCAAGAGATTGAATAAGAAGCCATCTGATACAAGAAGTGAACTTAAAAGAGGCAAAGGGCAGACAGCCAAAGAAAAGACAGCCAATGGAAAGATATCATTTGTGCAAAAGTATAGATAGAAACTGACAGCCGAAGAAAGAAGCACCAATTGATTGCTATTTAATGGCATATTGGCTATATTTGCATCAGATTATTATAAAACGCATGTGAATAATTAAAACAATTCAATCTCATGAAGAAGAAATTTACTCTTTTATGTCTTGCCTTGCTGACGGTCTTAGTGGGCAAGGCACAAACCGTTTATTTTGCGACGGGGTTCGACAATGGCATGCCCCAGGGCGTTACCACCTACGATTTGGACGGCCGCACCCCATCCACCGACATGCAGAAGTTAGGCTTCGAAGTCGGCAGAGGATGGGTAGTGGCCAAGGGCGTTGACCCCACCGACACTCTCAACGATGTGGCTGTATCCACATCATGGTACAAGAACGCCGGTGCAGCTAACGACTGGATGGTTCTTCCCGCCGTCAACGTCAACAGCGCCAAGGCGGTGCTGACATTCAGGGCCATGGCACGCGACAAGGAGTACAGAGACGGCTTCAAGGTATACATCAGCGACAAGGGCGGCGTGCCTGACAGCTTCACCACCGCACCCGTACTGACGGTAAGCAAAGAGCAAAGCACATGGACGCAGCACTCCGTCTCCTTGGCCGGCTATGCGGGCAAGACGGTGTACATCGCATTAGTGAACGACAGCAAAGACAAGGCTGCGCTGTATGTGGATGACATCTTCGTGGGAGTGCCGTCTCACGTAGGACTGCAAGTGAGTCTCGGCCGCACATACGACGGTTATGGAGACGTGCCCGTCAGCTTCAAGGTAAACGCAAAGAACAAAGACGTCAGAGGCTTCACCCTCACCTTTACGCCCGACAACGGCAGCGCACCCTTCAGCAAGACCTTTTCGGCGGCTCAGGCTACCATCGCCTCAGGCGACACCCTTGTCCTTGACAGCGTCTGCGCCATTTCCATTCCCCGCAACACTCATGCAGGATGGACGGCAAGCGTGAGCAGCGAGGGCGACGAGACCACGCTGACAGGCAGAACCTACGCCTTCCCATGGCGCGTGGTGGCTGAGGAGACAACCGGCACCTGGTGTCAATGGTGCGTCAGGGGCATTGGCGCCATGGCATGGATGAAAGAGCATCACCCCGACGGCTTCATCGGAATAGCCGTTCACTACGACGCCGGATCAAATGTTCCTGACTCGATGGACTATTCAGAGTATATCGATGCCATCCACAACGACATGGGAAGCGCCGGCTATCCTCACGTCAGCGTAAACCGCAACGCAGAGTTCTATGGCGATCCCGCCAACATACCGGCGATCTACAGCTATATCAAGGAGACACAGACCAACAATGTCGGTATTTCGACAAGAGGTGTCTACGATGCTCAAACCAATACCATCAACGCCACTACAGACATCTTCTTCAGCGAGGACATAGCCAAGGCCGACTACAAGCTGGTCTATGTGGTCATTGAGAACAACGTGCACCGCACCCACGCAGAGACAGGCATTACCAACGATTACTGCGGTTACGACCAGGTGAACGCTTATGCCGGAGGAGCCAACGGGGCCATGTATGGCTTTGAGAGCCTGCCTTCCATCATCAATGCCGACAGCATCTGGTATCAAGACGTGGCCAGACTGATTGCGCCCTCATACAAAGGAATCAGCAACGTCATTGGAACCAACAGTATTAAGGAAGGCGACCACTTCGTCAACACCTTCACCTTAGACATGCCTGCCACCGTGTTGAAGAAAGAGAACACACAACTGGTGGCACTGCTCATCAACTCCTACAATCAGATTGCCAATGCTGACTGCGTCGACATCGAGGGCACCGGCCATTCGACAGGCATCCATGAAATAACAAAGAAGATGCCAGCCGAAGCCAACATCTTCTATAACTTGTCAGGGATGCGCGTGGAGCATCCCACCAAAGGCATCTATATCTGCAATGGCAGAAAAGTAAGGCTGTAAGCCTCCCATCAATGGGCCATCTTCTTAAACGACGTTTTACCGCGCTTCTCAATGTAAAAACCGCATTGGGGAGCGCGGTTTAGTTTGAGACCCTCAATGGTAAAATACTGTGGTTCCATGCCTTCCTCCTTCCGAAGAGAGGTGACAGCAGCCGCCGCATTGGTCAAGGCGATGTGAGGTGCCGACCAAGGGCTCTCCTTCAAGTTGCCTGATGCCTGCGTCTGCACTTCAAAGCCATAATAGGCATCTTTCTCCAGGTTGTCAAGCACCAGCAGGTTCGTCCCTATGCCGTCCACCTCAGTGGTGTCAGCAGCAATGAGCGAGTCGCTCACCTCCACATTGGTAGTCGATGCGGCCGTGCCCGTCACCGACACCCTGTAGGCATTGCCCGAGAAGGCCGAGCCGTCACCACGCACCACGACAATGGTGTCGATATGCGCAACGTCCTTAGCCACAACCATGCTGATGCCCGTCTGTGTCAGTCCATTGTCGAAGTGGAAGATGTAGTTGCGCTGCGTGGCCGACAGCCTCGTGCGGCCTTGCTTGCCATTGGCGCTGACCGTAAAGACGGGCGTGTGTCCCTGGTCGCTGCAGGCCTTTACGATCACGGCAAACTGGCCGTTGGCAGCACTCAGGTTAAGCATCGGCAGCGAGAGCGTCGACGCGTTCAGCGTATGCTTGCCGTCGGTATAAGCCACGGGAAGGGTCGACTCGTACACCATCTTATGATAGCGCACGTTGTAAGCAGCCGTTGCCGCCATGTCGTCCCATTGCAGGGTGAGCCCGTCGTCCCTGACAGCCGTTGCACGCACACTGGTTGGTGTCTTGCAGTGGTTGGCCCTATAATTGAAAGTCACCACGCCATCGTTGTTCCTGACATCTGTTATCCAATGGTCCAGCGTGCCATATCCGAAGGTTTCGGCCGCCGGTGTGCTCTCGTCGGTGAAGGCATCGTTCACCACAACACCATTGTTGCGGTAAGGATAGAGGTCGTTTTTCTCTGTCACTCTGCCCACAACAGCGTCATAGGCGCCATCGTTGTCGGCACAAACCAAATAGAAACGGCGATGGTCAGAGGTGGTGTTGACGGTGTTGTTCGTCCAACTGCCCTTGTCAAAGTCAAGATGCGTAATCATCAAGCCACTGCCACTGATGTCCTTGTCCCAACCCGTTTGCTGATGGTTCTCAAGCAGATAGTATTGATTGGCGGCATTGGTGGGGATGACATAGGCCTCATTGCTTTCCGCAATGTTCTCCAACGAAAGTCCGTCGGCCGGATCATGGATGACGCGTGGTGTCATCCATCCGAGCGAAAGACGCTCGAATGCATTGTAGACTGGAGGCACGTTAGTGGAGTCGTTGTAAGCCCCATAGTCCATGATATCGTACCGGCCAAGCTCATAATCAGTTGAGGAAGAGGTGTTATAATGATCGGCAAAGCCCAGCACATGGCCGAACTCATGGCACAGCGGCCCTATGCCGCAAGGCTTCTGACCCTCACTGCCATACAGCTCCGCCGAACAGGCATACGTGTCGAGCGTCTTTCCGTCGAGCTTAATGTTGTATCCGGCCTCAGACAGTTCATATTGGTGCGGCCATATCGTATTGGGGTCAGCGCCGAAATTCTCTCCATAGCCCGCATAGATCACATACACCATATCGACCTTTCCATCTCCGTCCTTGTCGTACTGGCTATAGTCCACAAGGCTGTCGGCCAGTTGCACAGCCTCGGCAATGGCCTTGGCGCCATCCTTATCACCTGTGTTGTAGCCAAAAATATTCTTGCTGTCAACCCCATAATAAGCATAGTCGTGCGAGAGCGTCACAGGACCCACCACGTCGAAGGTGGCATTAAACTGTCCCATGCTCTGCGCGTAGTAGTAGTCGTGGGCGCTTCCGTAGGCGCCGTTCTCGCTGAACCCCTCCTCATTGAGCAGACGGTCGAAATAGTTTTTGGGATAAGTAAACTTGGCATTCTGGAACTGCGCGAGCACCACCAATCCCTTGAAATTGCCCTTAGCGGGGAAGTCGCGCATGCGCATCTTGCTGAACTCCATCTTGCTGTCCGCTGTAGCGACCCGCTTAGGTGCAGTCCGGGCCGGCTGCGCCAACAGTGCCGAAGCCTTGGCGGCCTTCTGCAGGAAAAGACGGTCGGAAGCCGATCGCTCCGTCACACTTCTTGCAACAGGCGCACCCTCAACCGTAAACGTGCGGTCGTCTTTCGCCATGAGATAATGGTAATAACCGTCGCTGCCTTTCTGTATGGCATAGCCATCCGTTGTAGTGATGCAACTGCGATGCTCATCACCCAGCAATAAGGTGGTAATGACGGTGCCATCCGGCTGCACGCGTTTGATCTTGCCACGATAGGCGGGCATGGCCGACATGACAAGCACAGAGCATGCCATGACAGCCGTTGTAATAAGATGTAAGTGATTCATAAATGCGTAAAGTTTTGCGTTTTATTTTGATTGCAAAATTACGAAGAAATCTTTCAATATGATAGAAAACAACCCCTCGTTGTATCAATTTCTATATAGATAAAAACTGACAGCACGATATTTTATGGCTTTTTGTCGCATTTCGCCAGCACATTTATTTAATTTTGCATTTGAGATTTTAGCTTTAAAACATATTTACACTCATTATAATTCTTAGCTTATGAGACACTATTCACTTCGAGCACTGTCCATACTGCTGCTGTCATTGGGCAGCGGCACGTACGCGACAGCGCAAACGGTTTACGGTCTGAGCACACAAAGGGACGATACCCCCGGCATCTACTCGTACGAGTTGTGCGACACGGGGGTGACCAACAAACAACTGGTGCAAAAGATCGATCTGACCGGGGACGACACTTCGCGCAGGTATGAGTCACTCGCCGGCGGCATCTACGTCAATGGCAAGTACTATTACGTGCGTTACACACAGACGATGAGCGGCTACCAGTCCGACGGTTTCTGGGAATACGACTTCGACTCAAAGACTTCGAAGCAGGTGAAGAACCTGGGCTCCACGGACAATGGCCCAATTTTCGGTGAGGAGGAGTACGACTACCAGACCGGCACCATGTATTGCGGCAATTCGCCCAGCTCGGTAGGCGACAAGCTGCAGATACTGGATCCGGCTACGGGCAACACCACGGTGGTAGGCACTTTCACCTTCGACCGCCTCACTGAGAACGCGCAGCAATACCCCGACTTCGGCGAGTCACTCGTGGCCCTGGCTATGAACTACGACGGCGAGATGTACGGCGTGAGCTATTGGGGCGGACTGTATAAGGTGGACAAGGAGACGGCAGCCTGCACCTTAGTAGGCGCCCTCGACTATCTGCCAGGCAACGCCTTGCAGTATGCCGGCGCCGCCGACCTGTTCTTCGACAACAACACCGACAAGCTCTACCTTTACCTCTACCAGCACCCCTCAATGGGTGGTCATGGCAGTGGAGCCGAGCTTGTCAGCATAGACCCCACGACGGCACACGTGACACCCATCAAGGTGTTACCGAGCCTCAACGACCTGCTGCAGGGCAACACCGTGACCTTCAAGGTGGCTGAAGCCAGCGCACCGCAGAAGGCACAGAACTTCACCGTCAAGGCGGGAGAACAAGGCACACTCTCGGCCACGCTGGAATGGGACAATCCCTCCAAGACCTATGGACGAGGAGGCACGCTGGAAGATCTCGACTCAATGATCATCTACCGCAACGGCGTGGAGATTCACCGCATCGCCAACCCAACGATTGGCGGACATGAGACCTACACCGATCAGGTGCCTGCACGCGGTTACTATAACTACCGTCTGGTGGGTGTCAACGACATGGGACACGGCGACCGCGTGACCACCGGGGCTTATATCGGCACGGGCGACCCGCAGAGCGTCACTAACTTGAGCGTGAAAAATGAGATTCCCAACGCTGTCATCAGTTGGACGGCTCCTACCAAGGGCAAACAAGATGCGTACATCGACACCACCGCCCTGACTTACGACATCATGCGTCTGCCCGACTCCACCCAGGTGGCAAGCGACGTGAAGGGATGCTCCTTCACGGATACCACAATCCACAAACTGAGCAAATACCAGTACCGGGTAGTGGCCAAGGCCGATGGATACAGCAGCGCAGCCACCGTCTCGGAGACCACCATTCTCGGTCCGGCCATCGAGGTGCCCGACACGCTGCTGGCCGCACAGGAGAACTTCGACCTGTGGAAGACCGTCGACGCCGACGGCGACTACACCTCCTGGACATGGCAAGCACCCTCGTCATGGTCATTCGGCGGTGCCTATGCCGGATACAACTACGCCAACTTCGCTCCGGCCAACTGGCTGATATCGCCTTATATCCATCTGCTGAAAGACAAGCACTATAAGATCACCTTCCTGGCCTGTCCTAACAACAAGAAGGTGACCGAGCAGCTGTCCATCGGATTCGGCAAGGGACAGGAGATTGCCGAGCAAGACAGCATCAACAACTTCCTCATCAGTGGCAACAATGCTCACACGCTGCGCTCCAACCTGCCTGTGGTCAGCGAGGACGGCAACTACTATTTCAGCTTCCTCCAGCGCACGCCCTATGCCTACTTCGGCCTTTATCTGAAAAACGTCGTCATCGGCGAAGACCATGAAGGCTACATCAGCGGTAAAGTGACGGCCGAAGGCAAAGCCGTGGCAGGTGCCACCGTGACGGTCAACGGCGGCGAGTTCAACGCAACCACCGACGCTGAAGGCAACTACAAGCTGTATTATCTGCCGGAAGGCACCCACACCGTGAATGTCACGGCCTTGGGCTACGAGAACACTCAGGCACAAGCCAGCGTGACCGAGTACGAGACAACCCAGACCGACATCGCCCTCACCGCCCTGCCCACCTACACCATCTCCGGTGAGGTGAAGGACATCGCCGGCGACGCCGTCAGCGGGGCCGATGTCGAGATTAGCGGTTACAACGCCTACTCGGCCAGCACTGACGCCAACGGTAAGTTCAGCATCAGCGGCGTGTATAAGAACGACTATTACGCCATCAGCGTGACGAAGAACAAGCTCAAGAGCCATACCGCCAACTTCAAGGCCGACAGCGACCAGTCGTTCAGCATCGTGCTGCGCGACGACATCCGTCCGGCCACACACCTAACGGCAGCTGTCGACACGACCAATGCCAACACCGTGAACGTCACATGGGACGCACCAGCCAACGACGCGGTAGTCAACCGCATCGACGACGGTACCCTCACCACAACGGTGGGTCTGCAAAGTGGCACTACCAATAGCGTGTTCGGTGTCATCAACCGCACACCGTCTCTTGTCTCCGGCATACAATATTACATTGCCAGCACATCCTCTACGACACACTACAGCGTGGCCGTACGCATCTTCGACCTCGACGACGAAGGCAACCCGACGTCCAACCTGCTCTACGAGAACACCTACGTGCCATGCACAGACGACCAGTGGAACACCTACACGCTGCCCGCCGCCATCGACGCGCCGCGCGGTTACTTCGCCACCATCGCCAGCAACGGCTTCCTCGGCATCGGCATCGACGGTGACGGCGACAGCCAGAAGTATCCTTTCAAGGAGAACACCAACTGCTTCGCCTCTGACTATACCACTGGCCAGTTCGGCTACCTGGAGAGCCAGTCAAGCACGAGCCTGCACCACAACTTCCTCCTGCGCACCATGGCAGCACCCTACACTGTGGCCGAAGACAGTCTGGCTGCCAAAGCACCAAGGTTCATCTTCTCTGCAACCAATGCTACTGCCGACAATGCAGTGCTGGATTCCCACAATCCTACTATCAAGCAGCTGGATGCGCCCGCACCGCTTGCCCGGAAAGTGATACAGCAACGCGTTCGCTACAATGTCTACCGCATGAAGACCACCGACGAGGCCAACGAGAGTGCATGGACACTCCTCTCCGAGAAGCAGGCCAGCCGCTCTTATGCCGACACCCAGTGGGGCAATCTGGAGAAAGGCGTCTACGCCTACGCCGTGAAGACGGTCTACACGGGCGATACCCTCTCCACTGCCGTCATCTCCGACTCCATCGGCAACAAGATGAGTACAACGGTGAAGATTCATGCCATCACCAACACGCCCGACAACGAGGCCTATGGTGCCAAGGTGGTGCTCATCAACGGTGATGGCAAGCACTATTACGAGGCTGCACTCGACGACAACGGCGAGGCTACCATCAGCAATGTCTGGAAAACCAACTACGAGATGCACGTCACGCTCGACGGCTTCAGCCCGGTGGACTCGCTGGTCAACCTCTCCGACGACGACAGCTACAGCTTCACGCTGAACCTGACTGAGAAGATTGTGAAGCCCTACAACCTGATAATTGAGAAAGGCAGCAGCGACGACGCACGTACCTTCATCTGGAACTATGAGAATTGCTATGCCGACGACTTTGAGGGTCACACCGACTTTGCCATCAACTCTCCGGGTCAACTCGGCTGGCAGTATATCGACGGTGACGGAGCCGGAACCGGTGCCTTCAACACGGGCAGCGACTCGCCCTGGCCCAACGCCTTCCAACCAATGGCCTTCATCGTATTCAATCCCTATGAAGTCAAGGAGAGCGACGGCAGCACACTGGTCGACTACTACAGCAGTCTGCGCCCGCACTCCGGTCAGAAAGCACTGGCTGACTGGGGCACCACAGATGCCGATGAGGACGACTGGCTCATCACACCGAAGCTTCACTTCACCAAGGACTTCAAGTATCGCTTCTACGCCAACTCCGCCGACCCATGGGGTTATCCCGAGCAGCTGGAGGTGCTCTACTCCACCACGACGGCTGAGCCGTCTGCCTTCACACGCATCGACAGCCTGTCGGTTGAGTCCTATTACAGTTGGCTCTACCGTGAGTACGACATACCGGCCGATGCCAAGTATGTCGCCCTGCGTGCCGTGACGAAGGCTGGCAAGAGCCGTTGCCTGCTCATCGACGACGTGGCCTTCGGCTATGCCGACGCCCTGCCCGCCACACCAAGCTACATGCCGGCAAGACACAACGCTGTACGCCGCATGCCGTCACTCGACGGTGCTTACGAAGTGTATCTCGACGGTGTAAAGGTAGCGCAGCAAGATGAGACGGAATATGAGTTCACCAATCTCTCTGTTGGCAAGCACACCGCAGGTGTCAAATCATCTTACACATCGGGAGAAAGTGCCATGAGCACCATCGACTTCACCGTGAGCAACACCGACGGCATTGAAAAGGTGGCAACCGACAACAACACTCCGGTTGAGTACTACAACCTCAATGGACAGAAAGTAGGTTCCCAACAGGCTCATAGTGGTGTCTACCTCATGAAGCAAGGCAACCGCACTACTAAAAAAGTAATCAAGTAATACGTATCCTTCCAAGCGATACGCTCCATTCTCCACACTGCCAGCTGTCTCTCAGCTGGCAGTGTTTTTTTATAAATATCGTTCTTCTGTTTTCGTCACTTTTTGAATTGTCTTTACACGGCGCACCGGATCCACGGAAAATATCCTCTGTGTCCTATAAGGAAAGCTTGGTAAGTGATGAGGTTCATTAAGTCAACAAAACTTTTGTTTTTTGATCCGTATAAGCGTTAAGGAAGATAATTATTTCTCGACTTCATCAGTTTGTTTGTTGAGAAAAATACCTTTATTGATAATCAGTGACTTATAAGAGATAGTAAGAGATTCAGGGTGACGCATTGACGAAGTCAGGAGTGATGATGTTCATTAAGTCAACAAAACTTTTGTTTTTTGATCCGTATAAGCGTTAAGGAAGATAATTAATTTTTTATCTCTAATTGGCTTATAATTCGTAAATTTTATCTAAATTTGCCATGTCATGTAGAATTGGGCTTCTTTTGGTTTTGCGACACCGTAAAGACACCATAAAGACCATAAGTTAGTCAAATTACTGCAAATGACAAAGTCTGAGGAATGAGTTGTTCCTCCAAAACTTATATAACAATCACACGCTTAATTGCGGTATTAAGGTTTATCACTATGCAAACTAAATCTACATTATTACTCTTCCTTGCCGGTGCCATCAGTACAATGGCATGGGCACAGCATGACTTGAACATGCCGATCGTCCAAACCAAGTACACCGCCGACCCGGCCCCCTATGTCCACGGCGACACCGTCTATCTCTATACCACCCACGACGAGGACGACGCCGAGGGATTCAAGATGCGCGACTGGCTGCTCTACACGTCCACCGACATGGTCAACTGGCAGGATCACGGCGCGGTGGCCTCACTGCGCGACTTCAAGTGGTACAAGGGCGACAATGGTGCCTGGGCCGAATGCGTGGTGGAGCGCAACGGCAAATGGTATATGTATTGTCCCATCCACGGCCACGGCATTGGCGTGCTGGTAGCCGACTCGCCCGACGGTCCCTTTGTCGATCCGCTGGGAAAGCCGCTCGTCTGGCAGAAAGAGAACTGGTACGACATCGACCCGACCGTGTTTATTGATGATGACGGTCAGGCCTATATGTATTGGGGCAATCCCAATCTCTATTGCATCAAACTCAACGAGGATATGATTTCCACCAGTGGCGACATCATGCAGATGGCTCATATCCAAGACTATCAGGAAGGCCCGTGGTTTTATAAGCGCAAGGGCCACTACTACATGGCCTTTGCCTCAACCTGCTGTCCCGAGGGCATCGGCTATGCCATGAGCGACTCGCCAACCGGCCCGTGGACCTACAAGGGTCACATCATGGACCACACGCCACGCACCCGCGGCAACCATCCCGGCATCATCGACTTCAAGGGACGCTCCTATTGCTTCGGTCTCAACTACGACATCCTGCGCCTTGAGACCAGCCGTCATGCCGAACGACGCTCGGTCTCCGCGGCAGAGATGACCTACCGTCCCGACGGCACCATCGTGGAACTGCCCTATTTCCAGGACTGCACACTCCGGCAGGTGGGCACCTTCAACCCTTTCCGACGCGTGGAAGCTGAGACGATGGCATGGGGCTACGGATTGAAGACCACACGCGAGAATCCCTCAGGACCGTGGAACGACACACCGTTTGTCACCGATATCGACGACGGCGAGTATATCCTTGTCAAAGGTGTGGACTTTCAGAAAGGAGCACACGAGTTCACGGCGTCCTGTTCCACTCAGCTCTACGGTGGCCGCATCGAGGTGAGACTCGACTCCGTGAACGGAGCTCTGGCAGGGGTTGTAAAAGTACCAAACACAAAGTTTCAATACCAAAAGTTCACGTGCTCTCTGACCGGTGCCAAGGGTGTCCACGACCTCTACCTGGTCTTCCGTGGCGGTGAACGGCAGAAGCACAACTTGTTTAACTTTGACTGGTGGCAGATGCAATGATCAGAACAACGATTCTTTCACTTTTTCTCACTCTATTCACCTCTGCAC
>ONQB01000010.1 GCA_900319905.1 uncultured Prevotella sp. | reverse complement strand
GGTTGGCTTTCTCATGGTTTTTCTCAATGCCCTCGCCAAGATAGTAAGCATTGGCAAGATTGACCTGCGACTGCATGTCACCCTTGTTGGCGGCTTTCAGATACCAGTAATTGGCCTTCTCAAAGTCCTGCCCCACTCCATCACCTTTATAGTAACATTCAGCAACATTATAGCAGGCATAAACATCATCGAGCAATGCAGCTTTCATATACCACTGGAAGGCAGTGGCATGGTTCTCCACAACCCCTTTGCCAGTGTGATAGCACACTCCGAGATTGTTCATTGCCATGACATCGCCTTCATTGGCTGCCTCACGGTACTTCCTTGCATCGTTGCGGTCCTTCTGCATGCTCGGGATTATAAGGATAACATGTTGTTCTTCTTATAATGGATGACGCTGCTGTCGAAAGACTTCGTATCGGCGATACCCGTATACATCATCAGTTCCGACAGCTGCTCGTTCATCTTCCTCACTTTCTTTACCACACCTTCCATGCCTTCTTTCAGCAGTGGTGCCAGGATGCCACGCCCCACAGCAACCGCATCCGCACCAAGAGCAAGAGCCTTGTAAGCGTCATAACCCGTGTCTATACCACAGTCGCAGAATATCATCACGTTGCTGCCTTCCAGAGCCTTTTTGATTTGAGGCAGGATGGCAGTAGGAGGTATGCCGAAGGGTATTCTTCCATGATGATGGGAGACAAATATTCCCTTGCAGCCGACGTCACGGGCTTTGAGCGCATCAGAAACAGAAAGGACGCCCTTGGCTATGAAGGGCAGCTTTGTTGAACGGGTGTATCCGGCAAAAGCGGCAGCCCGTCAACAATATCATAGTGTCCGTCTTTTCCGGCAATGTGGTCTATATCAATGCCGACAGCAAAAGCTCCGTGGTGCTCAGCAAAGGCTATCTGCTTCATGATCATGTCATGGTCGGCAAATGGCTTAATGATGCGGACCGTAGGCGCGCCAACTTCCGCAATAGAGGCGAATTCATCGTCAGGCTCCATTCCAACCCAATTGAGCACGTTGAGTTCTTTTGCAGCCATAGCGTATTCCTCCATCGGCTTACGGCCGTCTTTGCCAACTTTATTAAGATGAGAGAAAGCGGGCATCATTATCGGCGAACTGAATCTTCTTCCGAATATCTCTGTCTCAAGGTTCGGTTCTACAGCGTCAATCACCCGCATCTCAACGAGCAGGTCATCAAGATATTGACGGTTGATTTTATTGGCATCTTCCGCCTTGCCGTTTGTTACAGGAATAAGGCCTTCCGGTCCAGGCCACGGACTTTTGATTTTGTCTTCCATTGTATATTGACTTTTTTGCAAAGTTATATAATATCCTCGATACATACAACTTCAAAATTGACTATTGTTTTGCACAACCAAAAAAAAATACATCAATCAGTTGAGGAAAAATTGCTTGTTATTCGAATATTATTCGTAAATTTCCTCATCACGGACGCGACGTCATTGAGTCAGCAGGCATCCGATGCGAGAGCCTGGCCATCGTCGACTCTCTCGACAACTGCGAGATCAAGCTGAGGGAGGACTAAGCGCATGCCACCCTCCGCGCGGCGTTACTTCGCAGTACGCATCTTGAGAAGTTTCTTGCCCAGCCGACAAATCCTGTGGCTTTATTTTTTCACAAAAACCGAGGAAACCTTTTGTGCCAGCGTCTGATTTTTTCCGTTAATAATTCAAGTTTCGCATGCTAACAATTACTTTACTCAAGTTTCGGAAGTGCTGTAATTCCTTGCAGGGGCGGCCCTTGTGGCCGTCCGCAACCTACATTGTCAACTATTATATCCACCAAGTCTTCACTCCATTGATTGCGGACGGCCACAAGGGCCGCCCCTGCAAAGGGTTGATTCACTTCCGAAACTTGAGTTACTTTATAGCTAAGTCTGCCGCATGCAGGGCCGGTCTTGTGCCGGCCCTCAAAAAATGTTCGACATATTTTTAAAAGGAGTTGGGACATTATTCCAGGGCCGGCACAAGACCGGCCCTTGCGAAGCGTCAGTGACTTGAGAAACTTGAATTCTTGATTTTATCTCGAGGAACGGGATGCCAATAAAATATTGAGAATATAAATGGCTGAATAGTTACCAAAATTGTGAGGAATCATCAGCCTTTTTAATACCTTTGCATGTAAAATTAGTCAATAATCATGGGAAGAAACAAATATTCAGAACGGGAGATACAACAGATTAAGAAGCTCCTTCGTCTCAAGAACTCAGCCAACCGTGGCAAACAGAAGCTCATCCGTCACACCCTGCGTGTGGAATATGAATTCAATATCTCTGATTTCAATGAACCGGGCAAGGCCTTTGGCGAGGAAGAGCTCGAGGCCGCCATTCAGCGTGGTGCCATAGACATTCTTGATGATGCCACCATCGAGGCCATGAAGACAAAACGTGCCCGGGATAAAGCTCGCGACGAGGCTGAACACGAGAAGGAAGCGCTTAACAATGGAGAGATGACCGACTGGAAAGCAGCCATGAAGGACTGGGAAAAATGGGAAAAAATGGGAAAAATGGGAAATAATGGGAAATAATGGGAAATAATGGGAAATGAGAAAAAAGTTGATGATAAATGAACAACTTTGAAGAAAAAAACGTATATTTGCCCTTGTTCTAACTAAAAACTATATCGCTATGGGAATGAAAGAAAAAGCATTGTTCGCATTTCATCATGCGACAAGGAAACAGAATTCAACCCTCTACCACCCTTCTGGCACCACCCACTGGGACTATGATGGCAGTGATCATCTTGCTGACGAGGATGACTACGATGACGATCACGACAGGTAGCAGAAATTTATCCTAATCTTCTATCATCCGCCACAACGCCACAACGCCACAACGCCACATTTATAGCTATCGCATGTCGGCAAAACGCATAATGTAAATAAACAAGAAAGAAATAATTATATTATAAAATACTAATTATTAATATATTAATAATATTATAATATATAATAATATAATATATTTTTACTCTATAGTCTCATTTTGGACTATTTTCTCGTCGCATGTCAGTTTCGGCCTTATGTGGCGGTGTGGCGGTGTGGCGGTGTGGCGCAAAGGAGTTAGGAGTTAGGAGTTAGGAGTTACGTCCTGCCAAACCATCAATATACTTCGAGCGAAAAATAATTACGCCCCTCGCAAACCATAAATTCAGAAAAATGAGGTTTATGGCTTGTTGTTAACAGATTTTAACTGCAATAGAAGCTAAGAATTTGGAAACATAGAGATTGCATCGTATCTTTGCACTGTAAACGAGAAACGAGCCGGAGCAGACAACTTCACCACACGATGAGCTGCCAACTCCTCAACTCAAAACTCAATACTCTCAACTCAATACTCTCAACTCAATACTCAATACTCCCAACTCAATACTCCCAACTCAATACTCCCAACTCAATACTCCCAACTCAATACTCCCAACTCAATACTCTCAACTCAATACTCAAAACTCCCAACTCAATACTCAAAACTCAATACTCTCAACTCAATACTCTCAACTCAATACTCAAAACTCAATACTCAAAACTCTCAACTCCCAGCTCCTCACTCCTAACTCCTAACTCCTAACTCATATGCTCCTAACTCCTAACTCCTAACTCCTCACTCATATGCTACACTACAGACTTTTACAAAACAAGATGGCCGGTTCTGAAAATTACGGCAAATGGTACGCCATGGCTACCGTCAACGAAACCTACGACCTGGAGAAGCTCGCAGAGCACATGGCCAACCACCACACGCCCTACTCCAAGGGTGCCATCATGGGCGTGCTGACCGACATGGTGAACTGCATCCACGAGCTTGTGCTCGACGGCAACGCCGTAAAGATACCCAACCTCGCCATCTTCTCGGCCGGTCTGACTACCAAACTCGCCAAGACCCGCAAGGACTTCACGGTGAGCGAGAACATCAAGTCGGTGCACCTGCGTTCCCGCTCTACCGGCAACTTCACCCGCGCCGAGCTCACCTCAGCGGCCCAAATGCAGGAGGCCAGCGTCTATGCCCCGGGAGGCACTGCGGGCCAGTCGTCCTCCACCGATGGCGGAACGACCAAACCGTAGAACTACTCTACGCTCGTCTGACTTGGCATGGTAACAATTCAGCGAATGCCGATCTTCCATTAATTTTAAAGAGAATGGCACCGCGGATGATACCCATGAAGACGTGCTCCACTGGTGACAGTGTAGTGGCCGGTCTGGTACCGGCCAACTACACTCCACCAAATGCGGAAGGAGAAAACAACGTAAAAATATAAATGGCCGAATAGAGACAGTTAAAGCATGTTAAGGTTCTGCCCATTATACTCTTCCGTTATCATTTTTTTATAATTTTGCATCAACTAAAAGCAAAAGGAACACTAAAGTGGTGGACCTGATGCAGACTGAAAGATGGCAGGCCAATGGTCTGTCAGAGGGGTGCGGAGCCAAGTCTCGATTGAGAACGGCGAAGCTGAGATGATACCCGTGAACCTGATGCAGGTAATGCTGCCGTAGGAAGTTGCGAATATTTTCGAAGGACACAGTTGGCTGTGCACCTCTCTGATGAATTGTTTGTATGAAGTAATATCAGAGCGATGCACGGAAACAAGAATTACATATCAGCATTGACAATCGCCGGGTCCGACAGCTGTGGCGGAGCAGGCATCCAGGCTGACATCAAGACGCTATCGGCCTTGGGCTGCTATGCCTGTAGCGTAGTGACGGCAGTGACGGCCCAGAACACACTTGGCGTGCAAGACGTCATGACGGTTCCTGCCGACATGGTCGCCAAGCAACTCCGTGCCGTACTCGACGACATCCGTCCCATGGCCGTCAAGAGTGGCATGCTCGACAACGAGCTGACCATAGCGGCCATTGCCGATACGCTGATTGATTATCCGCCGATGCCCTTCGTTGTGGATCCCGTCATGGTGTCGACATCGGGAAGGCCGCTCATGACAAAAAAAGCCGTCAGTGCGCTCGTCGAACGACTCCTGCCCCTTGCCGCCCTTCTTACCCCCAACCTGCCCGAAGCCGAGACGCTCTCCTGCATGACCATCTCCACCGACACTGACCTCAGACTCGCTGCACGACGCATCCTTGACATGGGCTGCCAGGCCGTGCTCATCAAGGGAGGGCACTGTGACACGACAGAAAAGACCGACTGGCTGTTCACCAAAGACGGCACCTCCATCCCCTATCGGTCCATTAGTATTGACACGGTCAACAGCCACGGCACAGGGTGCACGCTCTCAGCCGCCATCACCGCAGGGCTGGCGCGCGGCTTAACCCTGACAGAAGCCGTCAGCCTGGGCAAGCGATACATCAGCCAGGCCCTAATGGCCGGCAAGGACATCGCCATCGGACACGGGCACGGACCTGTCAACCATTTCTTCAATCCCCAAAAACTCATTATCCAGTCATGATCATGCTGCAATTTATCACTCATGCTACCAGCCGATACACCCACCTGCAAGAAGTGGCAATGGCGCTCAAAGGCGGTTGCCGATGGATTCAACTGCGTATGAAAGATGCCACCGACGAGGAGGTAGTGACCGTCGGACGCGAGGCGGTTAGTCTCTGTCACGCCAGCGGTGCCATGCTTATCCTTGACGACCGTGTGGAACTGTGCCAGCGCATTGGAGCCGACGGCGTGCACCTCGGCCGCCACGACATGCCCCTCGACAAGGCGCGGCAGCTTCTTGGCAAGGAAGCCATCATCGGCGCAACAGTCAACACCGACGAGGATCTGCTGCGGGCTGCCAAAGCCCATGCCGACTACATCGGCTGCGGTCCCTTCCGTTTCACCACCACCAAAAGCCATCTCGCACCCGTCTTAGGGCTCGACGGTTACCATCATATCATACAGACCCGACGGGAGACAGGCATCACCACGCCCATTGTGGCAATCGGGGGCATCACACGGGCCGACATCCCTGCCCTGATGGCCACAGGAGTCGATGGCATCGCTCTCAGCGGATGTGTCGTCAGAGCGGATGATCCGACAGAAGAGATGAAACGAATCTGCCAAACTGTTTGTCAAACTATTTTTCAACGACCATGAATCCAAATATCAAAATCCATTATCCCCATTCCGAGAAAGTTTATATCCAGGGCACGCGCTATCCTTACCTCAAGGTTGGCATGCGCAAGGTCAGCCTCATGCCGACCGTCACCATGCACGAGGGCAAGCAGAGCAGCCGCCCCAACGATCCCGTCTACATCTACGACACCAGCGGACCTTACAGCGACCCGTCCATCGACATTGACCTGCAGCGTGGACTGCCGCGGCTGCGTGCCACATGGATGCCCGACCGCAAGGGCACGCAACGCTACTACGCACGGCAAGGCATCGTTACACCCGAGATGGAATATGTGGCCATCCGTGAGAACATGAACAACAAGGCCCTCGGCATCGGCACCTACATCACCCCGGAGTTTGTACGCGACGAGGTAGCAGCCGGCCGGGCTGTCATTCCTTGCAACCACAACCATCCCGAGGCAGAGCCGATGATCATCGGCGACCGCTTCCTCGTGAAAATCAACACCAACATCGGCAACTCGGCTCTTTCCTCCAATCTCGAGGAAGAAGTGGAGAAAGCGGTGTGGAGCTGTAAGTGGGGCGGCGACACGCTCATGGACCTCTCCACCGGCAGCCACATCCATGAGACGCGTGAGCATATTCTGCGCAACTGTCCGGTGCCGGTGGGCACCGTGCCCCTCTATCAGGCTTTTGAGAAAGTCAAGGAGAAGATTGCCGACTTGTCATGGGAGGTGTACCGCGACACGCTCATCGAGCAATGCGAGCAGGGAGTGGATTACTTCACCATCCATTGCGGCATAAGGCTGCAAAACGTGCACTACGCGCTCGACCGTCTCACGGGCATGGTAAGCCGCGGCGGCAGCATCATCTCGTCGTGGTGCGCCATGCACAACGAGGAGAGCTTCCTCTACACCCATTTCGATGACATCTGCGACATCTGCCGACAGTACGACGTAGCCATCTCCTTGGGCGACGGTCTGCGCCCCGGCTCTATTCACGATGCCAACGACCGTGCTCAGTTTGCGGAGCTCGACACCATGGGCGAACTCGTCGAACGAGCCTGGGACAAAGACGTGCAGGTGTTTATAGAAGGACCGGGTCATGTGCCTCTCCATAAGATAAAGGAAAACGTGGAGCGCGAGCAGCAGAAATGCCATCATGCGCCATTCTACACCCTCGGCCCGCTGGTGACTGACATCGCGCCCGGCTACGACCACATCACAAGCGCCATAGGAGCAGCGCTCATCGGCTGGTGCGGCACCTCGATGCTCTGTTATGTCACACCCAAGGAACACCTCGCCCTACCCGATCTTGAGGACGTGCGCAACGGCATCATCGCCTACAAGATCGCGGCCCACGCTGCCGACATCGCCAAGGGACATCCCGGGGCAATGGTGCGAGACGACGCGCTGTCACGCGCACGCTATGACTTCCGATGGGTTGACCAGTTTGACCTGAGCCTCGACCCGGAGCACGCCCGCACCATCTATGAGGCTGCCAACCCCCATCAGGGCCGCTTCTGCACGATGTGCGGTCCCAACTACTGCGCCGCACGTATCAGCCACGGTCTCTGCGAGGCCGAACAAGAATAGTAAGAATCAATACTTCACTAATAATCAACAGTTATGATTGAGACACAAATCTCTAAAGGCATTATCCAGACCTATTTCAGCAAACTGGAAAAGAATCTAACCCTCGACGTAGCCATCGTAGGCGGTGGTCCGTCGGGCATCGTTGCCGCCTACTATCTCGCAAAAGCCGGTGTGCGGGTGGCGCTCTTCGACCGCAAGCTGTCTCCAGGCGGCGGTATGTGGGGCGGCGCCATGATGTTCAACCAAGTGGTCATCCAGGAAGAGGCCATGGACATCATCCGCGAGTTTGACATTCGCTACGAGCCATTCGAGAATAATCTCTATACCGTCGACTCCATTGAGAGCACCTCTTCCCTGCTCTACCATGCCGTTCATGCCGGTGCCACCTTATTCAACTGCTACTCTGTGGAAGACGTAATCTTCAAAGCCAACAAAGTCAGCGGCGTCGTCGTCAACTGGACCCCAGTGCTGCGCGAAGGCCTCCACGTAGACCCTCTCAACGTGCTGTCGCAGTTTGTCATCGACGGCACTGGCCACGACAGTGAGATCAGCAAAGTAGTGGCAAGAAAGAACGGCATCCGCCTCGACACGCCAACGGGAGCCGTAGCCGGTGAGCGGTCGCTGGATGTAGTGGAAGGAGAACGGGCTGTCGTGGACGGCACCAAGGAAATCTACCCTGGTCTCTACGTCTGCGGCATGGCCTCATCAGCCGTCTCCGGCACACCGCGCATGGGGCCCATCTTCGGTGGCATGCTCATGTCGGGCAAGAAAGTGGCTGACATGATCATCAGCCATCTCAAGTAAACTGGGAAATAAATGTTGCTCCGGCAATGGACGATGAACCATCTCATCAGGGTGTGTTCATCACCAAGCCGGAGCAATCCTATCCTAAAGCTGTCAACAAAACAAATCCATTCCTTACATGCGTCTCATTGCCATCACCCTTCCCGAGATGACGCCGGGAGAAGACGAGCGCATCGTCTCGATGCTGAGCTCCCACACCTTTTGGCGCGTACATATACGCAAGCCCGACACATCGGCAGGCAGCCTCCGACAGTTGTTGGACCGTCTGCCCACATGGTGCCATCCGCAGCTCGTTCTCCACGACCATTTTGAATTGTGCCATCACTACACCCTCGGCGGCATTCATCTCAACCACCGCAATCCCGACATCCCACATGACTTGACCGATGCGCTTTCATCAGCCCACCATTCAGCAGCCCTCGGGCAGTCCCGTCCGTCCTTCACCGTTTCCTGCTCCTGCCACTCATTCGATGAAGTGCGCGAGCGAAAGGCCGCCATGGACTATCTCTTTCTCAGCCCCATCTTCGACAGCATTTCCAAGCAAGGCTACCTTTCGCAGTTCTCTATCGAATCTTTGCAAAATGCTGCCAAAGAAGGACTTATTAATGGCAAAGTATTTGCCTTAGGAGGTGTCACCCAAGCCAAGCTGCCCCTCCTGCATGAGTTGGGCTTTGGTGGAGCCGCCATGCTTGGAGCAGCGTGGCAGGATTTAGAAACTCAGTCAGCACTTTGACAAGAGAGTGATGATCATTCATTACTTAAGATTCCTGAGAAATTCTATCTCGATAATCTTTAATGCCTTACCCGGCTTGCCCATCTTCTCATCGTTACGGCTGTCCATTTCTCTTACTGCGCCAAAAGCGTCACGGGTAGAGGTGTTGCCCACCAAGCGGATGGTATATTGAGCCGCAGCCGGTGCCCCGCTCATTGGAATATGAATGAAGGAAAGGGACTTTGGCGTGCGGCCTCTCCACACCAGAGAATCGCCGGCATACACCTCGATAGGATAAGAGGTGGAGCGGAAGTCCTTCATCTTCATGACAATCTCGTCAACCTTAGTCTTCTCGCAGAGGGTATAGGTCACCCAGGCGCTGTCGAGCTTTGCCGCACTCGTCCAGTCGGTATTCTCCGTGTTGTCAAAGCTCAGCGCGGGATTGTTGCCACTTCCAGCCTTTGCGCCGATAATAGCCACCTCCTCACGAGTTTGCTTGAATGATGGTGTAGCAGGTGTCTCACCACGGTCAAGAATGCCTTTGAGCCCGTCAGAGGGCATGAAGGTAGTCAGGCCATTCTCCACCTTGACGGGTTGCGTGGTCAGCTCGATGTTGGCATCGGCCAGCCCCTCAGCCTTACAGGTTACGGTAATCTTGCCCGACTTGGTAAGTGAGCGAAGCATTACACGGTTGATGCCACACTCCACACGCAGCGTGTCGGAGAGGACATGGTTGAGATGAGCCAGCACCTTGTTGTCAATCGTAGCACTCTGTCCCGCTTTGTCGACCGACTTGGAGTCGAGAGCAGCCTTGTTGGCCGACTGCCCCACAACTTGCGTCTTCGACAGTCCACCACGGTATTCGGCAGGACCCTTGACCTCGAACTTCACCATACGGTTGTCGAGCGGACAGCGGCGCCCGTCTTTGTCAACCACTTCCACCTGCACCAGAGCCACGTCAGCGCCATCAGCCTTCCAGCCGGTGGGGTTCTCTATGGTTGTGAGCTTCAGATGATCGGGCTTGCCGGCGGTCTGCAGTTCGTAGCGCGACAACTCATGGCCTTCCTTGTCATAAGAGATGGCCGTAAGCCGGTTGGCCTCGTAAGGCACATTCTTGAAAGTGAAGAGGAAGCGGTAGTCGTGACTGGTGGGTTGCAGCGTCTTACCGTTCTGCTCAAGCACCACGCTGTCGCCATTGCTCACCACATAGATGGTGGGAACGGTGAAACCCTTATCGTAGTTCCAGTGGCCACAGATATAGGTGCGAGGCTTCAGGTCGTCAACCCATCCGTCCCACATCACTTGGTGAGCAAAGAAGGCATCCTTGGGCACACGCATGGGGTCAGTGACACCACTCACACGATAGTTGTCGGCCGAGCGGCCATGGCTCTGTGAGTCGCTGAAGATAATTTTCGCACCACCCGCGTTGACCTTGGTGCCCGTGCCGGGACGCTCGCGCCAGTAGTCGTACCAGCGGCGCACCAGCTCAGCCACAAACTCATCGCTGTTGTGATTGTATGACGTTGCGGGAGCGTTGCGGTAGAGCGGACCGTCGCCCTCCCTGTGGAAGGGATAGCTCCACGAGTTCCAGTACCAGCGCAGCCCCTCATCGCGACAATACTCCATCATCCACATGGGCTTGGTGTCGCTCTTGTTCACGTAGAGCATCTCCCCGCCATACTCCGCCTCAGGCTGGTCGAGCATCTCACGGCTGCCGATGGCGCGTCCGCCGTTGGGGTCAAACTGATTACGAATGGACTTCATCTGGCGCATGTGTAGGGTTGAGATGCGCTGGTTGCCACACTCATAGAAGAGGATGCTGGGATTGTTGCGGTTGTAGATGATGGCATCGCGCATCACTTCCAAGCGCTGTTCCCATCGTCGGCCCTCCACGTCGCGCTCGGCATCGCCGGCGGGCATCGCCTCAATGAGTCCAACGCGGTCGCAGCTCTCCACGTCTTGTTTCCAGGGCGTGACATGCATCCATCGCACTACGTTGCCACCCGACTTTACAAGCAGATTGTTGCTGTAGTCGCTCAGCCATGCCGGCACGCTCTGTCCCACGCCCGGCCACTCATTGGTGGAGCGCTGGGCATAACCGTGCATCATGATGACGCGGTCGTTGAGGTAGATCATTCCGTGTTTGAACTCAGTCTTGCGGAAGCCTGTCATAGTGGTCACGGGGTCGCTCTCTTGACCCTGACCGTCGGTGAGCACCGTCTTCACCCGGTAGAGATAGCCATAGCCCCAGCTCCAGAAGTGGAGGCCGGAGATGCGTTTCTCGGCCGTGAGCGTGGCAGTGCCATGAGCGGGGATCGTGACTGAGCAGCCATCGAAACGGGCCACTTCCTTGCCATCAGGGTCGGTGATGCTGACCCTATAGCCGCGCGCCACGGGCTCGTCGCTGTCATTGCGCACCTGACTCTCCACGTGGACCGTGGCCGTGCGGGATGGCACATCATAGTTGTATCCATAGACGTAAGTGCCCGTCGTTCCAAGGTTGCTGAACAATGGAAGCGTCTGATACACATCATCGCAGACATGGAGCCATACATTCTTCGGCAGGCCGCCATAGTTGACGTAAAACGGCTTGGAGGCCCACTGGAAGGTGCTGCCCGTGGCCTGCTCGTGATATTTCCACGAGTTGTCGGTCTTGACCTCGATAAAGTTGTCACCTTTCTTAATATAAGGGGTCATGTCAAAACCAAAGGCCATGATGCTGTTCTCGCTGATGCCCAGCTTGTGACCATTGAGCCATACTTCGGCTGCCGAGCGGGCGCCTTCAAATTCGATGAAGACTTTCTTGCCCCGCGCAGAAGCCGGCAGACGGAAATGCTTGCGATACCACACCACGCCGGTAGAGATGTCATAGGTGCTCACACGGAAGGCCTCGTCCTCGTTCCACGCATGGGGAAGAGTCACGGTCTTCTTCTGATTATCAATTCTCCAACTTGAATTAAAATTGTAAGTCTCACGAGCCTGCCCTGGCAAAGCGGCAAGAAGCAAGAGACCCAATAGCATGTTCTGATAAATCATATATCTATCTTTGATTTTGTTTTTTGATTGCTGCATCAGGATGGTTTAAAAGTAATTCGATGCAAAGGTGGTAAAAAAATGGTAAAGTGCCAAGCAATATCATTCATTATATTGCAATTTCATCCACAACCATTCCCATTCACAGCTCAATACCCATTTTGAACGAAAAGACTACATTATGAACATTTTTAATTTGTGCTGACCCATAAATGTATTAACTTTGCCTTACAACTTAAAAACTGTCTAAAGAATAAAGTTTTATGAAGAAACGACACCTTATCTTACCTTTGCTTGCAGCAGGCATTCTGGCTGTAAGCGCCAAAGACAACCGAGGGCTCTTTGCCTTTCTCAACGGCAACATTCTCCAAGTAAGCTGGCGAATGCGTGCTACCGACAACCCAAGAAACACTCAATACGAGCTCTACGCTGACGGACAGAAAGTGGCCACCATGCGCAGCAAGACAACCGTTAGGCTGAGCAGTGCCAGCTATGCCGACTCAAAATTCAGCTTGATCGTCAAAGACTCATTGGGCCATGTCACAGATCAGCAAGATGGCGTGACCGTCAATCCCAGTGAGGTCATCGACATCCCCATGAATGCCCCCGAAGCCGTAAAGGCACCGGATACCGACTCAACCATCATCAGCTATACTCCAGGTGACGCCTCAGCCTATGACATGGACGGTGACGGTGAGCAGGAGATCATCATGAAATGGATGCCCTCCGACCTGATGAATACGACCTACAACATCCCTGCACACGAATATCTTGACTGCTATAAGCTCAATGGCACCCGGCTGTGGCGCATCGATATGGGGCAAAACATTGGCGCTGGCAACAATTTCCCATATATGGTATGGGACTTTGACGGCGATGGCAAGGGCGAACTCATTTGCAAATCGGCTCCCGGTACCAAGGACGCTTCCGGTAACTATGTCGGAAAGGGACTCCCCGGCTACGACACCGACTTAGAAAAGGTCTATTATCGTGGACACGACAAACTGCCCACCAAGGGCGAGGAGTGGATTACTTGCTTTGACGGTGTGAACGGTAAGGAACTTGCATCGAAAAAATATTGGCCCTACTTCAACATACAGAGCGAATGGAATCCGGATGGAAACTCAGACGGTGCCAGCTATGGCCGTCGTGGCAATGGCTTCAAGGGAGCCGTCATCAAGATACCTTGTCGTGACGGACAGGTGCGACCCGTGTGCTACATGCAGCGAGGCATCTACACCTATGTCTATGCCACCGCCATCTCTTGGGACGGAAAGAACCTGACAGAAGAGTGGCGCCATTCGTCTTACAAAGGAAACTCCATTACCACCAACGCCACGGGTACTCACAATCAGAAACTCTCGCTCTATGGACAGGGCTGTCACGCAGGTCAAGCGGCTGACCTCGACGGAGACGGTTACGACGAGGTGTGCATCGGCGCAGCAACAATCGACCACGACGGCACCGTGCTCTGGTCCACGGGACTCGGTCATGGTGATATGCTAAGCGTGGGAGAACTCAACCCCTACAATGAGGGGCTCGAGACCTGGCGCATCACGGAGGGGCCCACCAAGTATGACGCCTGCATGATAGACGGCAAAACCGGAACGGTGCTCAACGGACAGCTCGTGCATGGCGGTGACGTGGGACGCGGCCTATGCCTGGATCTCGACTCCACCCAGGCCGGAACAGAATACTGGCAGCTGCACAGCGACTCTATCTACGACTGCAAGGGCAAAGGGCTCTATCTTGTCAACCGCGGCAACATCACCGGCTACCCCAACTTCCGCATCTTTTGGGACGGCGACCTCACCGATGAGCACTTCGACGGAAAGACGATTGCCAAATACGACATTGTCAACCATGGTTGGTCGCGTCTTACCACACTATGGAAAGAATATAAGGTGAACACCATCAACAGCACCAAGCAGAATGCTTGTCTGCAATGCGATCTGATAGGTGACTTCCGCGAGGAGCTGGCTATGTACGCCAACGCCTCCGCCCTGGGACGCTCCGACTGCGACTACGTGCTGCGCATCATCACTTCAACCTACGACACCAACAAGAAACTGCCGTGGCTGCGCGATGACAATACTTACAATCTCCAGATAGCCTCACAGAACGTGGGCTACTCTCAGTCGCCTCACTTAGGCTACAATGCTTACGCACGCTATCAGTCGTGGGGACAGATGGGCAAGGATGAAATAAGCAGTAATGAAACAAAGGTGTTCAGTCCCGACATCAACTATTATTACATGCTTGAGGAAGCAAACGATGGATATTTCCTGGCATACGACTCATCGTCCAAAGGCTTTGTCCAAGCTTCAGAAAGCGCGTACGACATTGAGTTCATCCCTACCAGCACAGCAGGTGTCTACCTCCTCAGAAGTGCTGACGGAAAATACCTCCGCGACGGTGGCAAATATGGTTTAGCCAACACTACCGACTCAACCAAAGCCACTCCTTATCTGGGAACCGTTGAGGGTATTTATGTCTATTTCACCTCCACCACGGCTTCCAACGGCAACAAGTACATTTATTATGACTCAAAAAGAAAAGGTTTCGCACGTGGAAGCAACATGATGGGTGCCGCACGCTTCTCTCTGATTAAGACGAATAATCCGACAACAAAGATCAGCACCATCAGGACAGATGCCATCCAACAGACCATCTATAACATCAATGGCATGAGACTCGGAAAGGCGCAGCGCGGCGTGAATATCATTCAAAATAGTAACGGCAAAACGCGCAAGGTCATTGTGAAATAGCAGAGATATACATTGCCATCGGCCATCATCCGACATAGCCTCCGTCGACCAAGGGCTAAAGCTGACTCACAGGCTCAAGATGCCATTTTGCGTTGTCGCTGTCGAAGTCGTAGGGGGCAAGTGTCGGCGTGCTGTCACCGGCAGAATAAAGACAGTAGCGGGTATTATCGCCATTGATACCGGGAATAGCCTTTGGCATGATGCGATACGTGCCGTCGGTCAGCTGCTCAATACGCCATAGCTGATTGTCGGAACCGTCATATTCGGGCACAGTTGTCAGCTCTTTGTCGGCAGTGGCAGCCAAAGCCCGATGCGTACCACGAATCAATATCTTGAAATAGGGCGCACTCAAGTAGCCCCCACTTTCGGGTACTGGCTCGATGGTCCACAACTGATTGGGCCGGAACATATAGTCGCTGCAGCGCACGCGAATGTTGCCCTTGGACCACGACGGCTCCACTTCGGCAAGCGTCAGAGCCGGCAATGCCTTCACCGGACTGTTGGGATCGATGCGAAAGAACGGTTCTATATCGCGCTCCATCCTGACGAAGTCCACAGCCAACTCCAGCGAATAGCCGCGTCGCTCTGAGGCAATCTCAAAACTGCCACCACGTAACGGCTTGCCCGCCACCGGCCAGCCGTTGCGCCAAAGCAGTGGCAAGACAGCCAAGACGCTGCGTCCGCTGCGGTCGAGATCGGCCTCAAAATGGCACGACATCACCTCCACGCCCTTGTCTACAATAGTGCGGCCAAAATGTCCCGGTCCGTATTTGCGGTCACCGGCGGCAACTACCATGCGTCCACCACCGTGGAGCATGTCGCGGCCGATATTGTCGACATAAGGTCCATCGACGTTCCGTGAGCGTCCCACCACGATGTTATAGGTGGAGTTAGGGCCGTCGCAGCAGGTGCCGTGAGTGCCAAGCAGATAATACCAACCGTCTCGATAGATGAGATCGGTGGCCTCACAGTCGATGGCTATGTCGCGTTCCTTGTTACCATCCACACGGCGGCCAGTAGCCGGGTCGAGCTCTATGAGCCGCACACTGCCGAAGTAGGTGCCATAGGTCACCCACAACCGTCCCGTGTTAGGATCGAGGAAGAGACAGGGGTCAATGGCATCCTGATCCTCCAAGCCATCGGACGAACAAACCTCAACTGGCGTGGTAAAGTGGAAGTAGGGTGACTTCGGGTCAAGCGTCTTGTTCCACATCGTAAGAATGCGGCCATTGTGTCCGCCACCGAGTCCTCCCCCCGTAGCACCATATATAATAAGGTATCGGTCACCGAGCTTCATCACGTCAGGAGCCGCACCGCCACCGGGACGGACAGCGCCACCATGCCAAGTCCAACCATCTTCAGATATCAGACCTCCTCCACCGGTTCCAAACGTATAGAACTTACCGTCACATTCGGCGAGTGTCGACGGATCATGAATATAAGGAGCCCCAGCCTGGGCAAATGCCGTAGCTGTCATTGCCGCTACGGCCAAAAGAGTATAGAGTCTTTTCATTTCTTTGATAGGGTAAGAGTAAGAGGTGAAACAATAGGACGGTTCTCGTCATCGAGGAAGCGCACACAGAAGTCGCTGAGTCCAGGTCCATTGACAACAGCACAGCGGAGGATGTTGCGCCCCGCGTGAAGTGTGAGCCGTCCCGACCGTGCGTCGTCCTCTACCATGCGCCGGTCGCCTTCCAGCGTGAGCACATGCTCGCCGTTAAGCCACCATGCCGATGCACCATTGGAGCCGGCAGACAGCCTCACGTTCTTGATTTCCTTCGGACAGTCAATCACGGACACTGCCCAAAACAGCGAACCGTAGGTTTGCTGTCCCCACCGCTCGGCAAAGCGGAAGAGCCGAACGCTGTAGCGCTCACTGTCGAGTGCATGCCATCTCAGTCTCTGGTCGCCGACATGCTCCTGCTGACCCGAGTGCGGCAACTCAGTCATCTGTCCTTTGAAATATTGCTTATTAAAGACCTTTTGCAGATAGCTGTCAGTGAAGACAATGTTGGAGCGGATGTCCTGACGAATAGGTTCCAGCAACAGCCAACGGCGCAAGTAGCCCTGCTCGTCAGGATGCGCTGCTTCTTGTGTAGCCGGAGAAAAATACTTTGGCCGATTCTTGAAACGCAGCCATCCCACATCGACCCACGGCCCCTCACAGGTCAGCACCACATCGGCAACACCTTTAGGAAGAGATCGCAGCGGCACTGCAATTGACATCCACTGCCGACGGAAATCGCGTTGAAACGGCCCGTCTCCATTTTTCACTACCACCGCCACGCGTGCAATCACCTTTCCTTTGGCATTTCCCTCACGCACGCAAATCTGGGAATTGTCCGCCGCGCGTACACACAAAGTGAGATAGGCATCGGTCAAAGGCGAAAAGTCAACAAGGCCATAACGCAGCCAGCTTCCCCTACCCGACAACGATGCGTACCGTAGGTGATGTCCGTAGCCATCGGCGTCACCCGCTGTTACTCCGACAGAAGCCTCACGGTAATTGCCCATCGGCAAGCACTCTGTGGCCGCCACGACAGTCTGCGCTGATGCAGCACCCGGCCATAGTGTCATGGCGCAAAGGGCGAAATCATAGATTATAGAATATTTCATCATCAAAGCATAACAGTAAGAAAGGGGCTGTATCAGAAGTCATGACTTCTCTACTTTGATACAACCCCTTATGTTCACTCATTATCTGTGTTGAAACTGATTACCAGCCAGGATTCTGCTTCAAGTTAGGATTCATCTCGATGATAGATGATGGATATGGGAAGAGACGGTGCTTGTCCTGGAATCCGACTGTGAATCCTGCATCCTTAGCCTCATGGGTGTGAATGATGTAGAAGCGGCTGTTGGCTTCCGTACCATGCTCCCAGATTGGATTCTCACCTGGCTTCGGCGCTCTGAACAATTTGTCGAAGAGATGCGGCACAGCGTTGCCGGCATCCTTGAGATGGGCCAGTCCCTTGGCATCGTTCCAACGAAGAATATCCTGGAAGCGGCAACCCTCAAACCACATCTCATAAGACTTCTCTTTCTTGAGCACCTCCATATCAACGTTGGCGCTTATGGTCTTCGAGCCGGCACGCTCCTGAATCAAATTGATGTACTTCTTGGCCTCAGCATTGTCACCGGTCTGCAAGCAGCACTCGGCATAGTCGAGCAGCACCTCGGCATAGCGCATGACAATGATGTTGTTCAGGCGCAGGTTGCCGCCGTGCTTGCCGCCATCCTCGACATCGTTCGCGCGAATCAGCATCTTGAACGGCAAGTAGAAGCTTTGGTCATAGAGTCCCTGGGTGACATCCTTGATACCGATTTCCTTAGAGTTCTTCTTTTCCTCCAAACTCATATTGTTCAGTTTAGGATCGGAATATTCCATGCCCTTGATGCCCGATGTCTGATAGACGGCATCGTCGATGTGCATCATGGTTGCCTTGAAGCGCTTGGAGTCGCCGTCGTTCTCATGGAACTCCTCACCAAACCACTCAGGAATGCCAATAGAGCCCCACCCGTCAACACCGGTATAAGTAGCTGCAGGATTGACCTGGAAGTTGCCGGCGCGCCAGTTGAAACAGTTCGACTCCATCCAGGTGGAATGATGGATATAGCCTAGTCCACTGCCTGTGCTCCAGTCGCTGGCAGCAGGGTTGTAATACATGTTGATCTCGAAAATCTTCTCGGGTGCGCCGTCGCCCTCGACATGGAAAAGGTCGAGATATTGGTCACCGGGCACCAAAGCGTACTTGCCGGAGTCGATGACTTTCTTGAAGGCAGCCTTAGCCTCGTCGTACTTCTTGGCAAACAAAAGTGCTTTGCCAGCCAAAGCATAGGCGAAGCCCTTGGTCACACGATAAGTCCCATATTTGTCGTCGACATTCTTGCGCTCGGTCAAGTCGGGCACAGCAGTCTCGCACTCCTTGGCAACCCACTCGTAATATTGCTGTTGCGTCATCTCGCTGTTGGTCGGAATCGCCTGTGCATCGAGCAGATGGTCGACGAAAGGCGGCTGGCCCCAATAGCAGGCCAGGAGGAAGAAGTTATAGGCACGCAAGACTCTTGCCTCGGCGACAGCCTGCTTCTGGAAAGCAGTGGCAGGATTGGTGAAATGGTCGAGGATGAGATTATCGTCATAGACCGAGAGATACAGGCCACGGTAGTGGAAGTTGATGGCCTCGGGATTGCTCTCATAGCGGAACTGGTTGATGGCGCCACCAAACTCATGGTCGCCGTAGTTGCCACCACCGTAGAGCACGTCGTCGCCCGGATCATTGGCCAGCACACGCGCCGGCGTGTAGATGCCAGGACCTCCCGACACAGTCGTGCGCCCGAGCGTGTTGACCATAAATCCCTCATAAGCCGTTGCCAATGCCTTTTCACAATCAGCATCAGTCTTATAGAATTCAGGAGTAGGCTTAGTTCCCTTCTGCTCTATGTCCAATTGGTCAGTGCAGGCGGTAAATGACATACCGGCCAGCAGTGCAAAGATAGGAATGATATGCTTGTTCATTGTTGTCTGTTTTTAGTCTTTAGAATGTGAGATTGACACCGAATACCACCTTCTTTGAGGTAGGATAGTTTCCGTTATCGAAGCCGCGGGAAGCACCGCTGTTAAGCGACGAGGTCTCGGGATCGGCACCGGGATAGCTGGTGATTGTGAAGAAGTCATCGAGAGAAACCGAGAAGCGCAGTGAGCTGATCAGAGCCTTGCGGGTCAACTTTGACGGCAGGGTATAGCCCAGCTCAATCTGTTTGAACTTGAAGTAAGAGCCGTTGAAGATGGCAGCGCTTGAACTGAAGAAGGTCCAGTCGGTCGACACCACTTTCATGTCAGGATACTTGGCGTTGTCGCCCTTCTGTTTCCACGAGTCTTTCCAGTAGGTGTCGATGCCATTGATACGTGGGCGGTCGGCAGAAACCATCAGATTATAGATCTTGTTGCCAGCAGCACCCGTACCGAAGACCGTAAAATCAAAGCCCTTGTATTCCAGGTTGATGGTGATACCATAGGTGAACTTAGGAATAGCGGAGCCAAGATCCTGCTTGTCATCGTCCTTAGGAGCGTCAGTGATCTCACCGTTCTTGTCGTAGTAGAGTGCCTTTCCGGTTTCCTTGTCCACGCCGGCATACTTGAAGCCACGGAAATACCACATCGGGTGACCGGCCTCAAAGGTTGGAGAGAGCTTGTTGTTGAAACCATTGATACCAATCTCGCTGTATCGCGGCAACAGGTCGTTAACCTTCTTCACCTCGTTCTTCAGCGTTGAGAAGTTGGTGCTGACACTGTACTTCAAATCACCGATATGGTCTTTCCATCCCAGGTCAATGTCCACACCGGTATTGAGAATCTTACCGGAGTTCACCGTGGCGGTGCTGAAACCGATCTCCGGATAGGGCTGGATGTTGATGAGCAGGTCCTTGGTCATCTTGCGGTACCAGTCGAAACCGAAGGTCAGTCGGTCGTTGAGGAAGCGGGCATCAAGGCCGAGGTCGGTCTGCTCGGCAGTCTCCCACGTCAGATCTGGGTTAGCCAGGCTGGTCGGTGCTGCACCTGTGGTAGCCTCGTTGGTAAAGTTGTAATAGCCACCGAAGCCGATGGTAGACTGATACTTATAGCCACTGAGGATGTTGACGTTACCGTTGCGTCCCCAGGAAGCACGCAACTTCAGGAAAGACACAGCCTCAGGGCTGACGGCGTTCTTGAAGAATTTCTCATTGCTGATGGCCCAGCCAGTAGAGACAGAGGGGAAGGTACCCCAGCGGTTGTGAGCAGACAACTTCGAAGAGTCAAAGGCATCGCGGCGGATGTTGAACTGGAAGAAATAGCGCTCATCGTAGTTATACGACAAACGGCCGAAGTAAGACAACTGTGTGGCATCGCCGGGTTGGTTGTTAGCCTTCAGGTGCGACTTACCATTTGCGTTGAGGAAGTCAATGAACTGATAGTTAGGTGCAGCGTCGCCCTCCAAGATTTCCTTGGTGTCACTTGACGAGGCAGAGGTGTTGTCCCAATGGTTTTTGGTGTACGACATACCAATCATGGCGCCCACATTGTGCTTGCCAAACGAATGGAGGAAGTTGGCGAAATTCTCCCATTGGTAATAGAGTCCCGAGTTGGTGGCGGCGGAAATGGAATAGTTGTCGCTGTAGGCCATAGAGGTGAGCCAGAACGGACCTAAATACTCATGCGAATTACTGTTGCTGATGCGATAGCCCAACCTTGAGGTGACTGTCAGCCATTTGGTGGGAGTGAAGTTGGCGGCAAGAGAGCCACGGACAGACAGACCACTGTTCTTAGCGTTACGGCGGTCACGCATAGCCAACGGGTTACCAGTAGCATCCTCGATATACTTTGACGTGCCGTACCATATCGGGTTAGCGTCGGTATACCCCGGAGGAGTCATTACATTGCCGTGGTTGGGCATGTTCCAGTGATCCTTCATATTTATTCCCATGTCGTCCTGACTATAGACATAGGCGGGTGTAAGCGGGTCGATAGACACCACTGAGTTAAGGAATGACTGATAGCCGTTGGTTAGTGCCCGCGTACTCCATTTCTCCACAGAGGTGTTGCTGGTCACGGTCAGCCAATCATAGAACTTATAGTCGGCATTAAGTTGTGCAGTAAAGCGGCGGTAGACATCTTTCTTACCCTTGACAATACCATCGTTGTCGACATAGCCCAGTCCGGCCAGCAGGTGCCCCTTGTCGTTTCCACCTTGCACAGTCACGTTATGCTCCACGCTCCAACTGTTTCCAAACACCTCATCATACCAGTTTGTGTTCTGGCCATTGTAATTCTTTGACTTGAGCTCTTCGTCGGTGAGGTCGCCGAGATACTTGTGATACTCGATATACTCGGGTGCATCGAAGAGGTCGGCTTTCTTGCCCAAGCTCTGGTTGGCAGCCTTGAGCGTGTAGCTGATTTGTGCATGCCCACCATTGTTGGAACCACTCTTCGTGGTAATGAGGACGACACCATTACCAGCCTCGGCGCCATAGATAGCAGCGGAAGCGGCATCCTTCAAAACCTCCACCGACTTGATGAGCGAGGGATCGAGGTACTGAATGTTGTCGACCTTCAGACCGTCAACGATCAGCAATGGGGAGTTGTTACCATTGGAACCATAACCACGCACACGGATTTCTGCACCAGCACCCGGCGCACCACTGTTGATGATCTGCACACCTGTAACCTTACCTTGCAGTGCAGCACCGGCATCAGAGGTAGCGAGATTCTTAATGTCGTCACCGTTGACAGAAGCAACAGCACCGGTCAAGTCGCTCTTCTTCTGAACGCCATAACCGATGACTACCACATCGTTGAGCATGCGGTCGTCTTCTTTTAATACAATAGGAATGAGGTTGGTGCCATTAACTGTAACAGTCTGACTTACAAAGCCCACATAAGAAACAGTAATGGTGGAACCAGGCTTGGCATTCACCACGAAGTTTCCGTCTAAGTCTGTGACCGCAGCCACCTTAGAACCATTTACCTTTACCGTAGCGCCAAGAATTGGCTCACCGTTAGCATCTTTCACGTTGCCCTTGATCGGGGATTGCGCGAAGCCTGCTACTGTACTCAAACTGAGAAAGAATAGGGCTATTCCTTTCTTCTCCATCATTTTAATACTTTGCATTAGCGGTAGTTTTAAGTTAAAATTTATTTTTAGGTTGAAATTTTGTGCAAAGTTAGTGTTTGATTGTTCATCAGGGTTTGTGATTTGTTACAAATACTTTATAAAACGTTCAAATAGTGCAAATGGTTCCCCCTAAAGGTGGTCTTAAAAACAAGATGTCCTCAAACATCTGTATTGATGGCACACCCAATGGCTATGCAGTGTATGAGATTCAAGGCAGTAACGTCGTCAATCAGTACTATAAATCCACCAATTACAAACAAGAGCTATCAAATAAGGCTACTGCACGGCAATGGCAAGTTTAGCGGCTCCCATGGTTACCGCTCCTATGGGGTGGGAACCGGCTTTATTGTGACCAATGTATTCAACTACAATCCCCGCTGGCACGTGAACGTCTACGAAGACGGCACCTACAGCGGGGAAATGACTTCAGCCCAATCCTACTTCAGGCCTGATGCTTGGGCAGTGGGCTATCATTTAGGTGTGCTCAATCGCGATAAAAAATACTTTTCCAAGACTTGTTACCACGATTTCGTATATAAATTAAAGAATCCGAAAGCAAAAGTCCGCGTGGAAGCCACTGATGAATATGGCAACACATATACACAAGACACATTCACCGAGAATCTTGCTTCGGCATTGCATTAAAATCATTATCCTTCCAACAGTATTGCTATTGGCCAATCGTGATGACGTACTCGCTCATGAAGCTGGAACCGGGAAGGAGCTTGTTCATGAGATAGCGATCGCCAAACTCACCGTCATAATCAGCATAGTCGGACACGCCATACCATGGCTCAATACACACAAACGGAGCATGCTTGCCACAAGGGCTCCAGATGCCGACAGCCGGTGTCTTGAAATCTACGGCAACGACAGGCTTGTTGCCCTCACCAAGCAGTTCCACATGGTGAAGTTGGCTGTGATCGAAGATGACCGCATCATCCTTGAATGTGTCCTCTGTAACATTCCAAATACCTTTGTCCGTCTTCACTACCTCGTGACGGCCCTTGTCAATACACCCCTCTACATCACCGAAGATGCGGATAGGGCTCACATTATCGAGCCGCAGCGTTGCTTTCATGGGTTCGCCGGCTACTGCACCCGGAACATTGAATGCAGGATGTCCGCCAATCTGGAAGTAGATGGTCTGGTCATCAGTGTTCTCTACATGCCATACAACATGAATCTTATTGTCCTCAAGCTTATAGCTCACACCAAGATTGAAGTGGAATGGATAGTTCTTGAGCGTCTCTGCATTGTCGTGAAGGCCAAAGACGGCTTGGGCATCACCACGGGCTATCAGCCTGAAATCAGTGTCGCGGGCAAAGCCATGACGCGGCAGATGATATTCTTTTCCATTGACACGATAGGTGTCATGCCACACACTGCACACTAAAGGAAAGAGAATGGGTGCATGACGGTTCCAATAAGCGGGGTCAGCCTGCCAAAGGTATTCTTTACCTGCATTATCCTTGATGCTGACAAGTTCAGCACCATGTTCGCTGACCACTACCGTCAGCTTGTCATTTTTGATTTGTTCCATATGGATGTAAGAATTATGTCGTATGCAAAGTTACAAAAAAAGTATAATAGGCAACAAGAGGAGCCACGAGTTTTTCTGTGAAGGGTCGAATGTTTTAGACCATCTGGATTTTATGATAAAAGTCTATTGGCAATTCACAACTAAGGATGCAGGGGCTAAACTCGTGACTGCGGTTTTGACGTACAGAAAAAGGAAATTGTAGCAACAGTCAGTGGAACGAACTTACCACTATCTTTTTACCTTTATGTATATAGACCCCTTTGGTAGGATGAGCTACTCGCAGTCCATAGAGCGTGTACAAGGCATCGTCGGATGGCACAAAGCCAATTCTGGTGATGCCAGAAGAGACATAGCCATATTTATTGTCCAAAAAGGAGAGGCGTTGTTGAATCCAATTCTTTATAGCTGCAAGTTCACCCTCGAAGTCCAGCGCTTTACCACCTAAATCGGTATCCCCACTCCATTTCTCTGTCTCACGCTTGACAGCCCCACTGTAGGCCAGCGTGTCGTAGTGAACCTCAAAACGTGTGTCCAGTTGTTTCTCATCAAAGAAAGTCTTCCGAAGTTCGGCATATCGCTGTTGCTTCGCCTGGTCGTATGCTGTTCCAAGCACAGCGATGAGTCGCGCCTCAATATTGGTGAAACTGCCAATATTGTTGTCGGGCTGCGTGAGATCATCTGTGACAGGATTGTTCGTATAATTCTGTCCAAATGTAGCGTCCATATCCCATGGCGTGAGACTCATCCGTACACCTTTGCTCTTATCATATACACTCCAGTAACAGTTCTTGCCCCCATTGTCAATACCATTAATCAGATCGACGAAAAGCGAATAATCCATCAGCACCGGCACATCGATGTACTCACCAATATGTTGTTTGAAGTCAGTATCTGTAGAAGATACCACAAAGTTAACGGCAGCCGCAAGAGGTGAATAATCTGTTGTATCGGCATCATCGCCCGGCTCCGGGTATTTAGCCTCAAATCCCATGAGCGTTGCCGATTGATTGTTATATGAGCTGATGACATCATAGAAGGTCGTACCCTGCCAGTCCTTCGTCTTCCATAAGCATCCTTTTACTCCTTTCTTATACTTTTTGATTTTCAGTTGCTTACGGTCTACTGGTTCCAGCAAAGAATAGATGCCACGATATTCATCATTGACAAACAATTCAATCATTTTCGCGTTACAGCCATTGATGCTTTTTGGCTCTTGCTGATGATAGTAAGGTGGTGTTGAGAAGTCAAGCCACAGTTCATGACAGATGTGATTGCGAACGCGGAAGAGGTCAACCTGCCCCGCGTCGAGTAACCAGCTGTTGTCATCACGCAGGCCCAACAACGGAAGGTCGAGCGACGCCCCCTTGTTATCCAACAGCTTGAAATGATAATTACGCTTATGGCGGTCGTCAGCATTGGTAGAGCCTCCGCGGTGTTTGACTGTAGCCGAGTAAACTGGCGCGACACGTGGCGAGTCAGGCTCGTCAATAATGATTTGGCAGGGCTCATAATCGTTAGAAAACGCTGACGGTTTCCTCAATTCGATAACAGGAAAGGAAGTAAAACTTACCGTCATAGTGCTGTCCTTACCCTTGTATTTGCCACACAAGGAGAAGGAACGTCCTCTAGAGACATCGCCAAAGTCAATCGTGGTTGCTGTTGATATCTCCTTACCTTCAACGGTCAGTTCAGTCCATTCGTCACTGGTCTTCTCTACAGTCGCAGCATAGTTCGTCATCCTGGCAACAGGGGCAACAAACAACAAGCCACCTTGAGACTTATCAACAAACGGTTTATGACCGTTGATAAGCATCTGAGCAGATGCAAACACCGGAGACAGAAGGGATGCAGCAGCGGCTATCAAGCGCGCCGTAGAAAGCAAGTGACAATGTAACAATCTCATCTCAAAGTTTTTGGATGTGCAAATATAATCAAAATAATTTGAGTAACAACAATACTCGGCAATATTTGTCAAACAAAAGAAATCAGTTATCCTTCGTTCCGGAAAGTATTGAAAAGTGAAATAAAGCAAAAAACAAACATGATTTGAATTAAATTGTAAATTTATGAACATAAATGTTCCACAATGACGAGTTTCTTTTAGTAACTTTGCAGTAAACCAAAAAACAGAAGCTGATATGAACAAACAACTTTCCTCTTTATTCCTACTTCTCCTAATAGTACTGCCCCTGCAGGCTATTGAGCTCAACGTAAGAGATCTGGGCGCCAAGGGCGACGGCAAGCACTTGGACCATGTCGCTATCAACCGAGCCATCGACTCATGTGTCGCTCAAGGCGGAGGACGTGTGGTGGTGCCATCAGGACGCTATCTCTGCGGCAGCATCCGCCTAAAAAGTCATGTGGAACTGCATCTCGAGGCTGGGGCTACTATTGTGGCCGCACCCGCGAGCATGAAAGCCTATGACGAGAGTGAGCCGTTCGAAGGACCGGAATATCAAGACGGCGGTCACACCTATTTCCACAATAGTCTGATCTGGGCCGACGGCCAGACCAACATCGCCATCACAGGGCAAGGCATGATAGATGGTGAAGGACTTACACGCAAGGATACGGAACGCGCCGGACAAGTACAGGGTGGCAGCATCGGAACGGGAGACAAGGCTGTTGCCTTGAAATGTTGCAGACAGGTGTTACTCCGCGACTTCACCATCTTCCGTGGCGGTCACTTCGGAGTCATCATCACGGGATGTGAATTGGTGAACATAGACAACCTGACTATTGACACCAACCGAGATGGCATAGACATAGACTGCTGTAAGTTTGTCAGCGTAACCAATTCAAAAATCAATACACCCCACGACGATGCTTTGGTGCTGAAAAGCTCGTATGCACTGAAAAAGCCGGTGGCTTGTGAAGAAGTAATGATCAGCAACTGCCTCGTCACGGGTTATAAGCTCGGTACACTACTCGACGGCACTCGCCAACCTGAGAAAGTGAACTGGGTGTGCGGTCGCATCAAACTCGGCACGGAGAGCAATGGCGGCTACCGCAACATCACCATTACCAACTGCACCTGCCTATGGAGTAGCGGACTGGCATTTGAGGAAGTGGACCAGGGAAGAATGGAGAACATCACGGTGAGCAATATCACGATGGAGCATGTGCATCACTACCCTATCTATGTAACCACAGGTTGCCGCAACAGAGGTCCCAGGGAACGCAAGGATATATCCTATGGCGGTAACATCCAGTTGAGCAACATAATCGCCACCGATGTGGACTCACTGGCTGGCATCATACTAACGGGCATGCCTGGCACACCCCTTCGCAACATCTCGCTCAGCAACATCTACATCCAATATCGGGGAGGAGGAGGAGAATCGCTCTCACAGAAGACCTACCGTGAGCAAGGCACAAACTATCCCGAACCACGATGGGCTGGCCCCACACCTGCCTACGGACTCTTCGCCCGCCATGTTGACGGTCTGCAACTGCATGGCTTGACGTTTGAGACACAACGTCCCGACTATCGTCATGCAGTCATCCTTGACGATGTGCAACAACAAGAAATTACCCAACTCAAAGCACCAGTGTGGGGTAAAGCATCTAAAATAATGATTGTGAATTGACAAGAAGCTGAACTCTGACAAAAAGCGATTTCAACAATTATTTGAAAAGATAGTATTTTCAACTTTACTTTCACAGTTATCTGTACAACCTAAGAGTAGAAACGGGCTGGCAATAGAGACAATTGCCAGCCCAATACATGCTTGCGGTCAAACACAAGCCTTACTGACGGTATTTTCAGTGTATTCATTGTGATTATTTTTTTTGGTATCATGTGCAGGTATCATGTTGGGTACATATTTTGGTAAACAACGGTAAACAAACCACTAATATACCAATAAATACATAGGTAATATGATACCGATTTGTTTTGATTATTGTTTTCTAACTCGCTGATATAAAAGAAAATGGAGCGCTTTTAACAGACGCCCCATTTGTGACTCGCATGGGGTTCGAACCCATGACCCCAACATTAAAAGTGTTGTGCTCTACCAACTGAGCTAGCGAGTCTCCGTCTTGACTTAAAGAACTAACTCATATGAGCATTTCCTTAAATCGGGTGCAAAGGTAGGTCTTTTTAACGAAATGACAAAATAAATTGCGGTTTTTTTCTGTTTTTCGGCCTATTTTTCCTTACGACTAGAACCACGGCAGACTGCAAGCCCCCTCAAAAGCTGGTATATTCACAAAACAATGTTTGGCAAACAAAAGAACATAAAAGCTAAATAAACTCAATTAATTATTCCATTCCATGTTTTTTCAATACCTTTGTTTGTAATTGGTCATTAAGATAAAACAATCATGCAACAAAGTTTACGCACTTTCTATATATTAGTCATCTTTTTCATGTTGTCTGCTACGATTCAGTCAAAACCCTTCGACTGGTACCGTGGAGGCCATATCACCTATGATGTTCAGAAGAAACACGATGCTGTCGTGGACAAGGCCATTGCCCTTTTTGCAAGCGACATGCAGGCAGTCACAGGGGAAAAAGCGAAAGAAAGTGACAATGCCGATGTGATGGTGTATCAACTCAATTCCATCACCAACAAGGACTTGAAGGTACTGCAAAACCTAAATGTTCCCATCATGGAATTCATCGCAAAGAAAGACGCTTTTTGGCTGGGCGTACGCAACGGTAAGATCTATATTGTCGGTGCCAATGGCTGTGGAACAGCTTATGGCGTGCTGGAGCTCTCGCGCATGGCCGGTGTCAGTCCATGGATATGGTGGGGAGATGTCAAGCCAATGAGACGCAACCGCCTCACCATTGATGATCAGTTTGAAATAACCCGTGCGCCATCAATTGAGTTGCGGGGCATCAACATTGAACAATCCAACTTTTCCACGACAGACTATCGCCATCTGTTTGAATTGATGCTGCGTCTGCGCATCAACGTACTTAGCGCCGGATGGGATAGCGGCACCTCCAAGCTACCTGCCAACAGGACTTTTAGGGAAATGGCCGACTCCTTCGGCATAAGAACTGTCTTGCCCCACAATGGAAATGTCCTGCGACTGCATGATCACAAGAAAAACACCAACATTGACATCACGCTACATGATGACGGTTATGGCTATCTGATGCCCACCAACAATGAGCTTGAGAATAGCGGAGGACTGGTCTATCATCTCTGCGTTGCCGGTCAGCCACACGACAATCTGTGGTTGCCAACGACAGCGCCAGGGCTGATCGTCAACGAACTGCATACTGCCTACATTCATGGGGCCAATCGGTTGTGGCTGATATCTATCAACAATCCTAAGGTGCTGGCCTACAATCTTAGCCTTGTCACAGACCTTGCCTGGAATATCAACAGTGTGAGCGTAACCAATGTGAACCAACATCTCCAGACATGGCTCGGCGAACAGTTCACACCTGCTGTCGCCACACGCTTGATCCAACCACTGGAGGAATTTATCCGGTTGACAACGATTCGCCGACCCAGCATGATGGACTTCTCTCAACAGACAAGTCCATCAACAACCAATCCTACAGGTGACGCCGGTGTGAAGAACACGGCGTTCAACGCCGAGGAGTTTGGGAACGAGCTGGAACGCTACCTCAACAATTATCAGGATATCTGTAATAGCATCGACAAGACAGCAGAACTTGTTGAGGAGTCAAATAAAGATGCTTATTTCGCAACCATTCAATATCCCGTACATGCAGCTTCTCTTATGGCCGTCAAACTGTTGCAGGCGCAAGAGTCAAGACTCATTGGCCGTCCTGCCAGCTTCCACCATGACAGCGAAGCACTGGAGTCGGCAGCCCGCAGCATGAAAGCATATCTGGCTCTGGAAAAGCTCAACCAATATTACAGCGACTCCCTGGCTGATGGCAAATGGAAGAATATTGTTGACAATACGCCTCGTCGTCTTGCCTTTTTTGGCAAACCCGCGCTCACTGATACCATCAGCGAACAGGAAATCACCCAGTATGGCAACAACATGAGGATTGATGCCCCGTTGGAGGACGACGGTTGCCTCGTCAGACAAGGATACGAATATGCCTCCGGCAGCAAAGGAGCCACAGAAGTCAGTCTCCTTGGCCGATCGTTAAGATCCGTCACTTTACAAAAAGATGACTCCGTGGTCTACGAGTTTCAAACAGGAACCATTGGCGGTGTACTTCGTCTGGCCTTCGTCCCGTTATTCTCACTCGACGGTACATCGTCGGAATGTAGCATACGTATCGACAGCCTTCCGCCAACCACTATTATCATCAACGATGGTTCACAATCAGAACGCTGGGCCAAAGGTGTGTTGCGTGGTCAATCTCTCGTAGAACTGCCCATTGCACTTCCATCGGGATCACATACCCTGACCATCAAAGCGCTCAACGACCACGTTGCCATTGACCAATGGATGATTGACCGTGACGTTAACCGTCATTTCTATGTTTTCCCAAAAAGATAGTTTCATTTTTTGACTTTGTACGTCTATAGAAAAGACTGCCAAAATCGAATAAACAAAGAGGGTGTACCAAAATTGGAGAAGCCTCTCCAATTTTGATACACCCTCAGTATTTAATAGAATATCAAGACTTACTATTATTTCTCCATCTCGAGCGCGGCCCATACAAAAGGTCCTACGCCCTTGGCGTCGTTGTCACGTATGGGCTCGCTCATGTAATAAGCAAATGAGCCATCGCGCTTGAAATTTGGCTTCTTCACATATGGACCGGGAGCCGGACCAAGGCCACTCACCGAACAACAACGAGTAAGAGAGATGGTCTTGTCTGCATTTACTCTGACAAATTGTTCCAGTATGCCTTTCCAAGCCTTCACACCCGCTTCACGATAACTGCTATCAAGCCATCCCATGCGTGAGCCTTTCAGTAAACAGTAAGCGAACATGCTTGAGCAGGTGGATTCCAAGTAGTTACGAGGGTCTTTCACATCGAGTACATCATACCACACACCAGTTTTCTTGTCCTGGTAGCGCACCACGGCTTTCATCACCTTTTGGAACATTCCCTTGACCTTTGCCTTCCCTTCATAACTGTCGGGCAGCTCGTCAAGTACCTCAAGCATTGCCATGGCATACCATCCCATAGCACGTCCCCATGTGTGACGGCTCAATCCCGTGACGGAGTCAGCCCAAAAGGCTTTGTGTGTCTCATCCCAAGCGTGCTTCCACAGGCCTGTCCGCTCATCGTAAGTAAACTGACCCGTCTTGGTGATCTGATTGACTGCATCGTCCCAATATTTAACGGCTTTCTTCTGTCCCTTGAAATGAGGAGCGGCCAACGTATAGTAAGGCAGTCCCATGAAGATACCGTCAAGCCATACTTGGTTGGCATATATGGCCTTGTGCCACCACACGCCCTGTTTAGTACGAGGCTGATGCTCCAACTGCTTGAATAAAGTTTTGAGAGCCTTATCGATGTTGGTCTGTGGCCTGAGTTCATTCATACGATAAATGAACTTAGCCGTGCGCACATTGTCAAGGTTATAGTCCTCATACTTATAGCCAGTGATGTTACCCTTCGCATCGATCATCGTGGCGGGGTAGCGCCAGAGGTAATTCAAAATGGCCGTGTCGCCATATGCCTTATAAGTATCGAGCATGCTCTCCATCTCTATTCCCATCACGTAACTCCACTTAGGACGCTTGGAGAAGTCAAGCAAAGCGGGATCGGGATTACGCTTCATCTCTGAGGCCACCATCCACTGAGAGTAGTTTTTGTAAGGACGGTCCTCAGGCATCAGCACAAGCTGACCATTGATCGTCACGTTGTCAAGATGAATGTTGCTCGTCTTGCCGTTGATCAGCAACGGGGACTTGCTCACTCCATTGAAAGTGCAATTGCGCAAGGTGACATCGCTCACATTGGTGATGTCGCTCAAGCCGTTTACCTGCACACCGTACTTACTCTTCTGGCATGTCACGTTCTCCATACACACGCGACGAACAATAGGCTGGTAACCACGATAACCAGGTTCCTTAGGCTCATACTTGAGATTAATACGCAAGACGCTCTCACCGCACTGCCCGACCGTGACGTCCTTCATGAAGATATTCTCGACCACTCCACCTCTGATGGTGTTGGTCTTGATACGCAGTACACGGTCAAGATTAGGAGAGTCCATATAGCAGTCGTGAGCAAAGACGTTACGGACGCCACCCGAGATCTCAGAGCCTATGACGACACCGCCATGACCATCCTCCATCTTGCAATGACGAATGATAATGTTCTCTGAGGGCGTATTCCAGCGACGACCGTCATTGTTGCGGCCGCTCTTGATGGCGATACAGTCATCACCAGTGTGGAAGGTGCAATTCTGAATAATCACATTCTTGCAGGCTTCAGGGTCGCAACCGTCACCATTGGGGCCTTCATTGTAAACGGTCACGCCGTCGACAATGATATTCTGGCTTCTAAGCGGATGAAGCACCCAGAAAGGAGAATTGATAAACTTTAAACCATTGATAAGGATGCCATCGCATTCAACGAAGTTCACCAACTGCGGTCTCAAGCCACAGCCCAGACCAAACTTCCGCTCGTCGACAGGCACCTTATCCTCTACCATCTGCAGCAGTTTGCTTCTGCTGCCGAGGTCTTGTGCCTCCTTGGTTTTTCCTTCAGAATAGCCAAAGCTGCCTTTTCCGCACATCTGCCACCAGGTGTTATTGTTGCCGTTTCCGTCGACGACACCTTGGCCCGTCAGTGCCACGTTCTTACACTGATAAGCATAGATGCATGGAGAATAATTCCAACAATCCATTCCTTCCCACGAGGTCTTAACCAATGGATAAAGCTTCGTGTCGAAGGCAAAGCGCAGGGTGGCACCGGAGTCTACGACAAGATTCACACCGCTTTGTAAGCGAATGGCACCCGTATTCCAAAGCCCCTTGGGAACAATTACCTTTCCCCCACCCCGTTTCGAACAAGCGGCAATGGCTTTATTGATGGCTTTCTGGTTAGCAGCTGCCGAAGCCTTGACGGAGGCTCCAAAATCCGTAATCTTGCATGAGTAACTTCCAAAGACCGGATGCCTCACGCTTTTTTCAATATTGGCATAAGTCGCTTTGTCCCATGTGAGGGCAAAGGACGACTGAAAAGTAAAAAGTCCTATTAAAAGACTTAATAAACTGAAAAAGTATTTCCTATTCATTGACAAGATGTATTGGATAGAAATTATTAAATGGGTATTTTAGTTCTTGATTAGTATTGCGTTGCATCCATGAGAATATGAATAAGGTAATATGCATACGTCCTTACCATTTCGGGCACACAAGGTCTATTACCACATGTGCCCGAAAATTCAGTCATAAGATTCCACATTCTTGGCAAAATCTTATTGATAGTATGTCGATTGGCCTATTGGAATTTGGAGTGTCAATCCTGTTTCCTTATTGCCAGTTCATTCTATTAGAGCGTAACACCCTTCTTAAGAATAGCAATCTCGTGATAGCCATTCTTTTCACTGTTGGTCCGCTGTCCACCTGCCACGTCAAGTACGAATTCAGCAAAACGACTGCTAATCTCTTTCATGGAGTCACCGCTGACGAGAGTACCCGCGTTGAAGTCAATCCACTGACGCTTACTGTTATACAGCGGTGTGTTAGTGGAAACCTTGATCGTCGGCACAAACGTTGCGAAAGGTGTTCCACGGCCCGTCGTGAAGAGCACGAGATGACAACCGGCAGCCCCAAGAGCGGTGCTGGCCACAAGGTCATTGCCAGGAGCGGAAAGCAGGTTGAGTCCAGGGGTAGAGAGACGACTACCATAAGACAGCACTGCCTCGACCGTGGAGCTGCCAGACTTTTGTGTACAGCCTAACGATTTCTCCTCAAGCGTCGAGATGCCACCTGCCTTATTACCCGGGGATGGATTCTCATAGATGGGCTGACCGGCCTGGATGAAGTATTCCTTGAAGTTATTGATCATGCTCACGGTATCGTTGAACACGCGTTCGTCGCGACAACGGTTCATCAGCAGTGTCTCAGCGCCGAACATCTCAGGTACCTCTGTAAGCACCGTGGTACCGCCTTGAGCAACAAGCCAATCTGAGAACACGCCCAGCATGGGATTGGCCGTGATACCAGAGAGGCCATCTGAACCACCACACTTCAGTCCGACGCGCAACTTCGACAATGGCACATCCGTACGACGATCCTCACGGGCTATGGCATAAAGCTCACGCAAGATGCGCATACCCTCTTCCACTTCATCATCCACACGCTGGCACACCATGAAGCGGATGCGGCTCTCGTCATAATCACCCAGCAACTCGCGGAAAGCATCAGGCTGGTTATTCTCACAACCCAAACTCAACACGAGCACAGCACCGGCATTCGGATGGAGCACGATGTCACGCAGGATCTTACGCGTGTTCTCATGGTCATCACCCAACTGTGAGCAACCATAGTTATGGGGGAATGCCTCTATGGCATCCACTCCATCGCAATGTGTCTCATTGCGCAATTGCTCAGCCAAACGGTTGGCAATGCCATTCACGCAACCTACGGTAGGCACAATCCATATCTCATTGCGGATGCCAACGTCACCATTCTTGCGCACGTAGCCCTTGAAGGTTCGGTGCTCGTCGGTAAACACCGGCTTGACATGAGTGGGATTGTAAGTATAAGTGCTCAAACCAGAAAGATTGGTATGAACATTATGCTCATTCAGCCAATGACCCTTGCCCACAGCCTGCGTGGTGTGAGAGATGGGGAAGCCATACTTGATGACTTTGTCACCCTCAGCGAAATCACGCAATGCGAACTTATGGCCGGCCGGAATATCTTCAGCCAGCGTAACCGTATTGTCGCCGATTGTTGCTGAAAAGCCCTTGGGCAATGCGCGCAGAGCAACTGCCACATTGTCCGAGGGATTGATTTGTATGTAGTCTGACATGTTTATTCGCTAAAAGTGAATTACTTGTCTGAATCCAGGAGTTCCTTTACCGTATCGAGCATACCAACCTCGTTGATGCGGTTGATGTAATACACCACACGGTCTTTCAGTCCAGGGATAGCGTTGAGATCCTCGCCCCAGATAGAGGTCTGTGCCAGCACTGTCTTGACAAGGTTCTCCACATCGCCCTCTTTCCAAAGCTTGCTGAGCAGTTCCATGATCTCAGGAGCATCGTTAGGAACAATATCCACGCCATCGGCGCGCTTACCGCCACGATAGTATACCATGATGGCAGCCAGGCCCAACACAAGTCCCTCAGGCAGATGACCCTTACGTTTGAGATATGTCTTCAGACCGGGCAGGTCGCGAGTGGCATACTTCGGGAAGGAGTTAAGCATGATGGAAGTAACCTGATGATCGACGAACGGATTGCAGAAACGCTCCAGTACGGCATCAGCGAAATGCTTCAGCTCGTCCTGAGGCAGATTGAGAGTTGGCATCAGCTCATCATACATCACTCTGTGCACAAAGCGACCAATTACAGGATGCTGGCAAGCATCGCGCACAATATTGATGCCCGACAGGAAAGCTACCGGTGAAAGCACCGTGTGAGGACCATTGAGCAACGTCACCTTACGCTCATGATAAGGCTCCTCGCTAGGCACAAACAGCACATTGAGGCCAGCCTTGTCAGCAGGGAACTCCTTGGCAACACTCTCAGGAGCCTCAATCACCCATAGGTGGAAGAACTCACCCTGCACCACATTGTTGTCATCGTAATCAAGCTCAGCCTTGATCTTATCGATATCCTTTCTTGGGAAGCCGGGAACGATACGGTCTACAAGCGTCGCATATACACCGCATGCCTTCTCAAACCACTCCTTGAAGCCGTCACCCAGCTGCCAGAGATCGATATACTGGTAGATGACCTCCTTCAGCTTATGGCCGTTGAGGAAAATAAGCTCACATGGGAAGATGATAAGGCCCTTGCTCATGTCGCCCTTGAAATACTGGTAGCGATGATACAGCAACTGCACAAGCTTGCCAGGATAAGAGCTGGCAGGAGCATCGTCGAGCTTGCATGAAGGATCGTAAGCGATGCCGGCTTCAGTAGTATTGGAAATCACGAAGCGCATCTCTGGTTGCTCAGCCAAAGCCAGGAACTCAGCAAACTGCTTATAAGGATTGAGTGCACGGCTGACGCAATCAATCAGACGGAAAGAGTTGACAGGCTTACCATTGTCCAATCCCTGCAGATTGACATGGTAGAGACAGTCTTGCTCCATAAGATTGTCTATGCGTCCCATACCCAGAGGCTGAACGATCACGACATCGCTATTGAAGTCAGCCTTCTCATTCATGTTGGAGATGATCCAGTCAACGAAGCAACGAAGGAAGTTTCCTTCACCGAACTGAATAATACGCTCTGGGCGTACTGGCTTGGGGGCCGTTTTACTATTTAATGCTTTCATAATTGTAATATTGAATGATTTAATTAATTTATATATATCTAGTTGATTTTTTAAAGTAAATGATTAGCCGATTTTCTTGTATCTTGGTACAAGGGCTTTCATTATAACCCACGCGAGAAGGTAGGCAATAGCACAATAACAGAACACGATCATATATCCTGCAGGCTTACCATGTGAGCCAAAGAAGGTGAAAGCGTCACCCTGTTGCTCAGCGAACGTGAAGAGCATGCCCGAGCATTTGTTGATAGCAAACGAGCAAAGTCCACCGAACATTGTGCCGATACCCGTAATGGTAGCAATGGCACTCTTAGGGAACATATCACCAATGGTTGAATAGAGGTTGGCTGACCACGCTTGGTGTCCGGCTCCTGCAAGACCAATCAGTACACAAGGCCACCAGACCGAATAGCCTGCCAGTGGCTGTGCGAACATTGCAAATAAAGGAAGGAAGGCAAAGATGAGCATAGCACGCATACGTCCTGCATATGGATCCATGCCGCGCTTGTCCACGAACAGCCTCGGCAGATAACCACCATAGATAGAGATGACGGTTACGATGAGGTAGAGTACGAAGATGAGCATCTGTCCCATGAATGTCGTTGCTGGATGACCCAGCTCAGAGAAATAAGCAGGGGCCCAGAACAGGTAGAACCACCACACACCATCGGTGAGGAGCTTACCCACAATGAAGGCCCACGTCTGACGATACTTGAAGCAGTCAAGGAACGACAATTTGATACCATTCTCATCTTCAGCATCAGCCTTGGCATCAGCAGATTCCTCATCCTTGTCCGACTCGATGTAAGCCAATTCTTCCTTATTGACAAAACGGCTCTTCTTCGGTGCATCATAGAGGAACATCCAAGCACCTGCCCAAAGGAAACCAATACCACCAATGATCAAGAAGGCGGCCTCCCATCCTAACACGTTAGCCAGAACAGGGATGATAAGCGGGGCAACAAGTGCACCAATAGAAGCGCCAGAGTTGAAGATAGACGTAGCGTATGCACGGTCCTTCTTTGGGAAGTATTCAGCCGTCACCTTGACAGCTGATGGAAAGTTGCCGGCCTCACCACAGGCGAGGACGATACGACAGCCCAAGAACAACCAAACAGAGATGGTACTCACCATGAGTGCCGTCTGCGAACCAGCCTGCACCGCACGCAAAGCATCCATGTTGGGAATGCCAGTTAGCTTCAGTGTGGCTATACCGCATGCCGCATGCATACATGCACCGAGAGACCATACGAAGATGGCTAACACATATCCCTTCTTCGTCCCCAGCCAGTCGATGACACGGCCTGCGAAGAGAGAAATGATTGCATAGAAGATGGAGAATATGGCCGTGATGTTACCATAGTCATTGTCGTTCCAGTGGAAGTCAACAGCGATAAAGTCCTTCCACGTCAGCGACAACACCTGACGGTCCATATAGTTGACCAACGTGGCAAGGAACAGCATGGTGCATATTACCCATCTGAAATTTGTTGCTTTTTTCATATCTTAGTCAGGATACTCAAATTAGAACTGGAAATACCTCTTGGCATTGTTATAGCAGATGTCCTCCACCATTTCGCCGATACGCTTCATTTCAGAAGCAGGTATCTCACCATTCTCCACGTCGCGGCCAATGAGGTTGCAAAGGATGCGACGGAAATATTCATGACGCGGATAAGAAAGGAACGATCGTGAATCAGTAAGCATGCCTACGAATCGGCTGAGCAAACCGAGCACAGAGAGCGTATTCAATTGTGCCTCCATGCCTTCTTTCTGATCGCAGAACCACCAAGCAGATCCCCACTGGATCTTGCCAGGAACTGAACCATCCTGGAAGTTACCAATCATCGAGCCCATCAAGTAGTTGTCGGCAGGATTGAGGTTGTAGAGGATTGTCTTGGCCAACTTGCCCTCGCGGTCGAGACTGTCGAGGAAGCGAGCCATGGCTGTTGCAGTGCTCTGGTCACCGATGGAGTCGACGCCCACGTCTGGACCGAGCTTCTTGAAGATGCGTGTGCAGGCGTTGCGCAGCGCACCATAGTGATACTGCTGTACCCATCCAGCTTCTGCATCCATGACAGCGAGGTCGTGAAGAATAGCTGTATAGAACTGCTCAGCCTCGTGGGCGTTTGGTGCCTTGCCTGCCAAGATGTTCTTATAGATGGTCTCAATCTCCTGGTCTGTGTATTCTGCATAATACATGCGGTTGACACCATGGTCAGACAGACGGCAACCCATAGACTCGAAGAACTCATGACGCACCTTAAGGGCATCGATTAAGTCTTTATAGGAGTTGATCTTCACACCGCTCACTTCAGCCAGTTTGTCAACATATTCGCGGTAAGCGTCAAGGTTGGTAAGATTCATGACCTTGTCAGGACGCCAAGCGGGAATCACTTTCACGCTGAAACCTTCCTTGCGGAGCTGCTGATGGTATTCAAGGCTGTCAATGGGGTCGTCAGTAGTGCATACGGTCTCCACGTTGTAGCGCTTCATCAGGCTGCGTGCGCTAAATTCAGGAAGCTTGAGTTTCTCATTGCACTCATCATAAATCTCACGAGCCGTATCGGGATTGAGCACCTTGTTGATGCCAAAGGCCGTGCGGAGCTCCAGATGGGTCCAATGATAAAGAGGGTTGCGGAATGTATAAGGAACGGTCTCAGCCCATTTCTCAAACTTCTCCCAGTCGGAGGCATCACCCGTGATGAAGTGCTCGTCGACACCATTGGTGCGCATTGCACGCCACTTATAATGATCACCGCCCAACCACAGTTCAGTAATGGAACGATAGTGATGGTCTTCTGCTATCTCCTTAGGACTGAGATGACAGTGATAGTCAATAATTGGCATGTGCTCAGCATGCTCATGATAGAGCCTCCTTGCTGTTTCAGTCTGAAGGAGGAAGTCTTTGTCCATAAAGTCACGAATCATAATTCTTGTATTTAAGGTTTAAAATTTAAGTTCTATTTAATCAATACTTTTTTACCATTGGCAATGTAGATGCCCTGATGTTGCATGGCGAGGTCGCCCATCATCCGATGACCGGAAAGATCATAGACCACGGCTTTACGAAGTCCACCGTCTGCAGTCACCGTCTTGATACCGGCCGGATTGCTATCTTCTGTGAAGGACACATCGTAATTGGAAATCCAGACGTCACCCTTGGTCACTGTGATCTTAGTACCATTGATGAAGCGAAGGCTGTCCACGAATTGAGCGCTGATGCCCTTTGCCGCACTGATCTGTACATTGTCAAGCGTCACGTTTTTGATATGACACTCCGGACGCCCATAGAGGAAAATAGCATTCTGCGTAGCGCCTTTTACCACAATATTCTTCAGGTATATATTCTTGAACGACGGCGTTGTAGCTGTCAATGGTTTTGCATTGGCCTTGTCGTTATCGGGAGTTGTATAATCCTTATCGTAATAGCAGTCAATGCTGAAAGGATATCTCACATTATTCATAGTAATGTTCTGATACAAGAAATCCTCCTCGCCGCCACCACGATCAGTGTTCGACTTCAGGCGGATACCGCTGTCGGTACCATTGAAGTCAATATCCTCGAAGATAACATGCTTCACATTTGTCGTATAGCTTCCTGCTGACGCGCCATGTCCATTACCGAACTTACAATTCCACACATGCAAGTATTGCGTCTCACGATCAGCCACCACATTGTCGTCGCCGTTGCTGATGTCGCAATTGTAGATATTGATACGCGGGCACCATGTAGGAATGCCGTCGGTATTGTGAGAAGCTTTTCCCGCACCAGCACGTGATGAGGGCTCACGCATGACCACATCATGTACCGTGGCATCGCTTCCCTTTCCACTCTGGCCAATGGTAAGGTTAACGCCAGGCGTATTCTGGAACCTAATGTTTCTTACGAGGAAACGGGCACCTGAAGTAAAGCGTACAAAAGCACCCGGATTGAATGTCTCCTTCTTCTCGCGTGCGAGCCACCATCTGGCTCCTTGTCCCTCGAGAATAGAGGTTGTCTTATCTTCTCCCTCTATCACGATGTCAGTAGCCTTACTGGCATTAGTAATGAAATTCGTTTTGTTGTTGGGAGCCTTGCCATAAGGCAGCAATTTCAACGTGGCTCCTGCAGCAAGATGCAGGATAGTCTTGCTCTTAATGGTAAGCGACTTAGTACCAAAGAGCCAGGTACCCTTTGGAATCACCACCATACCGCCTGATGCCGGAACAGCATTGAGCGCTTTCTGAATGGCTGCTGTGTTGTCGACCGTAGAGTCAGCAACAGCGCCAAAGCTCGTAATGACTAATGTGTTACTACTCGTAATAGCAGGCAATTGAGGCAAAGCGACTACCGGCCAGCCATTAGGCGTATTCTGTTCCTGCTTTTCCTCTTCCACCCCCGCAAAGGTGTAGGACTGAGCCGTAGCCGAAAGACTACCGGCTAAAGCCACGGCCAAAAACAGATACTTGAGAGAATTGATCATCATGTTATTCAAATCTATATCGTTCTATGAATATCTGTAGTGGCCGGTCCGAAGACCGGTCACTCAGAAAAATATAGCTGATTTTACTCCGTAGGAATCCAGCGTGAGTCGCCCACTCCAAGCCGGATGATAGTTCCCTTCAAAGTGAAGTTACCATTTGCCGGGTCGGTGAAGACATCATCGGCAGTACCATCGAAAGCGCTGGCTCCACTCAGTGGCATCACGAAGTCACTGGTGTAGTAAACGTTGTCATACGTTGTCGTACCAGACTGACGGATGCCCTTGTTGGCTACTGCGCCATCAGCCGACTTCGTGAAGAGGCTGTTGCTAATAGTGAGACTCTTGGCACCCTGTCCGTTCTTGTCGAAGTCGATGAGGTACTGGTTGTTACCTATCGAGTTGTACATCGTGAGGTGGTCGATGGCAATAGACTCCATGTCAGTGTTTCTCGAATAGATGAACATCTTACCAGTTACGGCCACATTATATATAGTGGTATTGCTGATACTGATGTTCTTCACCACGCCAGCACCTTTGCTGGCATCAACGTGGATGAAGCTATATCCAGCACACATGTCATGGAAGATACAATTGTCGATCTTCAGTTTGTTGATGACCTTTGATTCAGAGCCCTGCAGTCGGAAGAAGGCGTTCTTGAAACCTGTGCCTTCACAATCGGTAAACTTCACCTCATCCACCGTGCAAGCTGCACTCTGGTTAATCAGATAGTTGGAGCCTTTGTCAACCAGTTTCAGATGTTCAAAGGTAATGGCACTATGTGTGCCTGCCATGTTCAGCGCCTTCGGAATATTGATAACTGGCACATCACCACCAGAAAGTCCAAAGAAGTTGATAGTCATGCCATCGGGCAGCTTAATGGCTGCTGGGTCGCCTGTTTCAGCATCAGTACCCACGAGGTCAACGGTCATACCGGCAGGAATACCGATAGTCAAACTGTAGTTGGTCTCACTGCCAGCACGCTCTTTGGCTGTAGCAGCCAGCTCATCGATCAACTGCTGCGAAATCGTTGTTGTACCCTCTGGCAACGTGTAGCGGTAACTTGCGGCCGGCATAGCAGCTGCAGTTGTCACTGTTAACGAGCCACGGCGGGACGCTCCGTTGTAAATCTCAATCACATAAGTCGTCGTTGGATTCAACCCCGTGAATGTGTAAGTACCGGCAGCTTTCTGTTCGTCGGTGAGGGTAACGGTCTGCACCGTATTGTCACCTTGAAGCAGAACCAGCGACGTCACTTCCTTACTGGCATCCCAGCTTACTGTGATATTACTCTCATCGTAGTCGTCGGCAGCAACCTCATGGAAGATCTGCTCGGCCTTCGTCGTGAAGTAATGATTGCCACTGGTGCTCTCGTAATAAACCCAACGGCTTGGATTCTTGCCATCGGCAAGAGAACGCATTCTCAAGTAATACTTGGTCTCACCCATCAAACCACGAATCGTGTCGGGTGAAGACGTGAAGGTCTGTACGATAGACGTGCTGCTCACATCGTCCAGATAAAGCGAATCAGTGCTCACCTCCACCTGATAGCTCGTTGTATTAGGGGTCTTGCCAAAGGCTACAGCAGCCTTCGTATCGAAAGGAGTAACCGTGATGTCCTGCGTACCGAACAATCGGTCGAAGGCACTGTCAACGCTCCAGTCCTGACCGTCAGTACAAGAGGATAAAGCCATGAGACCAATCATCAAGGCTGCGGCAGTATTTATTTTATTCAATCTTTTCATGTCAGTTCAATTAGCAGATCAACATTAATCGGAATATCCATAAGAATTGTGAAGCTTGCCGTTGGATGCCGAGATCGTCGTTGAAGCGATAGGCATCAGATAGCGGTTGATGACCGAAGGCTCTGAGAATGTAATCTCGCCACCACTCACCGAAGTCGGCACAAGACCACTCGAGATTGAAGGCAGGTTGGTATAAACCTGAGTATCACTGACCTTGCTTGCATCACTGTTGCCAAACGAATTGACGCTGGCATCATAGTCAGCTGCCGTCTTGTTGTCAGGCAGACCATTCCATGTCACACTGCTCATATCGATGGTCTTATGCGCAGCATCGGCATAGTTGAAATAGATGGTCTTCTGATAGGTTCCGTCAGCAAGTTCCTGCAGATAGGTCTGCTTCATCTCCTTAATCTTCTCTGCCAAAAGATTCCAGCGGATAAGATCATACTTACGTGCGCTCTCACCCGTCAGCTCCCATGCGTTTTCATCAACAATAGCGTTGAAGAAGCCTTCCTTATCGGTTGGCAGAGAAGCAATGTAATTGGCAGCGGTGCTCTTGTCGTCACTGCTGTAAGCACGCTCATGCACGAGAGCCAAGGCCTGACGTGCTGTCAGACCGGCATCACCAGAATAGCTGCCATCAGGACCGGCAAGTTCATTCATCACCTCAGCATACCAGAGCAGCACCTGTGAGTAGCGTATCTTCACAACGTTGATACCTGTCATGTGCTTGGCAGAAGCTTTTTTGTTCTCAGAGAGCCATGCCTCGGACTCCTTGCGGGGATCCCATTTGCCAACATAAAGGGCAAAAGGCGCATTGCCGAGCATCGACTCCACCGTAGCCTGGTTGCCCTTGACATCAGTACCTTCCGAGATCTGAATCTGCGAGCAGGTGATGTCACGACGCTCATCGCCTGACTTATAAGAATAGAACAAAGGAGCCGTCACCTTCATCTTACCTGACGAGTTGCTGTAGCCATAATCGGTAGTAACGCCGTTGAGACGGACACCTACCGTATAGCCGAGCTCACCACTGACATTGCGCAACATAGGAATCTCAAAAAGATTCTCACGATAGGTCTGGTCAAGTGTAAGCTGGTTGATCAGATACCACTCATTCTTAAAAGAGGGATTGAGCTGATGCACACCGCTGCTGATGACAGCCGTGAGATGCTTCAGCGCGCGCTCATACAGCGCCTTGCGCGTAGCAGCATCAGGACGTTGTGTAGGATAAGTGGGGTCGGAATAACTTGCGGTCTCATAGCCACTCTTAGCACTCTCACGGATGGCGTAGCCAGCGCGTGTCAAGGCCATTTGTGCAAGCAGTGCATGGGCATAGCCCTTAGTAGCATGCTCTGTGGTGTAGCTGCTCTGACCTGCCCAAGGCAGTTCATCGATAGCCTTGTCGAGGTCATCCATCAGCACGTCCATGATGCTGTCACGGTCGGTCTTGCCGATGTAGGCATTGCTCAAGTCACTCTTAGTAGGCTCCAGCTTCAAAGGAATGTCTCCAAAGACACGCAAGAGGTCGAAATAAACCATAGCCCGAACCGTTCGGGCCTCACCCAAGTAATGTTGCATGGTGGAATTGTCCTTGATGCCGCTATTCTCGATGCCGTCAATGGCAAGGTTGCACTGCTCAATAACATCGTACATGGCTGTCCAAGTACCGGAGAGTTTGCTCCATCCTGGACTGGCGTTATAATTCATGTTACCACGCTCGCTTGAAGTATTAGTAGCGTTAGAGCCCAGACCATCAACAAGTTCCGTATCACTGTTCATTCCAAAGATGAACGCCCAGTCCTGGGAATAGGTACGGTCTAGAGTGAGTTGACCATAGATCTTATTAATCTGCTGACCGGTGTAATATTCCGAGTTGTATACCGACTCGTTATCCTGCTCTGATGGTGACTTCTGATCAAGGAAGTCAGAGCAAGAAGCAAAAGTCAGAACTCCGGCAGCAAGTACTGAAATTGAAAATATCTTGTTCATTGATTTAATCATATTAGAAGTTAACATTCACACCTACCATGAAGGTTCTGCTCTTAGGATAGGCTGCATAGTCGATACCCGGGCACATTGGCGTGTTCTTACTGCTGGTATCCACCTCAGGATCATAGCCATCATAACCAGTGATGCAGAACAGGTTGTAAGCTGTGAAGTAGAGACGCAGACTGGTGAGGTAAATCGACTTCATCCATTTCTTCGGGAAGGTGTAACCCACTGTGAGCGTGTTGAGACGCAGGAAGGAAGCATCCTCCACAGCATAGTCAATAATCTGCATGTTCGACACAGCTGCCGGATTGTAGATATTAGCGTTGGCGTTCAATTCGTTGAGCCTCTGTATCAAGGCGTCAGCTCCACCGTATGCAGCAATGGTAGAAGTGCTCGGACGGCCAATGTTCAAGCCTGTGGCGGGGTCGATCCAGTTGTAACGGTTGGATGAGTTGAAATCTGCCACAAGGTTGTAGTTACGTGCCGAACCATGATAGAAGGCGTTAGCCAACTTCGTACCATTGACCACGTCACCTCCCAGTGAATAGTTGAAGAAGACGTTGAAGTCAAAGTTCTTAATCTTTCCATTGAAGCCGAAGCCACCCGTCACTTCAGGTACTGTGTTACCCAGTTTCTGCTTGATGGGGTCACCGTTTTCATCAACCTGCACCTTCAGGCCACCAGGATAGTAATTACCACCAGTGATGGTAGGACTGTTGTCCTTCAGTCCGTCGCGCAGCTTCCAAGTTGTACCGTCGAGTACGAGTTCGCCGGTAGGATTGTTCACAGCATCGTAAGCGGTAAAGAAGCCATTGGTCTTGTAGCCATAGACATCGCCTAAGCTTGAGCCTTTTGCCACATAGAAGTCCTCATATTTAGAGATTGTGCTGCCAGCGAAGTTGGAGCTCTGCCAAGGATTATCGGTATTCAGCTTGTCAATCTTGTTCTTGTTCCAAGAGATATTGAAGGTACCGGTGAGATTATAGTCCTTCTTGTCGATGATAGCAGCGTTCATGGTGAACTCGATACCCTTGTTAGAGGTCTGACCAAAGTTCTGATACTGATAGCTGTAACCAGTCTGTGAAGGCACCTCAGCACGCATCAGCAGGTCCTTGGTGGTGTTCCAATATAAATCGAGAGTACCGTTGATTCTTCCATTGAGGAAACCATAGTCAACACCGAAGTTACGGGTGATCGTCGTTTCCCATTTCAGGTTGGGATTAGCCAAATAGGTACCATGCTCTATCATGGAAGCACTGGTCTCGTTGAAACCAGGATGTTTGCCACTGGCTGCGGCCATGGAATAGGTGGTGGTGAGCAGTCCGCTGGAGATACGGTTGTTACCAGCCGAGCCGAAACTAAGACGGAGTTTAAGGTTGCTCAACCATTTTGACGAACCCTTCATGAAGTTCTCGTCGCTCAGACGCCAGGCCAAAGCCAAAGAGGGGAAGTAACCCCAACGGTTGTCCTTTCCGAACTTCGAGCTGCCATCTGCACGCAATGTAAAGGTAGCCAAATATTTGTCGGCAAGCGTATAGTTGACACGACCGAAGAATGAGAGCAAGTTTTCATCAGCCAGAATGTCGGTCTCATTGGGCAGTGCAGTGCCGGCTGCTGCGTTGGCAAGCACCTCAGCCATCGTCATAGTAGCAGGGAAGGCTACCGATGTGCTGGCACGGTTGGTTTCCTTATTGCTGCTCCACTCATGACCCAGCAACAAATTGATGTGGTCGCGGCCATTGAAGAGCTTGTTGTTATCGTAAGTAAAAGTATTAGCGTTGCGCCAGTTGCGGTAATCCTTACGTTCCAGGCGCAGCTGCGGCATACCATTATAGCCGTACTTGGAATTCTGCACGGCATCGGTGCCCCATACGTTGTCAGTGTTTTCATAACGCCAGCCATAACCGATCTCCGAACGGAAGGTGACATGCTTCCACGGCTTCCAATTGATGCCTGCATTGTAGTCCTGACGGAAACGGCGTGCCTCTTTCATCGTAGCATCAATACGCTGGAACGGACTGCGCCGGGTTGACGTTGAGTTAGCCTCATCGTCGTCATCGGTCGTCAACGGATCGACAGGAGCATAGCTGATCGTGCTGGCCACGATGGAGTTGGCTGCATTGCTCTGGTTAGTCTCAGCGCCACCGCTCAAACCTCTAATCTTTGCGTAAGTCAGACGGGCGTTGAAGTCGAGTGTCAACCACTTATTGAGATTAGCGTTCAACTTGGCATTGATATTGTCCTTTGAATAGCCGGAACCGCGCATGATGCTGGTTTCATCATTGCGGGCATAGCCCACATTATACTTGAAATCCTTCGTACCACCGCTGACATTGGCATTGTACTGTTTCTGCACGCCGGTACGGCCAAAGAGCTGGTCCTGCCAGTCGTTGCCTTCAACAGACTTCCAAATCTCCAGGTCGTCGTAATTACCATAATTGGTACCACCGAGCTCATACTGATAGAGGGCATAGTTGTAAGGATCCATCACCTTGATCTCCTTGGTTAGCTTCTTCCATCCCATCGACGCGTTGAAGTTAACCTCGGTCTTACCCTCACGACCACTCTTGGTAGTGATGATGATAACACCATTGGCACCACGCGCACCATAGATGGCGGTAGACGAAGCATCCTTCAGTACGTCGATGCTTTCAATTTCAGAAGGGGCAATATCGCTGATACTGCTCACGGGGAAGCCATCAACGATATAAAGAGGTGAGTTGTCCTGCGACAGAGAACCACCTCCACGCACACGAATCTTCACGTCAGCATCTGGCGAGCCCTCCGTAGTCGTGATGTTCACACCTGCGAGTTTACCAGTCATTGCCTCACCCACCGAAGCGACAGGAAGGTTTTCGAGCTTGTCGGCACCAATGGAAGCAACTGAACCTGTAAGGTCCTTCTTGCGTACGGTACCATAACCGATGACCACCACGTCGTTGAGCGATGTTGCATCGTCCTGCATTGTAACCTTGACATTCCCCTTGGAAACATCTACGGTCTGTGTCTTCAATCCAATAAAAGAGATTTCTACTTTTTTAGATTTGCCTTTGAGTTGTAGTGTAAAGTTACCGTCAAGGTCAGTAACCGCTCCATTACTCGGCAGTCCACTTTCTTTAACGGTGGCTCCTATCACCGGCTCACCGGTTGCGTCCACTACATTTCCCTTTACCGTCTGCGCCTGCACCGTTCCTACTATCAACAGCAGGAAACCTATGAGCGCCATGCGAAAATGCGTAAGATGATAATTAGACATGTGATTAAACTGTTAGTTTATAAATTAGTGTTCATAAAAGAAATATTCTCTGACTTTAAGAGTTAATGCAAAGATACATATTTTAAGTCTTTCTACAAAACTTACGAATGTATATCTGTTAACTTTTTTGGTTTTTTATTCACTTCGCGCTACACCTTATTATATATAGACAGATCCAACATCCGCATGCGGAACACTGAACGCTACTGTGCGCTTGCACATCATTCCTGTCACACTTTGAATGTACAACAACTTTACTCCTGAGAGCAAGCATTGTTGAAGAGTATAGAACGATAGTATATTATTAATCATTTTCATATTTGCCTTTGGCTTTTAAGTAACCACAAAGATACACAAGAAACGGAGAATAATGGTGGAATTTTATTTGGAATAGCGGGGAAAATCTTCCATTTCTGTCATTTTTGACATCAACATTGTACGCGAAACTTTAGTTTTGTACAATATTAATTATTCATCTAACCCAAACAAGCCTTTTCTGTCTCATGGAAAATAGATGACAAAAAGCACATGAGATTTAAAGACAATCCTGAGAAAAAAGATGAATGTAATCGGGACAAAAACGCCATAGAGCTGCTTACAACCCCATGCTTCAGCTATGTTGGAAAGCGATATCGGCGATTAAGCAATGGCATTTCGGCGATATAGTGATGGCATTTCGGCGATATGGCGATGGCATTTCGGCGATATAGTGATGGCATTTCGGCGAAAAAGCAACGGCGTTCCATCGACATTGACTGTTCAAAAAATCAGAGAGTGATAAAAGAAGAGCATAAGCAATTGATAAACAAAGGCTTATGCTAAGTGCGTCAAGAATGGCATATTTGAAACCAAGTGCAACCTTGTCATCAAATACGCGATTCTCAGGCGCCTTAAAACATGAAAGTATTTGACAAAGCTGCTATTGGCATCACATAGGATGGCGCAATAGCATGCTCATGGGCGGACTATTGTCGGCAGATGACCGTACCATTGGCTTGATGCGTGGCCAGAACGAGCACCTCAGCGATTTGTACATGCTCCGGAGCACTGGCGGCAAAGTATGCTACCTCTGCGATATCGTTGCCATTGAGCGGTGTGATGCCTTTGTACACGTTATCAGCACGTTGTGTGTCACCATGGAAGCGAATATTGGAGAAATTGGTCTCTACCAGTCCAGGCTTGATATTGGTGACTCGCAAATCGGTATTGGCGATGTCAATGCGCAAGCCATCAGTGATGGCCTTGACAGCCGCCTTAGTAGCACAATAGACGTTACCACCGGCATAAGCGGCATCACCCGCTACGCTGCCAATATTTATAACATGCCCGTGGTTGCGTTTCACCATATCGGGTACTATGAGGCGCGTCATCGTGAGCAGACCTTTGATGTTGGTGTCGATCATCTGGTCCCAATCGTCAAAGCTTCCCTCATACTCCGGCTCAAGCCCCCGCGCGAGACCAGCATTGTTGATCAGCACGTCAATTGACTTCCATTGCTCCGGCAAATGTTCGATGGCTTCCTTTGCCGCCTCACGGTCGCGCACGTCGAAGGCCAGCGGCAATACATCGACACCTTCTTTCTCAAGTTGCGTTTTGAGTGATTCCAACTTCTCAAGATTGCGGCCCGTGACAATCACGTTATAGCCGCCTTGGGCAAAGCGCCTGGCGCAACCCTCGCCTATACCGCTCGTTGCTCCAGTGACAAGTACTATCTTCTTTGACATTATTGATATGATTATTACAATTATTACTCGGCTACCGATGACGGAGTTAAAGCCTGCACTAAAGCCTTGCTCTGTCCAAACACGCGCAATACATTATCTGTCGTCACGCGGGCCACCTCTTCCTCGCTCACCTGATAACAATGGGCGAGATTGGCCAGAACCAACTTCACAAAACTGCTCTCATTGCGCTCACCCCGATGCGGGACGGGAGCCATATATGGACTGTCAGTCTCAAGCACGATACGGTTCAGTGGCACCGACGCAGGCAGATCCTCTCGCAGATGACTGCTCTTGAACGTTGATACGCCACCTACCCCCAATACAAACCGACTGAACCGCAAATAAGCCTCAGCCTCTTTCTGATTGCCCGTAAAACAATGAAAAACACCACCCGTCAGTTCGTTCTCGTAATGACTGAGGATATGGAGCAACTCGTTTTGCGCCTTTCGACAATGTATCATCAACGGCAGACGCGTCTCAACGGCCCACTCCACCTGTTGCTCAAAGGCTTTCAACTGTTCTTTTTCAAACTCACGACTCCAATAAAAGTCGAGGCCGAACTCTCCTATGGCAATATACCTCAGCGGCGATGACGATGGCAACTGAAGATTATTCTCCAGACTCTTCCGCATCACTTGCAGCACTTCCTGCCAGTCGGCCTTCACCTCCTCCGGCTGCAGACCAATCATCGGGAAGCAGAAGCCTTGATACTCGCGACAGACGTGCATGACGGAATCGATAGATGACCGGTCAACACCAGGCACGAAAATAGCACCGATGCCGGCTTCTTTGGCCCGCTGAATGACACTTGGCAGGTCGCAAGCGAACTCCTCACCGTCGAGATGCGCGTGGGTATCTATATAATAAGGTATCATGAGTAAAACCTATCAATATTTACGAGCCATCAACCTCTCAGCGTAGCGTCTTAGCTCAGCCTTGCGCGCATCGTCCACGCTGACAGCGGCCAGATACTTCTGGCTTTGGGCGAAGTAATAGGCTATCTTCTCCTGAGCCAGCTTGTCAATGCCAATTTCATTATAGAGTTTGGTGACCGCTTTGATCTTCTCTTCACGGTCGAAGGTCTTTGCCGTTATCCAGCGCGTCAGTTCTTTACGCTGGTTCTCATCTGCATGGATAAACGCATTGATGAGCATGTAAGTTTTCTTATTGGAAGTGATATCCCCCCCAATGGCCTTACCGAACACTTTTTCGTCGCCATAAACATCAAGGAAGTCATCTTGCAACTGGAAGGCAAGACCCACTTGCTCTCCAAACTTATACAGGTTGTCAGCATCGTCGGCTGACGCTCCAGCCATAAGAGCACCAATCTTCAGCGCGCAGGCCAAAAGGACGCTCGTCTTCAGACGGATCATCTCGATGTACTCGTCCTCGGTGACGTCGGTGCGTGTCTCGAAGTCCATGTCATACTGTTGTCCCTCTCCAATCTGCAGAGCCGTCTCGGTGAACGTCCGAAGTACTTCTTCCAGTTTGTCCGACTGGCACTGAGCCATCCGCTCATAAGCCAGCACCAGCATGGCGTCGCCCGACAAGATGGCCTGGTTGGGATTCCACTTTCGATGCACCGTCTCATGACCACGGCGCAGGTCTGCATTGTCCATCAAGTCATCATGCAGCAATGTATAGTTGTGATACGTCTCCAGTCCAATAGCCTGCATGAGGATGCGCTCCGGATCATCACGGAAGAGATTGTAGGCAAGCAACATCAGGACAGGACGCATGCGCTTACCCCCAATGGAGAGCACGTATTTAACGGGTTCATAAAGACTCTGTGGCTGACGGTCGTAAGGCATGGCAGCCAAGAAGTCGTTCACCTTCTTCAAAAGTTGGTCGGCAGTATACATTATCATATATTTTAAAGGTTTCTCCTATAATTGAAAGTTGATAGGGATAGCGAACATGGTGCGGCAAGGTTTACCGTCTTCAAGGCCCGCTTTCCACCGGGGCATCATCTTCACCACCCGCATGGCTTCTCGGTCGAGCAAGGGATCAAGCGACCTGACGATGCGAGGACTGGATATGGAGCCGTCTTTGTTGATGATAAACGACACAACAACCTTCCCCTGTATCTTCTGTTGCTGAGCCTGTGGAGGATAGTGAAGATTGCGTGTGAGCCATTTCATAAACTCTACGATGCCGCCTGGGAACTCAGGCAACTGCTCCACCGTACGCAGCACCACAGCCGTGTCTTGTGGCGTAGCGGTAATCTGCGGGATGGCCTCGGTGACATTCGCCTGTTGAGCCAGTCCCTGACCATTGCCGATGACCAGTTTGCTGGTGATAGGTGCTACCTTATCGCTGTTGTCAACTTTGTCTACCTCCTTGACATTTTGAGTCAGCGCCTTTGATGCCGGTGCCGGCGCTGCCGACACCATGTCCTTGTTGCTCAAAGCGGGTGTCATCTCCATTTCCTCCGACATGTCGTCGAGCATAGAGTCGTCTTCCTTAAGATCAGCAGGACGTGTCGTATATTCAAAGGCCGCAAAAAGCAAGGCCAACGCAAATGTCAACCCTAGCAGGAATCCAGTGCTACGGTGGAGGTCTAAATTGGCTTTGTCGCTTTTCTTAATTTCCATTATCGCAATTTTCTGAGGTTTGTCACGTTATAATGACAAATCCATAATGCAAAATTACAGCAAATCTTCAAAAAAGCCGTATCTTTGCCGAATAATTAGTGAAATTAAATGAAAAAGGCCCTTATTGTCATTGGGATGACCCTCGCCTGTGGGGTTGCAAGTGCACAGAATGACAGTCAGACGGAGTACAACTTCCTCCGACTGCCGGTAAGTGCGCATGCAGCAGCGCTTGGAGGAGACAACACGACCATCATTGACGACGACGAGTCGCTCATCTTCAGCAATCCTGCCTTGTTGAGTTCGGTTAGCGACAAGACCATCAACTTCAATTATATGAACTATATGTCGGGCGTCAATGCCGCCAGCGCAAGTTTCAACCGTGTGGTCAAGGAACGTGCCTCGTGGGCGGTGTCTGGACAGTTTCTCGACTATGGCAGCATGAAGGAAGTAGATGAGAACAATGTGCAGACAGGCGAATTCTCAGCCAAAGACATCTCCATGGCGGGCTACTTCTCTTATCTGCTCACAGACAATCTGTCGGGCGGTATCGCAGCAAAGTTCCTGCTCTCCTATATCGGCGACTACAACTCCGTGGCCTGCGGCGTCGACCTTGGCATCAATTACTTCGACCCCAAACATGAGTGGTCGCTGTCGTTTGTCATGAAGAACCTTGGCGGTCAGCTGAAAGCCTATGATGAGGACTATGGCTCGATGCCGTTCGATATTCAGATGGGTGTGTCGAAACATTTCGTTGGTTCGCCTCTCCGCCTTCACCTCACGATGGTTGACCTCAATCATTTAGACTATAAGTTCATCAACCACTTGGTGATAGGAGCCGACATCTTGCTTACTGATAACTTCTGGTTTGGCGGCGGTTACAACTTCCGCAGGGCCAATGAGATGAAGATTTCTACCGACGACAGCGAGAGCAGCCATAGCGCAGGACTGTCACTGGGCGCAGGCTTGTCGCTGAACCGCATTAAGGTAGGCGTGGCTTACGGAAAATATCATGTGTCAAGTTCGAGCCTTGTGCTGAACCTGGCTTATAGCTTATAAACAAACAATATGAGAAAGATTACCATTGCCATAGACGGCTATTCGTCGTGTGGCAAAAGTACAATGGCCAAAGCCCTGGCCAGAAAAATCGGTTATGTATATGTTGATACTGGTGCCATGTACCGCGCCGTCACCTTGTTTGCATTGCGTCACCAACTGTTCAATGCTGATGGCAGCGTGAAGGTCGATGCGTTGCGTGAACTCATGCCGGAGGTGACCATCAGCTTCCGTTTGAATGCGTCTACGGGTTTGCCTGAGACGTATCTGAACGGCCAAATGGTTGAGCAGGACATCCGCACAATGGAAGTCAGCCATCATGTAAGTCCCATCGCTGCCATCCCATTCGTGAGAGAGGCGCTGGTGGCCCAGCAGCAGGCCATGGGCCGCAATAAAGGCATAGTCATGGACGGCCGCGACATTGGCACGACGGTCTTCCCCGATGCCGAACTCAAAATCTTCGTAACTGCATCACCGGAGGTTAGGGCGCAACGCCGTTACGACGAACTGAAAGGAAAAGGCATGGATGCAGAATATGACGACATCTTAAAGAATGTGCAGGAGCGCGATTACATCGACACCCACCGTGAGGTGTCGCCCCTGCGTAAGGCCGAAGATGCCATCGTATTGGACAACAGCCACCTCACTATTGCCGAACAAGACGAGTGGCTCATTGAGCACTACAAAAAGGCAGTAATGGAAGACAAATAGTTACAAAAAGGGTGTAACTAAATGGAGAAGTCCGGAAGTTCAGGAGTCCAGGAGTCCAGTCAAATGAATAAGTATCTGATAATAAGATATCTTTATAGCAATGACTGAACTTCCGGACTTCTGAACTTCCGGACTTCTCCAATTTTAATACATCCTCCTTTTCTAATGGTTGACGACACTGTCGTCTAAGTAGGATGATTGCCAATAAGGATTACCTCACCCAAATCTTCCTCACAACGGAGCCACGCTTCACAATGACAAGGCCAGGAACAGGATGGGACAAGCGGCGACCGTCAACACTGAAATATTCCGTGCGTGCAGCCTCATCGTCGGTCTCCGGCTTAGTCACACTCACACGGCTGATACCATCGGTAACACCCTGGTTGAGGTATTGCTTCATCAGATTACTCAGCATCGTAATATAGTCTTTCACCTGCTGCGAACCCGTAGCCTCATAATTGTTGAAGAAAGATTCAGCCTTGGCTACGCTGTCTCCGAGTGACTGCACGGCAGTGGCCCCATACTCATCCATTATCTGATAAGCTTTGTTCAAGGTGTCGGCCAATGCGGTATAGAGCGCGTCGATAGATGCATAGCGGCCACTCATGTATACGCGGTAGCCATTGGCATAAGTGCCAGTGATTTGCGTGGCAAACGGAACCACACGGGAGCCGGCCTCAGCAGCAAGATAAGCTGGCACGCCTTTCGTCTCACCCAAGAGAGAGACGCCATCACCAGTCGTAGTTGTGACGGTGTAGCCCATCCACAATCCATTGGCTGCAGTAGCAACGCTGTCAGTCGTAATCGTGACATCGCTGGCCTCCAAGGTATGCAAAGCATCACGGTCAGTGAGATAAAGCAGTGGCTGCATAGTACTCACACTGCGCACATTCTCCATCGTGAGTCTAGTGGTACCCACTGCTGTAACCTGACGTCCCTGCATGCCTGAGGGCAACGACACGGCAAACGGCACAACCACCTCACCCCATTGTCCGGTGCGGACGCTGTCGAGCACGAGCACCGCTTTCTTTGCGGTGAAAGCCTGTGTGGGCAGGAACTCACCCGACGTGTGAATTACCAGACTGTCGCACTGTCCGTCCACAACAGTATTGATGGTTCCTGGCACACGATAGCTCAAATAGAACACTGCATTGCCATTAGCAGACACCGGTTGGATATTCAGATCCTTCACGGCGGTAAGGTCATAGGACGTCACATTAGCATCGGTAGCGGCCTTGTTGAAAAGCGCCTCATTCCAATGGCCAGTAGCTATCGCTCCACGCCCATTCACGGTAAGGGCGAAATCGGGCTTGGCCACGACGAAATAGACTACAGAGTCTGCCGTTGCAAACGTCATCTGAGAGGTGACACCGGCATTCACGCGCTTCTCCATGTAAGCACGATAATAGCGCTCAGGCTCCAAGCTGGAGTAAGTAAAAAGGGTATCGCGAGTAGCACCAGCCTCAAAGATCAACTTGTTAATGGATAACGTCTTAACTGATTTCCATTCCTTCGTCGACTGATCCAAGCTGTCGAGATGGCATCTGATGTAAGGCTGACAGTAGGTGCCCTCCGGGCCATTGGTCAAGTTTACACTGACATTGACTGTGGTATTGTTCACCTGCTGATAAGCCTGACCTTCGTGGTTTACTGTAACTCCACTGGCATCTACCTTGATACTGTTGAGCACAAGGTCAGCCTTAGAGGTCTGCACCATCACCTGCATGGAATCGAGCAAGTTCTTGTTGGCGTCGGTGAGAAAAATGTAAAGTGGCTTGGCACTTGTGGGATGGTAGACGAAGTCAATAGTAAGGCTGTCACCTGGCACTATCTCCGAGACATTGTCAGAAGCCGTCGGGTCTGTGGTGGGCATCAAGTTGATGTTGGAACAATACAGGTTAATGCCTTTGTAAGCTAACGTACTGTTGTTGAAAATCTTGGCACGTATCGTCGACTGTGCTTTTGTATACAGGCCGTTGGTTGAGAGCTCACCTTTGATATTTTGCTTTTTAGGCGTGATGTTTGCCAAAACGGCCTGGTCTGAGTTGAAGCCATTCATGCCCGTGGAGTCGTTCACAGTGTAGTAGCCGTCACCCTGACCGCCCCAACCGAAATTGAAGTGGAAGAGTCCAGTACTTGACTGATAGCCGTCTAGCACAACGGCATGTCCGCCAGAAGTGGGATTGGAACCCGAATAAAGCAACGGGCGACCCGAAGAAAGGTTGGCGTAGATCATCGCTTCCCAACCAGACTGCGAGTAGGAGCCTTTGTAGAGGTAGTCGTTCTGCAGGTTGAATTCACTGCTGATGCTGTTGCCCATGTCAGAGGTCTGTCCGGCAGTTGCCGTACCATCTTGATAGCCATAACCCAGCCGTGCGCAGGTGCCCACCGCATACATGAGCACAGCCACAGCCGAGTCTTGCTGTAGCGTTCCTGTGCCACTGAGCTTCATCAAGTCGTAGCGAACGGGTGTGCCGGCGGGAAGCGACATGGTGACAGGCGCATGAAACCAACTACCACTATAGGTGGGTGTGGCATAGAGAAGCGCAGATGGATTGTCGCGGCGGAAGTAATACACGATTTGTGCTGCCGCAGTGGCCTCGCAGCCCGTCATGGCCTGCTGGTTGTTGTCGGTACGACGAGGTGCAAGCATGTTGTAAGGATAGCTCTGATGCCAGTGAGTGACAATCAACGGTGAGACACTGCTCCAACTGGGGTGGCTGGCGGCTGCAGCCAGACGACGCTGTATGAGCGCCGGTGTCTGAGGCATGCGCTTAGCCCCTGCAGTATGGGTTTTCTGTAATTGTTGGATGCGGTTGGCCCATTGCGCAAGCATCTGTTCAAAGGGCTCGGGCATGCCGCCTTTCACGTAGTCGCCCTGGTCGGTGTAGCCAAGGATGGGCGTCGTGCTGTCGTCACCGGAGACAATGACGAAGCCCTTACCAGAGCCACGGGAGAAAATGTAATAAGGACAATAGGTATCGTCATCAGCGGTAGTATCGTTGATGTCAATAAACGTCTGGGCAATCTCACGAGCCTCTGACTTCTTGATGGGCAACGCCTGCGCCGACATGGTGGACAAGGCGGCAAGTGCTGCTAATGTGTATTTGAGTTTCATGATAATATGGAGTTAGTTATCACTTGCAAAGTTAGCAAAAAAAATGGAGCAATAATGTTTTTATCATTGTTTCTTACAATATTATTCACAACTCCATCGTTTCTTTTACGGACAAACAATGACAACGCCGCTGTCTTCCCACAAAGGAAATGTGGAGCAGCAACGATGTCCGCATAGATATGAAACACTTACGATAACATCAAAAAAAACATCAAACAACGTCAAACAATGAGACAGACACTCATCATTCTAATGCTCATCCTCAGCTGTTATCAGGCCAATGCCCGTGGCAAGTACGACAATACCGACACACTGATAGTTGCCCGCGACGGGAGCGGTGCGTTCCGAACCATCAGCGAAGCCGTGGAGGTGTGCCGTGCTTTCATGGAATACAAAAAGGTGATCTATGTGAAGAATGGCATCTACAAGGAGAAGCTCATCATCCCATCATGGCTTACTAATATTGAGATCATCGGGCAGGACCGTGACAAGACCATTATCACCTACGATGACCATGCCAATATCACCTATCCTCCTACTGGCAAGCCCATGGGCACGTTCCGCACGTACACTTTGAAGATAGAGGGTTGCAATATAACTTTGCGCAACCTTACCATCGAGAACAATGCCCCGCGCCTGGGACAAGCTGTCGCCCTGCACACTGAGGGCACACGCCTTGCCTTTGTCAACTGCCGCTTCTTAGGTTGCCAAGATACGGTCTACACAGGTATGCCCTATACCCTACTCTATTTTCTCAATTGCTACATTGAGGGTACCACGGACTTTATCTTCGGCCCGTCAACAGCCTGGTTCGAAAACTGCGAGATCTACAGCAAAATCAACTCGTATGTCACCGCAGCATCAACACCCAAAGACTGTAAGTACGGCTATATCTTCAATAACAGCACACTGACGGCAGCTGACTCAGTGACCAATGTTAAGTTGGGGCGACCCTGGCGAGCTTATGCCTACACGCTGTTCATGAACTGCGAGCTCGGCAAGCACATCGCGCCAGCAGGCTGGAAGAACTGGGTCGACTACCACGACCCAGCCAAGGAAGGTACCGTGCGCTACATGGAATATAACAACCATGGCGCTGGCGCTGACACTAAGGAGCGCGTGAAATGGTCAAGACAACTTACCAAGGCTGAGGCCTCGAAAATAACGCTTAAAGAGGTGTTCAACGGGGATGTGAGCTGGATTCCGACAAAATAACCATTCAACGTTATTCCATGTATTTCATCGATTGAAATTCCGAAGAAGGAGCAAAGGGAAAAGAGCTGCGTGAGGTATGAATACCTTGTCGCAGCCCTTTTTCATAATTAGAATGTGTACTCTTCTTCTATCTTCGGCTCCTTATCTTGTCCACTGCCATAGCGGTGATACTCGAAGGCTATGCTCTGCTCCTTCAGGTAATGAATGAGTTCTACACGACCATCCTTCACAGGAGCGTCCGTAACAATGAACCGATTGGTGGCGGCAGCACGCTGATACATCTCAACGGGGATGTCGGGGGAACAAGTGCGAATGCGCTCATAGCTCGGCATTGACTCGATGAACGAAGCCAACGATTCCACTTTTGTTCCGGCTCCTAATTCAGACAGTTTCTCACTCAGATCTTCACGCTTGTCACTGGGATCGATACTGACAGTGAGAGGCGTGCCACATAAATGCGCGGCCAATGCCACCATCTCGGCCAGTGTGTCGGGGTCGTCCTTGAACAGACGCAATGCCATACCACCCTTCAGCGGCAGATAACGGAAGACATTCTGTTCTCCATGGATGTGGTTCCAATCCCGCGGACGGCGGAACTCCGACTCCCAAGCCTCAGCATAGCTTTTCTTGTAGTCTGTCGTGGAATCCGGTTTGACAGTAATGATGGTGAACTGCTGACAGTAGTTAGGACCACCAGCCTTGATGCCAGGGCCGAAGGCTGAGAGCTTCATGCCACCAAAAGGCTGACGGTTGACGATGGCTTCCGTGATGCCTCGGTTGATATAGAGGTTGCCCGCCATGACGGAGTCATGCCAGTAGCGACGCTCGTTCTCGTCGAGGGTCTGGATACCTGAAGTCAAGCCATAGTCAAGGCCATTGACCAAGTCGATGGCTTCCTGTAAAGTATCAAAAGGCGCAACCGACAGCATCGGGACAAAGAGCTCTGTACGGAAGGAATAGTTCAGAGGCTTTACACCAATCTTTACCGTCGGGGCGAGGATGTAGTGTTTCTTGTCAACCCAACGCGGAGCGACAAGCCATTCTTCCCCATCTTCTAGCGTGCTGAGCGCCTTAAGCAGTTTCTCATTCTTGTTGGTGATCAGCGGGCCTACGACATTTCCTGCATTCCAGACGCCTCCCACCTTCATGCTGGTGGCACAATCACGAAGCTTCTCACGGAACTCAGGGCGATCGTAGACAGAGCGCTCCACCACCAACAACAACGAGCACGACGAGCACTTCTGTCCTGCATTGCCGAAAGCGGAATGACAAGCACACATGATAGCGTGGTCCATATCAGCAGAAGCAGTCACAATAATCACATCCTTGCCACCAGTCTCGGCTGACAATGAAGTCGTGGGTTTTGCACGCAGAATAGACTGTGCGGTATCAGTACCACCCGTAAGGATGATGTGCTTCACCTCGGGTGCCTGCGTGAGCTTGTTCAGCGCATCACGTTCCGTGATAATCACCTGAAAGGCTTCCTTCGGAACGCCAGCATCCCAAAAAGCCTTGGCAAAGAGCTATGCCACAGGTGCAGCTACAGACGCAGGCTTCAGGATGACGGTATTGCCGGATGCCAAACCTGCGACGACACCACCACACGGTATGGCACAAGGAAAGTTCCAAGGAGAGATGACAAGCACCGTGCCCTTGGCCTTGATATCGACATCACGGAGGGCATAGAATTTCTTCATCGACGTGGTGTAGAAACGACAGTAGTCAATACCCTCCGACACTTCTACATCGCCTTCTACAACCGTCTTACCCGTAATGGCACACATTGCGCCAATCAGATCACCGCGCATATTACCCAAGCGGTTGGCGGCATCGTACATAATCTTATGACGCTCCTCGATGGTTGTATCACGCCAATGACCAGGATCCTCAGCAGCAATCTTCAGTACCTGCTCCACCTGACTGACATTAGCCCTCGACATCTCGCAGACCTCCACGTCCTCATCCTGACTACGGTCGTAGTACTTGTAACGGCTGTCATTGACGACGGTTGCTGCTCCAATCTGCGTTGGGATCACCTCGGGCTTGTCCGACAGACTCTTCTTCCATTTCTTGAAGATGTCACGCTGCCACTCCTGGTTGCACTCACGGTCGAAATCAGTATCCTGCTCGTTAACCATCACATCGGACGGCGGAATAGGAATGTAAGGCTTGCGGCGGTCTTGCGTACGGAAAGGAGTGTGGTTGAGCTTATCCTTGATGGCATAGGCATCCTCAAACTGCTTCTGCAGGAACTTCCAAGTCTCCGTACCCGGCTTGAGGTTGAACGAATGGCTGAGGAAGTTGCCAGGAGCTGTGTTCTCGTCCATACGGCGCACGAGATAGGACACGGCATAGAGAAACTCCTTGTCATGCACGACAGGAGCATAGAGCACCACATGATTGCCAACCTTCGACTGCGCACGCCATACGTGATCTGCCATACCCTCGAGCATCTCAAAGCAGAAGGTGTCCTTCGGTGTCTGGTATTTCTGCGTCAGCAGATAAGCATACGAGATGGTATATAGGTTGTGCGATGTCATACCAATGTGCAAATACTTAGAGTTCTCGGGAAGCAGCCCGCGCTCGATGATGTGCAGATAGTTGGCGTCCACCTCCGTCTTGTTGGGGCGCACCGGCGAAGGCCAGCCACGCAGCGACGAGGAGACAGTTTCCATATCAAGGTTACATCCCTTGACGATACGCATTTTGATCCATGCTCCGCCACGTGCGCAACGCTCCTTGGCAAACTCAAGCAGACGTGTCTGGAAGCCATAAGCATCGGGCAGATAAGCCTGCACTACGAAGCCGGCTGAATAATGAAGGAACTCTGGCTTAGACAGCGTAGCAAAGAACACACGGATAGTCATATCGAAGTCCTTGTACTCCTCCATGTCAAGGTTGACGAACTTCGGAGTCTTATTACCCTTCTCGTCTACATAAGGATAGTCGATGGCAGTCTGATAAAGCTTCGACATGCGACGCACCAGTTCGGGGAAGCTCTCCTCGTAGTTCAGCACGTGGGTCTGGGCATAGATGCCGGAAATCTTGACCGAGATGTAGTTGATATCTGGTTGTTTCAGTGCCTCAATCGTGTCGTAATAACGCTTGTCGGCCTCTTTGTCTCCTAACACCACCTCACCCAAGAGGTTGACGTTCTGCCCGATATCCTCATGATTACGTTCAGCGAGGTGCTTGGTCAGCGCCGGGCGAGCCGCATCGAGGATGACACGGGAAGTATCGGTACGCAGGCGCTTCTTGATGATAGGGATGGCAATGGGATAGAAATGATAACCAAACGACTGGTACATACGAAAAAGCCATGCGTCACGCTTGCTGAGGAACTCGGGGGACGCCAAACTCGTCTATAAGCGTTTTGATGCGCTTGGCCAACTTGCGGTTGTCTCGAATCTGAGAACTCTCATCCAGCATCTGAACAAGGAACTTCTTGTCGCTGGGTCGTTCCACCATCGTGGCATACATGTTCTGTTCCCGACGTTCAGCGGGGGTAATACTTTCCTGACTGGTCTTGTATAAGGTCATGAGCCAGGACTCGACCTCTTTGATTGTTGGTTAGTCTATAGTAAATCATGTTTAGTGTTTGAATAAAAAATGTACGTGCTTGAGAGATAGCACACGTGTGGGACTAAACATGACAGCACGGTATCGGTGCAACTCCGATAAGGCTTGTCGACTAAATAAATCAAAGTAGAACCTCTTCATGTCTCTCAATGTTTTTCAAAGTTAATTCATTTCAATGGCAAAGACAAACAAATCCTTCAAAAGGATAAAACAAATCGAAATCTTTTTGATAAAAAAAGTTAGCAAAATAACAGTTAATCGGCTATTCAACTAAAATCATGCGAAACTATAACTTATCTGGGAAAATACAGGATAACAAAAAGCCGATATGTTACCAACAGACAACATACCGGCTTTTCAAATACAGGAGTTCAGCCACAGGCTACATATTACAGCCACAGGCTACATATTATCGCACTGCTCGTTGAGGTCGCGCTTTATCTTCTCCCCATCTTTCAGTTGGCGTGCCTCATAGCCAAACTTCTTGAAACCCTGCTGGATTTTGTCGGGCGTAGTTTTGTCGGCATCGTATTTCACGGTGACGGTCTGATTGTCGACACTAGTTGTGATCTCCTTCACGCCTTTCTCAAAACGCAGGTTGTTCTTAATCTTATTCTCACAGTTCTCACAGTGCATCTGCGGCGTGGTGGTGAACACCACCGTCTTGATGTCTTTGGCGAAGGTCACTGCCGAAACCATCAGCATGACCAACATTGCAAACAAACTCTTTCTCATAATACAATATTAATAATAATGAATGAATTCATGATAGTACCACCTCACATCAGATGTTGAGGCGGATGCCGACATATCCCATAGCACCTTCCACCGGGCCATACACCATCGTTGTATCGAAGTTGGAGCCCCAAGGGTTTGCTCCGTCGATAACTGCATTATGCTGTTTGCGATTGGTCAGATTCTCACCTCCAACATAGATAGAGAAATGACGGAACCACCGGGTTACTTGCAAGTTGAGCTGTTCATAGCCCTTAAAGTATCGGTTCCAGCTCAAGGTCTGCCCATCGTCGAGCACATAGGGGGTCGGCATACGGCCACTTCCATTTAACTGCAAGGTAGCATCAAACTGCCAGATGCCAAGCGGAGTCTTGTAAGAAGCTGTAAACAACTCCTTGTGCCGGCTCTGCAGCGGCTTCCATGCTCTAACGCCATTATAGGTTTCCTTGACATAGTTGTAGCGATAAGCGGCCGTAAGGGTCAATCCTTTTAACAATGGATAAGAAGCATCTATCTGAAAGACATGCGAATAGCTCAGTCCCTTCAAGTTACTGATACGTACCTGGTGTGGGTCAGAATCGAAGTCTACAACCGCCTGATTACCAAAGCGAGTATAGTAGTATTCGGCATTGACCAACAGGTACTTATTGGCCAAAGGAATATTCCACTGGCTGCTCACGCCATAGTTCCAGGCCGACTCCTGATCGAGATGATCCACCACCAACTGACGGCTGCTGGCCAAGAGGTAGTTGTACTCTGCCAGCGCGTGAACGCTGCGATAGCCCTTACCGGCCGATGCCCTCAGCGCCACAAGATCGCTCACCTGCCATTTGAGGTGAAAGCGCGGGGTGAGGAAAGTGCCATAGAGATTGCTGTGGTCGACACGTAGTCCTGCCATTGCCAGGAAACGGGTTCCTAACGAATAGGTATACTGTGCATAGCCTCCCACTACGTTCTCCTTTTCATTGTCGCGAATGAGGGATGCATTATGGTCGTTGAACAGATTGTAGCGCTGCCCGAAGTAGTCATGATTGAAGCTTGCGCCCACTGACAGCTCATGATGCATCGTGAAATGATGTTCCAGCATCAAGCTGCTGTAGAGGTTCTTTTCGTTCACATCATACGCCTTATAGCCAAAGCCGGCATTCTGCTGATGCATGCTGGCATCGGTCATCCAAGCTATGTTGGTACCGTGCTCAGGATTGAGTACAAAGGCATGCTTCATGTAAGCTCCGTAACGATTGGTCTCAATGCTGCCTGTCCAGGGGTCACCATTGGCATTGACGGCCGTATGATGCATAGCCGGACCGAAGCTGCGGTTCTCATTAATCAGCGAGAGACCTCCGTGGAAGATATAGTTGCCGGTCTTGGCGAACCAACGGTTCTGCACATTGTATTGACGGTTATTGGGAGAGTCTTGCCAGCTATCGCCGTTCTTGTCGTGATGCCCCCAATTATTCTCGAAGTGAGTAAGCACCTCCGTGGCAACCTTTTTACTCAAGTGGACATTGGCCTCCGCATTGGCCTCAAACTTACCCATTGTATTGCCGTAGACGTTGGCAGTGACATGCTCTTCGTCCTCCGGCTTGAGATATTCTACGTTAATCTGACCAGTGACCGACTCGTAGCCATTCTTCACCGAGGCAGAGCCTTTGCTTACCTGAATGCTTTTCATCCAAGGTCCTGGGATGTAACCCAAGGAGTAAGGCAAGGCTGCCCCCCTAAAGGCCGGCAGGTTCTCGGTAAGCATCTGTACGTAAGTGCCGGAGAGACCAAGCAATTTGATTTGTCGGGCACCTGTGGCAGCATCGGAATAGTTGACATCCACCGACGGATTGGTTGTGAAACTCTCTCCAAGGTTGCAACAGGCGGCCTTGAACAACTCATCCTGATGAGTCATCAAACCATTGAGTATGCCCGTCGATCGAGTGAGACCGGGCTTGCGAGCCATAACAGACACCTCATGAAGGTGCTGCTCACCATAGGACAATTGAGTAGTATCAACGTCCTCTGTCGTCGGACGCTGTTGATCTTGAGCCCATAAAATGGAAGGTAGCATTGATGCTATGCCCAAGAAAATAATCTTATTTATCATTAATAAAGTGTTTTGATGAATGTGATAGCAATAAAAATATAAGGGGCGTAATACATACGTTCCTACTATCAAATGATCAAAACGGAAATCTTGTTGAGCCACGCTCGAGGCGGACCATTGGGGTTGATCTCGACAAGCTGCTGATTGACAAGATGAAAAACTGGTTTTGGTACTAACTGGGAGCAGTCGTTTACAAACATGATGGGCTGAAAAGCATGAAAGTCGAAATGCAAGGCCTGAGCCATCGACGTGGGCGACAATTTCGAAACCATCACCTTCATACAAGAGCTCATCGGCTCGTGACAGTCCTTTTTGTCATGTGCAACCTGCTCAACATGTGCCGCAGACATTGCCTCGCCATCGTGCAAGCAATACACCACGGCGACACCTACTCCCATATAAACAATCATTAAGGAGAGCAGGCTACTGACAATTATCCTGAGCACTTTTCTCATAGTTGTGTTGCAAAGTTAAGATAAAAAAACGAAGAGCAACATAACACTCTCCACAATTTAATATCTTTTATCAATTATTTCAAGCAGACCACTGAGAGTAACAACTTGATACTCACCTTTCAATGTACCATCCCGCTTATGGCTTCAGAGTGAAGTCAAAACGCAATCCGCCAGTTGGGTTATTCTTCACCGATATAGACCCTCCGTGCACCCTCACAGCGTTCTTCACGATAGCCAGTCCCAGTCCTGTACCACCCATCTTCCGGCTCCGGCCTTTATCCACGCGGTAGAAGCGCTCGAAAAGCCTGGGCAGATGTTCCGGTGCGACTCCAATGCCATTGTCGCTAAAGACAAAGCACCAATAAGGAGCTTTCCAATGTGCAGTAAGCTCGATATGCGTTCCTTTGCCTGCATAAGCTATGGCATTGTCGGTAAGGTTGCGGAAGATGCTGTAAAGCAAACTTCTGTTGCCATGCAGCATGATCTGCTGCGGGACCGTATAGTTCATGGTCATCTCTTTCTGCTCAAGATTGAACTGGCTTTCCTTGGCAATGGCACGGATGAGCTCAGCCACATCTACATCCTCATAGGTTATAACATCGGCGCCATCATCCATACGGTTGAGCATGGACATGTCGTTGAGCAAAGCAGCCAGCCGCTTGCTCTGTGCATAGCACCTCTGAAGGAATAAGTCACGCGTCTTGTCATCAATTCGCGGGTTTTCCTGAATGGTCTCCAAATAGCCCTGGATGCTGGCAACAGGAGTCTTCAATTCATGAGCCACATTTTGCGTAAGTTGCCTTTTTAGCACGTTCTGCTCCTGCTGCGTACGCTGAAGCTTAAGATACAACTTGACGATACGTGCGGCAGTATCTCCCAATTCATCATTATAGAACCCTATAAGTTCCTCTGCATCCAGTTTTTCACTGCGGTCGGCCCGGGCAGCGAAGTCGTTGAGCATCGTGATGTTGCTGCCCAGACGATGGGTGAAACGATAAAGCACAAGAATCAGGATGATCATCACTGCCAACGAGAACCAAATGTAGTGTTGGTCCGTCTGCAAGTTACGGGCAAGGTCAACATTATAAGGCAAGGCCGAACGAATGATGTAGCCCTCTTTGGAAAAATAAGTGGCGCTGTAAAAATAATCGTGGTTGAGTGTGCGGCTATTGCGGTCAACGATAGAGCCGTTACCCCTGGCCAAGGCTTCCTTCACCTCGGGACGACTCGCATGATTGGCCATCGACTCATAATTCTTATGCACGTTGTCGAACACTACCTTACCATTGCGAAGAATAATGGTTACGCGAAGGTCATTAGTTGTAGCGCGGTTGCCCAATCGGTCATTATGTGACAATAGGAAAGAATTGATAAAAGCCTCATCAATACCCTTGCCAGAAATCTGCATGGCATCATGCAATTCATTGTTGAAGGCTTGCAGGCGTAGATTGAGCGTGTCCACCTTATACTGTTTCTCTCTGTACTGCTGGAAAACTACAAAAGAAACAGCAAAGATAAGAAAGAGCGAGACTACGCTCAGATATAATTTGTTGCCAATTGAAACTCGCTTCTGCATATAACAATGAAAGTATCTCCTTGGGAGGCTGCTATTACAACCGCCAATAGGAGCCTCCCGAGAAAGAGGCATCCCACCGCCAAGTGTTATGCGTCAAAATAATAACCAAATCCAAGACGTGTCACGATGTTGTCGGCATAAGGACCGAGCTTCTTTCTGACACGAGTGATGTTGACATCCACCGTACGGTCGGAAACAATTACATCGGTGGGCCAGATGCGGCGGATGAGATCGTGACGAGAATACACGCGTCCCATCTTTTCCAGCAGGGTACAAAGAATGCCAAACTCAGTCTTGGTGAACACCACGTCCTGCCCGTCGACCTCTACTACCTTGCGGTCAAGGTCAATAATCAGCCCCTTATATTGCAGCTGATGCTTGGGCTCCTCTGACTTGTCAATATTGGTACGCCGTAACACCGCTCTCACTCTTAGCAGCACTTCCCGTATGGAGAATGGCTTGGAGATATAGTCATCAGCGCCCAAGTTGAAACCTGTCACCTTGTCCTGTTCCGAACCTTTGGCTGTTAGAAAGATGATAGGGATGTGAGCCGTCTGCTCATTGTCGTGCAGCTTACGGGCTACGCTGAAGCCGTTCATGCCACCCATCATCACATCAAGCAGGATGAGCTGATAATTAGTAACGTTAAGCGACAGCGCCTCTTCACCAGAAAAAGCAGTATCTACTTGATAACCTTCAGTCTCAAGATTGTACTTGAGGATTTCACAGAGGTCCTCCTCATCGTCCACCACAAGGATGTGTATGTCTTTGTTTTCTTCCATTTCGGTTGCAAAGATAAGCGTAATTCTTGTCATTTGCGTTAAAACGGTGTTGCAATTTTATTACAATTACAACACCATTTCGCTCCAAAATCATCAGAACGACATCATGAAATTAAAACGCAGACCCCACATATCCACGTTGGGCAGGTTGCGGTAGGTTAGACGGCATACATAGTCAACGCCGAAGAACTTGAAGATGTTATGAATGCCCACCAAGGCTTCCCAATAAGGCTGATTGCTCATGATATGGCTCTCAGCAGGAAATTTGAAGAGCGTAGGGTCATTGGTATGGAGATAAGGATTGTTCTTACTCGTCAGATGTCCCCACATGCCCTTGATGCCCACAAACTCACGCCACTTTAGCTTCTTGATAAGAGGTACACGGTTGAATACCTTACCATTGAGATCCCACAGTGCACTCCAGAAGACATAACGGTCGTTGAGGAATTCAAGGTTGCGCATGAGGTTAAACGTCTGATCGTTGGCATCCATCAGATAAGTGAGGCTCACCGGCGGCATGCACAACAACGGGAAGGGCACCTTGTTCCATTGTACACGGCCGATGGCATGAAGATTAATATAGCCCCACGAGCCAAGCCACTGACGCTTGTAAATATTCAGCTCAGTCATATTGGAACGGTACTGGCCTCCTAAGAAACCTTTGATGCCCATGGTATGAGTGAGTTGGATGTCAGGGCTGTCAAGGTTGATGGGCCAACGACGCTGCTTGGTGTTGATGTACGTCTGGTGAGGATTAAGGCGCAACGTTGCCGACAGTTCTGTGGTGCGAATGCGGAAAGTCTCCAAGCCATCGGTCAGCCGGATAAAGTGCAAGTCGCCGGCCGTACGGTTGCTCTCGGTCTTGACGGAAGCCTTGTAGCTAAGGCCCCAGTCGGTCTCATAAGTGAACTCCAGTTTCTGACGGTTATAGAAGTACATCTGCTTGACGCTCTGTGTACGGAACGACTCGAAGATATTGTCTTTGTTATTGGTCAGATACTTATCGGCAGGCGACATAAGGTCGTACGTCGTCTCGAAGGTGAGGTTACGCATGGGAAATTCGAAAGGTGAGTTCTCCTTCTTATTGAGCGACCACGTCAACTCAGTACTATAATACCACTTATGACTGTCAGTGCCGTAAGCCGCAAACCCTTTCCAAAAGAGATTAGGATGGAGCGCTGCCATTGTACGGCCGCTCAGACGCAGGCGATAGCCATCAACGAAATTGTGAGACACAATTGTGCTAACGGGACCAAAGTCGAAGTAATCAGGATTACCGGGTTTGCTGGTCTCGATATAGTTCTCCATCACCATCTTAGCAATGATACTCATCCAACCGAAATTCTTGCTTTTGGTCAGGCGATAAACGAAATAGTCCATGCCCTCCTCTCCGTTGGTGAGAGGTATGGGACGGTTTGCCAGCCAATAGGCGTTGTTACGGATGCGAGCACTAGGCTGTTCACGTACCGATGCCTTCACTGCCAGCGTCTTGTCAGGTATGGAGTCGAAACGGAAATCCTTGATAAGGGTGTTTCGCTCTACCAACATGCGTGGCAACAGCGAAATAAAACGCACTTCAGCCAGCATCTTGTCTTCAGTCAGCGCCCAGCCACCACCCGGCAGGCGCTCGAACTGCTGCAACACACGCATGTTGTCAACAAAGTTCACATCACTCTTTTTGGGTATGTTGAGTATACAAGTCTTCACCTGCAAGTCAGAATCCTTTGTGATGAGCATCTCACCCTTGAAGCCGAAGTCCTGCTGATTGGCTGGATAAAAGAGCAAATGATAACAACTGTCGTTACCTACTTTTATAGTGTCCTGAATATAAAAATGATAGAACGAGATAGCTGTCTTTCCCAATGGACTTGGAAAAGGATACTGCAAAAGGCGCACATAGTCGTTGTTGATATTGACATCAGAGAACACCTCCTTCATAACAGTATTCAATATTTCCCCTGTTTGAAAGATTTTGTTGACACCAGAACTACGTGAGGCCATAATCTCGTCAAGTGACTTTTTGGGATCACGACGGTAATAATGTTTGGTCAGCTGTTCATTGACCATAATCGGCAGAATGAGCTTTGTCGTGTCAAAGGGCGACTTTTCCAATTGAGCAATAAACCACGGTTTATGTTTCTTCTTCACCGTATCGACAGCGTTTTCCGACAATGTGATCTTCTGATAACGCACTTCTGAATAATAAGGGCGGTTTTCCAAGACGGTTTCCTTCTTACGCGCAATCACCCTGCGCATGAGCTCCACGGCAGGATTGTTCTTTCGGCTGTAACGACGGCGGCGAGCCTTAATCTTCACCTCCGCCAGATTGTTATTGGCTCCATGCAACTTCACAGTAATGCTGTCCTGTCCTCGTGGAATAGAGAGGGTCAGCTTGTCATAACCCACACTACTTACTACAATGCTTGCCACATGACGTCGCTTGATGATGAAACGACCTTCACCATCACACATTATATTCTCATGAGACTCTGGAATGAACACATTAGCGTAAGGTACACCATAGCCATCATCAGCATCAACTACCATACCTTTAATCTGAGCCATAGCTGAGAGTGGAAGCAATGCAATAGATAACAACAGAAACAGTATTTTTCTAACCATAATCAGTGGCAAAACCTTATTATATTATGTAAACTTTCTACCTTGTCAAAGTTTTGTGCAAAGTTACAACTAATTTCTCTAATACTTCTTTTTATTTCACATTAAAATAGCGTATAAGCGTAATTTAGAACACTATATACCCCAAACAAGCAAAAAAATAACATTAAAGAAAGAGTTAGTTATTAATAATAAATTCGTAACTTTGCAGTCAGTATGAAAACTTTGACAGTCGTTTCAGTTCACTCGTCCAAGGTCATGAAAGACTTTATAGCGCTTCCCAAGAAATTATACGCTAACTGTCAACAATTTGTGCCTGATCTGGACGCAGATGTACGCAACATGTTCAACCCTAAACGCAACAGTGGGTTGTCATTCTCCGAAGTGGAGGGGTTTGTGGCTTATCGCAATGATGAGCCCGTAGGACGCGTCGTAGCTATTATCAACAGACATGCTAATGAAAAATGGAACACTAAGGCTGTCAGGTTCAGCTATCTCGATTTTATTGACGACGACGAGGTGTCCGCCATACTGCTCCACACTGTGGAGCAATGGGGCAAAAGCCGGGGCATGAACAAGGTAGAGGGTCCATTGGGCATTACCGACTACGACAAAGAAGGTATGCTCATAAGCGACTTCGACATGATGGGGTCGATGGTTACCTATTATAATTACCCCTACTACCCCGTTCACATGGAGCGATTAGGGTATCAGAAGGCAGTTGATTGGTTATCCATACGCATCAAAGTACCAAAAGAGACACCTGCCAAATACGCACGAGTGGCCAAACTTGCTCCAGAGATGTTCGATGTGCACACCCGCATCCTGACCAAGAAAGAAATCAGGAATGGTTATATATATAAAGTGTTCGATTTGCTAAACGCTTCTTTTGCTCCTCTTTTCGGTTTTTCTGCTTTCACCAATGATCAGGCCAAGGAGTTTATGAACATTTATCTGCCTCTGCTTAAAACTGAAATGATACCAGTAGTCGAGAATAGTAAAGGTGAACTGATCAGCATAGCCGTAACCATTGGCAGTCTCTCCCATGCGCTGCACAAGACAAAGGGCAAGTTGTTTCCTTTCGGATGGTATCATCTGCTGAAAGCCTTAAAATGGAAAAATGAGGACACCGTCGAACTATTGCTCATCGCTGTAAGGCCCGACATGCAAGGACTTGGCATCACGGCCATGCTATTTGACCGATTGGTTGAGGCTTATAATAAGGAAGGATTTGAGTGGGCCGAAACCGGACCACAACTGGAAGACAACTTCAAGGAGCTGTCTCTATGGAATGCGCTCAAGCCGCGATACGTGAAACGACGCCGGTGCTTCCAGAAAGATATTTGAACATAAAGAAAAAAGAAAACGAATATTATAATATGAGTAGAAGAGTTGTAATCACAGGAATGGGCATCTGGTCTTGCCTTGGCACGACATTGGATGAAGTACGCGATGCCCTTTATCAAGGCAAGAGCGGTGTAATCTTTAGTCAAGAGCGCAAGGACGCAGGGTTCCGTTCTGCGCTGTGTACCAACGTCAAAAAGCCCGATCTTAAGCCTTTCATCAAGCGCAACCAGCGCCAATTCATGCCCGAGGAGGCACAATACGCTTACATGGCAACACGTCAGGCATTGGAAAATGCAAAAATGGATCAGGACTTCCTTGACAAGCATACTGTAGGCATTATCTACGGCAACGACTCAGTGGCACAAGCCACGATGGAAGGCCTGGACAAATTCCGCGAGTTCAAAGACACCGCAGCATGCGGCAGTGGTGCTATCTTCCAGTCGATGAATTCCACCATCACCATGAACCTTGCGACGATATTCAAACTGCGCGGCATCAACCTGACTGCAAGCGCTGCCTGCGCCTCCAGTTCACAAGCTATCGGTCTGGGTGCCCTGCTCATCTCGCAAGGTTTACAAGACTATGTCATTGCCGGTGGAGCTGAAGAGAACAATATGTACGGCATAGCATCCTTCGATGGCATACAGGCCTTCTCTACCCATGAAAGTGAGCCAACAAAGGCCAGCCGTCCTTTCGACCGCGACCGCGACGGCCTTGTGCCGGGTGGCGGTGCAGCAACTATCATCCTTGAAGACTACGAGCATGCCGTCAAGCGCGGAGCGCCCATCCTGGCAGAGGTGATGAGCTGGGGCTTCTCCGGCAACGGTGACCACATCTCCACACCTAACGTAGAAGGCCCTGCTGCCAGTCTGGAGATGTGTCTGAGAAATGGCAATATCGATCCCAAACAGATAGGCTACGTCAACGCACATGCTACCTCTACACATGCCGGTGACGGCAGAGAGGCTTTGGCCATTGCACGCGTATTTGGTGACTATAAAGTGCCAGTGACATCTACCAAGAGCCAAACAGGACACGAGATGTGGATGGCAGGTGCCAGCGAGTGCATCTATTCCATGCTGATGATGAAGAACGGTTTCATTGCCGGTAACATCAATTTTGAGAACCCGGATGATGAAACTGCTCAGATCAATATCATTCCAGAGACCATCGAACAACACTTCGACATGTTCCTGAGCAACTCGTTCGGGTTCGGCGGTACCAATTCCACCTTGATAATAAAGAACTTATAAACATTAACACAAGTATAAATTAGTAAAGTTAACGATTATGACACGTGAAGACATCGTAAAGCAAGTAAACAAAGTGTTGGCAGAAGAGTTTGAGACTGAAGAGAGCAAGATGACGCCTGATGCCAACCTTAAGGATGCCCTTAATCTTGACAGCCTCAGTTTGGTAGACCTTGTGGCTGTTATTCAGTATACCTACAAGCTGAAGGTGCCTGTGGAGGATCTCCGCAAGATCAACACCTTCAATGATTTGTACGATTACATCTACAGCCACGTAGCTAAGTAGTCGATTGTCGGCCAATCATACTTTTCAAGGAGATGGCCGCACAGGACGCTCACGCGATCTATGCGGACATTGACATGAAAGGTTGAGGCCGACTTTTTTTAATGCCCTAAGCCCCTCTCATCCTGAACTTGGGTCATTAGCCTCTCGTTGTGGCGAGGATTTCCACATTGTCCAAGGGCCAGATTAGTAATCATTATGACAGAGATTGTAATCAAGATATACCATTATTTCCGCAATCATCGGCCTGTCTTTTGGTGCACGATGATTTTTCTGTTTGCATTCTTCGGTTTCTTCGCATCCCGCATACAACTTGAAGAAGACCTCAACAAGCTGATGCCGTCGTCACGCAATCCAGACGGAACCACCAAGCTTGCCTTCGCCGACCTGCGCATCAAAGACAAGACCTACCTCTTGTTTGAGGGACCTAAAGGTATGAGCCCTGACAGTATAGCCGCTGCTGCCGACGCTTTTATCGACTCATTGGAAGCCACCGACCGTCACCAGCCAAAGAATCAGCGAGTCATCAGCGACGTCTTCTACCAGATACCCGAAGACATCATGGGCGATGCCATCGACTACATGACAGCCCATTTCCCTGCTTACATCGACACGACGGTCTATGCACACATGGACTCTCTGCTCACCACCGAACACTTCCAACAGCAAATGGCGAAAAACAGCGAAGACATGGAAGGCGAGTTTGGCTCTACCTATCCCGAACTCATACAGATGGATCCCATGGGCATGCGCAACCTGCTGGCTGAGCGGATGAAGCCACTTTTCGCCGGATCGCAAGGTGGCTTCAAAACTATTGACGGACATTTCTTCGTGCCCGACGGTACTGTTTGCATTGCCTTTATCACTCCAAGATTTTCTGCCACAGATACCGGACAGGGCAACAGACTGTTCGAGATGCTCAACAACGAAATTGAACGTTTCACTAAGTCTCACCCCAATATCAGCGTCTGTTATCATGGTACTCCCGCCAGCGGTTACTATAACTCCACGACCATCAAACACGATCTGACCACCACACTGCTTGGTGCATTCATCAACGTGCTCGTTTTTATCTTCATCTGCTTCCGCAATTGGGATACCCTGCCACTGCTCATCCTGCCCGTAATCTTTGGCACCTTGTTCGGACTCGCTATGATGTATTTCATCGAGGGCAGGTTCTCGCTCCTTGCATTGGGCATTGGAGCAGTAGTGCTGGGCGTAGCCATGAGCTATGTGCTGCATGTGCTCACCCATTATAAGTATGTGACCGACCCGGAGAAAGTGCTCCGCGACGAGACTGTTCCGGTATTCCTTGGCTGCCTCACTACCATCGGTTCATTCATGGGACTGATTTTCGTCAACACCGACCTGCTTAAGGACTTCGGACTCTTCGCAGCCTTCGCCATCGTCGGTACAACCTTCTTCTCACTCATCTTCCTGCCGCAACTGCTTGACACCAAGAAGAACCGATTCAACAAGAAGGCCTTCGCCATCATCGACCGCATCAACAACTACCCCTTCGACCGCAAGAAACCGCTGATTGCAGTCATCTGCACGATTGTCGTCGTATGCATCTGCGTGTGGGCGGTCAAAGGCACAAACTTCGACACCAATCTCAACAACCTCGGCTATCGGTCGCCTGAGGTGGTACACTCCGAGAATCTATTGGCCAGTAAGACAGCCAGTGGCATTGGCTCTAAGTACTTTGCCTCGACAGGAAGCTCAATGGAGGATGCACTTAACAATTTCGACGCTCTGGAACATAAGCTCGATAGTCTGAAGAAGCTCGGACTCGTAAAGGGCTATACTCCGACAAACCAGCTGTTGGTACCCGAAAAGATACAGCAACAGCGTATCAACGCATGGAAGCGTTACTGGACACCGGCAAGGGTGAATAAGGTGAGACAGCTGATTGCCGCCACTGCTGCTTCAGCAGGCTTTACACCCGACGCATTTGATCCCTTCTTCGATGCTGTCAAGGCTGACTATCATCCCAGCAAATTGTATGAGGCCGGCATTGTGCCACCCGGCTACCTCTCCACACTTATGGAAAAAACGTACGATGGGAAATATCTGTGCTTCACTTCCGTGAAATACGACAAGGCCACGGAACGCGACAAAGGCGGCGCCTACGACCGCATCACACGTGCCATCGGCGACGAGCCCAATATGATGGTGCTTGACACGTCTTATTACACGCAGGACACTCTGGCTAAATTGAACAGCGACTTCAACATTCTGCAGTGGGTTTCGATGGGCTTTGTGTTCATCGTGCTGCTGATAAGTTTCCGCGGCAACATCCGTTACACCTTGCTTGGCTTCATGCCTATTCTCCTAAGCTGGATCATCGTGCTCGGTGCCATGGATATCTTCGGCATGAAATTCAACTTACTCAACATCATCATCTCAACGTTCATTTTCGGCATCGGCGTCGACTATAGCATCTTCGTCATGAACGGACTCATTGGCCACAACAACGTAAACGGCAGCGACAACAACCGTCTGTTGCAGCTCCACAAGAGTGCCATTTTCTTCTCGGCATTCATACTTGTAGTCACGGTATCGTCAATGCTTATCGCCAAGCACCCAGCCATTAAAAGCGTTGGATTCTCCACTCTCGTCGGCCTGCTCTCGGCAGTGATTCTCTCCTACGTGCTGCAGCCGGCTATATTCAGGAAAATTAAGAAGTAAAGACAACAAACCAGATGACAAAGACGACACCAAACCATCATCCCGACATCATCATTATAGGCAGTGGACTCGGCGGGCTGGCCTGTGGCCATATTCTGGCCAGCGAGGGGTATCACGTGCTGATACTGGAGCGCGAAAACCAGCCGGGCGGTTGCATGCAAAGCTACAGGCGCAAGAACCTCGACTTTGACACAGGTCTGCACTATGTAGGAGGACTTGACAAAGGTCCCGTCTACCAGTCGTTCCGCATGCTGGGCCTGATGCAGTTGCCATGGGTGCGAATGGATGAAAACTGCTTTGACCGCATCCATATCAACGGCGAATCCTACGACTTCGCACAAGGCTATGACAACTTTGTGGACACGTTGGCCAAACGATTCCCAGAAGAGCGGAAAGCGCTGAATGACTACATCAGCATGCTGGATGGATACAGCAAACAACAGCTTGACCTGCTCCGCTCATCGCAAGCCTGTGATCTGCAAAACATATACGCCACCTATGGGTCCTCCCTCTCTACTTCAGCGTGGCAATGGTTGAACAGTCATTTTCACGACTCAACACTCATCAACGTACTGTCAGGCAACGCCTCACGCATCGAATTAAGCAAAGACACGCTCCCGCTCTATACCCTGGCCCACATCAACAGCAGCTACATAGCCAGCAGCTGGCGCCTGCGCGGTCCCGGCAATCTGCTGGTCAACAAATTGCTTGACGGCATACGTCAGCATGGAGGCGAAGTGATCTGCAACGCTGAGGTAGAACATCTCGTTGAGGAGGACGGACATATAGTAGCCGCCGTCTGTACCAATGGCGAGCGCTATGAGGCCGACCGCTTCATCAGTGATATCCATCCGAAGCTGACTATCGACCTTATCAGTGAAAGCAAGGTAGTGAAAAAGAGTATGCGCTACCGCTTGGATATGATGGAAAACACGTATGGCATGCTGACTGTATCGCTCGTCATCAAGCCGCACACTCTGCCCTACGTAAACCATAATGAGCATATCTATGCAAGACCCAATCTGTGGGAGCACTTCGAAAAAGACCATCCCGTCAGCGGAGTGATGGTGAGCTACAGAGTGCCTGAAGACCACGACACCTACGTGAGGCAGATAGACCTGCTTACTCCTGTCGACTGGGTAGAATGCAAGCCGTGGGAAACAACAAGTCTGGGGCACCGGCAGACAAACAACAGCCAAGACTACAACCAATGGAAGACGCGCAAGGCCGAGCAATGTATCGACCTGGCGGCTACCGTCGTGCCCAACTTGAAAGAGGCCATTGAGGCACAATACATCAGCACGCCACTTACCTACCGCGACTATACACATACGCCCTGCGGCTCCGCCTTTGGCTTGAGAAAGGATTGCGCAAACCCACTGCTAACTTTCCTCTCGCCGCGCACACCTGAGCCCAACCTCCTGCTCACCGGCCAAAGCCTGATGGTGCATGGCGTGGAGGGCGTCACAATGACTGCACTCATAACCTGCGCTGAAATCATCGGACGGCAGAGAATGTGGGAAAAGCTCATAGAGGCTTAACAGAGAAATATCATTAACGTCATAAATAATCAGACAGATTCAATGAAAAAGATTGTATTGATGATGTTACTGTCAATGCTGACAGTAACCATGGGATTCGCTCAGGAATCCGCTTTCACCGAAGCCGTGAGCCGCTACAAAAGCGCGAAAACAGCCTCGGCTACCGCTGTCATGGTGAAACACAACAAAGCCATGACAAAAAACAAATCGTACGACGGTGCTCTTTACATGAAAGACCCCAACAAGGTGGCCATCACGGCCAACAATGGAAAAGAGCAACTCGTCATGAATGGCAACACCTTTACCATGGTGATGGGCGGACACAAGCACGTTGCCTCGGCCAAGACCGCAAGCCAGTTTGCAGCTTTCAAAGCCGTGCTGCTGAGCGTGCTCTCAGGCGGCAAGACCAACATCTCCAACATACAAGGAGTGAAAGTAACGCAACAGAGTGGCAACGTGGTGGTTACGATGATACCAGCGCAGGCCAAACGGCTGATGTTCACTTCATTTGTACTGGAAATCAACAAGCGCACAGGTGCACTGGAAACTCTGAAGCTCAACAGCAGTCGTGGATATACACAATATAACTTCTCCAACTTCCGATTCGGAGCATCAGTCAACGATAAGGTATTCAATCCTTAACAATAAAGAACAATCCGTCATTGATACGGAGTAACAATCAGAATAAGGAGGGTATATCAAAATTGGAGAAGTCCAAGAGTTCAGAAGTCCAGGAGTTCAGTCATTACTATAATGATACCTTATTATCAGATACTTATGCATTTGACTGAACTTCTGAACTTCTGAACTACTCCAATTTTGATACATCCCCCTTATTAATTTCCTTATTCATTTCTGTAGCAGAATAACTGATGCGGTAAGCCTTGGCTATGCGCAAAGCCTGTTTCACATCATTGATCACCTGCATCTGTGTGCCACGGTCGGCCTTAATGGAAACGGTCATCTGTTGCTGGTCCTCAGGCGACATCCGGTCACGCTCAGCACTCACATAGTCAGCCACATCCGAGGGAGAGGCAAACTTATCATTCAACTGAATGCGTGTCTTAGTGCCAAAAGATGAGCGAAGCCCTTGGGAAGGCTTACCTATATAGATATACGACACTGCTGACTTCTTGGTCAAGCGAGTCAGTTCAGTGCCTTGCGGCGTAGTATACTTCACCTTGACGGCAACCTTCTGCATGTGGGTTACTATCATGAAAAAGAACAACACCGAAAAGATAAGGTCAGGCAAAGAAGCGGTATTCAATCCTGGAACCTCATGACTGCGTCGTCTGAAAACACTCATTGCACGCCTCCTTTCACTTCACTGTGGTATTGCTCAGCCACATGCTGCGGACAGACATCTTTTATATGATCTTTCTGCGATGCGGACAACTCATCATAGTTGCGGCCATACAATCTCTGTGCCGCACGATCACGAAGAACACGATAAGCTGCCACCAACTCGTTCTGCAATTGGAAATAGGTGTTATAATCTGACTGTGGATCAGCATCCACCGTGATCAAATGTTTCTTGCCCACCTTGTTGACAAAATTGATCACCTGACTGCGCAAGGCCTTTACCGGCAACGGCTTGTCGTTGACAAGCAGATGGTTGTCAGCGGTAATCTTAAGCGCCATCGTAGTTCCTTTTGCCGCAAACGACTGTTGATTTTCTTCCTTGTTGGCAGGAGGGAGTTGTCTTGACAATCCTTTGTCTACATCCATGTTGGTCGTAACCAAAAAGAAGATAAGCAACATGAAAGAGATGTCAGCCGTAGAGGTCGTATTAAGACCAGGAACTCGATGCTTACTACGTTGGATGATCATGACTTTCTATTATATTTAGTAGCTCCATAGACCACTGCTGCTATAGCAGCTACAATGAGCAACATGGAAGTAACGATGAACATGTCGGACACATGGAGCCAAAAGCCATCTGTATACGACTGACCATTGATAACCATGGGCTTTGACGATCCCAACACAAATGAGAGCAGCATTACTACCACCGTGCTGACCAACACCGTCATCGAGATACGGCGCACAGGAATGTTGTTGACCGTACGGTCGGACTTGCCAATCGTACGGGCTGACCGCACCACGGACCACACTGCAAGGCCAACGCCAAACAAGAAGATTAGCGCCGTTACTATCAACAAGGCATCAGTGAAAAGCGGTGAGTTGAAATTAGGATCATCGTCGAACGGACGGTCGAAGCCTATCAACCAAAACAGGGCAAATACGATGATAATGAGGCCGACAAGAGCATACAACACCCTGGACGAGCGCTTCTCCGTAGACCATAATTTCCACTTCTGCATCTCTTAATGGTTTAGTTTATACTTCATGATGGAGTCGAGCAACGCGATTGACGACTCTTCCATCTGAGAGGTCAGATGGTCAATCTTGGAGAGTATATAATTGTAAAACAACTGCAGCACCAGGGCTACTATGATACCGAAGATAGTCGTTATAAGCGCCACTTTCATACCTGCTGCCACAATGGTCGGACTGATATCGCCTGCTGTCTGTATCTGATCGAAAGCCATCACCATACCTACCACCGTGCCAAGAAAACCTAAAGAAGGAGCCATGGCAATGAAAAGCGTAATCCATGAGCAGCCTTTCTCCAAGTTAGCACTTTGCACAGAACCGTAACTGACAATGCTGCGCTCAATGTTGTCGATGCTTTCGTTGATACGGGCTAAACCCTGATAACAGATTGATGCCACCGGGCCACGAGTGTCACGACACAACGCCTTGCCACCCTCTATGTCTCCTGCTGATATCTTTGCATCAAGATTGGCCATAAACCTTTTAGCATTGATCTCCGAGAGACTCAGATAAATAATGCGCTCGATGCAGAAGGCAAGGCCCAATACCAAAGCCAAGGCGACAAACGACATAAAACCGGCATTACCCTCGATAAACTTTGTCTTCAATGACTTATAAAAAGACGGATGTTCGGGCTGCATGTCGTCACCTGCCGCCAAAGCAGCTTCATCCATTGAGTCGGAAACCTGGGCGTCGCCAAGAGAATCAGTTGCTGTATTGCCCTGCGATACACTCGCTGCCGTATCATTGACAGCAGTTTGTTGAGCCGACAGACTGAAAGGAAACAGCATTAAAATGGTAAGCAGCATGATGGCTGCAAATTTCGTTTTCATTGACTATTTGATTTATCTAAAATTTCTTCTATACTTAACTCTGCATCTAAACAGACGCAAAGTTACGCTAAAATTAGCACAGTGCAAAAAAAAATAAGATAAAGTGAATAAACAAAACATAGTATAGTAGATATTTTTCTCAGTGAAAAGTTGTGATGGATTCAGCACACGCTTTTTAGTGGGCTAGAAACAATATGCCGGAATATGGCCTCTGGATTATCATGCATCTGACTTTATGCCAGGTAATGTAAATATTATTTATGTTAAATGGCCTTTGAGAGTCGCGTTCAAATCAACAAGACAAACATCGAACCGAAATATGCTGATTATTGAGCATCTTGATAATCAACTGAGGATTAAGCTGTTAAATATTTAATGATAAGGAATACGGTCATTATGCTTCGGAATATCGCCGAAAAGGCAACATCATTTCGCCGAAATGCCGCTGACAATACGCCGAAATGCCGCTGACAATACGCCGAAATGCCACTGACAATACGCCGAAACGCCGTCAATATATCACAGGAGTAACGATGGCAGTACGATTACGGGATGATTCCGACTCGATTCTGAACCTTTTCCGCTGCTGCGAAGTGTTAAAATTTAGATGATGATTTGTAAACGATTTTCAAAACTTTTTCCATGTCTATCTCTCGCAAATCTACCCGTTACACTCAAAAAAGGCTGACGACATGATCTTACGAAGTGAATTCATGCCTTAGGCTGCCTTTGTTACTGATCCACAACAGCCAAGGTAACCAATCGTAATGAAATAACCATACGCAGGAAGTTATCAACAAATGACGTAATAAAATTTTGTATGAAAAATATAGTGAAGAATACAACTAATAATCAAGAAATATCATTAAATTTGCATTCATAATGACAGAAAACATGATAGAAAACGCTATAGGAGAAAACCGCCTTCAAGGAAGATTGGAAGTAATCTGTGGGTCTATGTTCTCGGGGAAAACCGAAGAACTTATCCGCCGACTCAAACGGGCACGCATTGCCAAACAACGCGTGATGATTTTCAAGCCAAAGGTTGACACCCGATATTCTGAAATCAATGTCGTTAGCCACGACCACAATTCTATCCCATCGCAACCGGTGACAGACATTCAAGTCATACTCACACAGTCGGTCAACTACGATGTCGTCGGAATAGACGAGGCTCAGTTCTTCGACCTCGGCCTAGTCGATGTATGCAACCGTCTGGCTTATCATGGAGTACGTGTCATTGTTGCCGGACTCGACATGGATTTCAAGGGCGTACCATTTGGACCGATGCCCAACCTGTGCGCCATTGCTGACGAAGTGACCAAGGTGCATGCCATCTGTGTAAAATGTGGTGCCCTTGCCTATGCCAGCCACCGACTGGTCTACAATGAGGCAAGAGTGATGCTTGGAGAGAAAACGGAATATGAACCTCTTTGCCGCGAATGCTATAAGAAAGCCGTTGAGGAAGACCAACGCAATGCACGTTCAGGCAATCTGTTTGACACAAACAATCATTAATAAAGAAGTACAATTATGCCACAAAAGGAAATCACATTTGATAAATTCATACGTTATGCAGGACTGATTGCGCTTGTCATATTCGTGCTCTATACCATCAATTACTTGAGCGCCGTTCTGATACCATTCTTTGTGGCATGGGTGTTTGCTTATCTGCTATATCCCATTGTCAAATTCATTGAGAACAAGCTGCACATCAAAGTAAGGGCATTGGCCATCATCCTGACGTTTATCCTGGTCATAGCGGTCATTGGACTGATTGTATATTTGCTCATTCCACCAATGATTGACCAGTTCGCTAAGCTGTCGGACATTCTTACCCATTGGCTGCATCGCACCACACACTCCAGCAGTATCTCGACATGGATCAGCGACAGAATCATTGAGAACCAGGATGCCATACAGAGCTTCCTCAAGAGCCGGGACTTCTCCGACGCCTTAAAGACGGCTGCTCCCAAGTTGTTTAACTTCCTCGGACAGACGGCAAGCGTCGTCATCAGCATCATTGCTTCGCTTATCACCCTCCTTTACACATTCTTCATCCTGCTCGATTATGAGTTTCTGACAACCAACTGGATACGTATTTTCCCAAAGAAGAACCGGCCCTTCTGGCATGAGCTGGCACAGGACGTGGAACGGGAGCTCAACAATTATATCAGAGGACAAGGATCAGTGGCTTTCTGCATGGCTATTATGTTCTGTATCGGTTTTACCATCATGGACTTTCCTATGGCCATCAGCCTGGGCATCATCATCGGAATACTCGATCTGGTACCTTATCTCCACACATTTGCCCTTATTCCTACGGCCTTTCTGGCTATGCTCAAAGCAGCTGATACTGGACAGAACTTTTGGCTCATCTTTGGAATGGCCGTAGGCTTGTTTGTGGTCGTACAGATTATTACGGACATGGTAATAACACCGAAAATCATGGGTAAAGCCATGGGGCTTAACCCCGCTATCCTACTGCTCTCATTATCGGTATGGGGAGCCATACTCGGTTTCATCGGACTGATCATCGCCCTGCCACTCACCACACTTATCATCGCCTACTGGAAACGGTATGTCACGAAAGAGGAAGAGCCCAAGATCAGTAAGAACAAGAATGAGAACCCGACGGTGACACCAGCTGATACACAATAGTAAACCCCAAAAAACGTCTGAGTAGCTATCGGTAAGACCAGATAGTACTCAGACAGATAATATTGTTTGTAAGAAGGATAAAGTTCTTCAGTACACTTCAATTTCCATGTCGTCAGTGGTTGTCTGTTTCTGTGGCTTGGGCTTAGGCAGTTGCTTCAGTTTACCATGCTCATCAAAAAGTCCATAAGTCGTACGCAACACACTGAATTCTGTACGACGGTTGAGCTGATTGCAGATATCCTGATGCGACTTATTTTTCAGAGCATTGATGAAACTCTCTGTAAGCACATCACCCACCTTTAACCATGGATAATGCTGCGCGGCCTTTTTGTTAACAGTCTTCGGCTTCTCTTTTCCGTATCCCTTTGGTGTGAGACGATCTGCCTGAATGCCGTGGGCAATGAGGTAGTTGACCACAGACTCGGCCCTGCGCTGCGACAAACGCTTGTTATATTCTGCAGAACCTTTGTAGTCGCAGTGTGCTGCCAGTTCTATCGTAATATTTGGATTTTCTTTCAGCAATGTCACCAGATGATCAAGAGCCGTACGACTGCTGTCCCGCAATGTAGCTTTATCAAAATCATAAAAGATATTGTCAATCAACGTTGGCGCTGAGATATTAGGAAGAGCAAACTGCAGCGTCGTATCACATGAAGCTGTGGGATTGGCCAATGCGTGCACTTCTTCTTGATGGTTGAGATAGCCTTTGCAGGTAGCCATAAAGAGATAGCTCACACCCGGACTCATCACCTTAGTGAATGAGCCATCACTCTTGAGAGTCAGTTTCTCATTTGTGCCATCGTCGCCTACACAATAAACTTGTGCGGCAGGAAGCTCATAGCCATCCATCTCATACACCCAACCTTTGACGGTCTGAATGATCTCAGGATTATCAAAAGAATAGATATGATCCCACCCTTTTCCATCACCTCGATTACTGGAAAAGAAACCTCTATTGTAAGGATTCTCAAAGGTCATTCCAAAATCATCACCTTGGGAATTGAGCGGATAGCCAGGATGAGAAAGATGATAGTGATGGTCAGCACCTACATGGGCTATAAAAATATCATAGCCTCCAAGGCCACCATGCCCAGTACTTGAAAAATAGAGGTCTCCATTACTACGGAAAGTAGGGAATGCCTCGTCACCCTCTGTATTTACAGGCGCTCCAAGGTTCTCCACACCTCCAAAGCCTGCAGGTGTTATACGTACGCGCCAAATGTCTAATCCGCCCTTCCCGCCAGGCATGTCAGATGTAAAATATAGCCATTGGCCATCAGGCGAGATGGCCGGATGAGCAAAACTGGACAATGTATCACCAGACAGCTTCACCTCGGTGGCCTTACCCCATGCGGCATCCGATCTCGTAGACTTCACGATCTGCGCAAAGCGGGGATAGGATGGATCGGTAACGCATTGCGTGAGATACATCTCCCTACCGTCCGTTGAGAAACAACACGCCCCCTCATCGTACGCTGTGTTTAGACCGCCTTGAACCGCTTCAGGCTTCGTCCAGTTGCCTTTATCATCTTTCTTGGATACAAAAATGTCTCCGGCTTTCGTTCCTGTAATACCACTTAACTCATCGCCTTCAGCATCATTGCGAGTAGAAGTAAAATAAAGTTCATCATACTTATCACCGGTGAGCATAGGAGAATAGTCCGCTCGACGAGAATTGACAATATTGACACGCTTCACCGTATACCTGCTTCCCAAATCTTTGATTTTTGGCGCCTCATTAGCAGCCTTTAAACCTTCAGCCGCCAACGGATTGCCAGGAACAGAGTCCAGCACTTCCTTATATACAGCAGCTGCCTCTCTATAAGAGCCAGTCTTCATGAGTTGGGATGCCAATGACAAAAGATCGGCAATATCATCCTGATGATAACGCTCTACATTGCGATATGCAGCAATGGCCTTCGCCGTTTGAAGACTCTTTGCATAACAATAAGCCATCTTCTTGGCAATCTTACCACGACGCTCACGCTCCTTGGATTGCGTTTTCTGATAAGCCATGCGATAAGCTGAAGCCGCATCATAATATTCACCCAGCGCAAGGAATTTCTCCCCGCGCTTAAAGTATCGGTCGGCGCCACATGAGACGAGCAACAATAACAGACTCAAATAAAATAAAACGAGACTTAGCTTCTTCATCTTATTACTAACGTATTAGAAGCATTATTATTATGAAATACGATGAAAACCAAACCTAAACCACCATATCCAGTTGAAGTCACAACATCAGTAATAAGAAATGTACTTGCCATATTATACAAAAAAGTTGGCCTGCGAAAAAACACAAGCCAACAATTAACAAAATATCTATTACTAATCCTTCACCTTGACAATATGCGTTTTAGGTAAGGTCTTATTGCGAAGATTTACACGTGTCACCACAGCCTGAGCGAGATTGATAAATGCTTGTCCAGTAACAGTATCTGCATGAAGGGCTGCTGGTTCGCCATCATCGCCACTGTCGCAAATGCTCTGCACCAAAGGAATTTGAGCTAACAATGGAACCTTCATCTCCTCTGCCAACTGTTTACATCCCTCTTTACCAAAGATATAATAACGATTGTTTGGCAACTCTGCGGGGGTAAACCATGCCATATTCTCCACCAAGCCCAAGATAGGAACATTCACCTTATCGTTGGTATACATATCAATACCTTTACGAGCATCGGCCAAAGCCACCTTTTGTGGAGTAGAAACAATGACTGCACCAGTAATTGCAAGCGTCTGCAAGAGTGTGAGATGAATATCGGAAGTTCCTGGAGGTGTATCAAGCACAAAGTAATCAAGATCACCCCAATCAGCATCAGCAATCAATTGTTTCAAAGCAGATGTAGCCATTCCACCACGCCATAGTGTGGCCGTATTAGGGTCAACAAAGAACCCAATACTCAATACCTTTACACCATATTTTTCGATAGGCTCAATAAGCTGACGACCGTCTTTTTCTACTCCATAAGGTCTTTCATTTTCAATACCAAACATCTTTGGCATTGACGGACCAAAGATATCAGTATCCAACAAGCCAACCTTATAGCCCAATCTAGACAAAGCAATCGCAAGATTAGCTGCTACCGTGCTCTTTCCGACTCCGCCCTTTCCCGAGCTAACTGCAATGATATTCTTGACATTCGGAAGAAGCTTGTCTACTTCAGGACGTGGAGAGCTCTTAAACTCCGTCGTAATTGTAACATCAACTTCAGGACCCAATTTATACTTTAAGGTTGCTTCTGCAGCCTTAACCGTTGATTTAATAAATGGGTCGGTATCACGTGGAAAGATAAGAGAAAAACTTACCTTCTGTCCATTAATACGTATGTTATCGGCCACCATCTCACTCTCTATCAGATTCTTCTTTGTACCTGGATATACAACAGTAGCCAAAATTTCACGAATAAGTTTTGGATATAGTGTCATAATTTATAAACCTTGATGATCAACAAAGTTAATAATAATCCCTCACAACGCCAAATAATTCATTCACAATTTCAATAATCAAACAAAACTGTACAACAAAGGATATTAAATAAAAATAAAGAGTAGAAACACAAGCATTTCTTGCTTACTGCTTGTTTCGCCTACCTTGCCTACCCTGGCTACCTTGCCTACCCTGGCTACCTTGCCTACCCTGCCTACCTTGCCTACCCTGCCTACCTCGCCTACTCTGCCTACCTCGCCTACCCTGCCTACCTTGCCTACCCTGCCTACCTTGCCTACTCTGCCTACCCTGCCTACCTTGCCTACCTTGCCTTCCCTGCCACCCTGCCACCCTGCCTACCTTGCCTACCCTGCGTACTCTGCCTACCTTGCCTACCCTGCCTACCCTGCCTACCCTGCCTATATCAAGTAGGAGGTAAACACTAATCATAGTTGCTTATCTCCTACTTTCGTGTTTACCGACTTCTCACACCACCGTACGTGCGGTTCCGCATACGGCGGTTCCTCTTTTGGGTAACCATTTGGCATTCTCGTCAGAAAAACAGATATATCCCGCTTTTCGCAGGCTCATATTTGATGCTGCTGTGTGCATTATCGGTGAGCCTGCTACTCGCCAATTACCCTTTACATATCCCCATCGGCGTGCGTTATACTTGTTTATTCCGCATTTAATGAGGTTCTTGATTCGGGTCTTGGGAAGTTTCCATGACTTCCATATACACATC
>ONQB01000023.1 GCA_900319905.1 uncultured Prevotella sp. | reverse complement strand
TGCACTACAAAGATACAAAAACTTTTGGACATTCCTTCTCTTTTCTCTTGATTTTTAAGACTTTAAGGGCGAGCTATTTGCAAGTGGGAAACTTTAGTTCCTTTATTTATTACTGACAGAAGTGGTTTTGATTGTTAATTAATGCAGTTTTCTTCCACCTGTTCCTTTGAAAATTGGTACTTTTGCAGTTGCATTTGATTGGAGAAGCAATAGGATTCCTTTGGGTTTGCTTGGGTTTATGAAGCTCTCGCAACTCTTGTTTCAGCTTGTTGTCATCTCCCATGCTGAGATGCGCTATCAAATATTCGTTTGTGTAGATTTATGCAAAAAACAGGTCTCTTTGTTACGGTCACGTTAGGTGTCCTTACCGCTTTCGGCCCTTTTGTTACCGATTTTTATTTGCCGTTTCTGCCAGAGATGTCGCGTAGTTTCCATACGTCGCCTTCCGCTGTGTCAACGTCACTCACAGCCGGCATGGTGGGTCTTGCGGTCGGACAGATTTTAATCGGTCCCTTGTCTGACAAATATGGCCGCAAGCGCTTGCTGGTGCTATCTATGTTGTTGTTTGCGGTCACGTCATTGTGCTGTGTGCTTTCACCCACCATTGCGGTATTCAATGCTGTGCGTGTGTTGCAGGGCATGGCTGGAGCCGGTGGTGTTGTCCTGTCGAAGAGCGTCGCTACCGACATGTTCGGAGGCCGTCAGCTGGCCACATTTCTTGCGATTTTAGGAGCCATCAACGGAGTTGTTCCTGTGCTGGCGCCGATGCTTGGCGGCACGCTCTCCAACTTCATGAACTGGCAGGGCATTTTCTGTCTGCTCTTGGCCTTAGGCATCATCCTTATGTTCTGTTGTCTGCGCTTGCGTGAGACTTTGCCGGTCAACAGACGTTGCGTCAAGCCATTGGCCTCTTCTTATGCCAATCTTTTCCGCGTGTTCCGCAACAGGCGGTTCACCCTTAGCACTCTTGCCATCATGGGCTGTTTCTTTACTTTTTTCTCTTATATCTCAGCTTCACCGTTTATCTTTCAGACCCATTTTGGCCTGAACGAGTTTGAGTATGGCATGTGCTTTGGCATGAACGCATTCTTCATTACGCTTGGCACTTTTATCACGGCTCGTTTCCATCATGCCAACACTGCGCTCAAGTGGGCCAGCATTGATCTCATGATAGCAGCCGTGCTTGTGGCGTTGTGTCAGATTTTTGACGCCCCATTGGCCATGCTCATGCCTTGCTACATCTATATGATGTTGTCTTTTGGCATGATGCAGCCCGTCAGTACAGCTATTGCAATGGACAGCGAGCGCGACAATGCCGGTGCAGCAAGTGCTATCTTTGGTGCTTCCACGTTTGTTGCCGGATCACTGGTCTCGCCGCTGGTAACGATCGGCAATGTCATGTGGTCGTCATCTGCTGTCATCGTTGCCGGTGCCGTTCTCTGTCTTGCACTCACCCTGCCGCTTGCGGCTGAGGTGAAGCATGAGCAGATGAGCCAACAACAAGGATAAGCAGTACACTCTTGATAGCCTTTCACATAAGGGCAAGCGGTCATGTTATGCATTTTAGACTTATTACAGCTTGCAATCAACATGTAATAAACATGTAACAATCATGTAACACACATGTCTAAAGTATTGTGCAACAATTATGCTAACTTTGCATCAAACAAAGATTTCAACGTTATGAAGAAAAGTAAAAAGGCTATCCTTGATATTTTAAGTATGGAAAGCAAGGGTAAGGACAAAGGCAACCGTTTTGAGAGTTTGGTGCTTAATCTTGCTTTGCAGAAAATAGATAGCGACGACTTTGAATTTGACGGTGAGGCTGTATACACCGTCGGCAAGGAACGCCTGATTTATTGTTTGAGTCAAAACGCCCGCTTCGAGGTGCCCGCCACTGTGAAGGTGATTGGCTTGGCCCTGCAGGGGAAAGGGTTTAACCTATATTATTCAAGGAGATAATCCATAGGGCTTGATAATTTTAAATTTAATTCTAAAGAGAATTTTAAATTCCATTTCAAGCCGCTTGCGGCGCCCATCAAACTAAGAATATTGGACGTTCTTTCTGGTCGGATGTCCCATGATGAAGTAGGAAAGAACTAATAGTGATAAAACTAATCGAAATCTTTGTTGTTGTAGAACCCCCTTGTGGGGTTCCGGTATCATAGCGAGGGGATGAGGTGAGCGTAGCGAGCCTCTTCCCCTCGTAGTTTGATGGGGAATATAATAAATCGCTACCCCCTTGTGGGGTTGCGGCAATATGATGTTTCCGGCCTCTCGGCCATGTCCTCTATACATGATTTGGTTCATGAATACGTCGTATTTGATATTGCCGCAACCCCACAAGGGGGTAGCGAATTATTTCCTGCTCGTCAAGGTTACGAGGGGAATCGCATCATTCGCTTCGCTCATTTGCTCATTCCCTCGCTATGTTTCCGGAACCCCCAAGGGGGTTCTTGCAATACCTTAAAGTAATGCTTATTGGCTGGGTGTCACTATGACGGAAGCTGAAGGGTTAGGGAGTGAGTGGCTGTCGCTGATGCTCTTTGATTTTGTGGTCGCCGCACGCGGCTTGAAATGAGGTTTAAAATTATCTGTAAAATTAAATTTAGAATTAGGCTGACGCACACCAAACATGCCAATCACCTTCCAACCTATATTAAAACATTGAATGATCTGGAAATGACCACGAAAGATTCACAAATTTATATCTGAGACATTCATTGTTAATTCTTGGATATTCGTTTGAATATTAATCTTCATGAATTATGTAGGTTAAATCTATGGGATAGCCGTCGAGCTTGCTCGTAAGGCTACCCCATAGATTTAGACCCATAGCTCCATTGGGGAGCGAAAACCAGTACATGATTTTCCTCACTTTCAAATTGATGACGCATGGTTGAATAATAGTATGGGTTCTCTTCTCCATCCACAGGGCTTGTCGGCTGTGCCGTCATGTCAGGTCTATTTCTATAAGCATGTATTGATCACCAACAAGCTCCATGACTGTTCTTCGGAATCGTTATGGGGCTTGTTGTGTGGTTGGGTGTATGGTTTCGGTGGTTAGGTATCATGCGTTGTGATATTGAATCATTAGTTAATTTTTTTCATGTTTTAAGTCCCTTGAGAATCGCGTATTCTCAAGCGTGGCGGTGAGTTTGTTGAAATACGCCAATCATGACATGGTTTAAGTAAATCGTTGACAGTCAGCGCTGTAAGTATTTTCGGACTTAAACGGTAATGTACTATTGCTGCGATTCTGACTTTATACTGCCTTCGTTTCGCCGAAGAAGCAGCGACACATCGCCGAAAAGCCGTCTTCGTTTCGTCGAAGAGCCGCTTGCATATCGCTGAAATGCCAACGGCATTTCGGCGATATGTTGATGCAATTACGGTGATAGAGCCCGTCAACGTTTCAGATAAGCAAGTTTGAGTGCGTAAAGACCGTGCTTTAGTCTCGATTTTGTTGCATTCCCTTCTCAGGAATGAGCGAGCATCCCATTGTCATTTTGTCAACTATTTTCCGATTCCGCAACAATTGCCATGTCAGACGCAGCAGCATGGCAACGATTATAAAATGGACACTGAAGAAGCATGTAACACAATTGTAACATGAAAGCAACATGGCTGTAATAACCTGTTTATAATTTTGCGGCGTATATGTAATTTAGAAGTCTATATTTTAATGGAGACAATTTATTTGTGTATTGTTATCTTCGTGCTCTGCCTTGCGGTATTTGACCTGTTTGTAGGCGTGAGTAACGATGCGGTCAATTTCCTTCAATCGGCTGTAGGCGCGCGTGTGGCTACGTTTCGCACAGTGCTGATTATTGCGTCGGTGGGCGTATTGCTAGGAACCGTGATGTCGTCGGGCATGATGGATGTGGCGCGCCATGTCATTATGGTACCGTCACACTATACGTTCCATGAGGTGATGACGATTTTCCTTGCGGTCATGGTGACCGACGTCATCGTGCTTGATATGTTCAACACGCTTGGCATGCCTACCTCGACGACCGTGTCTCTCGTCTTTGAACTGTTGGGCGGTACGGTCATGCTGGCAACATTGAAGTTGGCTGCTGACCACAATCTCGACATGAGCAGCCTTGTCAACTCTTCCAAGGCCTTGCAGGTGATTATTGCCATCTTTGTCTCCGTGGCCATTTCCTTTGTGGTGGGTATGGTAGTGATGTGGATCAGCCGTGTGGTGTTCACCTTTAATTATCAGAAGCACAGCAAATGGTCCATTGCCATCTTCGGCGGTATCGCATTCACCACTCTTGCTTACTTCATATTCATCCAGGGCATGGGAAAGAGCCCATACATTCCTTCGGCTGTGCGCGACTATATTAAGGACAATACCAATATGTTGCTCGGCGCTACCTTTGTGGTGTCCACCATCATGATGGAGGTGCTGCACTTGGTGAAGGTGAACATCTTCAAATTTGTGGTGCTCATGGGTACATTCGCCTTGGCTATGGCTTTCGCCAGCAACGACTTGGTGAACTTCATCGGTGTGCCTTTGGCAGGCCTCGACTCCTATCGCGATTTTCAGGCAAACGCTAACGGACAGGGGGCTGACCAGTACCTCATGGTGTCACTGATGTCGTCGGCACGTACACCTCTTTATTATCTGATGACTGCCGGCTTTATCATGATTCTGGCCATGGCTACATCGAAGAAGGCACAGAATGTGATCAAGACCTCTGTAGACCTGTCCCGTCAGGATGAGGGCGACGAGATGTTCGGCTCGAGCATGGCCGCTCGTTCTATTGTGCGCTTCTGCCAGTCAGCCGTGGTTTGGACGGCCCATCTCTTCCCATTGCGATTGCGCCAGTGGGTCAACAGCCGCTTCAATGCCAACGAAGTGGAGCTCACCGACGACCGTGCTGCGTTCGATGTGGTACGTGCTGCTGTCAACCTGGTGATTGCCTCCATGCTTATTGTCTTCGGTACCAACCATCAGCTGCCGTTGTCTACGACATACGTGACATTCATGGTGGCCATGGGTTCGAGTCTTGCCGACCGTGCCTGGAGCCGTGAGAGCGCCGTGTTCCGTGTGACGGGTGTGCTGAGCGTGATCGGTGGTTGGTTTATCACTGCCGGTGTGGCTTTCATCTTCTGCGCAGTCAACTGTCTGCTCATGTGGTACGGCGGTTTCTTCGTGCAGTTTGCTTATATGGTGCTCGTGGTTTACCTGTTGTGGCGCAGCAACCGCCAGTACAAGCGCAAGCTGCAGCAGTCGAAAGAGACGGAGGACAGCTTCCGCCTGATGATGCGCACCCGTGATCCGGAACTGGTGTGGGAGATGCTGCGCAGCCATGTGCGCGATACACAGTCGAAGAGTTGTGATTATGCGCTCGAACAATACAACACCATCCTCGATGCATTCAACAACCAGAATGTGAGAGCTTTGGGCAAGAGTGAAAAAGGCATGCGCCGGACATTGCAGATGTTGAAGAAACTACGCCGGCAGGAGATGCTCGGACTTAAGCGGGCTCCGCAGGCCATGGCCATCGAACGCAATACGTGGTTCCATATCGGTGCCAACAGCGATCAGCAGTATATCTATACTCTCCGCCGTATGCTCGCACCGGTGAAAGAGCATGTTGACAACAACTTCGCTCCCGTTCCCGAGGCTTATATCAAGGAGTACGAGCCGATTCGTCAGACGGTGAATGAACTGATGAAAGATACGAAGCAGGAGATTGAGACCAACCGCTACGACGAGTACCGCAAGGTGTTGGCTCAGGCTGATGCCTGCAAGGACCAGCTCTCAGTCATCCGTAAGAATCATCTGTATCGCATGCAGACCAGTACTGATAACAAGAGCTTGCAGGTAGATATGGTATACCTTAACATCCTGCAGGAGACACAGCAGTTCCTGAGCAACATGCGCCATCAGTTGAGATCTGCCAAGAAATTCATGGAGGATCAGGTATAAGGCGAATGCAAACGCTGTAAGAGTTTAGAAGTCCGGAAGTCCAGAAGTCCAGAATATTTGAAGTCCGGAAGTTCAGAAGTCCGGAAGTCCAGTCATATGCATAAGTATCGGTATAGCGGGTATTGCTATTGTATTGACTGGACTTCCGAACTCCTGTACTTCCGGACTTCTTTCTGTACTCCCGGACTTCTGTACTTCCGTACTCCCCCTCTCATTATCGGTTTTTGCGTGTTCGGTGATTTTTCTTTAGAAAAAGTGAGTGCGTTTTGGCATTTTTGCATTATCTTTGCAAAATGGAAGCGATGGTGTGCACATTGTGCCATCATATTAATGCACGCTGCCGTTGATGTTTATGAATCTTCGTATAAAGAAACTCGACATATTTATCGCCAAACAGTTCGGCTTGCTGTTTGTAGGAACGTTCTTCATCTGCCAGTTTGTGTTGATGATGCAGTTTCTTTGGAGGTCGCTCAATGACCTCATCGGCAAAGGCCTCTCGTTGGAAGTTATTGGGCAGTTCTTTTGGTATATTGCCCTGATGCTGGTGCCTCAGGCTTTGCCGCTGGCTATTCTGTTGAGTTCACTTATTACCTTTGGAAACCTGGGCGAAAGTTCTGAGCTTACCGCCATCAAGGCCGTTGGTATCTCCCTCATGCAGAGCTTCCGGTCGCTGATCGTCATCACCATCGGCATCATGTTTGCCTCTTTCTATTTTCAGAACAATATCGGTCCTGATGCCAACATGAAGATGGCTCAATTGCTTATCTCCATGCGTCAGAAAAGCCCGGAGCTCGAAATACCAGAGGGTATCTTCTATGACGGCATCCCCAACTGCAACATCTATGTGCAGAAAAAGAACCTGAAGACCGGCAAGCTCTACGGTGTGATGATCTATCGCATGACACAGAGTTATGAGGACGCAGCCATCATTCTTGCCGACAGTGGTATGATACAGTCGACGGCTGAGAAAAAGCATCTGTTGCTGACACTCTGGAGCGGTGAATGGTTTGAGAATATGCAGGACGACCAGTTCGGTGGCAGTGCAGCAGTCCCTTACCGGCGTGAAACCTTTATCAATAAGCAGATATACATCGATTTCGACAATAGTTTCTCTCTCGCCGATGCTACGTCGCTCTCCAACAACGCCCGTGGCAAGAGCCTGTCACAGATACGAGTGGCCATCGACTCGCTTAACGAGAACTACGACAGCGTGGGACGTGCCTTCTATGAGGAGGCAAAACGCATCTACTTTGTTACACCAAGCATCACCAAGGCAGACTCGGTGAAGGAAGTGAGAAAGGGACAGCGTGGTACGATTGACTTGGAGAAGATGTATGCAGCCATGAAGCCGGACCAGAAACAGATGATCGTGTCGACGGCCATGGGCAATGTGCAGCGCATGACGTCCGACCTTGAGTTTAAGGCCATGGTTACCCAGGACAATGAGCGTGTGTTGCGCAACCATCAATTGGAAGCATCCAATAAGTTCGCTTTGGCTTTGCAGTGTCTCATCTTCTTCTTTATAGGTGCCCCGTTGGGAGCCATCATTCGAAAAGGCGGACTCGGATTACCCGTTATCGTGTCTGTGCTGGTGTTTATCGTCTATTATATCCTCGACAACTCCAGTTACCAAATGGCACGCTCCGGATCGTGGAACGTGTGGATAGGCCATACGCTGGCTCCGATGGTGCTCATCCCGTTGGCAGTTTTCATCACCTACAAAGCCTGCAACGACTCGATGGTGTTCAACGCCGACGGATGGATCAACTTCTTCCATAAGGCTTTGGGACTGAGAACTAAACGCAGTGTCCAGGGCAAGGAAGTGATCATCGAGCCACCGCACTATGAGGACGATAAGGCTACACTGTTGCGTATCAACAAGGAGGTGATAGCCTACTCGCGCAGTCACAACCTCAAGTCACCGCCCAATGTGGTGAAGGTATTCTTCAAGTATCAGGAAGACCATGAGATAGAACGCATCAATGAGGAGCTGGAAGCTGCCATCAAGGATTTGTCCAATACACGCGACATGCAGGTGCTTCATTACCTCAACCAGTACCCCGTGCTGGCTGTGAAGGCCCATACGAGACCTTTCGACCGGCGATGGCTCAACATCATGGCCGCCATCATCATCCCCGTGGGCATGTTCTTCTACTTCCGCATGTGGCGCTTCCGCCTGCGCTTGTTGCGTGATTTAAAGGTCATCAGATATACGAATACGCAACTCATCAACTATAAGGTTAAGGAACCGAAAGCATGATGAGTACACATTATATAATATAAGGTATAGAAATAATATGGCAGACTTTAAACTGAGCAGCATCGAAGATGCACTGGACGACTTCAAACAAGGCAAGTTCGTCATTGTGGTTGACGATGAGGATCGCGAGAATGAGGGCGATCTCATCACTGCCGCAGAAATGATAACACCAGAGAAGGTGAACTTCATGTTGAAAAACGCACGTGGTGTGCTTTGTGTGCCCATAACCATCTCTCGCGCCGACGAGCTTGACCTGCCCCATCAGGTGGAGGATAACACTTCCATGCTCGGCACACCCTTTACCATTACAGTCGACAAACTCGAGGGCTGCACGACGGGTGTTTCGGCCCACGACCGCGCCGCCACCATCAAGGCACTCGCCGATCCTAGCTCACGGCCAGAGACCTTCGGACGGCCAGGACATATCAATCCGCTCTATGCTCAGGACAATGGCGTGCTGCGGCGCTCGGGACATACTGAGGCAGCTGTGGACCTTTGCAAGCTCGCTGGCTTGTATCCTGCCGGAGTGCTGATGGAGATCATGAACGAGGACGGGTCGATGGCGCGTATGCCCCAATTGCAGGAGAAAGCGAAGGAATGGGGACTGAAGATCATCTCCATCAAGGACCTGATCACCTATCGTCTGGCGCGTGAGTCAAGCATAGAGGTGGGCGAGGAGGTAGATTTACCAACAATCTATGGACATTTCCATCTCATTCCTTTCCGACAGACCAGCAACGGCTTGGAGCACATGGCTCTTGTTAAGGGCGAATGGAAGGAAGATGAACCTATTCTCGTCAGGGTGCACTCGTCTTGTGCCACAGGAGACATCCTCGGAAGCATGCGATGTGACTGCGGTGAACAGTTGCATAAGGCGATGCAGATGATAGAAAAAGAAGGAAAAGGTGTGCTGATCTATATGCAACAGGAAGGACGTGGCATCGGACTGATGAACAAAATCGCAGCGTATAAGTTGCAGGAGAAGGGCTTCGACACCGTGGATGCCAATGTGCACCTCGGCTTCAAGCCAGACGAGCGTGACTATGGCTGTGGCGCACAGATGTTGCGACACCTCGGTGTGCACAAAATGCGGTTGATGACCAACAACCCTACCAAGCGTGTTGGACTGGAGGCTTATGGACTGCATATCGTGGAGAATGTGCCGATTGAAGTGTCTCCCAACCGCTACGACATTACTTATCTTCGCACTAAGCGCGACCGCATGGGACACACGCTTCATCTGAAGTGAACGGGACTGTATCCTCGCATGAGGCCACGTTGCTTAACAAGAGAAAGCGGCCTGAGGACATGTTAAGACCATGGTTCTTACCGCTTTCCTGTTGCGTGCGTGAGGTGTCTGGATGTACTGAGGTAATTGATGTAAGCCCTATTCGTGATGTGATATCGGTGTGGCAATAATACGACTGCTTTTGTCACTTACATGACAATTACATTGCAAACACGAATAAAAAAGTAAAATAAAGTTAGCTTTTCTGCGTTTATTCAATAAAAATGCCTACTTTTGTAGGCAATAAATCGTTAAATATGGCACAATTATCAGATCGTCTTAATCGGCTCGCGCCATCAGCCACTTTGGCTATGTCGCAAAAGAGCAATGAGATGAAAGCACAAGGCATCGACGTGATTAACATGAGTGTAGGTGAGCCTGATTACATGACTCCCGAACACATCAAGGCTGCTGGCAAGAAAGCCATCGATGACAACTACTCTAAGTATTCGCCTGTGACGGGCTATCTATCACTGCGACAGGCTATCTCAGATAAACTGGCGCGTGAGAACCACCTTACATATTCCACTAAGGAGATCATTGTAGGTACCGGTGGCAAGCAGGGAGTGTGCAATGCGATTCTAGCGTTGGTCAATCCGGGAGATGAGGTGATTATCCCCGCTCCTTACTGGGTAAGCTATCCGCAGATGACCAAGCTGGCCGGTGGCACACCTGTGACGGTGCGTACTGCCATTGATGACGATTACAAGATGACTCCTGCACAACTGGAGGCTGCCATCACGCCCAAGACAAAGATGCTTATCCTCTGTTCTCCGAGCAATCCTACCGGAAGCGTCTATACACAGGAAGAGCTTGAAGCGCTGGCTGTAGTGCTGCGTGCACATCCAGACATCTTTGTGCTTTCCGATGAGATCTACGAGCATATCAACTACGTTGGCTTCATGGCTAGCATCGCTGCATGCGATGGCATGAAGGACAGAACCATTATTTGTAATGGTGTGAGTAAGGCGTATGCCATGACAGGATGGCGTCTGGGATGGGTAGCTGCTCCGGAATGGATTGTCAAAGGCATGAACAAATTGCAGGGACAATATACCAGCGGTACGTGCGACGTGAGCCAGATGGCTGCCCTGGCTGCTTATCAGAGCGACCAGCAGTGTGTGGAAGAGATGCGCAAAGGCTTTGAGCGCCGCCGTGACCTCATTGTCAAGCTGGCCAGGGAGATACCCGGACTGAAGGTCAATGTGCCACAGGGTGCCTTCTACTTGTTCCCGCTGTGCGACAGTTTCTTTGGCAAACGCTATGGAGATACCGTCATCAAGTCCTCTACCGATTTCGCCTTGTTCCTTTTGCAAGAGGCGCATGTGGCCACAGTGGCTGGCGATGCTTTCGGTGAACCAAATGGCTTCCGCATGAGCTACGCCACGAGTGATGACAACATCAAGGAAGCGCTGAGACGCATTAAAGAAACCTGCGCTAAACTAAAATAAGACATACTGTTTGGGGACACAGCAAGCTATGCTACGCGTTAACCAAAAAATGTGTTAAAAAGAAAAGAAAGAAACTCTTATCTATACAAAAGTTGTTATCTTTGCGAACGAATTGTCAGGGCGGAGACATCTCACGTTGAAAACCCAGTCAATGCAAAGTGAAACAATAAAGATCGTCAAGACATAAAACAATATTTTATTAATAACCAAAATTTAACAAAAACTATGGCAACTACACAAAAGGCCGCAGCCCCCAAGGCTGCAAAGAAGTCTAAAGGCTTCACTGGTATCAGAGGTGCATTCTGGATTATTGTCGTCTGCTTCATCGCAGCACTTTGCATCTTCAACTTATGGCTTGGTAATGGCGCTAACTTCCAGGGTGGCGACAATGCTAATGCTCCTCTCAACATTTTCGGTACTATTTATAAAGGTGGTTATGTGGTGCCTATCATCCACACACTGCTTCTTACCGTGCTCTGCCTCGCTGTTGAGCGTTACTTCGCTCTGAAGACCGCTTTCGGTAAGGGCTCTCTGACCAAGTTCGTGGCCAACATTAAGGCTGCTCTCGCTGCCAACGATTTCAACAAGGCAGAGGACCTCTGCAACAAGATGCAGGGTTCTGTCGCTAACGTGGTCCTGGCTTCTCTGCACGCTTACAAAGACATGGAGAGCGGTGCCAACGCTTCTCTGAAGAAGAGCCAGAAGGTGGCTCGCATTGAGCAGGCTCACGAAGAGGCTACTCAGCTCGAGATGCCTACACTGCAGATGAACCTTCCTATCATCGCAACTATCGTAACACTCGGTACCCTTACTGGACTGCTCGGTACTGTGACCGGTATGATTCGTTCATTCCAGGCTCTGGCTGCTGGTGGCGGCGGTGACTCTCTCGCTCTGTCAACTGGTATTTCTGAGGCTCTGGTCAACACAGCCTTCGGTATCGCTACTTCTTGGTGCGCCGTTATCGCTTATAACTTCTACACCAACAAGATCGATAAGTTGACTTATGCACTCGACGAGGTAGGTTACACAATCGCACAGACTTACGAAGCTAACCACACAGACGAGGCTTAATTTTTGCTAACCCTTTAAAATTTTATCGCTATGGGTAAAGTAAAAATTAAGAAGGCAGACGTCTGGATCGACATGACCCCTATGTCCGACGTGATGGTGCTTCTGCTGACTTTCTTCATGCTGACGTCTACGTTCGTCAAGCAAGAGCCAGTGAAAGTGAACACGCCTGGATCAGTATCGGAAATCAAGGTCCCGGAAAAGAACGTCTTGAATGTGCTCGTCAGCAATGACGGAAAGATCTTCATGAGCATGGACAAGACCACCGATGTTCAAAACGTCCTCGCTGACGTTACCGGACAGTTCGGCATCTCTCTGTCAGGCGCTCAGGAGAAGAAATTCCTGGATACCCCTATGTGGGGTGTGCCTATGGATAAGCTGCAGGCTTTTCTTAATCTTGATAAGAACACCATGCCTGAGGCTTTGAAGCAGTATGGTATCCCTACTGACTCTGTCAAGGGTAAGACCGGTGCTGCTGCCATGAGCGAGTTCCAAATCTGGGTCAAAGCTGCTAAGAATGCCAACCCCGACGCCAAGATCGCTATCAAGGCCGACGAGAAGACACCTTACAAGACCGTCAAAAAGATTATGAATGAACTCCAGGATATGAATGAGAACCGTTACTATCTGATTACTCAATATAAGAAAGTGGAGGACTAAAGATGGCAGTAGGAAAAAGCAAACAGAAGAAGATGAATGTCCGTGTGGACTTCACTCCTATGGTTGATATGATGATGCTTCTTATTACGTTCTTCATGCTCTGTACCTCTCTGGCCAAACCCCAGACCATGGAATTGAGTATGCCGAGTAACGATAAGAACCTTACCGATCAGGATAAGACCGTGACAAAGGAATCGTATACCATTACATTCTACTGCACGGCTGACAACCAGCTCTATTATGTGGCCGGACAGGTGAAGCCTGAGGATCCTAAATGTCTGAAGAAGACAACTTGGGGTGCTAAAGGTATCCGCTCTGTAATCTTCAATCACCAGACTGAAGACGGCACGCAGCCTGCAAAGACTGTGATGGAGGCTAAGGCTAGACTTGACAAGGAAAAAGACAATCCTAACAAGAAGATGCCTGACTCTATCTATAACCAGCGGCTTGCTCAAATTAAGGCTGGTATCATCGACGGACAGAAGATCAACACTCTGACAATCATCATCAAGGCAACTGATAACTCTACGTATAAGAACCTTGTTGATGCATTGGACGAGATGCAGATCTGCTCCATCGGTAAGTATGTGATTGATAAAGTGAATGATAACGACCTGAAGCTCCTCAAGGAGAATAAAGTCAAACTATAAGGTTATCACAAACAAGAAAGGTTAAAATATGGCAAATATTGATTTAACAAGAGACGGTTGGTGTGACCTTATATTCGAAGGACGTAATAAAGCTTACGGTGCTTATAAGCTTCGTAAGGGTACTCCTGCGAGGAACATTAAGGCCATTGTCTCAATCGCAATCTTGGCTGGTGTCTTGATTCTTGCTTTCTGGTTGAAAACCAGATACGATGAATATCAATTGGCTCATGCCAAGAATGATGCTGTAACTGAACTTACTGCTCTCAACCAGCCTAAGAAAGAAAAGGCCAAGGTTGAGCGTAAGGTTGAGGTTGAACAGAAGAAAGAAGTGGTCAAGGAAGTCAAGTCTTCAATCAAGTTTACCGCACCTGTCATTAAGAAGGATAATGAGGTAAAGCCTGAGGATGAGATGAAGACCCAAGACCAGTTGATGCAGACCACCACGGCTATCGGTGCTCTTGATGTAAAGGGTAACTCCGATGCTGGTGAGGTGCTGAAGGTCACTCAGCGTGTCGTTGATGAGCCTGTTAAGGCAGAGCCGAAGCCTGAGGTGGAAAACAAGGTGTTCGATGTCGTTGAACAGATGCCTTCTTTCCCTGGAGGTCAAGGTGCGCTGATGCAGTACTTGAACAACAATATCAAGTATCCTGTCGTTGCTCAGGAGAATGGCGTGCAGGGTCGTGTTGTTGTATCGTTCGTGGTTGAGCGTGACGGTAGCATCACCGATGTGAACGTCGTGCGTTCTGTCGACCCTTCACTTGACCGTGAGGCTGTGCGCGTGGTTAGAGGCATGCCCCGCTGGATCCCTGGTAAACAGAATGGTTCAGCTGTGCGTGTGAAGTACAACGTGCCTGTATCCTTCAGATTACAGTAAACTATATTATTTGATATGAAACTCACATCTTACATTTTCGTAGGATTAACATTGTCAGTCTGTCTTTTTTCTTCTTGCAACAACAAGAAGAATAAGGATGGACGGACAGATACTTACTCATCAGGGGCGATCTCATTCGTCTCTGATGAGAGTTTTAGTCCCATCATTAACGAAGAAATGCAGGTCTTCGAAAACGATTACCCGCAGGCTAAAGTAACTCCTATTTATACGAATGAGTCAGATGCCATTACCCAATTGATGAATGGTAAAACTTGGCTTGCTTTTACGACACGTGATTTCCGTCACTCAGAGATACAAGCGTTGCGTGCGAAGAAGTTCATTCCTCAGTCGGTGAAGATAGCTTATGACGCTTTGGCGCTCATCGTTAATAAGAGCAGTAAAGATACGCTCATTTCGGTCACAGATTTCAAGAACATCATGACCGGAAAGACAACCCGTTGGAATCAGATTTATAAAGGTTCTAAGGGTGGTATTATCACAGTTGTCTTCGACAATCCAAGGTCGAGCACTGTGCATTGGGTTGAAGATTCTCTCCTTGGCGGCAAGCCCATTGTCAATCCTAATGTTGTGGCAGTGAACAAGACCGCAGAGGTGATAGCATATGTAGAAAAGCATCCAGGCTCTATCGGCATCATTGGTAATAACTGGCTTAATGATAAGCGTGACTCTACGAATCTTACGTTCAATAAGAACATTCGCGTCATGAGCGTAAGCAAGGTTCATCCAGCTACTGCTACCAGCGGCCGTAAGCCTTATCAGTATTATATTTATAATGACGAGTATCCTTTCATCCGTACCGTTTATGCTTTGGTCAATGATCCCCGACAAGGTTTGCCATGGGGTTTTGCCCATTTCATTGAAGGTCCAAAAGGCCAACGTATTGTGATGAAGACCGGTTTGCTGCCGGTGTTGGGTAACATTAACGTTAGAGATGTTAACGTAGGTCAATAATCAGACTTAGCGACATGAGAAAGGCTTAAATATATTCAACAATATTCCAACATAGGTCAATAAAGGATAAACAAATAGCGTTTAAAGCAACATTTAGATGATAATTTCGTCATTGTATTAAAAGCTGAAAGGCGTTTATGTCGGCCATTGGCTGCAGTTGATCGTCTAACAGGTTAATGAGTCAAACATTAATATTCTCGTGATTATGAAAGTGTACAAATATCTTTTAGCTGGCGCGCTCCTTATCAGTGCAGCTGCGCCTTCCATGGCCCAATCTGATACGAAGGCCTTGCAAGCTCAGGTTACTGAAATGATTAAGACCAAAGGTCCTGACTTTGACAAGCAGGTGAAACAGTTGTATAAAGAAAACAAGAAGGATCCCGCTGCATTGTTGGCTATTGGTAGAGCTTTCTACAATGCTAAGGATTATACCAATGCGAATGCTTTTGCTGACTATGCATTGGCAAAGGACAGTAAGTATGCTCCTGCTTTTTTGTTGAAGGGTGACATTTGTGTTTCTAAGGATGATGCTGGTGGAGCTGCTGAAAACTATCAGCAGGCTAAGTATTTTGCCCCCAAAGATCCTGAAGGTTATTATAAGTATGCTATGATTCTTCGTGGTCGTAGCCCTCAGGAAGCAGTAGACAACCTTGAGGATTTGCGCAAGCAGCGTCCAGATTATCCTGTAGATGCTTTGGCTGGTCGTATTTTCTATCAGTCAAACATCCCCAACCGTTTTGAGAAGGCAGAAGAGTACTTCAATAAGATTACCGACCTCTCTAAGATGGAGGATGATGACATCTCCAAGTACGCAATGACGGAGTTCCTGCTTGGCAAACGTGACCGCAGCATTGAGGTTGCAAAGGCTGGTCTGCAGAAAGACCCTCGTCGTGCTGGTTGGAACCGTATTGTGTTCTGGAACTACACTGATAAGAAGGATACACAGAATGCGCTTGACTATGCTGACCGCTTGTTCAACAAGAGTGACAGTGCGCATATTACAGCTGATGACTATGCCTATTATGGTACTGCTCTGCAGCAGGCTAAGCGCTGGGATGAGGCTATTGATGCTTATCAGAAGGCTCTGAATGATTTGGCTACCGATAAGAATGCCATTGTGCAGAAGCCTACCGTGCTGAAGAATATTTCTGACGCTTACAATGGAAAGGGTGACTATGACAATGCCGTCAAGTATCTTGATGAGTCACTGGAGGCCACTGAGAATCCTTCGTTCAGAGACTATAATGGTCTTGGTAGCCTCTACCTTGATATCGCTTCTAAGAAGTCTGAGGCTGGAGACAAGGCTGGTGCCCTCGCTGCTTTCAAGAATGCAGATAACGTATATGGCAAGATTGCAGAGAAGTATCCGGAGCAGGCTAATTACTGCAACTACGTTCGTGGCAGTATCAATGCAAGCATGGATCCTGAAAGTAAAGAAGGCCTGGCAAAGCCTTATTACAATGCTTTGATTACTTCACTGGAATCTAAGGCTGATCGTTCCAGCAACGAGACTGCTATGCTGAAGAGCGCTTATTCTTACTTCATGGTCTATGAGATCAATGTGTTGAAGAATACAACCTCAGCCAAGGAATGGGCCAGCAAGCTTCTCTCTATCGATCCTCAGAACGAAATGGCAAAGCAAGTAATGAGCTTTAAGAGCCGATAATTAGTATATCGTCCCAACATCTTAGTATTGTTAGGACAGTACAACAATAAACTGCGTATCTATGGCGAGTGTCATTGATACGCAGTTTCTTTTTTACTCCTTTGTTACTTTCTTATATTTGTTTCTTTCTTACCTTACTATAATATGAACCTTTGTTATTAAACCTTGTGGGTAAGCCTGTTTTAAGCCAAGGTACTGCTATAGGCTTTTTCAAAACAATTTATCTATGTCTATTGACAGACCGACCATGAAGCTGGTGCCATCGGTCAACGGACAATTGAGATAATAATATTTTGGCTTATAGTTGAACACGTTGTCTAATGCCATTGTCAACTTGATGCCTTTCTCGATACGGCTGACAGCCTGTAGTTTCCACAATGTGTAGGCCGGGTAATGGATGGTAACGGTGCCTTTGTTGATATCGTAGTAGTCGATAAACTCTGAGTTGTCGACGGAAGAGAGGAATCGGCCGTCTAGTGCGATGTTGAGTCCGTAATGTTTGGAGAACTCATGGTCCCAATCCACATGTGCGGTGATGGAATGCTTACGTGCCGGGATGTATTGGTTGTTGACTTTATCTCCTTGCTTGTCGTTTGGCAATTGTTCTTTTACAAAGGCATAGGACAGCCGCGTCATCACGCTCTTGCCCCATTGGGCTTGCGCAGAGAAGTCGATGCCGTATACCTTGTAGTCGTCCAGGTTGACATAGGGTAGATGAGGAGTTACGTCTGTGGCATTGGCAAAGTAAGGCGAGCCCGGTCCTATCTTGTTCTTCACGCGGTTGTACGTACCGTTGACCATGAAGTTATAGTTGTTGTGGGTATATTCCACCGAAAGATTGTGGTTGTGGCTTATCTCCGCTTTTAAGTCCGGGTTGCCGTCGAGTATCCAGATACCGACAATGTCATAAGAGTAGTATTTCTCTTTCAGTGTAGGAGCGCGGAAGCCCATGCCATAGCCGAAGCGAATATTCAGGTTGTGCAACGGTTCGTAGCGCAGACTGAGTTTTGGTGTGACTTGCTGTATGTTGTTACTGGAGAAATAATCGTACCGCAGTGCCCCCACCACCTCGAGCTGGCTGATGATGTTCCAGTCGTACTGCGTAAACACATCGAAGCTGTTCTGCCGGTGCGTGTAGTCGGCTAGCTTCTCATTGTACAGGTAATCGTGCAGATAGTCCGCGCCAACCGTCAGCACGTTGTCATGGCTGAAGTGATGGTTGTAGATGAGTCTGAACGTATTTTGTACGTTGGAGTAGTCTCTGATGTCAAGTTTAGATATGCGTTGGAAGTCCGATTTGTCGTATTGGTCGAACAAGTAGCTCAGTAGGAGCTGATCGTTCTCCGAAGGTTGCCATGTTACGTTCACGCCGCCGTTGTAGTCGCGGTACCTCTCTGGTACGTCTACCGACCGTTTAGTCTCTCTGAAGAAGTATCCGGCGTGACCTGTGATAGTCCATTGCCTGAACGGTCTCCATGTGAGTCTGTCTTCGAAGTTCCACGTGTTGTCGCCGTAGATGGTTGAGATGACACGTGTGGCAGGATTGGCTGCGCTCGTTACGTTGTAGTTGTCCTGAGCTGTCCGCCTTACGGTCAGTACGTTAGCCAACGCATTGCTGCTGTTCTGCAGCACCATTCCATAGCGCTGGTCATTATGACGGGCAAGGCGTGCGTTGAGGTTTAGTGCAAACGACTTTGTAGACTTTTTTGTGATGATATTGATGACACCTCCTGCCGCATTCGATCCATAGAGAGCCGATGCAGCCCCTTTGATGATTTCAATATGGTCCACCTGCTGCATGTCGAGCCGCGTAAAGTCTACGTCGTCCATTGTCTCTCCTGCCAGCCGCTCTCCATCTACGAGAATGAGCATGCTCTGTCCGCTGAAGCCGGAGAAGTTCATGTGCGGCATCTGGTTCATGGAATAGCTGAATTCTATGCCCGGCATCACCTGTTGCAGCAAGTCACGCAGGTTGGTTGCATCGGTTTTCTCTATGTCTTTTGCGGAAATGACCTTTGTCAGAACTGGTGACTTAGCCAGTATCTTCGGCGTGCGTGTGCCCGTGATCACTACCTGTTGCAGGTATTCTTCCGAGAAGAGTGAGTCGGAGTGTTCTTCGGCAAGTGCGCAGGCGGGCATCATCATGCTTCCTGCAAGTAGGATGACATATTGTTGTATCGTCATTAATAAGGATATCTATAGTTAATGGTCAGCCAGCATTTGGTGCCGGCAGCGTTCATGTAGTTTTCCAGTTGTACAGCCGCATATTTACCGTTGCTGAACCTTATCAGAAATACATGGCTGTTGCTGGTGAATGCAGGTGGAATGGGAGGGAGGCTGATTGTGAGCCATGACGACAGCACCTTGTTTATTTTGATGCCTTGACAGCCCACAATACCTTGAATCATCTGCGTCTGGTCCACCCACACGTCAGCGTCGTCCCATTCGTCGGCTTTCATGTCGCTGCCTGAGAAGTCGGCGCTCTGCTCCGGCAGTTGGTCTATCGACGTATAACTGGTCTCAATCACAGCCGCATTGTTGGTGCGCACGTTGTTGCGGTGCACGGCGATGCTCCAGTGCGCAGGCTCGGGCTGAGGGTCGGTGGGAGTGAAAGCTTGCCTCTCGTGTACGGACAGTCCTTTGCCGAACACGTCATACCAATTAGTATATATGCCAGTAGTGGAGTCGGTCTGCTCACCTGTGAGCGACCTGGGTATGGGGTAGGGCGTAAAGTTGGTCTGTGCTTTCGCCAATCCGACACTGTCGCCGGCCGCAGCCAGTGCGGCCAGCGAGTCGAAGTCGATGTAGTACCAATTGTTCCAACTCGTTGCGTCGACAATCAGCTGCCCCTGATGTGCCACACGGTTGTCCTGCGGGTCGTCGTAGACACCGCTGAAGAGACCATCGCATGAAGCAAGCAAGGCAACAGTGATGACAGCGACGAGTGGGCTAAATAGGTTACGGCTGTTCATTATTCGTCAATGGTGCTGCTGGCATGTATTGTGCTGTAGATGGGGAAAGGCATGTTGCCCATCTGATATGTATTAGTAATAGTGATGGTGTCGTCGCCATTGTTCTTGATGATGATCTGGCAGATAGGCTTGTCGAACGTGTAGTCTTTGTCTATGGTGCTCGATTTGTAATGGAAAGTAATGCCGTCGTTGCCATAGTTGCGCACGAAAGCCTGCTGAGTGCTGTCCCATTCGATGTTCTTGATGGTGTAGGTGCCCACCACCAGGGTGCCCATGATGGTATTGTCGAACTGCTCCTCCGGCATTGTGATATTGATGGAGCTGTCGCTGTTGGCTGTTATCTCATAGACGTTAGCAGAAGCGGTTTTGTAAGGGAATTTTTTGCCCACGTTGATACTGTCTATTCCTATGTAGGAACCGACAATCCTCTGAACCTCTGATGCCGGCTCGAAGTCGATGTGGTCGATCTCTGAAGCCTGCAACACGATGTTTGTGCCATCGTTTTTGTGGATTGTAACTGTTTGTGCCTGCATGCTGGCGACATAAGTGAGGATGATGATAGCGAGTGTGAATATCTTCTTCATACGATGATGCTTGTTTTAATGATTAATGATATTGGGTATTGCTTTGATGAATTTATTTCTTGATAAACTTAAATGACTTATTGGCAGCCTTCACTACGACTACACCTTTGAGGCTTTCGAGTGGGATATAGACCGTGCCGTTGGCGCTCACTCGGGATTGTTTGAGCAGTTGACCGCTGACGCTGTAGAGTGCGACGGTGCTGTTGGGCTCCAGTCCGCTTCCGCGAAGTGTGTTGCCAAAGCTGAACAGGGGAGAGGCTTTCAGCTGCTTGGTAGCGCTGATGCCTGTTGTCTCGTTGTCGTCGGTAAGAGTGAAACTCCTGTATTCGGTGAGCGGATAGTCGATGGTCTGCTCTCCGGCTACGAGTCGGAGACTGTTGTAGGTGAAACTGATGGCGGGCTTCTGTGACAGTTCGAAACTCGTCTTGCTACCGTTGCTGTCGGTCACGGTCAAGTAACTTGCTGCGTGAAGCGCTATGGTAGTGAGTAGCGCACAGGTGACAGCCATGGGTCTGAATGAATGTAACATTATTTATTTTTATGATATTATGTTATGTATATGTCTATTTGATGTACTGTCAAAACAAAAGAAGTCTCGCCAAGAAGATTTTCAAGGCAAGACTCCGAACCTTTTAATGTATTGCTTTTGTCAAAGCAAGCACCGACTACTCAGGCAGGCTGATAGCCTCGTTGGGGCAAACAGAAGCGCAAGTACCGCACTCTGTGCACTCATCGGGGTTGATGTGGTAGATTTCGCCTTCAGAGATAGCGCCCACGGGGCACTCGTCGATGCATGTGCCGCAAGCAACACAGTTATTTCCAATTACGTATGCCATAATGATATTAATATAAGAAGTAAATAATGTTAATGTACAATGCAAAGGTAATAACTTTTGGGGACATTCGTCTTTGTGGTTGTAGCTTTTTTTCTAATTTAACGTTTGGGGTTACAATTCGTTTCTGTAATGAACATGTAGGAGGGCGTCATAAACTATCTTTTCGATTAAACAATAATTCGGCCAAGCCCTGCGTTTAACAATATATGAAAAGATTAGTGTTAGTCCTTGTCATGCCCTTTGTGTTGCTTTGTGCAGCATTGGCACAAAGCGGCACGGTTGAGAATCGTCCTTATACTGATTTGCGTCCTTTCCACTTCGGTATACTTGTGGGTTCTCATCTGCAGGACTTGGAGTTGGTCAATGTGGGACCACAGGTGTTGACGCTTCCCGACGGCACGCAGCAGACCTATCTCGTCACGGCCGACCAGGACCGGTGGGACAATGGTTTCAACGTTGGTGTGCTGGGTGAGCTGCGTCTGAGTGATTATTTCCAGTTCCGCTTTGCGCCTACACTTTACTTTGGCACGCGTCATATCTCTTTTCACAATATGGATGAGCATGCGCCCGACTCCTTGTTAAGTCGCTCGCAAAATCTGAAGACAGTGTATATCGGAGCGTCTTTGGACCTTATCTATGCCTCCAAGCGCAATGGCAATCACCGTCCTTATGTCATGGCCGGTCTCAGCCCGGTCATCAACCTTACGGGCCGTGAGAACGACTACCTCAAGCTTAAGCGCTACGACGTGTTTCTGGAGGCCGGTATCGGCTGCGACTTCTATCTTCCCTTCTTCAAGCTGCGCCCCGAGCTGAAGTTCATGTATTCCCTCACCAACAGCCTCGACACCGATCACGCCTCGCGTCTGCGCGATGTCTCCATGAAGCCTTATGCCATGTCGGTGAACAAAGCGAAGTCGAAGATGATAGCGCTCACATTCTATTTCGAATAGTCAGATATATCATATACAACATGAACATTTCTCCCAATCATTCATCGCGGTGGAGGCAGTGCCTCACGTGTGCGGGCATGGCCTGCTTGCTGGTGCTCAGTTCCTGCCATTCCACTTACCATCTCACCAATGTCAGCCGGTCACGCATTCTCATCGACTCGCGTTACGATGCCCAGCCTGATGCCCAGGCTGCTGCTTTCGTCAAGCCTTACGCCCACAAGGTGGACTCCATCATGGAACCAGTAGTCGGACGGTCGGCCCATGAGATGGTTGCCAAGAAGCCCGAGAGCGACCTGAGCAATCTGCTGAGCGACATCCTGTTGTGGAGCGGAGCGTCGTTCAAGGAAAACCCTGACTTTGCGGTCTACAACATGGGTGGCATACGTGCTTCGCTGCCGGTGGGCGATGTGACGTATGGCGACGTGCTCAACGTGGCTCCGTTTGAGAATCACATCTGTTTTCTCACACTCACCGGTGACAAGGTCTTGCAGCTCTTCCGCGAGATGGCCGTGCGTCACGGCGAAGGTGTAAGTAAGGGCGTGCGGCTTGTCATCACCAAAGACGGACAGTTGCAGTCGGCCACGATTGGCGGACAACCCGTCGACACCACGCGCAACTACCGCATTGCCACACTTGACTACCTTGCACAGGGCAACGATGGGCTGACGGCTTTCAAGGCCAAGACCAACGTGGTGTCGCCGCAAGAAGAGCAATACGATATCAGATATATCATCGTCAACTACTTCCGCCAGCTTGCCCAACAACATAAGGCTGCCGACGCACAGGTGGAGGGACGTATCACCATAAAATAAGCTGACCGTCATGAAAAGTATATACAACTTATTAATAATGCTTCTTATCTCTGTGTTGCCGTCTGGCATGATGAGGGCACAGTCAGAGAAGACGCTCACCATCCTTCATACCAACGATACCCACAGTTGCATCATGCCTCTGAGCCGTCATCTGGCCGACACCATGCAGGCTGGCCGCGGTGGTTTCCTCCGTCGCATTGCCATGCTCAAGGAGGAACGTAAGCAAGACTCCGACCTGCTGCTCTTCGACAGCGGCGACTTCTCGCAGGGATCACCTTACTATACCTTGTTCAAGGGTGACGTGGAGAGTGGCTTGATGAATCTCATGCATTACGATGCCGGCACCATCGGCAACCATGAGTTCGACTTCGGACTGGAGAATATGGCACGGGTGTTCCGTAACCTCAATTTCCCCATTGTCTGCTCCAATTACAAGTTCCATGAGTATGACCTCGACCGTATCGTCAAGCCTTATGTCATTCTCCGGCGCCGGGGCATCAAGATTGGTGTGTTTGGCCTAGGTCCACAGCTCGACGGACTGGTCGACCACAAGAACTACCGCTCGACCGAGTACCTCGATCCTGTGACGACGGCGCAGCAGATGGCCGACCTCCTTCGTCGCAAGGGCTGTCAGTTCGTCATCTGCCTCTCCCACCTTGGTTGGGAGGAAAGCGGCATGGGCGACCAGGAAGTGATTAGCCATACGCGCGGCATCGACCTGGTGCTGGGCGGACATAGCCATACTTACTTCAAAACCCTTCGCTACGTCAATAACCTCGACGACAAACCCGTGCCCGATGACCAAAACGGCAAGAGCGCCCTCTTCGTGGGAAAGATGAGAGCTACGTTTAGTCGATAAATGTTAAAAAGCAAAGAAAACTTGCTTGTGATAGCGACTATTCCATTTAAACTCAGTACCTTTGCAGAGCTTTTCGACCTAACCGCTGGTTGAGGGAAGTGTCCTCATGCTACGTTGGGTAGGAACGACAAACAACATTTAATCATCAACAAAACAATGGATTTAATTAAAGTTGCTGAGGAAGCATTTGCAACCGGCAAGACCATTCCTGCGTTCAAGGCAGGTGACACGATCACAGTCGCTTACAAAATCGTCGAGGGTTCTAAGGAGCGTATCCAGCTCTATCGTGGCGTTGTCATTAAGATCAGCGGCCATGGTGACAAGAAGCGCTTCACCGTGCGCAAGATGTCCGGCACCGTGGGTGTAGAGCGTATCTTCCCCGCTGAGTCTCCCGCCATCGACCACATCGAGGTTAACAAGCGTGGTAAGGTGCGTCGCGCTAAGCTTTACTATCTGCGTAAGCTCACTGGTAAGGCTGCCCGCATTCAGGAGAAGCGCGTCGTTACTGGCGAATAATCCTTCGCTTTTTTCGTGTTGGATGTCAGTTGGCATCCAATAGTGCTTCGCCGTGAAGTCATGTTGATTTACATAAAGAGCCATTCTCTTCTGAGAATGGCTCTTTTGCGTTGGTTCGTGCCCATGGCCAGTGTGGGTTGTGCGGCTTCCCTTTGGCGGTAAATGAAGATGTTCATGTTTCTCTCGCTCGCTCCGGTTGTAATCACGTCCCGGTTTTTGTCTGTCTCAGTGTTTAACTGGTCATCTTGAGGGCCGATGCCGGCTTAGAAAATATCATACAAAACGTTGTCAGGATTTTGCCTTGTTTTAGAGATTGAGAATATGCAAAATCGAGACTCCTACATGAGTTCAGTGCTAAAAGCTGGCCTCTTCGTGGTCGAAGAATGGTGATTTTGGCCATCTAGCAATGCCTTTCTGCCCATACTCCGTCGCTCTTCCGCCCATAAGCCGTTGCCTTCTCGCCGATACTCCACCGGCATTTCGCCGAAACTCCGTTGCCTTCTCGCCGAAACTCCGCTGCATGTTCATTGAGATGGCAGGACTGAGCCACGACGTTTTGCTTTGCGAATAGCGCAATTTGTTGTGAGACAGCGGTTTATGTAAACTTTGTCAATAATGGGCTGTATGCGGCCGAAGGTGCGGTCAGTCGGGAATAATCGATTCTCAGAGTTAAAAATACATGAAAAATAATGACAGGATGCAGTCTTGCTCTCGTGACATCGTCTGCTGCATTCTGCATGGTGTATTTGCTAAAACATTAGGTCTGTCGAATGACTAAAAAACAATCGTCCAATGGCTTGTTGCCTCGTGTGTGGCCATGCCTTTTGTTGTGTACCATGGCTGGCTGACGACTCTTGCGAATGATAAGAGTTGTCGCACGAAAGCAACTCAGCTATTGGACGATGGTTGTCTTATTTTATAATCTTTCTTCCCTCGGTGATGTAGATGCCGTGGGGCAGTGCCTGCAAAGAGGTGCCGGCATAGCGTCCGTCGAGTGTGTAGATGGCATGCTTGCCGTTGTCGTGATTGTTGACACTTGAGATGGCATTGGTCACATCGTGGGTGTAGAAGTTGAAGGTAAGCACGTTTGTGGCCGAGTCGTAGGCGATGTCACCCAGTGCGCGGTTGGTGGCGAGCTTCGAATTAGCCGATTTGTTGTACCATGAGAAGTTGGTGTTGTACCAGCAGAAGTTCGGCCTGGGATTGCTGTCGCTGAGTATCGTCACGTTGAGATTGTCCATATTGCCTGTTCCCGGGAAGAGATCTCCGGCAAGCGAGTTGAAGTAAGACGTGGCATCTGAAGCAAGATACGATGACATACAGAGACTGTCGGCCGGTATGATGGCCATTCCCGGGAAGCCGGGAACTTGGTTGTATTGGTCGTAGATGCCGATGTTGGCAGACGGACGGTTGACGTGATAGGCCATCAGTCCGTTTCCATAGGCCTCAGTGTTCCAACCAGTCTGACGTATGAGTTCGAGCATGATGTACTCGTTGGCATTGTTGGGATTGACGATTTTATAGGCAGTGCCGCCGTCAGAGGTGGGCGTCGTCATGGTTATCTTTTGATTGTCAGTAAGTTCCTGTATGTCGACTGGCCATCCCATTTCTTTTTTCTCGAAGGCCGTGTAGGGTGCCGGGCAATAGCCGTTGCCGGCATACTCGCCGCCGTCCATCAAGTCCCAGTACTCCATCTCCTGGTCGTCAAGATAAGAGCTTGGGTTCAGTGGATAGAAGTCGGGCAGACCCATGGCATGGCTCAGCTCGTGAACGGTCACGCCGATGCCGCTGATGTAGTCATTACGGTTGATATGAAACAGCTCTGAACCCATGCTCGCCCAATGGATGGGCTTGCCGAGCCATTGATATTGCGAGAAGGGGGTGGTGCAGGCCCATACGGAGGAGTCGGGGCCTCCTGCATTCTGCCCTCTGCCGGCATAGATGACGTAGACGCAGTCGATGTTCTGACCGTCGGAACTGAAAGCGGACACGTCGGTCTGCTTCTCGTCGCTGGCCTGCAAGGCTTTGATGGCATCGCTTACCATCTCGCTGGTCCGTTCGTCGTTGTTGTTGCCAGCCGTGTTGCCGCCATAATAGCGCATGGTGTTACTGAGTGTGACGGGGCCGAAGACCTTGAAGGTTGGTGTGAACGTGCCACTGCTCATGTCGCTGAAATACTGTGCCACCGAACCATAATTTTGGGAGTTGCCATTGCCCAGCTCCCGTTGTGTGGTGCCATTAAAGAACTGTTCGAAGGCTACTTTCGGGCTGTCAACGGTAAACTTGACGTCGCTGTAATTGACCAGGATGACGGGTATGGTGATCGTGCCGGTGTGAGGCACGTAGTTGCCTGCGGCCGACACGGCCCGTGTCGACTCACCCTTGATACGCTCAAAGTTCAGCGATGTGCCGCAGCGGCGGTGTTGAAGCATGGGCATCGTTACTGGATTGTCACTGGCGGAACTTGCCGGCTTGGCATCATTGGCCTGGGTCGTGGGTGCTTGCTGGGCTAACGACAGAGTGCCGACGGCCAACAGACTGATAAGTGTGGTAATGGGCTTTATCATGAACTTTTAATAATGTGTCATCGCTTGATTTGTTTGTTTCTCAATGCTCGGCGGTAGCTTTGCACAATGGGGTCGTTGTCTTGCTCATCCAGCTGTTTGAAGATGGCTTTCATCTTCTTGGCATGCTTCCGGTCGCGCCGTTGACGTCGGTTGAACAGATCGCTCATGTTGAAACTGATGCCGGTGATAGGGTGGCGCAGCTCCACCTCGGTCTTATCTTCCTTGACCCACCGGTGGACGGCTTGGTCAAGTTCTTTCGAACGCTCGGCATATACCACCACCTCGCCGATGTGATGATAGTCACGTATCAAGGGAATAGAGTCTTCAACATATTTGCGCGGTATGCGCAAGGCTACGTAGCCCGACTTCTTGATGAAGAGAGTGTCAAACTTGGCGGGTATGAATACCTGGCCGTAAACGTTGGTGGTGTCGGCCTTGTTGTAGTCGATACCGACCGATACGCCACGTACCGGCTGGTTCACTTCCGGGTCGAAGATGGTGATGAAACGCTGTGCCCGCAACACTGTTAGTGGCATAAGTAATGCTATTATAGCAACAATTAGTCTTTTGTTCATAGTTGTTACTCCTTAATGTTATTATGCTTTTCTTCTTCTCCTGCAAATTTACACAAAAATCCATGTGCCGTGAATAGGAGAGATGAAAAAATCAACTGTCTACAACAATTTAACGTTTTAGAGACTTAAAAAGTGGCCGTTTTCCGTGCCACTTCCATAAAAATTAGTAACTTTGCACCACAGTATACAGATACAGTATCAAGATACACATTTTATTATGGCTGAAACTAAGCACATCAAGACAGCATTGATTTCCGTCTTTCACAAAGACGGCCTTGACGACCTTCTTAAAAAGCTCAATGAAGAGGGCGTTAAATTCCTCAGTACTGGTGGTACACAGAAATTTATTGAGGGCCTTGGCTACGAATGCCAGAAGGTAGAGGATGTCACCACTTATCCTTCTATCCTCGGTGGTCGCGTCAAGACACTTCATCCTAAGATATTCGGCGGCATCCTGGCCCGCCGTGATAACGAGGGTGACCAGGAGCAGATGAAGGAGTATGACATTCCGGCCATCGACCTTGTCATCGTCGACCTTTATCCTTTCGAGCAGACCGTAGCAAGCGGCGCCTCCGAGCAGGACATCATTGAGAAGATTGACATCGGTGGCATCTCGCTCATTCGTGCAGGAGCCAAGAACTTCAAGGACGTGGTGATCGTGCCGAGCAAGGCAGAGTATCCTGTGCTGCTCTCCATTCTCAACCGTGAGGGTGCGCAGACAGAACTCGAGGACCGGCGCATGCTGGCCGAGCGTGCCTTTGCCGTGAGCAGCCACTACGACACTGCTATTCATGAGTGGTTCATGAAGCACTAATGCACATTTATAAGCAATACTTTTATTCTTACAATTAACAAATGGGAATGTTTTCTTTCATTCAAGAAATTGCAATGGACCTGGGCACGGCCAACACGATCATTATCAGTGATGATAAGATTGTGGTTGATGAGCCGTCGGTAGTGGCTCTCGACCGCCGTACGGGCAAAATGATTGCCGTGGGTGAGAAGGCCAAGATGATGTATGAGAAGACTCATGACAATATACGTACCATCCGCCCGTTGCGTGATGGTGTCATTGCTGACTTCACTGCCTGCGAGCAGATGATGCGTGGTCTGATCAAAATGGTGCACACAGGCAGCCGCCTGTTCTCACCCTCACTGCGTATGGTCATCGGTGTGCCTTCGGGTTCTACGGAGGTGGAGCTGCGTGCCGTCCGTGACTCTGCTGAGCATGCCGACGGACGTGATGTCTATCTGATCTTCGAGCCTATGGCTGCTGCCATAGGTATTGGCATCGACGTGGAAGCTCCGGAGGGCAATATGATTGTTGATATAGGCGGTGGTTCCACAGAGATTGCCGTCATCTCATTGGGTGGCATCGTGAGCAACAACTCCATCCGTATTGCCGGTGATGACCTTACTGCCGACATCCAGGAATACATGAGCCGCCAGCACAACGTGAAGGTATCGGAGCGTATGGCTGAGCGTATCAAGATACATGTGGGCTCCGCACTCACTGACCTGGGCGACGAGGCTCCGGAAGACTATATCGTACATGGTCCTAATCGTATCACAGCACTGCCTATGGAGGTGCCCGTGTGCTATCAGGAGATTGCCCATTGCCTTGACAAGACTGTGGCCAAGATTGAGAATGCCGTGCTCTCTGCCCTGGAGGCTACGCCGCCTGAGCTCTATGCCGACATCGTCAAGAACGGTATCTATCTCACTGGCGGCGGTGCACTGCTGCGTGGCCTCGACAAGCGCCTGCAGGACAAGATTAATATTCCTTTCCACATCGCTGAGGATCCTCTTCACAGTGTGGCCAAGGGTGCCGGCATCGCTCTGAAGAACGTGGACCGCTTCTCGTTCTTGATGAGATAATCAATGCATAATCTTGTAGATTTCATACAACGCTACAACCACTGGTTCATTTTCTTGTTGCTTGAAGTGATAAGCCTGGTGCTGCTCTTCCAATACAACAGCTACCAGGGTAGCGTGTGGTTCTCCTCGGCAAATGCCATCTCGGGCCAGCTGCTCAGTTGGAATGCCGAGGTCGAATCGTTTTTCTCTTTGTCAAAGGCCAACCAGGAGCTTACGCAGCGCAACCTCTACCTTGAGCAGCAGGTGCGTATGCTGTCTGACCAGTTGACCGATGCTTCCCACGATTCCGGTTGGGCGCATCGCGATGAATTGGCGTTGCTTCGCAATATTAAGCTCATTCCGGCCAAGGTGGTGGGCAATTCGCTCAACCGTCACGACAACCTCATCACCATCGACAAAGGTGAGGCCGATGGCGTGCGCAAGGATATGGGCGTGGTCTGCGGCAGTGGTGTGGTTGGCATCGTGTATCTGGCTTCTGCCCACTACGCTGTGGTCATTCCTGTGCTCAACAATGAGTCCAACATCAGTTGTCGCATCCGTGGACGTGGCTACTTTGGCTATCTGCACTGGAATGGCGGCGACACGCGCCTGGCTTATGTGGAGGACGTACCCCGTCATGCACGTTTCCGGCTCTACGATGATGTGGAGACAAGTGGTTATTCGTCCGTCTTCCCACCGGGTATCCTCGTGGGAAAGATTATGCATGTGTACAATTCCGTCGACGGTGTGTCTTACCGACTGCAGGTGCGATTGTCCACCGACTTCGGTCGGCTGCGCGATGTCTGCGTCGTTGACAATGCACCGATGATGGAGCAACTCAACGCCCTGCGTGCAGCTCAAGACTCGCTTCGGCCAAAAGAGGGCCATTAGTAAGAATAATGACTGTTGAGGCATGATGATTAAGAGACTTGTACATTAAGCTATGAACATTAAGGCATGAACATAAATTTCTTGAAACGGCTGTTGCTCTTCCTGGTGTTGCTGGTGGCGCAGGTGTTGGTGCTCAACCACATCCATCTCTTCGGCTACGCCACACCGATGCTCTATATCTATTTCGTCATCAGTTTCCAGCGGGGCTACCCGCGTTGGGCAGTGATGGTATGGAGCTTCCTGTTGGGCCTTGGCATTGATGTGGCCAATAACACACCAGGACTGGCTGCTGCGTCGATGACGTTGCTTGGATTGTTGCAGCCTTATGTGCTTGAGCTCTTCATGCAGCGTGACAGCGACGAAAATATGCAGCCGGCCATCATCACCATGGGACCTGGCACTTACCTGAGCTACGCCGCCATCCTCACACTTGGATTCTGTCTCGTGTTCTTCACGTTGGAGTCGTTCTCATTCTTCAACTGGCTTCAGTGGTTGCTCAATGTGGTGTGCAGTTCGTTGCTGACGTTGCTGCTGGTGATGGTCATCGATAACTTGAGGAAACAATAGGCTAAGGTGATCGGGTGTGAGTAATGAGTCTGTTGTAACAGGTTGCGTGTTGAGATAGCAATTAGCGTGTTGAGATAACAATTAGCCGGCGGCGCTTTATCCGCTGGCAGAAAGGAGAGGAAGGACATTCGCATGAATAATTTTGACGTAGAGCATCGGAAGATTGTCATAGGTGGCGTGGCCGTATTCATTATTACGGTCTACATCATCCGTCTGTTCGCGCTCCAGCTCATGAGTGACGACTACCGCAAAAGCGCCGATTCCAATGCTTTCCTCAAGAAGGTTGAGTATCCTAGCCGTGGCATCATTCGAGATCGCAACGGAAAGCTGTTGGTGTACAATCAGCCTTCCTACGATATCATGGTGGTCATGAACGAGGAGCGTGGCCATCTTGACACGCTTGATTTCTGTCAGACGCTTGGTATCACAAAAGAATATTTCATCAAGCGCATGAACGATATCAAGGACACGAGAAAGAACCCGGGCTATTCTCGTTTCACACAGCAGTTGTTCATGACGCAGATTGATGACAAGAACTTCAGCGTCTTCCGTGAGAAGATGTTTCGCTTCCCGGGTTTTTACATCCAGAAACGCACCGTTCGGCAATACCAGTATCCTTATGGCGCACATGTGTTGGGTGAGGTATCAGAGGTGTCACAGTCTGACATCGATGAGGATCCCTATTACCAGCCTGGTGATTACATTGGCAAGCTTGGCGTGGAACGAAGCTATGAGAAGTACTTGCGTGGTGAGAAGGGTGTGCAGATCTTGCTGCGTGACGCGCACGGTCGTGTGCAAGGACATTACATGAATGGCCGTTACGACCGTCGTCCACGTCCTGGTCACGATCTGACGCTTGGCCTTGACGTGCGTCTGCAAGCACTTGGCGAAAAGATGCTGGAAGGAAAGATTGGAGCCATTGTCGCCATCGAGCCGTCTACAGGCCAGGTGCTGTGCATGGTGTCGTCGCCCAGCTACGACCCACGTCTCCTTGAAGGTCGCAATCGCTCTAAGTACCATCGCCAACTGACACACAACGTGTGGAAGCCTTTGCTCAACCGTGCCATCATGGGTCAGTACCCGCCGGGCTCTACCTTTAAGACCTCCCAGGGACTGACGTTCCTCAGCGAGGGTATCATCACGCCCAACACACAGTTCCCTTGCCACCATGGCTTCTATTACCGCGGTTTGCACGTGGGCTGTCACGGCCATGCCTCTCCATTGAGCCTTGTGCCGGCAATCAGTACCTCCTGCAACGGATTCTTCTGTTGGGGATTGTTCTATATGATGAGCAACCGGCGCAAGTATCCTACGGTGCAGGATGCCATGAACACGTGGCGTGACTACATGGTCAGCATGGGCTTTGGCTACCGCCTCGGCATCGACCTGCCAGGTGAGAAACGTGGACTGATACCTAACGCGCAGTTCTACGACAAAGCCTATCACGGCAGCTGGAATGGCTTGACCGTCATCAGTATCGCCATTGGACAAGGTGAGGTCAACCTCACGCCGTTACAGATTGCCAACCTTGGTGCTACCATTGCCAATCGCGGCTATTATTACATTCCTCATGTGGTGAGAAGCATCAAGGGTGGTGAGATTGACACGATGTATACGCGTCGTCATTACACGCGTGCCACACGCCGTGCCTACGATTATATCGTTGCCGGCATGCGTTCGTCAGCCCTAGGCGGCACCTGTAAGCACTTCCGCAATTTCGACTTCCCCATCTGCGGTAAGACGGGTACGGCGCAGAACCGTGGTCAGGACCACTCCGTGTGTATGGCCTTCGCCCCAATGGACAAGCCGAAGATAGCCATCGCCGTGTATGTGGAGAATGGTGGATTTGGTGCTGATTTCGCTGTGCCTATCGCCGGTGTGTTGCTTGAAGAATATATTAAAGGTAAGTTGTCGCCAGCCCGTCAACGGGAGGCCGAACAACTTCAGAAGAGAAGAATAGCTTATGGCTCAAGAAACAGATAAACGTCCAAGTGTAATGCGCAGTCTTGACTGGTGGACCGTAGGCATCTATCTTGCGCTGTTGGTGTTGGGGTGGATGAGTGTGTGCGGTGCCAGTTACACGTATGGTGAGACCGATATCTTCAGTCTCTCTACTCGCTCGGGCATGCAGATCGTGTGGATCGGCACGTCCTTGGTGCTGGGCTTCGTTCTGCTGATGCTCGACGATCGCTTCTACGATACCTTTGCTTATGTTATCTATGCGGCGTTGCTTCTGTTGCTCTTTGTCACCATCTTTAATCCTCACGAGATCAAGGGCTCGCGATCGTGGTTGGTGTTGGGACCGTTGCGCCTGCAGCCTGCTGAGTTTGCTAAGTTTGCGACTGCCTTGGCGGTGTCAAAGCTGATGAGTACCTACGGCTTCGACATGAAGAATCCTCGTCATTTCTTTGCGGCCATGGCTATCGTGCTGTTGCCGATGCTGTTTATCATTGGTCAGCGTGAGACGGGTTCAGCCTTGGTCTACCTTGCGTTCTTCCTCATGTTCTATCGTGAGGGCATGCCAGGCGCCATTCTCTTCACAGGAGTGGCGATGGTCATCTACTTCGTTGTCGGCATCAAGTATGAGCAAGTCATGCTGTGGGATACGCCCACGTCGGTGGGAAAGTTTGTTGTCTTGCTGCTGGTACAGTTGTTCTCAGCGTCGATGGTGTATATCTATGCCAACGACAAGCAGCGGGCATTATCGGTCAGCGTATCCTGTTTGCTGGCGACGCTCGTTATGCTTCTCTTCTCAGAGTTTGTCATTCCCTTCGACGTTGTATGGGTGCAGCTTATTCTGTGCGCCGCACTTATCGGCTTCCTGGTCTATCAAGGCCTCTCAACGCGCATCATGCATTATATGTTCATTGCGCTCTTTGCCATTGGTTCCATTATTTTCTTCTATAGTGCTGACTACGTGCTTAATGATGTGATGGAGCCTCACCAGCGCGTGCGTATCAACGTGCTGCTTGGCTTGGACGACGACCTTGCCGGTGCTGGCTACAATGTCCATCAGAGCGAGATTGCCATCGGCTCGGGAGGATTGAAGGGCAAAGGCTTCCTCAACGGCACGCAGACCAAGCTGAAGTTCGTTCCTGAGCAGGATACGGACTTCATTTTCTGCACCGTCGGCGAGGAGGAAGGCTTTGTGGGCTCTGCCGGTGTGCTGTTGCTTTTCCTTGCGCTTATCATTCGAATTATTCATCTGGCCGAACGACAACCATTCAAGTTCGGCAGGGTTTACGGCTATAGTGTGGCCAGCATCTTCCTTTTCCATGTCTTTATCAATGTGGGAATGGTGCTCGGGTTGACGCCTGTCATTGGCATTCCGCTGCCATTCTTCAGTTATGGTGGATCGTCGCTGTGGGGCTTCACCATTCTCTTGTTCATCTTCCTGAGAATAGATGCAGGCCGCAATCTGATAAGAACTTGATGCATTCTTGACAGCTCATTTCATCGACAACAGGTTACAGCTTCTTTGACAGGCAATCTTTGCTTTACTGATGTGGCGCCATAGTTTGAGTGACAGACCGTCTTCTTATCATTGATGAGCTGCTTTCGCTTGGTAGATGGACGTAGAATCATAAAGGCCCTTACAATAAGCATGACTCTTGTGGAGAGGCTTATTGTAAGGGTCTTTGCTGTTTGCCGGCGTTGGCTTGTTTTCGGGATTATAGCGTTATCTCTCCTGAGCCGTAGCACTTATGGTGCTGCTCGTCGTAGATGACGCAGAACTGCCCTGGTGCCACGCCATGTATGCGCTCGTCGCTATGGATGGTGTATAGGCCGTTTTCGTCGGTCTCTACCGTCGCCGGGTGGTATTCGGGTGTATGGCGTATTTTGAACGTCACGCGGTCGGGCAGGGTAGTGATGCCTTTTGTCAAGAAGTCGAAATCGTGAATGCAGAAGTCCTTCTTGTATGCAGTGTCAGGGTCATAGCCATGCGAGACGTAGAGGATGTTTTTGTTCACGTCTTTCTTTACCACAAACCATGGGCCGCCTCCGAGTCCGAGTCCTTTGCGCTGCCCGATGGTGTGGAACCACAATCCTTTGTGTTCACCGATGACCTTACCGGTTTCCAGCTCGACAACGTCGCCAGGTTGCTCTCCAAGGTAACGGCGTACGTATTCGTTGTAGTCGATGTTGCCAAGGAAGCAGATGCCCTGCGAGTCTTTACGCCTGGCGTTGATTAGATGTTCCCGTTCTGCAATCTCCCTTACCTCGTTCTTCTCATAGTGTCCGATGGGAAAGATGGCTTTCTCCAGTTGCCACTGGTAGATCTGAGCCAGGAAGTCGGTCTGGTCCTTTACAGGATCAGGGCTTGTGGTGAGCCATTTGCGGCCATCAATCCATTCGGTTTGTGCATAATGTCCAGTGGCTATCAGGTCATAGTTATGTCCCATCTTCTCGTCGAAGGCGCCGAACTTGATGAGACGGTTGCACATCACGTCGGGGTTGGGCGTGAAGCCGGCTCTCACCTTCTCCATGGTGTAGCGGGTCACCTGGCTCCAGTATTCCTTATGGCAGTCCACGACTTGCAGCTTGCAGTGATATTTAGCGGCAACGGCGGTGGCCATTTCCAAGTCCTCTTCTGAGTTACAGTCCCATTCTTCTTTTTCCTCGGGGCCTATCTTAATGTAGAAGCAGTCAGGATGAAGGCCGCGACTGACGAGCTCATATACGACGACACTGCTGTCGACACCGCCCGAGAGCAGTACGGCAATGCGTGCTTTATTGATATCTTGCATGTTTTCTTTGTTATTGATGCGATGAAGGAAAAGTCTACAAGGCCGATGGCGGTCTACAGATTGTAAGTGACGGATTATTTGGCGTTGGTGTCGCCGTTGTCTGTTGTCGATGCAGTGGCGACTGGCTGCTTTGTCTTTTGCTGTTCATCATTTTGCTGTTCTTCTTTCTCCCTTTCTTTCTGTTCTTTCTTGCGTTGCTGTTCCTCCATGGCTTGGTTGTATGCCTTTTCTATGGGGTCTTCAGAGTCGTCCATTTCCTTGAATTTCTCCCTTGTGATGCGCAGGTGCTTCCTGTCGCGCCGTCCACGCTTGTCCAGGATATTGGCGAAGTCGAAGGATAGGCCTGATGAAGGGTTGAGGACGGTTGTGTTTCGTTTCCATCGGTTAACCTTGTCCTTGATGGTTGTTTTCCCCCAAACCGTCACTTCTCCTATGCTTTTGCCCTCCGGAATAAGGTAGGTGGTATCTTTCAGATCCTTACGGAACATTACCTCGGACAGGTAGCTGGCCTTGGAGACGACAAGCGTGTCGAAGTCGTCGGGTACGTAGCAAATACCTCTGTAGTTAGAGGTGTCGCGGTATCCGTTTTCTGTGGAAACGATGACACCGCGTATGGGGACACGTGTCTCTATGTCGCATACAACAAGGCGGTGCTGCTTTTGCTGCGCAGTGATATGTGTTACCGCCAATAGGAATATGGCCAGTAAAAGAAGTCTGTACATAGCCTTTCAGTTTGGTATATATAATAATGTGTGGGATGTAAGGGTAGCACCTTGCAATGAGTCGGATTGAATGGCTGTTTATGCTTTGGCAGCAGCTATCGACGGCCAGTCATTGAGCAGGTCCGTGATGGCAGGGTAGAGCAGGTTGCACCCTTCGTTGGTGAGTGCGCTGTCAGGCAGTGGGCCGCTGTTGATGGCCACGGTGAAGATATGTGCTGCCACGCCCGATTTTACTCCCAATGGTGCGTTTTCGACGACGATGCCTTCCCAAGGCTGCAGTTCACCCGCCTTACGCAGTCCCGTCTGATACGGATCGGGATCAGGCTTCCCGCGTCTGACGTCGTAGGCGGTGGTGATATGGTCTGGTGTCAGAAAGTCGCTGAAGTCGGTGAGCAATCGGTTGATGAGTGGTTTTTGAGCGCTGCCTGTCACTACGTTCACGCTCATTCCGCACGCCTCTATCTGTTGCATGAGCGTCTTGACGCCTTCGAAGATCGGCGCCTCCGGCATGTTGTGGAAGATGCGTGCCTTCTCCTGATAAATTTCTTTGGCACGTTCCTCACTGATGGTAATGCCTTTTTCTCTTTCGACCATCCGACGCACAGTGTCGAAGCCACGTGCTCCTTCTGTGGCATAAGCGTCGTGTTTGGTCATGTGCACGCCGAATTCTGCCAGCGACTGTGTCCATGCGATGGCGTGATGAGGCATGGAGTCGTAGATGACACCGTCCATGTCGAATAATACTGCTTTCGGGTTGAAAACGGGGCACTCCTTAGGATAGAGCTCTTTCAACATGGCGTTGTAGTTGCTGATGGCTTGCTGAATGTTTGGCATGATATTGTTTGAAAAGAAGGTTGCCCCTTCCCTGTGCGGGGAGGGGCAGCCTATACAGACCGATGATTAGTCGGCGAGAAATATTAAGAATGATGTAAACCTGTGTTTACTTCTCCTTGGCCAGGCGCTCTTTGATGGCTTTGGTCTCGGCCTCATAGCCGGGCTTGCCAAGCAGAGCAAACATATTCTTCTTGTAAGCCTCCACACCGGGCTGGTTGAAGGGGTTGACGCCCTCCATCAGACCGCTGATACCGCAAGCTTTCTCAAAGAAGTAGATGACCTGTCCGAGGTAGTACTCGTTGAGTTGGGGCACGCTGACACGGATGTTGGGCACGCCACCGTCGACGTGAGCCAGACGTGTGCCGAGCTCAGCCATCTTGTTGACCTCGTCGACGCGCTTGCCCTCCAGGAAGTTCAGACCGTCGAGGTTCTCATCGTCGTGTGGGAAGAGCAGACGCTGGTTAGGCTCCTCAATTGACAGCACGGTCTCGAAGATAGAGCGCTCGCCCTGCTGGATCCACTGACCCATGGAGTGCAGGTCGGTCGTGAAGTCGCAGGCAGCTGGGAAGATACCCTTGCCGTCCTTGCCCTCGCTCTCTCCGTAGAGCTGCTTCCACCACTCAGCGATGAAGTGCAGCTTCGGCTGGAAGTTGGCAATGATCTCAATCTTCTTGTTGGCCTGTGTGTACAGCGCCTGACGTGTAGCAGCGTAGAGCGCTGCAATGTTCTCGCTGAAGGGCTTGTCGCTGGCAGTAGCCTTCTCCATGTCCTGTGCACCTTTTACGAGGGCCTTGATGTCGAATCCTGCCACGGCGATGGGCAGCAGTCCCACCGGTGTGAGCACTGAGAAACGGCCGCCAACGTTGTCGGGAATGACAAAGGTCTGGTAGCCTTCCTTCTCAGCAGTTTTGCGTGCAGCACCTTTCACGGCGTCGGTGATGGCGACGATCACCTTTTTGGCTGTTTCCTTGCCGCGTTGTGCCTCGCACTGCTTCTTGAGCAGTCGGAAGGTGAGCGCCGTCTCAGTGGTGGTACCGCTCTTGGAGATATTGATGACGCCGAAGCGCTTGTCTTTCAGATAAGAGGTGAGCTCAGCCAGGTAATCCTCGCTGATGCTGTTGCCTGCGAAGATCACATTAGGAGTCTTGTTGGTATCGTTGACGAGCCACTGCAGCGAGTTGCCGAGTGCCTCGATGACGGCGCGTGCGCCGAGATAAGAGCCGCCGATGCCGGCCACGACGACTGTGTCGCACTCAGAGCGCAGCACTTCGGCGCATGCCTCCACGTCGTTGAGGAAGTCATCGGTGGTCTGGCTGGGCAGATGGAGCCAACCGAGAAAATCGTTGCCTTCACATGTGCCGGCCTCCAGGGCGTCCTGGGCAGCCTGCGCTTTTGATGCCAAGCCTTCCACAGCTCCGTTGGCAAGGAACTGAGTGGCTTTTGTAATGTCTAAACTAATGTTACGCATTGTTTTTGTTATTTTAGTTTATCAGAAAAATATCAACGTGATATGTCTACTTAAAGGTGTTTGTGAGCGCTTTAATCTCTTGCTGTGCGTTGGCTTGCTCATAGAGGATGCGGTACATGGCATTGAGAATGGGCATGTCGATGTGGTATTGCTTGTTGATCTCGGTCATGCATCGTGTGCCGTAATAGCCTTCGGCAATCATCTTCATTTCTATCTGTGCGCTGTTCACGCTGTAGCCCTTGCCAATCATCAGTCCGAAGCAACGGTTGCGTGAGAAGTTGGAGTAGGATGTAACGAGCAGGTCGCCGAGGTAGACGCTGTCGTTGACGTTGCGCTTCACGGGGTTGACGGCGGCCAGGAACCGGTCCATCTCCTGCACGGCATTTGACACGAGTATGGCCTGGAAGTTGTCGCCATATTTCAGTCCGTCGCACATGCCGGCGGCAATGGCGTAGACGTTTTTCAGCACGGCCGCATACTCAATGCCGATGACATCGGTGGCTTCCTTCGCCTTGATGAAGCTGTTGGACAGCACGTCAGCAAAAGCCTTTGCCTTCTCCACGTTGTGACAGGCGATGGTGAGGTAGGTGAGCCGTTGCATAGCTACTTCCTCGGCATGTGAGGGACCTCCGATGATGGCGATGTTGTCGTAGGGCACACCGTATCTGTTATGGAAATACTCCGAGCACACGACGTTCTCGTCGGGCACAATACCTTTGATGGCGATGACGATGAACTTATTCTTGATATCGACCGTGAGCTTCTTCAGATGGTCCTTCAGATAGGGCGACGGTGTGACGAAGATCAACGTGTCGTAGGCCTCGGCGGTATGGTTGAGGTCGGACGAGAACGCTATCTCGTTGACGTCAAACTGCAGGCTGGTGATGTAGGCAGGGTTGTGACCGGTACGCTTGAAGTCGGCAATGCGGTCGTCCCGTCGCATGTACCAGCCTATGCGATGAGTGTTGCTCACCACGACTTTAGCCAGGGCCGTTGCCCATGAGCCTCCGCCGATGATTGCTATGTTGCCACAATTATACATGATGTAAGATTGACGTAGGCCGGCCCGTGTGCCGCAGGGTGCGTATGCGACACTTGTGAGCCGGTTTCCGTTTTTAAAATATTATGCCTGCGCCTTGTCAATCCATTGCTGGATCTCCTCCACGCTTGGTTTCTCATAGTTGAGTTTATACTTCTTGTTGATTTCCAGCATCTTCTGCTGCAGTCCCTGAGCTTTCTGTGTCCGGATGTCGGAGATAAGATTGAAGCCTGCCTTACGCAGCACGTACACCCAGTTCTCGGGTACGCCGATCTTCTCCTCCCAGTCCTTGACTGATGTCTGCGGCATCTTTACCTCAGGCTTGAGTTGCGGGAAGAGCATTACCTCCTGAATGTTTTCCTTGCCGGTCATAAGCATCACCAGACGGTCTATGCCGATGCCGATGCCGCTTGTGGGCGGCATGCCGTATTGCAGCGCACGCAGGAAGTCGTGGTCGATGATCATGGCCTCGTCGTCGCCCTTGTCGGCGAGCTTCATCTGGTCGACGAATCGCTGCTCCTGGTCGATGGGGTCGTTGAGCTCAGAGTAGGCATTGGCCAGCTCCTTACCGTTGACCATCAGCTCGAAGCGCTCGGTGAGTCCGGGCTTGGAGCGGTGCATCTTCGTCAGCGGTGACATCTCGACGGGATAGTCGATGATGAACGTGGGCTGGATGAAAGTGCCCTCGCAGTACTCGCCAAAGATCTCGTCGATGAGCTTGCCCTTGCCGAAGGTCTCGTCCACGGAGTCCATCTTCAGCTTGTTCATGGCGATGTCGCGGATCTCTTCCTCTGACAGACCGTTGAGGTCGTAGCCGGTCTTCTCCTTGATGGCGTCGAGAATCGGCAACCGGCGGAACGGAGCCTTGTAGCTGATCACCTTGCCCTGATATTCCACCTCGTCCTTGCCGTTGACGGCGATGCAGATGGTCTCAAGCAGTTGCTCGGTGAAGCTCATCATCCAGTTGTAGTCCTTGTAGGGCACATACAGTTCCATGCATGTGAACTCCGGATTGTGGTATTTGTCCATGCCTTCGTTGCGGAAGTTCTTGCCTATCTCGTAGACACCCTCGAAGCCGCCGACGATGAGGCGCTTGAGGTAGAGCTCGGTGGCAATGCGCATGTACATGTCGATGTCCAGGGCATTGAAGTGTGTGATGAACGGACGGGCCGAGGCACCTCCGGGAATGTTTTGCAGGATAGGTGTCTCCACCTCGGTGTAGCCATGCTTGTCGAAGAACTGGCGCATGGTGCGCAGCACGGTGGCGCGCTTGAGGAAAGTCTCCTTTACGCCGTCGTTGACGATGAGGTCGACGTAGCGCTGACGGGCCCTCATCTCGGGGTCGTCGAACTTGTCGTAGGCCACACCGTCCTTATATTTCACGATTGGCAGTGGCTTGAGGCTCTTTGAGAGCAGGGTGAGTTCCTTGGCATGGACAGAGATTTCTCCTGTCTGTGTCTTGAAGACAAAGCCCTTGATGCCGATGATGTCACCGATGTCGAGCAGTTTCTTGAACACGACGTTGTACAAATCTTTGTTTTCCTCGGGGCAGATGTCGTCGCGGGTGATGTACACCTGGATGCGTCCCTTGCTGTCCTGCAGCTCAATGAAACTGGCCTTGCCCATGACGCGGCGGCTCATCATGCGACCGGCGATGGTCACGTCGAGCTTCTCGTCATCGTGGAAATTGGCCTTGATGTCTTCCGACCAGTTTGTTACGGGGTATTCTGCGGCAGGATAGGGATTGATGCCCATGTCGCGCAACTGTTGCAGGCTCTGGCGGCGGCCGATCTCCTGCTCACTCAATTCTAAGATATTCATTATCTGTCAAAATTATCTTCTTATGTAGTCAGTACGAGACTGATACAACGTTATTAACTGCCAATACCAATGTCGCATTACCGATTGGTAAGCGGTTGCAAAAATACAAAATATTATTGATTTCGCCATGCTTTTACTCAAGTATTAGTGTTTTTTCAATGGTTGTAGGGTTTGCATAGTTTGCATGGCGGCCGCGGGTGTTCGTGAAAGTTGGCTGTGAGGCATGTAGTCCGCTGTGGGCACCTTCGGCTGTGGGGCCGCTGGCTTGCAAGGCGGTCAATGATGGTTGGGCTCATCGTGACGTATGATGAAAATAATCAACAACTGCCTCTCTGAGAATCGCGTCGTTTCGAACAAGTCTTCCTTCTGTCAGAAATACGCGCGTATTGAGCGAGTTAGTGGCCGGTTTGTTATTGATTGATTATCAGAGCGTTGTTGGGTTAATGGAGAAACTGCCCTTCTCAGTTGCCGTTATCGGCTTGCTTTGTCGGCGATATCTCGTGTTCATTTCGGCGATAATTCGTTGCCTTATCGCCGATATGCCGTCGGAATATGGGCGAAAGGGCAACATCGTTTCGCCGAAGGGAAGGCAAAAAATGACCGAAATGTGGCTGTGATACTGCCTTTCGGGTAGAAAACAGCTTGCGAGAGGTCGGTTTCTCTTCGTTTTCCCGATTTTTTAGGACCACTTCTGAAGTGTTAAAAAAGCATGAAATATATTTACGACTTATCAGTCATTTGAAGATAAATTTACGACTTATAGTTGATTTAAAAGTATTTAGAGAATATTAATGTTTGAACGGTGCTCAATTCGTTTTTTGATTTGGTTAATCGAAAAAAATGTTGTAAGTTTGCAGCGTAAAGTTAGAATCGATAATACATGCGTAGGCATGTAGCAACAAGTTATTAGAGACTATGGATATCGAGAGGATTAAAAGCATCATTAAGAGTCAAGACGGTTTGAGTAACACCTTGGGCATGGAGTTTATCTCCACCCCTGAGCCTGATACTTGTATGGCGCGCATGATTGTTGACGAGCGCAACCGTCAGCCTTATGGCTTTCTCGCCGGCGGAGCCTCTTTGGCTTTGGCTGAGAATCTCGCCGGTGTGGCCTCTATGAGTCTGTGCCCCAAGAAGATGTGCGTTGGTATCAATGTCAGTGGCAGTCACGTGAGGGCCGTCAGGGAAGGCGACACTGTGACGGCTTATGCGCATCTGCAATATAAGGGACACACGTTGCATGAGTGGCAAGTCGATATAAAAAATTCAAAGGGAGAGCTTATTTCCACCGTACATGTAACTAATTACGTGTTCACTCCTCATAAAGAATAATTCCATGGAAGACATTGTTTATTACCGTTTGCCAGAGGCAGACAAGTATTATGTGCTAAGGGGCGCTACCCGTGAGCTGGGCTCGATGAGCGAGCTCAATGGTGTCAGTGGCTTTGTGATGGCGCCCTTCGAGCGAGACCGCGAACATCCACTGATGTTGTTTATGTCGAGTGGCATTGACCAGTTTCCCGTTCCGACCGATTTCCATCATGAGGCGGTGCAATGGCGTGAGATATACAATCGCGCCGACTACCGATACTCTTTTTCGCAAATGCACCGGCTGTTGGCCGATGGTGTGCTCGATAAGGTGGTGCTGGCCAAGCGCAGTGATTGTAAGGTGAATTTCTGGAAGGGCGAGGTGGAGGACCTGTTTTTCAATGCCTGCCAGCTCTATCCCCATCAGATGGTGGTGCTTGTCAAGAGCCGTCGCATTGGTGTGTGGCTGATGGCCACTCCTGAAGTGCTCTTGGAACGGAAGGACAGCCGCTGGCATACGATGGCCCTTGCCGGAACGCAAACTGAGGATGTGCCTTGGAACTTAAAGAACCAGCGTGAGCAACGCATCGTGAGCGAATATGTACAAAACACGTTGAAGCCTTATGTCGACGACCTGCAAACCGTCGGCCCACGTACTGCGAAAGCAGGCAACCTTTACCATCTGTGCACAGATTTCTCGTTCACCATCAAACCCAATGTGAAAGACAGTCAGCTGATAGAGTCGCTCCATCCCACACCTGCCGTCTGTGGCCTGCCTAAGGAGGCTGCTCTGTCGGCCATCAAATCGTTTGAGACCATAAGCCGCGGCTACTATAGTGGCTTCTGCGGTCCTTGGAACATACATGACGAGAGTCATCTGTACGTGTCGCTGCGTTGCATGCAGATGTACGATGAGCGCAACTTTAGTCTGTATGCAGGTGGAGGCCTGCTCAAGGAAAGCCGCGACAAGGAAGAGTGGGAAGAAACTGAGGCGAAGATGAACGTGATGCGTAGGCTTCTTGAATAATCCCTCTTCAATATAATGATGTATTCCAGCAAACCCAACGTCAACATTCTTACTTCGCTGCTCGTAGCCCATGGCGTGCGTCATGCCGTGGTATGTCCGGGCAGCCGCAATGCTCCTATCGTTCATAACCTTGATGCCTGTCAGCGCATCCGCTGCCATCCGGTAACGGATGAGCGGTCGGCTGGTTTTCAGGCGTTGGGTTTGTGTCAGGCCACAGGCAAGCCGGTGGTGGTGTGTGTCACGTCGGGTACGGCGTTGCTCAATGTTGCACCAGCCGTGGCTGAGGCGTATTATCAGCATCTTCCGTTGGTTGTGGTTTCAGCCGACCGTCCTCAGCAATGGATTGACCAGCTCGATGGACAGACTATGCCCCAGCCCGACGCGCTCGGACGCTTTGTCCGCAAGGCGGTATCGCTGCCCGAACCGTGCAATGATGAGCAACAGTGGTACTGCAACCGGTTGGTCAACGAGGCGTTGATTGCCGCTCGACGTGATGGCTGCGGGCCGGTTCATGTCAATGTGCCCATCACACCGCCACTTTACGATTTTGGTGTGCCAGCGTTACCCAAAGAGCGTGTGATAGAGTTCTTTTCCGCGACGACAGGACCCGGAGAGGGTATGTCGGTCGTGAACTATGCCAAAACGTTAAGGCTGCAGCTGGCCAAGGCCGTTCGCCCTCTGATTGTGATCGGACAGATGAAACCAGAGGAGATGTCCGACTCCATCGTCAAGAACTTGGAGGCGAAGGGCTATGTGGTGTTGCAGGAACCGCTGAGTGGCGCGGCCTCAGACTGTGTCATCGACGAGATGTTGCTTTTGGCCAGTAAGGCTGATAATCTTCAGCCCGATTATATCGTCTATGTGGGTGGCACGCTGGTGAGCAAGCGGCTGAAGGCATATCTTCGCCACTGCCATGCGGTATGCTGGCGGGTGGATGCTGAAGGAGAAGTGGCCGACACGTTCACCAATCTCCGTGGAGTGGTGCAGGCTCGACCGGCTGATGTGCTGGAGACATTGCCTTCTCAACTCAACCAACGGTGGCTGGCCTACTGGCAGTCGCTACGCAAAGAGGTGCTGGAGCGGCGTTGTGCTTATCAGCCCGCTTACTCGAGCATGCTTGCTGTGAAGATGTTTGAACAACGAGTGCATAACGGCGGACGGAAGGCGATGGTGCATTATGCCAACAGCATGTCCGTGCGCCTGGGCTGCATCTATGCTCGGCATTATATCTACTGCAACCGTGGTGTCAACGGCATTGAAGGCTCGCTCTCCACGGCTGCGGGTTTTTCGCTTGCTTCTGATGACAATGTGTATTGCGTCATCGGTGACCTGAGCTTCTTCTATGACCGTAACGCGCTGTGGGGCACTAATTACTTGGGCAACCTTCGGGTGTTGTTGCTCAACAATGGCGGGGGCGGCATCTTTGAGAAGTTTGCTGACCACCTTCCCGACGAGGTAGATGTCGACCATGTGATGGCAAGGCACCATACCTCGGCACGTGGCTTTTGCGCGGACAATAAAATTGAGTACCATTGTGCTGTCAATACGGTTGGCCTCGACCTTGGGTTGAGTCGTCTCATGCAACGTCATACATCGGTGCCCATACTGCTCGAGGTCATGACTGATGCAGAAGCCGACTGGGCTGCTTATCAGCAATATTTCAATTTTATCAAAGACAATGATCCGGATCAGTAGGCCGCTACCGTGCAGTGGCCCTACTCCGGCTAAAAATAAACAACAATGGAAAAACGGGAATGGAAACCAATAGAGGGTTTCAACTTTAAGGAAATCTTGTTTGAAGAGTATCACCACATCGCCAAGATTACTATCAACCGGCCGCGTTACCGCAACGCCTTCACGCCGCTCACGGTGTGGGAGATGAGTCAGGCCTTCACGTACTGCCGCGACACGCTCGACATCCGTGTGGTTATCCTCACGGGTGCAGGTGACAAGGCGTTCTGCTCCGGTGGCGACATGCATGTGAAGGGACGCGGTGGCTATGTCGGTTCCGACGGCGTGCCGCGGCTCAACGTGCTCGATGTACAGATGCAAATCCGGCGTCTGCCTAAGCCGGTCATCGCCATGGTCAATGGCTATGCCATCGGCGGTGGTCATGTGCTGCATGTGGTGTGCGACCTGACTGTAGCTTCGGAGAATGCCATCTTTGGACAGACTGGCCCGAAGGTGGGATCGTTCGACGCCGGGCTGGGTGCCAGCTATCTTGCCCGCATCGTGGGACAGAAGAAAGCACGTGAGATATGGTACCTCTGCCGTCAGTATTCGGCTAAGGAGGCCGAGCAGATGGGACTGGTAAACAAGGTGGTGCCGTTTGACCAGTTGGAGGATGAGACCGTTGCTTGGTGCGAGACCATCATGGAACGATCACCGCTCGCCATCCGTATGATGAAGGCTGGATTCAATGCAGAGCTCGACGGACAGGCTGGCATACAGGAACTCGCCGGCGATGCCACCATGCTCTACTATACACTTGACGAGGCACAGGAGGGAGGAAAAGCCTTCTTGGAGAAGCGGAAGCCCGACTTCGATAAGTATCCCCAGTTCCCTTAAGACAGAGTAATAAAAGACATAGTAACATAGTAAACATAAGACATAGTAACATAGTAAACCTTAATTCCGCAACACTATTACAAATATAACTTTTTAAGTACCTGAGCAACAAAAAGTTGCCCAGGATTTTGCCATGTCGAAGAATTCACTTAT
>ONQB01000048.1 GCA_900319905.1 uncultured Prevotella sp. | reverse complement strand
TACGAGGCTCCGAAGGACGTGATGGAGACGGCACAGGAGATACGCGACTTCGTGCGCAACGGCAAGCCGCTGCCCGACCACTTCGACATGAAGCATGCCCTGGCCGCTGCCAAAGCTTACAGCGGCATGACGCTGGCCGAGTTTGATGCCTACGTGAAGGCCTACGCCCAGCAGCCTGCCAACGGTTTTTCGGGCATGACCTACGGACAGAGTTTCTTTAAACCCATGCTTCAGGTATTCGACTACCTTCGCGACAACGGTTTTACGTATTACGTTGTCTCTGGCTCCGACCGCTTCATCTGCCGCGCTTTGACAGAGTCCATCGGCGTCCCGTCGAACCGCGTCATAGGCATGGACGTGAAACTGCATTCCACCAGTCAGGGCACCGAGGAGGGCGTCAACTACACGATGGGACGCGAGGAGGACCTTGTGCGCACCGACGAACTCATCATCAAGAACCTGAAGACGAACAAGGTGCTGCAGATCTCGCAGGAGATTGGCAAGGTGCCCGTCCTGTCGTTCGGCAACAGTGGTGGCGATGCCGCCATGCACAACTACGCATTAGGCAACCAGAAGTACAAGTCCGCCGCCTTCATGCTTATCGCCGACGATGATGCGCGCGACCACGCCAACCGCGAAAAGGCGCTCTCCTTAGGCGAGCAGTGGCGCACGGCCGGCTACCACGTCATCTCCATGCACGACGACTTCAAGACCATCTACGGCGATGGTGTCGTGAAGACAGATTTCACCTTTCCCGTTGACACTCGGGCCCTCACCGAGTGGCAGGCCGGGCGCACCGTCAGTCAGGCGGATGTCGATGCTTTTGGCGGCATAGACAAGTGCTTTGCCGCTGAGCCCATTCCCGATGGTGTATGGGCACGGATGCAGGGCAAGACCTACAAGGAGAACCCCTACATCGGCCGCGACGACCTGCGCCACATCCGCGCCCTGCACTGGGATTACGACAATCAGATGCACGTCGGCGAGATGGTCTGCAACGCTCAGATTGCCGACCGCGTCGTCAGCATCTTGCGTCAGCTCTTCGACGCCCAGTATCCCATCCAGCGGATGCTCCTGCCCGACGTATATGATGCAGATGACGAGACTCAGATGCGCGACAACAACTCGTCGTGCTTCTGCTACCGCGCTGTCGCTGGAACCACCGTCCTGTCGAAGCATGCCCGCGGTCTGGCCGTCGACATTAACACGCTCTACAATCCCTATTACAAAGACCGCACCGACGGCACCCGTTACATCCAGCCCGCCACGGCTACCGACTACTGCGACCGCACGTGGGACTTCCCCTACAAGATAGACCACGACGACCTCTGCTTCCGCCTCTTCACCGCCGCCGGCTTCGAGTGGGGCGGCGACTGGACATCGTGCAAGGACTACCAACATTTTGAGTTAATTGAATAAACTTTGAATAACTATGAAACAAATGAAACTATGGATGCACGCCGCCATCCTGATCATCTGCGGCACTGTAAGCATGCAGGCTGAGACCCTGCGCGGCACCGTGAAAGACGCTATCACTGGCGAACCGCTGATTGGCGCTACGGTGAGGGTTGTAGAGCTTCAGGGAGCAGCTGCTGTGACCGATATCGATGGTAACTATCTGATTAATATCAGTCAGGGTGGACGTTACACCATCGAATCGACCTACATCGGCTACGAACCGAGTATGATGAAGGAAATACTGATTTCCGGCGTCAAGGAGGTGGTCTTGGACATCGCTTTGCGTGAGAACAGTACCGAACTGAAGGAAGTGGTGGTGCGCCCCCGTGTGAACAAGGAGTCAACAGTCAATCCTGCCGTACTGACTGGTGGAGTGATGCTCTCTATGGAGGAAGCCAGCCGTTTTGCGGGTGGTGCCAACGACCCTGCCCGATTGGTGATGGCCTTCGCTGGTGTGTCGGGTGAAGCTGATGGTAGTGGTCTCTCCATTCATGGCAATGCTCCGGAGCGTATGCAGTATCGCATAGAGGGTGTGGAGGTGTTTACACCTAACCACTACAATGACATGTGGAATGCCGGCTACGGACTGATTAGCGGACTGAACTCTAACGTTATAGGCAACTCCGACTTCTTCACCTCCACCTTCAATGCCAACTACTCAAATGCGCTGAGTGGTGTGTTCGACGTAAAGATGCGACCGGGTAACAACTCCAAACACGAAAACATCCTACAGCTGGGTTCGGCATTCGAGGAACTGACATTAGAAGGTCCGCTCTCGAAGAAGAGCAATGCCAGCTATATCGTGAACTACCGCTATGGCTTCACTGCGCTCATCAGTCAGCTGGGGCTCGTTGATACCGAAGGCGACCAACTCAACTTCCAGGACTTCTCATGGAAACTGAACCTGCCCACTAAGAAAGCTGGAACATTCTCTATCTTTGGACTGGCACTATTGGACAAGACACATACCGACCGTATCGATTTGAAGGATGTGCACTCGGCTTACGATGCCTCTAATTTCAATGGTGATATGACACAGTTGCTGGCTGGTATCTCACACAAGATTCACCTGGGTAACAAGTGGTCGTGGAACACCACAGCGGCTTACAATATGCAACATATCGGTGTAGATAATCTATACTATGGTTTGGAACGCGATGCCAATGGAGTACTGAAGACCCCGCTGGCTTTTGAGGAGCCTGAGACGCAATACCTCTTCAGCAAGCAGAAGCAAAATGAAGACCGTCTGCTCTTCAATACAGAACTGTCGAAGCAGATAACAGGAAAATGGCTCACACAGTTCGGTGCCGAATACTCCCACCGTTTCTTCGACTTGAAATACAGCAGCGTGGATTATCTCTATGCCGACCCCTCAACGATGAAGACCTACACCGATATGAAGGACGACACGGGTCTCGCCAGCGCTTTCTGGCAGAACCTCCTCACACTGAGCGATAAGTTCAGTATGTCGCTGGGTGTAGCAGCCAACTACTTCGTACTCTCAGATGATGTTTCTGTTGAGCCACGCGCCAGCATGAAGTGGCAGCCCTACAACGGTGGCAGCTTCTCACTGGGCTACGGTCTGCACTCAATGGTTGAGAAACTCGACACCTATTTCTATCGCGATGAAACTGGCCGACTGGTGAACAAAGACCTCGGTCTGAGCAAGGCCCACCACCTGCAGTTTTCCTACTCCCATAAGTTCACAGACAACCTCAACCTGCGTCTGAACATGTTCTACCAGTATGGTTTCGACACGCCTGTGGGTATCAATGGTAGCACCTACTGCGTCACCAACCGCTTCTATGCTTACACCGATGAACCGCTTGTGAATAAGGGCAACACCCGTAACTACGGTGGAGACATCACGCTGGAGCACTATATGAGTCACGGCTTCTTTGGCCAAACCAACTTCTCGCTCTATAAATCACAGTACAGAGGCGTTGACAAGGTATGGCGCAACCAGCTCTACGACCGTGGCTTCATGTTCAAGATCCTGGGTGGTAAGGAGTGGATGATTGGTAAGAACGTGCTTAATGTCAGCGCTAAGTACTCTATTCAGGGCGGTTTGCGCTACACACCTATCGATGTGGAGGCCATGCGTGCCAACGTAGCAGCCGGTATCATCAATGATGATCCTATCTATAAGGAGAATGAGGCATTCTCTAAGCGCTTCAAGCCGACGAGCGTTGTCGACCTGACTGTGAGCTACAAAATCAACCGCCGCAAGGTGAGCCACACCATCGCCTTCGAGGGTCTGAACATCCTCGATGCTGAGGCTCCGCAATGGCAGCGCTACGACCTCGCCACTGGTGAGATCCGTACCGACAAGGCAGGTATCTCACTGCCTAACATCTTCTATCGTCTCGACTTCTAATAAATGAGAAAAACATTATGGCTTGCTGGTGCAGGGCGAACTGACCATCATCGGGCAGGACGGCAAGGAAAAAGTAGTGCATGAGGGCGAGGCCGTCGTCGAGATGGTGAACACCATCCACCACGGCGAGAACCGCGGCACGAAGCCCGTCATCCTCTACATGTTCTACCTCTCGCAGAAGGACATGCCGCTGGCTGTGCAGCATCCGGAGATACCGCTTGAGTAACGAATGCAGACCAAAGGACTGAGCGGCAATGCGCTGAAGGTTATCGCCATCATTGCCATGACGATAGACCATCTGGCCTGGGTGGGCATTGAGACCTACCAGCAGGCAGAGACGCCCATGCAGATTGGGCTGCACTGCATCGGACGGCTGACGGCTCCGATGATGATATTCTTCGTGGCCGAGGGCTACTACCACACGCACGACTTCCGGTGCTACCTGCGCCGTCTGCTGATGCTGGCCGTGGTGAGCCACTTCGCCTTCTGCTATTTCAACATGTCGGGCTTCAATCCGCTGGACAACCTGCTCTTCAATGCTACGAGCATCGCCTGGCCGCTCTTGTGGGGACTGATACTGCTGAAGGTGTGGGACATGCCGCAGTTGGTACACTGGCATAAGGTAGCCATCACGCTACTGGCCTGTGCGCTCACCTTTACGTCCGACTGGAGTTGCGCCGCCCCGCTGGCCATCCTTATGATTGGGCGTAGCCGTGGCAACTTCTGCAAGCAGATGCTGTGGATGATGGTCATCATCACGGGCTATGCCGTCGCCTTCTTTGTCGTCCACAGCCAGACCTACGGCATGGTGCACATGGCCTGCTGGCTGGCGGTGCCGTTGCTGTCGCTCTACAACGGACAGCGAGGCCGCTGCCGCTGGCTCGGCAAGTTCTTCTACTATTACTACCCCGCCCACATGGCCCTCATCGGCCTGCTGGCAAGAATCATTTAGGATATTAAACAAACAAAACTATGGATGCTGGCCGCGATCCGAGCATCGGACGGACCAAAAAGAATCGCTTCGGCAGTCAGTCGGGCTGCCCGACGGAGCAAAAGGTAAGCAATCGGGGATTTCGGGCGAGCCGACGCGCCACCGACATCCATTCTGGTCATCGGCGGCAGACGGAATTCTTTCCAGTGCGCCAGCAGCATCAGGTTCGACGTGAACGATTTACCGCCCGAAGCATCCAAGAAATGAGACAAAGGAATTTATTCCATGTTTTAGTTCATAATGGAAAGAAAAATGAGAAAGATTTTAATGATGGTTGCAGTCGCCATGATGACTGCAATGAGCGCCGTGGCGCAGAAGATTGAGGTGGTGGATGCCGACGGTCACGGCATCCCGCTGGTGAGCGTGTTGACCGAGGACGGAACCCTTATCGGCACCACCGACCTGAGCGGTGCGCTCAGCGACGTGAAGGGCAATGCGAAGGTGGCCCTGACCCACGTGGCCTACAAGCCGCAGATGGTCACCGTGGCCTCGCTCGTCGATGGAAAGGTGACGATGGAAGACTTGGACTACAGCCTCACCGAGGTGGTGGTCAAGCCCAAGCCCTACATCTACGTTGAGGCCCTCTATCGCGTTTATGTCTATCGCAACGACTCGCTCTGCTACTTCATGAGCGGCATCATGCCCAATGCCTACAACGTGCAGAAGAAGAAACTGGAGCACGGCAGTTACTATCAGGCCCGTGCCGAATACTGCGCCAACTGGGGTGCCTCTACCACATGGGGTGCCAGGGCACAGGTGTATCATGCAGGAATGATTACAACCTTTCCTCTTGACGTGGTGGAACAGAAGATGAAAGACAGATATTTCATGTCGACCACGGTGAACAGTCCATCACGCTCCACCTACAGCAACGCAAAGGGTGTCATCGGCTACCTCACCCGCAACAATGGACAGGTGCGCATGACCCTCGATGCAGGCAAGGAGCAGATGTATGCTAACGAGGTGAAGGGCGAGACAAAACTACTGGAAAAACGCCAGGAAATGGGCTATGAGTACCAGTTCGTCATAGCCTGGAAAGAGAACGAAGAGCGGACTACTGGCGTTGAGAACTTCCTGATGGACTCCAACCACTGGGAGTACAACGACAAGAAGGGTCACGTGAAATTCTTCGTCGAGACCTACGCCACCGACCACTACTATATGGACAAGGAGGAGTGGAACGCTCGCAAGAAGGCCATCAAGAAGGAGTACGGCGAGTCGATGACCCTCGACCAACTGGCCGAGTACGAGCGCCAGCACCACATCCCCTCCCTCTCGCCCGCCACGCTCCAAGCCATCGGCAAACTGAAGAGCCAGTGGGGAAAGTAAGGTTAATTGATTCAAGTAAAACGCAGAATAATGAGAAAGATTTTTGTATTGGCCGCAGTCGCCATGATGACTGCAATGAGTGCAATCGTGCTGACATCGTGCGGCAGCGACGATGACGATAACCAACTGAACAAGTGGCCTGCGGGCCAGTGGCTTTACGAAGGCCAGTGGCTCGACTACAAGAACATCGATGCCGTGGCACTCGATGTGACCACCTATTCCGACGGCAGCGAGAAGGGCATCGACATCTACGCCCGCTCCGTGGCCGACGGCCTTTGGTACTTGTATCCATCGACCGACACCTACCTCATCGATGGCACCACCGGCACCGTGCACTTCGGCGGCAAGAAGTTCACCTATAAACTGACCGACACGACGCTCACCCTGACCATCGACGGCCAGCAGTACCCCTTCCGGCGCACCAGCGGCATCAAACCCGACGTCAACAACTTCCCGCCCTCAGCGCCTCGCAGCTAACGGCCATCCAAGCATTGAAGAAGCATTACTAATCATATCATGTATAAGATGAGAAAGGAATTAGCATTTTTAATGATGATGCTGGCAGTCGTGCTGCCTGCTAGTTTCGTGAGCTGTTCCGATGCCGAGGACGGCGAAGACTGGGACGCATGGGTCATGCGCAACATGCTCGATAGCAAGTGGTCGCTCGACCGCGTGAAAGTGAATGGCGAATACGTGGATAAGTACGAGACCGACTGGGACCTGTGGTTCGACATGAACCTCAAAGCCTCTGGCCGCACATTTACCGCCCATCGCTCAGTTGGACGAGATGGTGATGCGACAGAGGTGAACAAGAGCGGCACTTACACCGTTGACGGGAAGAACAAGGCCATAGAGGCCACCGACAGCGATGGCAACAAGTTCTTCCGTCTGTCGAACATCGAGTTCGGAACAGGAAGCATGACGTGTACTCTCTTCTTCTACGACTTGAACAGGACCTGCGAGGTGATGTTCGCGCGTTCATATTAGCATCATTAAAAATTCCCCATAGTCGCCTGAGTATGGGGAATTTTTAGTAATTCTGCAGCCAGAATTAAAGATAACGGATTATGAACTTCTTGGAAGAAAAGATTATGGCAGACGGTGTGGTCAAGGCGGGCGACATCCTGAAAGTTGACAATTTTCTGAACCATCAGATAGACATCAACGTGATACGCCAGATAGCCCACGAACTGAAACGGCGCTTCGAGGGTGAGCGCATTGACAAGGTGGTCACCATCGAGGCCAGTGGCATCACCATCGCCACCCTGCTGGGCGACCTCTGCGGCGTGCCCGTGGTGTTTGCCAAGAAAGGCGAGACGGCCAACAGCACCGACGACAAGTATGTGTCTGAGGCTTACTCGTTCACCCACAAGCGGATGAATCAGGTGTTCATCTCGCGGCCCTACCTGCACGCTGGGGAGCGCATCCTCATCGTCGATGATTTCCTGGCCGACGGTCAGGCCGTCCACGCCCTCATCGACATCGTGCATCAGGCCGCCGCTGAGGTGGTTGGCATCGGCATCGCCATCGAAAAAGGCCAACAGCAGGGCGGGCGCATACTGCGCAGCGAGGGTTACCATCTGGAGTCCATCGCTATCGTAGAATCCATGGATCCCGAAACGCAAGCCATCCGTTTCCGTCAACAATAAAAACAGATATGAATCAAATGAAATTATGGATGCTCGCCGCCATCCTTGTAATTATATGCGGCGCCTGTGTGATTACCTGCTGCTCTCAGGACGATGACCCCGTTGTCAGTCCGACCGACGACAGCAGCCAGTTTGTAACCCTGACCGATGCCGTGCCCGATGCCATCATGGAGATTCGCTATTACGGCACGTACAACTTCGTGGGCAGTCGCATCGACGGCTACGAGGAGCCTACAGCATTGCTGACCAAGCAAGCCGCAGCCGCCCTGAAGGAGGTGAGCGATGACGTGATGGCACAGGGCTATCGTCTGAAGATCTACGATGCCTACCGTCCGCAGAAGGGTGTTGACCATTTCGTGCGCTGGGCGCAGGACATCGAGGACACGAAGATGAAGCCATACTTCTATCCCGACCTCGACAAGAGCGTGCTCTTCGAGCAGGAGTACATCTATGAGCGCAGCGGTCACACGCGCGGCTCGACCGTTGACCTGACGCTCTTCGACATGGCTACGGAGAAAGAACTCGACATGGGCGGCACCTTCGACTGGTTCGGCCCTGAGAGCCACCCCGACTTCTGCGGCAATCCTGAAACGGGCGAATACACGGGAGATAATTCGAAATCACCATCCGATCCAAAGCGAAGTATCACCGCCGTGCAGTTCGAGCACCGCATGATTCTCCGTCGCGCCATGCTTGCCCACGGCTTCAAGCCTCTCGACACCGAGTGGTGGCACTTCACGCTGAAGGACGAGCCTTATCCCGACACCTACTTTACTTTCCCTGTCAAGCAATTGAGCAACTAATATGAAACAGATAAGACTATGGATGCTCGCCGCCATCCTCGTTTGCGGCACGGATGCCGCTGGCAGTGGACGATGTGCGGCGGGCTTTCAAGTATTATCTGGAGCACAAGAACGGCGGTCGCCCCTTCATTCTGGCAGGATTCAGCCAGGGTGCCCACATCATGCTGGAACTGCTGAAGGAGATGGACGACGAGACCTACAAGCGGATGATTGCGGCTTACGCCATCGGCATCACCATCGCGGAAACGGGGCCTCACATCGTGCCCGCCAAGGGGGCTGACGACACGGGCGTCACCATCTGCTACAACTCCGTCCGAGACACGGGCTGCACCATGCACGGCTGGGAGAAGAGCAGCGTGGCCATCAATCCCGTCAACTGGCGGACGGACAGCACCCGTGCCACGCTCATTACCGAGCCGTCGCCGCTGCTACCTGTCGCCGAGAAGAAGAAGGACACGATGACCGTCCACCTTGACACCGCCACCGGACTGCTCATCGTGGAGGGCTTCACCGCCCAAGACTACATGCTGCCGCTGCAGGGCGTGGAGGGCAACTATCACACCCGCGAAATCTGGCTCTATCGCGACCAACTCCGCGAGAACATGGCGCTCAGGGCCAACAGGAAAATTGAACATTAAACTAAGGTATATATGAAACTGAATATCTACGAAGAAGCCAGCCGCTGCCTGTTGTGCGAGGACGCTCCTTGCACCAGGGCTTGCGCAACGGGCGACCCGGCACGAGCCATCCGCGCCATCCGATTCGACAATCACAAGCCCGCACTGCGCTGGGTAAAGGACTGCACCGACACCGACATGGAGCGGGCGGAGCAAGCCTGCATCCATTATGACAGGCCGATACGCATCAGGGAGATGCTGCGTGCTGTCGTCAGTGAGGAAGTTTCTGTGGACAGGACACAGGCCAGTTTGGAGATTGACTTCTGCGGTATCCCGTGCGAGAACCCGTTCTTCCTCGCCTCGTCGGCGGTGTGCACGAACTACGAGATGGTGGCTCGCGCCTTCGATGCTGGGTGGGCGGGCGTGTTCTACAAGACCATCTGCATGCAGGAAATCCGCGAGGTGTCGCCCCGCTTCGACGCCTGCCAGCAGGAGGGCAGGGCAGACTTCTACGCCTTCCGCAACATGGAGCAGTTGAGCGAGAATCCCGTGGAGATGGACTTCGACATTCTGCGACGGCTGAAGCAGAATTACCCCACGAAGGTGGTAGTGGCCAGCATCATGGGGCAGACCGAGGAACAGTGGATAGAACTGGCGAAGATGGCCGAGGCGGCGGGCGTGGATGCCGTGGAACTGAACTTCTCGTGTCCGCAGATGCGACTGGCTGGTATGGGCAGCGACGTGGGGCAGAACCCCGAACTGGTACTGTTCTATACGGCCTACGTGAAGCGCAACGTCTCCATTCCCGTCATCCCCAAGATGACGCCCAACATCACGCAAATTAACCAGCCCGCCACGGCCTCCTACTTCGCCGGTGCCGATGCCATTTCGGCCATCAACACCATTAAGTCGGTGACGATGGGTGACCGTGCTGAGGTCAGCGGTCGCAAGACCATTTCGGGTCTGTCGGGCCGTGCTGTCAAGCCCATCGCCCTGCGCTACATCTTGGAGATGGCGCAGAATCCCCTTCTCAATGGCTCGCACGGCAAGAAGGTGGAACTGAGCGGCATCGGCGGCATCGAGACGTGGCGCGACGCGCTGGAGTTCATCCAACTGGGCTGTCGCAACGTGCAGGTGTGCACCGCCGTCATGCAGTACGGCTACCGCATCATCGACGACCTCACACTCGGCCTGCAGAACTATCTCACAGAGCGGGGGCTGTCCTCGCTCGATGCCCTCGTCGGCGAGGAGTTGCCGAACTTCGTTACTCCCACTGACCTCGACCGCGAGACCATCGTCTTCCCGAAGATTGACCGTGACCAGTGCATCGGCTGCGGCCGCTGCTACGTCTCGTGCATGGACGGCGGTCATCAGGCCATCGCCTTCGACCACGACACCCGCCAGCCCTGTATCGTCGGCACGAAATGCGTAGGCTGTCACCTCTGCCGACTTGTCTGCCCGATGGGCGCCATCAGCCTGA
>ONQB01000045.1 GCA_900319905.1 uncultured Prevotella sp. | reverse complement strand
ACCACAGAGACGGAAGAACTCATGCATGGCGGGGAAGAGCTGTTTGCCTACTTGGGGGCCGAACTGTTGGCAGAGCCACCGGCGATAGTGGTCATTGATGGTGGCACCGCTCACGCAGTCGATGTCCCATGCCATGTCGAGGAAGAGCTCGAGGTCGTAACCAGCCACCTTCGGGTCGTGGACGTTGACAATCCACATCTTTCGCACGTTATGGTCGTAGGCCGTGCGCATCTCGTTGTAGACGAGTCCTGGCTGCATGGTGGTCAGCCATAGGAAGTCGTGCGGCCGGCCCCAATAGCTCAGGTGGTAGTACACGCCACCGCCGCCCTGACGCTGCTGCTCCGTGCTGTCTGACAGGCGCGTTATATAGCCGTAGTTGTCGTCGCACCACATCAGCGTGACGTAGTCGGGCACCTTTAGCCCCATGTTGTAGATGTCGAGCACCTCTTTGTAGGGGATGAACACCTGCGTCTGCTTGGCGGGGTTGCCGAGATATTTACCGATGAGCTTTTGTTGGTCGTCGATGACGAGTTGCAGAGCGTCGAACTTCTCCTTCATCGTCTTCACGCCCTGCATCGAGCCGTCGTGGATGCCACGCATGCCGATGGTCAGCAGGTTGCCGCCCTTCGAGCCCTTGACCTCTTTCAGCCGCTCTATCCAGTAGTCCTGCACCGACTGTCGGTTGGTGATGTAGTTGAACGCGCCGCGCTTCTTCTGGTTCCATTCGCCGACGTTGTTGCGCAGCAGCGGCTCACAGTGCGATGAGCCGATGGCGATGCCGCAGCTGTCGGCCACGGCCTTGGCGCCCGGCGTCTGAAAGAAGCTGACCGTGCCCGTGTGCATAGCGGGCCAGATGGCATTGGCGCGGAGGCGGAGCAGTAGTTGGAACACTTTCTTGTAGGTGCTCTTGCTGATGACGCCGAACGGAGCCTTGTCGAAGTGACCGTAGCTCCAGGGACGCAGCGTCCAGTCTTCGTCATTGAGGAAGATGCCGCGGTATTCCACTGAAGGATGTTGGAACATGCGGTAGTCTGTCGGCAGCGTCAGCCGGCTCTTACGCTCTGGGTGAACGTCACCCCACCATGTCCATGGCGACACGCCGGCCAGCCGCGAGAGCTCGAGCACGCCATAGGCTGTGCCGCGGGCGTCGCTGCCCACGACCCACACCTGCTTGTCGTCTACCGGACGGATGCAGAACGCTTCCTTGTATCTCTTCAGACTGTCAACGGGGAAACCCATGGCAGAGAGTTTGCGGGCCAATGACGGCTCACGGTCGAGCTGCACCACCCTGATGGCCGCTGTCTTGGCATCAGAAAGCTGTGCGCGTTGTCCGGTCACTTCTTTCATGTCGCTTTGGAACATATCGGTCGCTACCTTCACCACCGGTTCCACCTTGGCGGAGAGAGAGAGGGTCACGGGGTGAGAGCCGTCAAACCAAGTGACGACGTGAATGGAAGATGCCTTGGCGACACGGCAAGGTAAGCAAGCGGTCAGCGCGATGACACAGGCAAAGAGGATGTTGTTGATAGGATTGCTCATAAGTGTGATTTTGAGGTCTGACTGCAAAGTTAATTATTTTCACGAGTGTGACGTTCCTTGTTTCTGATAAATTAGTACGTATAATAGCAAAAAAGTACACCTGAGATAAAAGTGCCATTTCTACTGCGGAGTTCATGATACTGTTGCACTACCCTTGGCGCCATAGACAGTCTTCTACATGCAGAAAAATGGAGAAAAAAGCGATGGTATAAGATTCTTTACGTATCTTTGTGGATTGAAAAAACGAAACTCTTATCATGTCTACTATTCAGTCATACGTTACCTCTATCCTGTTACTTATGCTGACTGCCTCGCTCCGTGCGGCAAACGTTAGCATGAGATATACCAGCGAGCATCTCTCCACCGTCAACGGTCTGTCCGGCAACACCATTAAGTTCATCGCCCAGGATGAGGACGGATTCCTCTGGGTGGGTGGCAATAGTGGCTTGGGTCGCTACGACGGTTACCAGTTTGTCAACTATCCGACCAACCGGATGAAAGGCTACCGGGGTGCGCCCCTTCATGTGGGCAACATCCACCTTGACCGGTACAACCATCTGTTGTGGGTGACGACTTCGACTTTTGTCAATGCCTGCTATGACCTGCGGTTGGGTCGCTTCGTTGATTACACAGGTTGTGGCGACATGGAGCGGGCTTACCACAAGATTAGCTTCCACAACTCTCACATCCTCATGGGCAGCAAGAACTATGGGCTTCGACTGGTGATGGTTCGTGACGGTCGCTTTTCCCATCGCGACTATACTGTGGCCGGCCATACGCTGCGCTCTGATGTGGTGAGTGGAATAGCTCTCGACCATCAAGGCAACTTCTGGGCGGCTACTGACAAAGGTCTTGCGCGGATCGACACCTTGGGCCGTCTTCGTCTCCTTTATCCCCGGACGTCGTTTGTGGGGTGTTATGCCGGCCGAGGAGTTGTCCTTGCCCTTTCAAAGCAGGAGCAGGCGGCCTATCTGTTACGTCCCAATGGAGAACTCTTGGTGCGTAGCAAGCTATCCCTGCCCGTTGGTCATTTCGCTGTTGTCAGAGGCTGCATCTCATGGCAGGGGCGGTGGCTCGTCTTCACCGACCATGAGACCTACACCATCGACCAGCACACGGGACGTTTCACCAAGGACGAGGAATATCAGATTCCTGGAGGCTCGAAGCAGAGCCAGTGTGGCGACATGCAGTTTGTCGGCAACAGGAGTGGAAACCTGTGGATATTTCCACGACACGGGCGGATGCGTTGTGTGAAACTGGTAGAGGCCATGCCGTTCTCTTCCGACAAGCGTGGCCTCTTCAAGGTGGTGCGCGGCGACGACGGTCTTTACTATATCGCGACCTACGGCGCAGGCTTGTTCGTCTATGACTACAAGACCGGCCGGCAGGAACGTTTCACAGCAGAAGATCCTGAACCGCTTATCCAGTCTGATTTTCTTTATACCATCTGCAAGGACCGGTCGGGGTGCATCTGGATAGGGCAGGAGGATATGGGCTTGGTGCGTCTTGCCAAATCGAATAGCTTCTTATCTACTTATCTCATTGACATCCGTCACCAAAGTGACAAGACCAATTCTGTGACGACCCTCTTCCAGACCAGGGACGGCAACCTCCAGTTGTTTACCGAACAAAAGAAGGCCTTTGCCTTCAACACGCGTCAGAAAACGTTCTCGACGGGAACGGCGGTGCCCCTCATCGTCTACGATCGCCTTGTCGATTCACAAGGCCACCTCTGGGAGGCTACACGTGGCACGGGTGTCTTCGTCGATGGTGACAACACGTGGCTGCAGTTTCCCCAAAAGCTACAGGAGCCCCGGCAGTTTATGACTCTGCGGCGCGACGGGCTGGGACGTGTGTGGCTGGGCAGCTGGGGCAATGGACTGTACTGTGTTCTTCCCGGTAGTCGACGTGCCATCCCCGTGTGGGCCAAGCAGTTGGCTAATGAGCGCATCAGTGGCCTTGTCATTCGTGGCGACAAGCTCTTTGTGGCTACTCTCACGGGACTTTATGTCGGTGACATCACTCCACGGAGACTCAATGCTGGCAGTCTGGTCAACTACAGTCCGCTTAACGGTCAGTTCCCCGCCGACGAGATCGTTTGCCTGCTGCCGGGACAGGGCAACTCCCTTTGGGTGGGGACTGAAGGTGGAGGATTGTTGCGCTGTGACTACAGTCGGGGCATCAGACAGATGACTTGGAAGCAGCTGACCACTCAAGAAGGCATGACCAGCAATAACATCCGGTCGCTGGCGGCAGACCGCCACGGCTTCATATGGGTAGGAACGGAGAATGGACTCTGCCGTGTCAATCCCAGGACGATGGAGGTCAACCAGTTCTACGATGACAGTAACCTAAGGGGAAACATATACACCGACCGCTGTGCCAGCTTGCTCCGCAATGGCGATATCGCCTTTGGCACCGGCAACGGGCTTGTGCTGGTCAATCCAAACAGACTACACAGCCTTGCCCGGCAAGAGCCGTCGTGTGTGACCGTCACCAACATCGATGTCAATGGCACCGGTCTCTTCGAGGGACTCGACAGCGTTGTCCTTGACAAGGCCTTACAGCACACGCACCACATCTATCTGCCGCACACTGTGAACGCCTTGACCATCCATTTCTCCAACTTCGACTTCCGCAACATCCGTTCTCAGGTCTACCAATATTACTTAGAGAATGTTGACAAGGGCTGGAATGTCGGGAGCAGTGAGGCAAAGGCCGTCTATACCAATCTCTCGCCGGGAAAGTACGTGTTTCACGTCCGTGCCTTGAACCTGCAACGGCAAGGCCCCGAGACAACGCTTACGATCACCATCCGCCAGCCATGGTATAACACGTGGTGGGCGTGGACTCTCTATCTCGTGGTTCTTGGACTCTTCCTTGTTTACCTCTATCGTAACGCACAGGAGCGCATGCGGCTCCGTGCCAGAATGAGGGAGGAAAAGCAGCTCACTGCCTTCCGCACCACACTCTTTACTAATATTGCCCACGAGTTTCGCACTCCGCTTGCCATCATCACCAATGCCGTAGAGAAGATAGCTGACTCCACAACACCTTCACGTAAGGATATTCAGGTGACGCAACGTGGGGCGAGACGACTGCTGAGGTTGGTCAACCAGTTGCTCAACTTCCGCAAGCTGGAGAGCAATAACATGAAGCTCCACGTTGAGGAAGGTGACATCGTGCCCTTCCTGGAACATATTTTCTCCGACCTTTGGGGTATTGCCCAACAGAAGGAAATTACTTATCTCTTTGTACCCAGCAAGAAGCACATTACTCTGACGTTTGACTACGACATGGTGGAAACCATTGTCTACAACCTGCTGTCAAATGCTGTGAAGTACACACCGAAAGGCGGACATATAACATTGAAGGTCAGCGATTCGCCCGAGAGCTTGTCTGTCAGCGTTGCTGATGATGGTCCGGGTCTGAGCTCTGAGCAGCAGACGCAGCTCTTCCGGCCATTCCTGCATGGTGAGGTGTCGCGGGGCGGCATGGGCATTGGTCTCTACACTGCTTATCAGAGTGCGCGTCTTCATCATGGCAATCTGGCCTGGCAGACGGCACAGCCCCATGGCTCAGTCTTTACCCTGACGTTGCCCATGGATGACAGCTGCTATGCACCGGAAGAGTACGCCACACCTTCTCAGAGGGTCAAGCCCAACGAGGAGCAGAGTCAGCAGGCTGAACAGCTCATACGTGAGATGGCTTCTCAGGCCCTCAACAATGTCACGGTGGCCATCATCGAGGACGATCCCGACATGATGGAGCAAATCAACCGCGAAATACAGCCTGTCTTCCACACTTGCTGTTTCAGTGACGGCAAGAGCGCGCTCGCCGGCATTGCCGAGTCGAATCCCGCTCTGATTGTCTCAGACATCATGCTGCCGGATATGACGGGCTACGACATTGTCAGACAGTTGCGCAAGGAAGTGGCGACGGCCGCCACTCCCGTCATCTTGCTCACTGCTCTTGACGACGAGGCCCATCAGATAAAGGGATATCAGGCCGGGGCTGACGACTATATGGTGAAGCCCTGCAACTTCCGTGTCCTCATTGCGCGTATCATCAGTCTCATCAAATGGCGGAATGAACAAAAGACAATGGAGCAAAGAAAGGGACAAACCGAAGAACCGAATGCTTCGTCTGATTCAGCATCGTCACAAACTCAGATCTTTGAGAATCGTGCCGACCTTCTCTTTCGCCAGCAGGTGGAGGCGATTGTCAGCAAACATATCGATGACCCTTCGCTCAGTGTGGACATGCTGGCAGAGCAGATGCACATCGGGCGTACACGATTCTATGGCAAGGTGAGGGAACTCTTCGGCATGTCGCCCAATAAGTACATCACCAACCGGCGACTGGAGAAAGCCGCAGACTTGCTTGTTGAGGGAAGGTACAATGTCTCGGAGGTAGCCTGGCAGGTGGGCTTCACATCGGCCGCCTATTTCTATAAGTGCTTCAAGCAGAAATATGGGGTCGTGCCCAGCAAGTACAAGGGATAGTATGTAGTGGCTTGGTGTGCTCTGGACTTCATAGAGGTCCATGCCTTCCATCTTGTCTATCAGCAGCCGAGCCACCTCGTGCCCGATACCCGACGATGCTTCCATCACTAATGCTTTCCTTTGCTTCATATTTTGTTTTTTCACTATTTTTGAGTATTGTGGGAACTAAGGAAAACGGCTACCTTTGCACGCACAAAACAAACAAGTAAAAAACAAGCGTATGAAGCCAAAGAACGTCATGGTTCTCGTCTCATCTGCTATTCAGTCGCAGCTTCCCTTGCACACTTGCCAAGCAGTGAGCCGTCACGCAGATGATTCTGTTTCAGCAGAAGCCGATAATGAGTTGGAGTATTTTCTGACTCACCGTAGTGTGTATTCCTTTCTTCCTCCCAAAATCATCTGTTAAAAGTAGAGCCATTACCCTAACAACGTTTGATCCCCCAACACTTAAGCATATGACTGTACTTCGGACTTCCGGACTTCCGGACTTCTAATACAGCCCATGCTCTAATCATCTCTTTATGAAACTATATTTCTTGCTGCTGGCTTGTGGCTTTGCCATGAGTCTGCAAGCCCAACACGTCCATCATGGAAGGACGAAGATTGACACCACCGCCGCTTACCGGCTCAGCGAAGTGAGGGTGACAGGTAAGACCGGGGTGGCCCATATACGGAAAAGTGGATACAACGCCATGACCATCGATACCAAGTCGATGCAGAACACTACCAAGACGCTGGCCGACGCCCTGCGCGCTGCCCCCGGCATTAAGCTGCGTGAGACCGGTGGCGTGGGCGGTCAGACCAATATCATGCTCGACGGCATGGACGCCAAATATGTGAAGGTGTTCATCGACGGCGTGCCGCAGGAGGGCATCGGCAGCGCCTACCGACTCAGCAACATTCCCGTTGGCATGGCCGACCATATCGAGGTGTATAAAGGTGTGGTGCCCGTGGAGTTCGGTACCGATGCCATGGGGGGCGTCATCAACATCGTCACGCGCCGCAGACCCTTCCAGTGGTATGCCGACGCGTCTTATTCCTACGGCTCCTTCAACACCCATCGGACGACAGTCAGATTCGGCCAGAACCTGAAGCACGGGTGGATGTACGACGTGAGTTTCAATCAGAATTATTCTGACAACGACTACAAGGTCAAGACCTTCGTCACGCAGTTTCTCGACAACGGATTTGAGCAGACCGACCGCAACAAGATTGAGACGGTGCGCCGCTTCCATGGCCGCTATCACAACGAGACGGCCACCGCTGTCGTCGGGGTGAAGGGGCGGCGATGGGCCGACCGGCTGCTGCTGAACATGACCTACTCGCACGAGTACCAACAGATACAGAACGGCGTCAGGCAGGAGATTGTCTATGGGCAGAAGCACCGCAAGGGCTATGTCCTCATGCCACGGCTTACCTATGCCAAGCACCACTTCCTGACCGACGGACTGCAGGTGAGCGCCGACGTAGCCTACAGCCGCAATGTGAGCTACAACGTCGATACCACGGCCTATAAATACAACTGGTACGGGCAGCGCATCTGCACCGGGAGCATGGGCGAGCAGAGCTATCAGAACACCGAGAGCGTGACCGCCATCTGGACAGCACGCCTCGCCGCCAAATATCAGTGGGCGCGCCAGCACCTGCTCACCGCCAACTACTCTTTCAACAACTTCGACCGCAAGAACCGCAGTTATCTGCAGAGCTCCAGCCGCATCACCGACTTCTCCATCCCGAAGAAGACCACCAAGCACATTGCCGGACTCTCCTACCATTTCACGCCCTCAAGACTGTGGAACATCGTGGCGTTCGGGAAATACTACAGGGAGAATGTCGAAGGACCCGTCTCGCAGAATGCTGATGGCATCGGCGGCTACGTCAACCGGCGCATGTCGTCCGACGCCCTGGGCTATGGCACGGCGCTGAGCGTCTTCCCGCTGCGGGGCGTGCAAACGAAGTTCTCCTATGAGAAAGCCTACCGTCTGCCCACCATCACCGAGCTCTTTGGCGACGACGACATGGAGTCGGGACGCGCCAACCTCAAGCCGGAGATGAGCCACAACTTCAACATCAACCTCAGCTACGACCATAGCTTCGGCCCCCACGCCCTCTATGCCGAGGTGGGTGGCGTGCTGCGCAACACGCGCGACTTCATCCGACGCACCATTCAGAGTGTGAGCGGCACCTACTATGGCGCTTATGAGAACCACGGCAAGGTGCGCACCATGGGCTATACCCTCTCGCTGAGATACCGCCTCGGACAGTGGCTCTCCGTGGGCGGCACGTTCAACGACATCGCGGCCAAGGACCGTGAGCGCAGTCTCTCGGCCAACAGCGGACAGCGCAGCCTGCACTATAATGTGCGGATGCCCAACATGCCCTACCGCTACGGTACCGCCGATGTCGTGCTCAGATGGGTGGGACTGGGTGCTCCGGCCAACACGCTGACCTTCACCTACAACCTCAACTATCAGCACGAGTTCCCTCTCTATTGGGAAAACATCGGCAGTGCGGACTCTAAGAAGAGGGTGCCCACACAGACCGCACACGACATCGCGCTGGCCTACAGCATCCGCGGACGCTACAACTTCTCCATCGAGTGCAACAACCTCACCAACGAGGACCTCTACGACAACTACTCCCTCCAGAAGCCCGGCCGCGCCATCTATGCCAAGGCAAGGGTCTTCTTCGGAAAATAATAATAACAAAAAATAGACAGACAATGAAAAGCTTACATTCTCTACATCTCTATGCCGCCCTCGTGATGGGCTCGGCTGCGCTGTTGGCCTCATGCAGCAGTAGCGACTCACCTCTGACCGATGAAAGTGAGTCTTCCAACCCGGAAATCAACGAAGTCTCAAAAGGCTCCATCGTCGTGGGCGCAACGGTCGATGAGGTCAACTATCTGGTCACGGCCAACAGTCTCGACGAGGGCGTGATCAGCATCAAAGGCAAAGGAAAGGAGACCGAGGAGGGGGCCTACTGGATTTTCAAGGACAACCGATATCTCTTCCGGCTGGTCTATAATCAGGGCAACAGCGGAACGGGCTCTTCCTATCAGTTGGATGCCGACGGCAAGATGGTGGATGGTCTGACCTACAACTTCAACCGTGTGACGACCTACGGCACGTGGGGCGACAACGTTATCACGGCTTCTGCCGGCAACTCGACGACCAAGGACCAGGACGGGAATATTGCCAAGGGGCTGCTGGTCAACTATCTCAGTTCTGTCAACGGCACGGTGAAGACCCATACCTACCCTGCCGAGAACTTCCTGGGCAATGGTGAGTTTGTGAGCTTCTCGGGATTTGTCGAGGCCAACAACCGCCTCTACACCTCGGTGGTCCCTATGGGCATGAGCGTCTATGGGGTGAAGAACTATCCCCAGCTTGTCTCCTCCCAGGACCTGATTGCCAAGGCCGATGGCGGCCAGCGCAGCTCGGCCTTCGTCAAGGGCAGCATTCCCGCCACGCAATATCCCGACTCGGCCTTCGTCGCCATCTACTCCGGCTCCGACTTCAGCGAGCGCCCCGTCATCGCGCGCACCGGCAAGATTGGCTATGCCACCGGCCGCAACCGCTCGCAGTATTATCAGACCATCTGGGCCAACGACAACGGCGACGTCTATGTCTTCTCACCGGGCTACGGCCGTTTCAGCGTCTATGACACACAGGCCTCCGACCTCAAGAAAGTCAAGGGACAACTGCCGTCGGGTGTGGTGCGCATCAAGAAAGGCGAGACGCAGTTCGACCCCTCCTATTACGTCAATCTTGAGGCTATCGGCCCCAAGCTCCCGATGTATCGTTGCTGGCACATCACGGGCGATTACTTCCTGTTGCAGCTCTATACCCAGGGCATTACTTATAATGGTGTAGGCGCAACGCGCTTAGCCGTCTTCAATGCCGCTACGCAGTCGCTCACCGCCGTCACTGGTCTGCCCGACGAGCGTGTCATCAGCGATTTCGGCGAGTCGCCCTACACCCACAACGGCTATTGCTACCTGCCCGTGACGACCACCGAGAAGGGCTCCTATCCCGCTTTCTACCGCATCGACCCGAGAACGGCCGTGGCTGTCAAGGGTGCCACTGTGGAGGGCGAGTCGGTGAATGCGACAGGATGGCTCAACAGACAGTAATGCGCTGATCATATAGGAAGCCCAGTCTGATACATAACATCCAAAATCGGGTGTTGTTAAAGACTGGGCTTCTAAACTTCCGGATTCCCGACCCTCTATATTACAAGACTGCGCAGCTGTGAGCTATTTTTTGTGTTTTCTCTTTGCCTATTAATATAAAAACATTATCTTTGCAGGGAAGAGATAAATATTTGGATTATGACAGCTTTTGAACTTTTTCGTAAGCCAAATGAGCAGAACCAAACTCGTTTGAGTTCTGCCATGGCGAGAAATGGTGCGCGAAGCGAACTTAAGACATCATTGCTTAACTCCATACAGGAGATAGATGACAACAGCCTGTTGGAGCGTATTAGCCGTTACGTGAAGAAGGCTATCGGCGAGAGTAAGAAAAACAGAATCACCAAGGCTGATTTGGTCATCGATCCACGTGCTTTGGACATAGTCAAGGATATCAAGGGTGGTCCTGCCATAGACGACAAGGCTGCTATGCATAAACATTGGGAGGAAAAATACAAATGACACGTGTATTTCATTTATACCGAAACGTTGATGACTTTACTACCTCATCGCTGAATGTAGTTGAGCCATCCCAGTTCCTGCAAGCCTTAATCTCTTAGACGATTATCATCAAAGTCCTGGCCTCTGATACAGAAGCCGACAGCACCATGGCGAGTGCCAGGATCATCAGTCTCATCGTTTTCATATACCTTTTTTAAATGTTTTGTGCCCCTGCCACGATAACAGTCACCAACATGGCAAAACGATGAATATTCTTCTCATGATGACTGTTTTATGTACGGCTGCAAAGTTACATACTTCCAGCTTTGCTGCTCTTACCTCGATTACGGGAAAAAATCCCTCAAATACGGAAGCTCAAACCCCATCGTTGACTGCATCAGATGAAACCTTTGAAAGGAGTAAAAACACCCCGCTCTCATTCCGTGGTTAGCGGACGGGAGCGGGGAGAAAAGAAGTAGCTTTACTTGCGTCACATGCAACTGTGAGGATGGAGATAATCATGTTGATGACCATCTTCCAGGCTTTTGCTTTATTTTCTATGGACATAATGAGTTAGGAGTTAGGAGTTAGGAGTTAGGAGTTAGGAGTTAGGAATTAGGAGTTAGGAGTTAGGAGTTAGGAGTTAGGAGTTAGGAATTAGGAGTTAGGAGTGAAAGGGAGTGAGAGAGGATGTATCAAAGAATGAAGAAGTCCGGGAGTTCAGAAGTCCTATCAAATGTATAAGTATCCGATGATAAGGTATCATTATAGTAATGACTGAACTTCCTTACTTCCGGACTTCTGAACTTCTCCAATCTTGATGCGTCCTCTCTAAGGTCAAGTTTCGGAAGTGCTGTAATTCCTTGCAGGGGCGGCCCTTGTGGCCGTCCGCAGCCATTATCAACTATTATATCCACCAAGTCGTCACTCCATTGGTTGCGGACGGCCACAAGGGCCGCCCCTGCAAAGGGTTGATTCACTTCCGAAACTTGAGTCTAAGGTCTACGGTTTGGTCGTACCGCCGTCGGTGGAGGACGACTGGCCCGCAGTGCCTCCCGGATCATAGACGCTGGCCTCCTGCATTTGGGCCGCTGAGGTGAGCTCGGCGCGGGTGAAGTTGCCGGTAGAGCGGGAACGCAGGCGCACCGACTTGATGTTCCCGGTCACCGTGAATTCCTTGCGGGTCTTGGCGAGTTTGGTGGTCAGACCGGCCGAGAAGATGGCGAGGTTGGGTATCTTTACGGCGTTGCCGTCGAGCACGAGCTCGTGGATGCAGTTCACCATGTCGGTCAGCACACCCATGATGGCCCCCTTGGAGTAAGGCGTGTGGTGGTTGGCCATGTGCTCTGCGAGCTTCTCCAGGTCATAGGTCTCGTTGACGGTAGCCATGGCGTACCACTTGCCGTAATTTTCAGAACCGGCCATCTTGTTTTGAGTAAGTCTGTAGTGTAGCATATGAGTTAGGAGTTAGGAGTTAGAAGTTAGGAGTTGGGAGTTGTGAGTTTTGAGTTGAGAGTTTTGAGTTTTGAGTTTTGAGTTTTGAGTTTTGAGTTGGGAGTTGAGAGTTTTGAGTTGGGAGTTATGAGTTTTGAGATAGGAGTTGGCAGCTCACCGTGTGGAGAAGTTGTCTGCTCCGGCTCTCTTTTGTTTACACTGCAAAGATACGATGCAATCTCTATGTTTCCAAATTGCGAGCTTCTATTGCAGTTAAAATCTGTTAACAACAAGCCGTAAACCTCATTTTTCTGAATTTATGGTTTACGAAGGGCGTAATTATTATTTGCTCAAAGTATATTGATGGTTTGGCAGGACGGAACTCCTACCTCCTAACTCCTACCTCCTAATTCCTACCTCCCCTTTGCGTAACAGCGTAACAGCGTAACACCGTAACATAAGGCCGATAACTACATGCGGCAATGAATATGGCAAAATGAGACTATAGAGTAAAAATATATTATATTATTATATATTATAATATTATTTATTATACTAATAATTAGTGCTTTATATTATCTATATATTGTTTCTTCTTTATTTACATTTTTAATATTTCCGACATGCGATAGCTATAAATGTTACGGTGTTACGGTGTTACGTTGTTACGGCAATACGCAGAAATGAATGAGAACTGCGCCAAGCAATATCAAATATCCAATTGGCTTATGGAAAAAATGATGTAAGCTTGTTGTTCCCTTATTCTCATTCCCAAAACCGTTCACATTTTCCCAAAATCATTCCCAATCGTGTGAAAATCATGATTGGGATTTCTTTTCCCACTAAATTTGCACCGTAATCAGTCAGCTGCTGGTTGCGGTGCTTTTCGTTATAGCTGAGGCTGTTCACGATGGGCACAAACTCGGATAGGTGCGCACCGTCCATTCACGGATTATTAATTTTTTAATGTTTAGCGACATGAAGAAAGAATTCAAAGTAGTCAAGCTCCTCACCCTTCGTCAGGGCACTTCGGAGCGCACTGGGCAAGAGTGGAAGAGCCGCGAGGTCGTGCTCGAATCAACCGAGGCGGTGATGTACCCCGACCTCATCGTGGCAACCCTGCGTGGCGACTGGGCCGAGAACCCCGACTTCCGTGAGGGCGACATCGTGGAGGCCGGTCTGAGCTTCTACGCCCACGAGAAGGACGGGCGGTGGTACAACAACGTTAGAATCATTAAAATAGTTAGGAGTTAGAAGTTAGGAGTGAGGAGTTATTGGCTCCGCTTACCATACAGAAACAAAATAAAATAGGTTATTATGAACATACGATTGATCATTTCCGATGACGACTATCGTCGCATCCTCGCCACACCGAAGCGTGTGCGCGGCACCATCTGTCAAAACTCACCCGAGGAGTTCTGCTTCCGGGCCTACAGCGAGAGCAACGATGCCGACCATCTGCCCAAGCGACAGTTCAAGACCAAGCACTCCACGACCACAGTCAACAGCAAGCGCATCCGGCTCTACATGAGCATCCCGCGCGAGGAGACCACCGACCCGGCCGAGATCATCTACGACGAGGTGGACGACGCCGCCAGCTTCGTGGAGCAGAACATGGAATAATCTTGCAGGGTGCGGCCCTTGTGGCCGTCCGCACCCGCAAAACATTGATTTCCAATCAGGGGGCGGACGGCCACAAGGGCCGCGCCCTGCAATAAATAAGAATTATGTTCGATTATATTCAAAACATTCGTTCGCACCATACGGTGCCATGCACCGCCGAGATTCTTCACACGGTGATGCAATCAACCATTGTCGGCCAGACCTGCGCCGAGATTGCCGACTGCCACGAAAAGATGTTGCGGGGCGAGATGAGCCGCGAGGACTTCGAAACAAAGAAATCGGAACTCAAACGCCGTCTCCCTGCCTTCTGCTTCCACGCCCACTTTAAGAACGGGCGACGGCTCAACAATGAGGCCGTGCCGTCGGGTCTTTCGATACTCGACATTGATCACATTCCTTCGCCCGAAGTCTTTTTCAATGAGAAAGTCAAGGAAAAAGCTAAAGAGCTTGGCATTGTCCTTGCCCATAAGACTCCGAGCGGCGAAGGCCTTCGCTTGGTCTTTGTCATTCCCGAGGGCATGGGACTGGTGGAAGGTCAGCAGTGGCTGGCTCAGCAGATGGGATTGAGCGAGTTTGACGAGGCTTGCAAGGACTTGGCTCGTTGCTCGTTTGCGGTGCCAGAGGAATATGTGCTGTTTCTCGATGAGGAGGAGCTGTTCAAGGCCATAGAGCCTATAGATACTATAGAAGCAATAGATACTATAGATTCTATAGAAACTATAGGTGCCGCCAGCAACAAATCGTTAAAGATCTTCGACCTCTGCCGTGAGCAGGCCGGACTGAAGGACGTGGACATCAACGCCCGCGGCTCCCGCCACAACTCACTGCTGGCCATCCTCAGCGTCGGTGCCGCCCGGCTCTTGTCCGAGGCCGAGGCGATGGCCGTGGTAGCCCAGCGAATGCCGGACTTTTTCAAGGAGCCCGACTGCCGCCAGCTCATCCACGACTTCTACGCCAAGTATCACGACGACTCGAAGATGATGTCGGCCACCGTGCAGCGCATCAACGCACGCGCCGAACAGCTCGCCAAGCAGCAGCAGAGCAAGAACGACAAGGCGCAGGAGGACGAGAGCGAGGAAGAAACGACGGAGGCAGCCACGACACAAAGCACCAATGTCTATCCCGACATTCCTCCCATCCCCGGTTTGAAACAGAGCCTCACGGGGGTGCCCGAGCAGATGCGGATGCCGGCGCTCTGCGCTCTCTTGCCGATGGCAGCATCCTACGCCGACGACGTCACCTTCCGCTACTGCGACGGCCGTGAGCAGCGGCTCGGACTGATGAGCATCGTCGTGGGTGAGCAGGCCTCGGGCAAGAGCGTCTGCAAGGACATCATCGACCTGTGGCGAGGACCTATGGACGAGGACGACGAGCAGGGACGACGCAAGGAGGACGAGTGGAAGAAGAAGCGCAAGAACCGACGCGCCAACGAGAAACTCGATCCCGAACCGGAGGTGCTGATAAGGGATGTGCCCATCACCATCTCCTGCTCAACGCTTCTCAAAAGGCTCAAGAACGCCCAGGGCCACACGCTCTACTCGTTCTGCTCGGAGCTCGACACACTGCGCAAGACCAACGGCGCGGGCTCGTGGTCGTCGAAGTACGACATCTACCGCCTCGCCTTCGACCACGACGAATGGGGCCAGGACTACAACAGCGACCAGGCCGAGAGCGGTATGGTCAGCGTGGGTTACAACTGGACCATCCTCGGCACCTACGGAGCCCTCGGCAAGTGCTTCAAGGGTGAGAATATCGAGAACGGTCTCTCGTCGCGCGTCATCGTGGCGGAGATGCCCGACTCGGCCTTTGCCCCGATGCCGTTGTTCCAAGACAGGAAAGACCGTGACGCCCAGGCCATCCTTGAAGCCGTGAACACCCTCCGCGCCAAGCATGGTTTCATCGACACGCCACGGCTCAGAAAGGCCATCGCCCGGTGGGTCGAGGACAAGCGTCAGCAAGCCATGGAGCGCATCGATAGGGTGATGGACACCTACCGCCGTCGTGCCGCCGTGATCGGTATGCGCAGTGGCGTAGTAGCCTGTCTGCTGTCAGGTGAGAAGGAGACCAAGCACGTCATCGACTTTGCCCTGATGATGGCGGAATATGTTCTCCAGGAGCAGTGCCGGCTCTTTGGCGACGTCCTTCGCAAACAGTATGCCGCCGACAACGACAACACCCGCAAGAGCAAGAACCGCGCTGTCTTCGACCGACTCGCCGACACCTTCACCTCCCATGACATCCTCGCGCTGAAAAACGACATCTCCGATGCCGCTGCCCGGATGATTATCAAGCGGTGGCGTGAGGCTGGTTGGATAGAGCCGTTGCCAAGACAAAAAGGCGATAAGGGTCATAAATTCAAGAAAGTGAAGCGTAACAACGTAACAGCGTAACACCGTAACATTTATAGGTAATAGGATATCAGAAGTCCGGAAGCTCAGAAGTACAGAAGTCCGGAAGTACAGAAGTCCGGTCAAATGGCTGGCAATACCTCAAAACACCCGCAAGCGTAATGACTCGCGAAGCGACCCACCTATACCATCGGTCGCCTCAGCATCCGCCGCCGTGAGCACGGAGTGTTCACCCCGTGGACCTATTTCTGTGATACCCTTGAACCGCACTGGGTCGACTTCCACCACGGTGGACGCAAGACCAAGGGCAAGACCGCCATCCCCGAAGGGCGTTATCCCGTGGTGGTGACGCTGAGCCCAAAGTTCAAACGTTGGCTGCCCCTGCTCGTCGGCGTGCCCCATTACGACGGCATACGCATCCATAGCGGCAACACCGCCCAGGACACCCAGGGCTGCATCCTCGTAGGCCGCAACACCGAGGTGGGCCGCGTCACCGACAGCCGCCGCACCCTCTACCGCCTGATGCAAGTCATCGACCACCGAGACGAGGGCGAACCCGTGTTCATAGAGATAGAATAATAGTTTTGCCGCAGCCACGCAAGAAAGCGAGGTTGCGGCAAATCTTTTCTTAGCAACATGCACGCTCTGTATGACGTCACAAAAGAAAGCGCGGTTCTCAATGGCGTGCTTATGACAACGCCCCTCCCCTAAAATTGGGTTGCAACGTCCGCAATCTTAGTAGTTGCCGTTTGGAAAATAATGCGTAACTCTTTGCCAGCGATGAACAAAGCATCAGCTAATAACTATTAAGAGAGGAAAATCATGTTAGGAAACTTCACTTATGAGAATCCCACGCGGGTTCATTTTGGCAAGGAGAACATCGAGAAATACTGCGATGCCACCTTCATCAATACCACCGGCTACTACATCCTCACCTGTGAGGATGTGGCCGGGATATTCAGGAAGAGCCTGTAAGCACAAAAAAGACCTTTCACCGCTCAGCGTTTCATCGAATGCTGTGCGGCGTAAGGCCTCTTTGCTGTGTTGTTTGTTCAGTACGGAATAATTATAGCTTTTCAATGTCTTCTATTGACATTCCGGTTACCTTTGCAATGGTCTCCAATGGCAGTCCCAAGACTTTCATTGCCTTGGCATTCTTTATTTTTTCTTCAAGCGCGCCTTTTCTCATACCCTTTAGCTCAGCAGTATCAAGGACATTCTTCATGTCACGATAGACCTTTAAGCTGTCTTCATAATCTTGGCGTTCTTCGGGGGTATATTTGGCTATCTCAGCTTGTTCAAACAGTCTTGTGAAGATGCGCTCTTGCAATGCTGCCGGGCGCTTCATCAGACGAGAAAGATTGTGAAGGACATAGAGCCACTTGTCATACATCGTCTCTAACTCCTCTTCTTTCTTGGTAAACTTTGGCATCTCAAGATAGAGGAATGTCAGTTTATCATAGAACACATGCTTATCATCAATATCCACCAACTTCACCTCATGCCGAAGACTGTCTTGGGGATATTCGTTGTCGGGGAAGACGAAATCCAAGATACCTACCGTATAGACACCTTTGAGTCTGAAATCCCAGACACCTTTCTTCCCTTGATTTTGGATAGGAAAGGTGGAATAGAAAACGCTTCTGTCCTTAAAGAACTGTTGCTCTGCCTTCTGCATCTCAACAATGAACGTCTCACCTTGCTCGTTCTCACAATATACATCGAAGATGGCACGGCGATCGCCAAAACCATTGCCAAGATTCTCGCCATTGAGATATGTAAGGTCTTTCACCACCTCTTTACCTTCGAAAAGCGAGTTGAGAAAGCTAATCAGCAAGTCCTTATTAAGAGGCGTGCCGAACAGCTTCTTAAACCCGAAGTCCGTATAGGGGTTGATATATTTGGCTCCCCCCATTTCTTCAATGTCCTGTATGCTTCTGTCTGTCATGTCCTTTGCTCATTATAAGGTTTCATTTGCAAATATAGGAATTGTTTGTAATATGAGCAAATTTTTAAGGCTGATAGTTGGCAATTCACTTGAAAGAAAAGGGGGCATCCGATAATCCCTATGGATAGCAGAGGTGCCCCGACTTTCTTAGCGATTCTTTATAAAATCACACACTTTTCTTAGCGAATATTCTTTAAGTTGCTACATTTTCATGAGCGAACATTCTTTAAGTTGCTACATTTTCATGAGTGAATTCCAACAACCAATCGCACAGTACGCTGGAGATGAAAAATCCCAATAAGAAAGACAAATAAAACATGGGCTGCAATAATGGTCCATCAGGGAGATATCAAAGTTCTGCAATCAGGATTGTTCCTATAATGAATAGATATACCTTCTCTTTTGCACCTATGGGAATAGACTTGGAACGCCGCCGCCAACGACCCGCACATTAAGGCCACCGTGGCCAGCACCATATATGCGAGGCGCGGGCTGCCGCAGGGCTTCTCCGTTTGGCGCATGCCGTTGGTGTCGCTGGGGTAGGGGGCGCAAAAATATGCGAATGTCACTAAAAGTATATTAAACTGACTAACTTTTTATTTCTTAAGCGTCTAAGAAAAAAACGGTCCTGGTAGGAACCTATGCTTTTGTAGTTAAAAGCATGAATTAGCTCCATGTTTTTTGATACAACTATAAAAGTAATAGGTTTATGAGAAAGATTTTTTCTTTATTGTTCATGCTTTTTGCCGCCGTCTCGTTGATGGCAGCAACAAGTCATGTGAAAAGTGTCACGGCCAATGCCTTAGCTCTCTTTATACTCCTTGGGCGTTATTCTTGCGAGCTTTTTGAAGAAGCGGGAGAAGTGCTGGGGATATTGGAAGCCGAGCTGGTCGGCCACCTGCGTGATGCTCTTTGCCGGGTCGAGGAGCATCTGCTTGCTGAGTGCGAGGATGTGCTGCTGGATGTAGACCTGTGCCGTCAGTCCCGTCTCCTTGCGGATGAGGTCGCCGAAATAGCCTGGTGAGAGACAAGCCTTGTCGGCGAAATAGGCCACCGAGGGCAGTCCGTGGCGCACGGCCTCGCCCTGCTCGAAATAGGCCTTGATGTTCTGCTCGAAGGCCGAGAGAATGTCGGAGTTCTCCTTGTGGCGTGTGATGAACTGGCGGTCGTAGAATCGCTGGCAGTAGTCCAGGATGAGCTTGATGCGGTCGGTGAGGATGGTCTGCGAGTGCTTGTCGACGGGCTGCTCCATCTCGAAGCGGATGGACCAGAGTGTGTCGGTGAACATCTGCCGCTCGCGCTCGCTGAGGTGGAGCGACTCAGCGGAGTCGTAGTCGAAGAAATGGTAACTGCTGATGCTCTTGCCCAACGGTGTGCCGTAGATGAGGTCGGGCGAGAAGAGGAGACCTTGCGTGTGCGAGGTGCTGTGCTGCTGCTCCTCGGTCATGTCGACGCGCACCACCTGTCCTGGGGCGAAGCTCACGATGGTGCCCTCCTGGTAGTCGTATTTCTGGCGGCCGTAGTGCAGCGTGCACTGACATCCGTTCTTCAGCCACAGGGCATAGAGACCGTAGCGCAGCGTGATGTGGTTAGGGCGATGCTCAGGGGCGGCGTCGGCGATGTCGACCACGGTCACCAAGGGGTGGAAGGTCTCGAAGCCATACAGCTTGTTGTATTGGTCGATGCTGTCGATGGAGATGATGGGTCGGTCTGTCATATCTGTCTGTCTTTTGTTTACATGCACAAAATTAACCGAAATATTCTGTTCATGCAATAGGAAAAAGGTAATTTCAGCAATACGGGTCATTGCTGCCATAATCGGGGTAAGGGCTATCCCGCCCACTTTTCGGAATGGATTCCTAAAACTTTGCATTTTCGCCCACTTTTCGGAATGTATTCCTAAAACTTTTGCTATCTTTGTGCCAGTAAAACTAATATTGCGCGACTATGAAGAGAATAGAGCGAGGGGAATATCTCAGTAAGCTGAAGAAATTCAGAGACAAGAAACTGATAAAAGTCGTAACAGGCATCCGTCGGTGCGGCAAGTCAACTCTCATGGAGATTTACCGCGACTGGCTAATCAATCAGGGGGTGAGCAGCGAGCGCATCGTCTTCATCAATTTTGAAGACTACGATTATTTTAGTCTCCGCGACCCACAAAACCTCTATGGCTATGTCAAGGACCGGCTCTCTGAAACAGAGATGACCTATCTTTTCTTTGATGAGATACAGCACGTGAAGGACTTCCCCGATGTGATCAACAGTCTTAATCTCAAGCCTAATACTGACATCTATCTTACCGGTTCCAATGCCTATATGCTCTCCAGTGAGCTTGCCACGCTGCTTTCAGGCCGATATGTCGAGATTTCCATGCTCCCGTTGTCGTTCAGAGAGTATGTTGAGGCAATCGGCGGACAGAACAGCCTGCAGGACAGTTATAACCAGTATGTCACCAATAGCAGCTTCCCCTATACGCTGGAACTGGAGTCCTCCGATGAGATCAGCGATTACCTCAATGCGGTGTACAATACTATTGTGGTGAAGGACATCATGACGCGCCAGAAGATACAGGATGTGACGATGCTGGAGAGTGTCATCCGTTTTGCGGCCGACAACATTGGCAATATCCTCTCTACGAAGCGCATCGCTGACCTTATGACGGCGGAGGGCAGGAAGATAGACCAGAAGACGGTCGAGAAGTATATGCACGCTTTCTGCGAGACATTCTTCCTCTACGAGGCCAAACGTTATAATATAAAGGGGAAGCAGTTGCTCAAGTCGCTCAGCAAATACTATCTTGTGGACATTGGTCTTCGCCGTATGCTTTTAGGCTCAAGAGGCTTCGACGTGGGGAGAGTCTTGGAAAATGAAGTCTATCTTGAGCTCCTTCACCGTCACAGCCAGGTGTATGTCGGCAAAAACGACCAGCTTGAGGTGGATTTTGTAACCATCAATACCGACGGGCTTGCTTATTACCAAGTAGCCGCCACCGTCAGGGATTCCGCAACGCTGGAGCGTGAGCTGGCATCACTGAGAAACATTGACGACCACTATCCGAAATACCTCCTCACGCTTGATGATGACCCTGACTCCGATTATGACGGAATCATCCGCACCAATGCTTTGAGATGGATGGTGAATGAGGAGTAAGAAGATAAGTTGTTATTTATTTTTGACTTATTTCATTTCCTTCCTGTACTCGTCAAGAGCACGTCCCGTTTTCCGGCGGAAGTAGCGGCACATATATGATGTATCGGGGAAATGGAGTTCCTTGGCAATCTGCTCGATGGATTTGGAGGTGTAGATGAGCTTGTATTTCAACTCCGAGAGCCGCATGCTCGCTGTCAGCCGTTCCTCCATCACCCTCGACGACACCTACGGCATGATACAGGGTGTCGTCAGCCTATACCAAGCCTTGGGAGGGGAAACGAAATAAACTAAAATGTAGTTGAAGTGCCTATGTAACATGCTATCAATTAATCGTTTTTAGTATTTCGTGGAGCCCTAACTCAACTTCTGTAAATCCCTTATCAGCCGAGGAGCCAAAGTTCAGCTTCCCGGCTGTTTTTATTGTAGCTATATTTTGCGATTTAAACTATTTACCTTAAATTTGCAAGTAATTAATCTCTGGCAATATGAAGTACCCCATCGGCATACAAACATTTGAGCAGATAATAGACAATGGCTTTGTCTATGTAGACAAGACCGACTTGGTATATAAGTTGGCTACAGAGGGGAAAATCTATTTCCTCAGCCGTCCCCGTCGTTTCGGCAAGTCGCTGCTACTCTCCACTTTGAAGTGCTACTTTGAGGGGAGGAAGGAACTGTTCAAGGGCTTGAAGATAGATGCGCTGGAGACGGAATGGAAACAGCATCCTATATTCCATATCGACTTCAATGGAACCGATTTCTCCGCAGGTGGCAGCCTCGACAAAGTACTTGACTACTACTTAAACTTATGGGAGAGGCAATGGGAGGTAGCGGGAATGTCACATGAGGAGCGTGGCATACGCTTTGCCAATGTCCTACATCAGGCCCACGTCAAGACGGGACAGTTGGCCGTGGTGCTCATCGACGAATATGACAAGCCTCTGCTCGACGTGCTCGACACGGGACTGAAGATAAAGTCAGGAGAGAACGATGTGCTCATAGAAGACTACAACCGCAATGTGCTGAAGGCCTTCTACTCTGTCTTCAAGCTCGCTGACGCCGACCTCCGTTTTGTGATGCTCACGGGTGTGACGAAGTTCTCGCAGGTGAGCGTCTTCAGCGGATTCAACCAACCTGATGACATTAGTATGTCTGTAGACTACGAAACACTATGTGGCATCACTAAGGAAGAGCTTACCTCTGTCTTTGCAGGGCCTATCCACGAGATGGCAGAGGCCTATCAAGTCAACGCTACTGAGATGATGGAAATGCTAAGACAGCAATACGACGGTTATCATTTCAGCAGCAAGATGACGGACATCTTCAACCCCTTTAGTCTTCTGAATGCGTTTAAGAATCAATCGATGGACAGCTATTGGTTCCGCTCCGGTACTCCTACCTATCTCATCCGGCTTCTTCGTCACACCAATGAGAATCTGAACGAGCTCACGGGAAAGTACTATAGTCCACAGCAGTTCATTGACTACAAAGCAGATGTCGAGAAACCCCTCCCCATGATTTATCAAAGCGGCTATCTTACCATCAAGGGTATCAGACGCATTGGTCTGCGCATGGGTTACCTGCTCGACTTCCCCAATGCAGAGGTGGCCGAGGGCTTCCTAACGTTGGTGGCCAACAACTACTTGCAACCGAAGGAGGACAGCACATCGTGGCTCTTCGAGACGGCAGATGCACTGTCAAATGGTGATTTGAAGACTTTTGAACGTGCTCTCACAGCATTTCTCGCCAGCATCCCATATAGTGCCCGCCGCCACGAGAACGAGCGGGAGAAGGAACGCTACTTCCAATACACCGTCTATCTGCTCATGCGAATGATAGGCTGCTACACTGTCTATCACGAGAAGGAAACTTCCGAAGGGCGTGCCGACTGCGTGGTGGAGACATCTGACTATGTTTATATCTTCGAATACAAGCTCGACCGCTCCGCCGACGAGGCTATCGCACAAATCGATGCAATGGGCTATGCACGCGAATACGCCAATGACCATCGCAAGATCTACAAGATAGCCTGCTGTTTCTCCTCCAAGACGGGTACCGTCAGTGACTTCAAAGTAGTCGGGAGCTAATGTCTTCTAATGTGCCACATCCCACTGGATAGGAACATTCTTCAATATGATCAGCCCTGTGTATTGTCGTAACTCGTGCTGACTCCGATCTGTAATTGCTGGATTGTTGTCGCCGTGCGTTTGACATCGATGAAAGCATCCGAGTCCTTGAGTGGGATCTTCATGTAGACACCTTCCGTGACATCATACGGGGCCCATCCCGCCGTTCCATGAGGCTTGTAAGTGTTGCTTACAAAAACAAATAAAACCCTTACAGTGATGCCTATTTATTCCTCGAAAGTGACGGTCGTGCCCTCATTTTTTGTTTTCTTTTCCGGGCTGAAGTGATAAGTGAAGCCGATGTAGGCATAATGGCTGAACGTGGTGCGCCAGCTTTCAGTGCGCTCGTAGGCCGTGTTTGAACTGGAATAGAAATTCGACTGATTGAAGATGTCGTCCATGCCAATCTTGATCTCACCTTTGTTTCGCAACACCTTGAGTGCTGCTGAGGCATTGCACAGACAACGATGACGGTTCATGTCATTCGACAGCCATCCGTGATTGAAATCATCGGCAATCTCACCCGACAGGGTGAGTCTGCCAAGTTTCACCCGTGTGCTGAAACCATAATACAACGAGAGTGGGCGGCTGTTGAAATCGGGAGTCAGCTCATAGTGATAGTCTCTTGCGGTGAGTCTGCCATAGAGTGACGACTGCCAGTTGTCGGTCTCGTAGCTGAGCGTGAGCCTGTCCTTGAACACAAAAGCGTGTTGAGCGTTGCGTGTCATCGCGTCGCCGATGTTCTCCAAGGTGAGATAGGCATAAGAGCGCTCCCACGAGCCATTGGCCGTGTTTTTCACATGGAAGAAGGGACCGAAGCTTTGATCGTAGTCTATCGATGTCTCCACCTTGCTGCCGCCCTTGACATTGGCCGGCATGACCGTATAGCTGCTGTTGGTGCTGTTATATGCCATCACGCTGGTGACGGGACGCACCTTGTGTGTGAAGGTTGTGTTGAGCAAGAGCATCAGTTGCTGTCGGGGGAAGAAATGACGATAGTTGGCTGAGGCTGTGTAGGCACCACTGTTCTTCAGTTGCGGGTTGCCCCTCGTCACGTTCAGCGGGTCACGACTGTCGGCATAGTCGATGGTGGAGACGGTGCTTTGTTGTTCGTCCTCATATTCCGCCAGTACATCCATGCTCTGTGTGCGGTTGATCTTCCACAGCCATTTTATCTGAGGATGAAAAAGGTGGTCAGTGCGCACGGCCACCGTGTCGAGACTGCTACGTGTGTAGTCTAAGTGATCGTGGTACCAAGCCCAGGTGAGTGTCGGCGTCAGGTGCATCCGCTTCGTAATATTATAGGTCAATGCGATCTCCGCAGTATTGTAAACGGTAGAGAGCCGTGACCGCATCGTATTGGCAAGGTCGGCTGTCGTCGGCCTATAGTCTGACATGGCCGGTACTTGGTTGTCAGCGAAGAAGTCCAGCTTGTTATGGTTGTAGTTATACCCCACCATCTCTTTAGCCTTTACCAACAGAGCAGGTGAGAAGATATATCTGAGCATGGTGGCGACGTAGCTCTTAACGTTTGTTTCGGGATTACGTCCGTATTGGCTCAGTCCTGTTTCAGTGCCCTGCCCTGGATAGTCTTCGTGGCGTAGAATATATTGCTGTTCTTTGTCAAAAGAGTATTCGGCATGCGCAGCCACCTGAGTCTGTCCTTTGTCGTGAGCGAGATAGTGGTCGAATGTAGCGTCGGTACTGGCCGTCACCTTATCGACGAGGGCTGATGTCTGGTCACGATGACGCAGCAGCGAGTGGGCATAGAGCTCAGACCCTTCCTTGGCGTCAAGCGTAGCAGACAATGGAAAGTCACCATAGAGATAAGGATTGACATCATACCGTGCCAGTTCGTTCTCCATGGTAGAGCGTTCTCGTGTGTATTCGACATTGGCGCTCATCACCACCTCGTTGACCGAATCGGTGTAGATGTCTCCGTCGAAAGCGAGCGAAGGGGCGAGACGATGGGTATAATTCTTGCTTTTGTTGAGCGAGAACGTCTGTTGCTCACCGGGCTGAAAGCGTTGTGTGCTTCCGTACTGTGTGCTCCATCCGTCGGAGTGGCCAAAGTCGGGTGTGAAGGCGATGTTGTTGTTGTCATCAGCCCCTTGTGTTTGCCAATTGTACTGGTAGGCGAAAGCACCGTACTGAGCCCTTCCGTAATCACTGATATCATTGTCCGACCATCCGTTGGCAAAAGCTTTCCGGTTGCGGTTGGCGCTGTTGGCGTCGGCATAGACCATATACGGATGCTTGTCAGAGAGCTTTGTGGCGCGCAGCACGCCGTCGTAGTGGTCTTTGGTCATGTATTTCGCCGTCACATCACCGTAGAACTTATCCATGAATCCCGGTTTGACCTGAATGTCGATCACGTTGTTTTCTTCTCCGTTGTCTATGCCGGTATGTCGTGCGAGCTTGTCCCGGCGGTCATAGAGCTTAAGCTTTTGCGCAGCCTCGGCTGGCAGTTGTGTGAGCAGTGCACCTCCTCCGAAGATGTCTTTGCCGTTGAGCAGCAACTTGATGGGCTTCCCATTCCAGTAAAACGAGCCGTCGTCTTGCATCGTTACGCCCGGCAGCTTCCTCAGCAGGTCGATAATCCTCGCGTTGTCCTCTAGTTTGTACGCCTCGGGATTGAAAACGATGGTGTCCCCGTCCATCGTGATGCGTGGCAGGTGACCGGTGACTTCTATGGTCTTGAGGATGGTAGCGGTGGGTTTCATGCCGATAGTGCCGAGGTCGATCGTGTCGTTGCCCTCAACCCGACTGAAGACGTATTGAGCCTTATGCACGGTTTTGTAACCAAGAAAGGAGAAGGACAGTGAAGCGTGGCCGGTGACAAAGAAATCGATGGAAAACCGTCCGAGGCTGTCAGTGACGCTGTTTTGTGTGATGGTGAAAGATCCCGTGTGCACCACTGCCTCTACCGACACGTCGGAGAGTGGTGTGCCCGACTGCGTGTCGATGACTTTTCCTTTGATCATGTCAGCCTCTGCTCCGATCGTTGTCAGAACTAATAACCATAGAAGTAATAGTAGTTTATTTATGCGCATAGGAATCTCTCTTGCTTATTCTATAGGCAAAATTAATAATTATTTGTGATTCCCCTTCAGTTACTTCGAAAATATAACTAATGTTAACCGAAAACAACACAGGGTGCTGACTCAAGTTTCGGAAGTGCAGTAATTCCTTGCAGGGGCGGCCCTTGTGGCCGTCCGCAACCTACATTATCAACTATTATCATTATCAACTATTATATCCACCAAGTCGTCACTCCATTGGTTGCGGACGGCCACAAGGGCCGCCCCTGCAAAGGGTTGATTCACTTCCGAAACTTGAGGTGCTGATGTACAATGCTGTTTAAAGTGAGAATCGCACGTTGACCATCAGCTCGCGTGGGCGCAGCCAGTAGCGGTTGGTGAAGATACCCACTCCGCTGTAGATGGTTTCCTCGTATGTCTTCTTGTTGAACAAGTTGCGTAGCGTGGCCGAGGCGCGTACTTTGCCGATGCGCCACGTGAGCTTGGCATCGGCAAGCAGGGTATTGACCGATGGTGAGTTTTGTAACTCATTATGGTAAAGAACACCCGAAAGCGTGATGTCTATGTGTCTGATGGTGGAGATGAGCGTCAGCCGTTGTGTCCAGTCGGACAGTGTATTCGTCCACTCTCCGTCCATCCTGCTCCTGTTGAAGGCGAAATCGCCCTTATAGTCAATCTCCATCCATGAAGGCGAAAAGATAATCTCCGGCTGGAATCCGTATGAGACATATCTGTAGCTGACAGACTGCCCGGCTGAATATTGCTCACCGTTGGAATAGTTGCCACTCAGCGACAGGTTGGTCTTGAGGTGTATGCTGCTCCATCCCTTCGACAGATTGGCCGAGAGCCTGGCATCGTCGGAGTTGGTGTCGTGGCGTATCCAATTGTAATAATAGTTTCCGTCTGTGATGGTCATGTCCATTGTCGCGTTGTTCCAATTGCGTGACCAGTTCACTTTGACGCTTGAGAAGAATTGGTATATGGCTCTCTTGTAGTTGTATTCAAACTGGCTGAGCAGTATCCTTGTGCGGGGTACGAATGCGGGAGCGTCTGTCCATGTGCGATAGTCGGTGCGCCGATGTTCTATGGATAGTGTCTCCCAGGACGGAGTGCTCTCAGAATAGCTTGCGCTTAGCCTCCAGTTGGCCCGGTTGCCATAGTCTCGGTTTACCGAAACCGCTCCTTGGGGTAAGAGCATGTTGGCATCCTGACGGGTGAAACGCTTGGCTGTTATTTCCGGAGTGAAATAGATGCGCCAGTCGTCATCCTTATAATACCATGATGGGGTGAGGCCTCCCTGCAACAAGGCGTTGTCTTCATGGCTCACGTTCAGATTTTCTGCTTCCAGTCGCACTTGATAGTCGCGATGCCATTTGCCGTATTGTCGGTTCCATGACAGTGAATGTGCGGTGTGCCAAAGGTTGTTGGTCAGCTCGTCTTGATAGGGATGGGCCGACAGCGATGCCGTGTCAGTGGAGCCGTCAACTCTGAATTTGTCTTTGGCGTAGTGGTAGTCGGCAGTAGACTTCCATTGCAAAGTGTTTCTTCCCACCGTGAATGTCTGGCTGATGGCGGTTGTAAGGTTCAGCTCTGGCGTGGTCGTCTTTTGTGACATGTTGCCGGTATAATGTGTCAGTCCGTCATCTTGACTGGCATTGGCCTTGACGACGATGTTGCCATAGTGGCTGTCGGCATTGATGCGGTGGTTGAAGTCCATGGATAGAGCATCCTGCCGGAGCGTCATCTGCCGGTCTTCGGTTGTCTCAGTGGGGCTTTGGCCGCCAAGGAAGTATTGGGATATGTTTTGTGTATGTTGCCTTATAACGTTCCGGTTGTAGCTTACGGAAAAACTATTCTCCGCATCGTGCCTGTCTTTTGTAAGATAATCAATGCTGTAAGCCTGTGATGTGTTCCTGCGCAATCGTTCTTCGTCGATGGGCGACTGCAGCGATGGAGCCGAATACCACTTGGGCATATCGGCGGTGGTGGCAAAGTCGAAGGCATTGTAGAATATGGAGAACTGATTGCTGAGGTCGCGTCCCGACCGGTCGTACTGGGCTGTTGTCTCCATCTGTTTCTTCTTGCCAATCTGCATGCCTACGGCATCTCCGCCCACATGAGTGGGGTCGTCGGTCAGGAGATAGGGTCGGAGAGTGACGAAGAACTGGTCGCGGGCAGAGTCCTTCAGTACGATGTTCATCCCTACATCGTCGGTGAATACGCGGTTGCGCAAGGCCTTGATGGGTTGGTCGTGCTCCACCACTTCGGCCTTCTTTACGTCTTTCGCACGAATGTTGTCCGTAAGCTTGTTGTATTGTCCTTTGCTCAGGTCGAGCCCTTCCACGGTGAAGCGGCTGATGGCTTTGCCCTTGTATTTTATTTGCCCGTCTTTCTCTATGTCTACTCCGGGCAGCTTCTTGAGCACGTCTTTCAGGTTGTTGTCACGATCGTTGGCGTATTTTGTCAGGTCGTATACGATGGTGTCGCGTCTCTGCGTTACGGGTGGCCCCTGTACGGTCACTTCCTTTAGCTGAAAAGCTTGCTGCACCAGTCGTATGACGTTGTCCCTGCCCACAGGCTGCCGATGCTTCTTATAACCCATGCATGTGGCCTGCAGCTCGTCGCCCGGCTGTGTCTGGGTCTCAATGGCAAAGTGGCCGCTATTGTCTGCCCGTGCGAAGAGTATGGCGCGTCCTGCTCGCAGCAGGGTCACCGAAGCCTTGGGCAACGCTGCGCCACTGACTGAATCGACGACCGTGCCCGTGATGGCGGTCTGTGCCGTCGCACCAACAGCTGTCAGCAATAGGAGAATGATTGTCAAGAATGTTCTGCTCATCTTTTTGCTATTCGCTCAAATCAGGGGGATTGAAGGGGTCTGCCGACATAAATTCCTTGCGGTATTCCTCGGGGCTGTATTCCTCGCCGTTTTTGTCTACAAAGGTCACTTTGACGCCCGACACAGCACTTATCTGCCTTACCATGTCGTCCTTTGTCGTCGTGCGCCGCCATTTATAGTATTTGCTTTTTGCAATGAGCTCATACTTCTTCCAGCCCTTGTCGAGTGCGAGCTCTTCCTTACCGTTGACTTGCTCAAGTTTTATGGCTGTGAATATCCACTGCCGGTGCGAGTCGCACGCCTTCAGAATCATTCCTGGCAGTCCTCCTAACTGCCATGGTCCTTGGTCGATGGGGATGTCTTCGGTATACCATGCCGTCCATTGTCTTCCTTTGTATTTGGCTTCAGCTTTGGTGCAGTGATAGCCCAGTATGGTGCAGGTGTCGCCAATGATTTTCCAAGAAACGGGCATGATAGGTTCTTCTGTTCTTGAACGGGCATTCAGCTCATTCCACAAGGTGCTGACCTTACCTGTGGGATAGTTATAATAAGATGTCCACAAGATGGAGGGTCCGGGTGGCTGTGGGTCGTTGGCATCCGGCTCCCCGCCGTGCTTGATGGTTCTTCCCATCCATTGGGTGAACCTTACATTTAGCAGGCTGTAGAACTTGCTTACCTTTGTGCCCACGTCCAGAGCCATCTCATCCTCATCGTAGTCGTAATTTCCTGAGGAATCTATTTCTGTAGTATCCTCTACACAGTCGGTCTTGTAGACGATGCGGTATATCACCTTGTCTATGGCTTCCTGTGCCTGAAGAGTGACAGCACCAAGAAGAAATAGAGTTGATATTAGTTCCTTTTTCATATCTTTTGGTGATAATTAGTGTCGCTGCCGGTGGTGGCTATCGTGTGCTTCTACCTTACTCTGCAATCTCTATGGGGTTATAGGGCGGCACGTCCTTCAGATGGTTCAGTACATCGTCAGCGTCGCCTCCTTCCACCTTTACGTTGCTTGCACTGATGGTTATACCCGCTGCCTTGAGGGCGTCGGCCGCAGACGATGTGCGGTTGATCTTGTCGAACTGCTTCTGCGTCACGGGCTCATATTTCTTGTAGTTCTTCACCAGCGTGATGTCTTCCTTGCCGTCTGTCTGCTCCAGTCCGTTTGCTACGAAGATGAATTGCTTTTGGGCATCCTCCGCTTTGAGAATAAGTCCCGGCAGGCCAATAAGTTTCCATGGTCCTTCGTTGAGTGGAATGTCGTCGGTGAACCATGCCGTCCAGTGCCGTCCCTTGAAGTATGTCTCGGCCTTGGTGCAATGGTAGCCTAAAAGGGTGCAGGTGTCGGGGCAGATGGTCCATTCCGGGGTCGCCGTAGGCTCCGAGATTCTGTAGTAGTCCATCATGGTGTCGCTCAGGATGCTGGTTTGCCCTGTGGGATAGTTGCGATATACAATCCATGTGATGTTAGGGTGGGGCGGCAGCTGCGTAAAGTCGGTTTCTCCACGTGCCACCTTGTCTTTCATCCATTTGTCGAACTCGGCCGTCCGGGCGCTGTAAAATTCGCTCACCGATGCTCCCACATCCAGCCGCATGTCGTCGCTGTCGTATGCGTAGCTGCCCGTTGAGTCGCGCTTGGTTGTGTCGGTTACTATCTTGGAAGCATAAGTGATGCGGTATTTTACCTTGTCTAATACTTCCCGTTTGTCGTTTCCCTCGTTTGTGGTTGTGTTTTTGTGTGCCACAACAATATTCTGCCCTGATACCTGCAAGGCGAACGACAGCACGAGTGTCAGCAATAATATCTCTGATTTTGCTTTCATGTCTTTCTACAGTAAAACTATTGCAAAATTACACAAATCGTAGGGAAATGCAAAAGAAAACTTAAAAATGTTGGCTTTTGTATTCTCTGAGTCGGCCATCTGCATTAAGCGACGATTTGTTGCGGCCGTTTTGCCAAAGTGTGGCGACCGCTTCATTTGTTTGTGGCGACCGTCACACTTGTTTGTGGCGACCGTTTCATTTGTCTGTGGCGACCGCCACAGCTTGTCATAATGGCGATGGGTTCATATCCTTTGGTAACAAAAGTTACCACGCGTTTTTGAAATACGCAGTGGCACTCAAATTGCTTCTATAAGAGTGTAAACATAACAAAAACTAAAGATAGGAGATTAAGACTATGGCAACATTCGAGAAAGGTAAGGTTTTCAACGAGAATGCAGCGATTGACTACGCAGAAGGTGGAGTGGTAAGCAAGGAACTTATCCACAACGGCTCAGGCAGTGTGACACTATTTAGCTTTGACGCCGGCCAGGGCTTGAGCGAGCACTACGCACCATACGATGCGCTGGTACAGGTCATCGACGGGGAGATGGAACTCACAGTCGAAGATGCGAAGCACGTCATCAAGGCCGGCGAAGCTTTTATCATACCAAGTGGCGCACGTCACAGCGTCAATGCGTCACAGCGTTTCAAGATGATGATCACCATGATTCGCGGCTAACAACAAAGTTCAACTTTGTGAGACACAGGAGGATACTGCTATGAAAACTACAGGTAAAAGAGAAGTGACTGAGCCCTCAAAGAAAATTACATTCGCAAGAGGACTGATGGGATTGATGCTCAGCAAGGGCGGTTTAGCACGATTCGGGTACCTGTTGGGCTAAAACATTATACAACGAAGAGAGTGTATCAAAATTGGAGAAGTTCTGGAGTTAGGAAGTTCAGTCATTACTATAATGATACCTTATTATCAGATGCTTATGCATTCGACTGAACTTCTGAACTTCCGGACTTCTGTACTTCCATACTTCTGAACTTCCGGACTTCCACTTTATTTAGAACCCCCAAGGGGGTTCCGGTATCTTAGCGAGGGGATGAGGTGAGCGAAGCGAACCTCTTCCCCTCGTAGCGTTGATGGGGTTTAAATTAATCGCTACCCCCTTGGGGGTTGCGGCAATGTTATGTTTCTGGCTAGTTGTCCAAATAATAAATTGTTGATTCAAGTTCCGCAAGTTATTGATGCTTCGCAGGGGCCGGTCTTGTGGAGGCTGCTGAAAAAGTCTTGGAGGGGTTATATTTATACATTGGGTGTTAATCTTTTCGTCCCGGAAATTTGGCTATGTCC
>ONQB01000049.1 GCA_900319905.1 uncultured Prevotella sp. | reverse complement strand
CCCAAGTGAAAAACTCTTTCGGCAAGATGGAGTTAGCGGGAGGAATGTTGCAGCTCGCTAACAAGGCCGACTGCATAGAAATCTATGGCCTCTTTGGAGTCAGCAAACTCATAGCCAGCCATGCCGACCGCCTGGACATCTCGTCGTTGCCCGCCGGCACCTACAGATATATAAGGTGTGCAAGGGACAGCACAAAAATGACAGGAAAAGTGACCAAGCCTTAAGACATTTTCCTTTTTGAACACAAAGAAAGGAGGCAAACAACAGATACGAGCTGCTTGTCTCCCTATTAAATGTACTCAGCTATGATCAGCTGCAAAGACCGTACTTTGCGCCGCCCCCCGAGAATAATGCGCAACCTTTTCCTATTTTCGTCACTTTTTGAGTCATCTCCGCAACTGCTTGACCATCAATGTTAGCATTCTTAAACCTGGGTAGACACAGATAAACGGTGGCAAGTCGGCATCGAGGATAACATTGTCGATATAAAGCTTATCAGAAAGGATACCTACTCAAAAAAAACGAGATGCTGTTGGAATCCATTGCAAAATATTTTATGTTTGCCCTAACATATAATCAAATCTACTTAAGCATGAAACGCTTTGAGACTGCTACGCCCTGCGATGCCATTCATCTATTTTAACGAGCTACACCTATAACACAAGGCCGTATCTACATTCTTATAAGCGCGGAAAAACAAAAGAAACAGGATGTTAGCAAATCATTGCAATCATCCTGTCTCCTTTATTATACGGAGCCACATCCGGTTAAGACTAATAAATCTTCATCGGCTCATTATCTTTTTGAGCACTATGGCTGCCCCTCCACCGGGAGCGAGATGCAGACTGAGCTTGTCGGCCGCGGTGACGGTGAGCTGGCGGATCGTCATGGGATAAGGATTGGAGCGATAGTCTGCACCAGGGCCATCCTCATAAACCATCACCCGATAGCTGGCATCCTTGTCGAGGAAGTCGAGGTTCAGACTCAAGTCACGCGCCTGCTCGTCGGTGACGCTCCCCACAAACCAGTCGTCGCTATTGCGGTCTTTGCGTGCGGTGGTGAGATAATGACCGATCTCAGCGTTCAGCACCCGAGTCTCCGACCAGTTGGCCGGCACTGCCTCGATAAAAGTGAGAGCAGGCTGGCCAACATAGTTCTCGATTTCGTCGGCAGCCATCTGCCATGGCGCATAGAGCACCACGTATTCGGCCAGCTGCTTGGCCAATGTGGTCTGCGGATGCGTGTGGGGAAATACTTTGTTATGGAAATTGAAAATACCTGGGGTGAAGTCCATAGGGCCGGCAAGCCCACGCGTGAAGGGAAGCACACAGACATGATAAGGTGGATTTCCACCGTCGTCGCTCCAGGCATTGTATTCCTGGCCGCGCATGCCTTCACCCGAAACAAGGTTGGGCCAAGTGCGTTGCAATCCGGTGGGCATGGCTGGCTCATGGTTGATGACCATAATCTGATATTTGGCGGCCGTCTCAATCACCTTGCGGTAGTGGCGAATACCGTATTGAGAGTGTTGCAGCTCCTTGTTGTCGAGCAAGGGATTGACATATCCCGTCTTGACGCAATGGATGCCCAACCGCTGATAGAGCGCAAAGGCAGAATCAAGCTGGTTCTCATAGTTTGTAGCTGCCCCACCTGTCTCGTTGTGGGCCACGAGAGTCACCCCCTTGCTGAGAGCATAGCGCTGCAGGCCTTCAAGGTCGTAGTCGGGATAAGGCTTGGTGAACGAGAACTTATCGCCGTCGCGCGTCCAGTCGCCGTCCCATCCCCAGTTCCATCCTTCCACGAGCACAGCCTTGAAGCCGTGGGCAGCAGCAAAGTCGATATAGCGCCGTGTGTTGGCCGTGGTGGCACCATGATGGGGGCCCTGGTGCCAGGTGTAGTCCTGCATGTGCATCCCCCACCATATTCCCACATATTTGCCAGTGGTGATCCATGAGGTGTCATTGATACGGCAGGGCTCGTTGAGGTTGAGCATGAGCCGTGAGGCGATAAGGTCGCCCGGACGATGGGCCACGACAACCGTGCGCCAGGGGGTGGAGAAAGGTGCTTTGGCATAGACTTTCACGCCATTCTGCCAGGGAGTGAGAGCCGAGAGCAGCTCAACTGCCGCGCCCGGAGCCTTGCGGGGTGTGAGGTTGAGACTGGCATAGTCGGTGAGATTGGCCTCGTGGATGGCCAGCCAGAGCGAGTCGGGGGCCTCGATGGTGACGGGCGTGCTGACGGTGTCCTTCCGGCTGAGTGGCCCGCGCGTCCATAAGGCCTCATAATATTTGGTGCCGTTGGTGGGCTCGGTCCAAGCTTCCGCGTCCCAGGGGAGTGAGAAGGTGGTGAGCTCGTCCATGATCCGGAACTTTCCCATCTGCGGCTGCCGGGGGAAGACATAACGGAACCCTAGCCCATCGTTGAAGAGGCGGAAAATGATGTGGAGCTGACGGTGGAGACCGTGGCGCTCACGAAGTTTGAGGGTGAGTTCATTGTAATGGTTGCGCACCTGAGATTCCTCCCCCCAAGGCTCGTACCAAGTCTCGTCCTTGCTGTCGCGCTGGACATCCACGAGGCTGAAGTCGTGATCGAAGTCGCCATCGTTCAGGCGGAAACCCAAATAGGAGGTCAGGACTACAGAGCGACCGTCGCAATTGAGCTGATAATAGGGCCGGCCGCCACTCACTCCGGCGGTGAGCATAAGGCGTCCGTCGGGCGAGGTAAGCCTGTCGGCGCCAAAGACGAAGGAACACGTGAGAAACAACACTGCCGACAGAAGGCAGCGCAGGGAATAAAGCATAAGATCTTTCATTGTTGAAGAGTTATCGGTCTATGTTGTCGAGTATGGCCTTGGCCTTATCGGGCTGCAAGGCAATGAAATAATGATAGGCACTGTCGAGCCGGCTGATCTTTTCGGTCTGCCCTTTATAGCGCTTCTTGAGCTGATACCAACGGAAGATCAGTTGCAGTACATCCTGGGTGTAGCCTACACCGGCAAACTGCTGTACCAGGAAAAGGAACTTAAAGCCAAATTCCTTGGTGGGCTCAATCATGGTGCCTTCACCATAATCGTTCCAAGTGATGAGTTGCAGGTATTTCAAGTTGGCCTCCCGGGCTGCCTGAAGCTGCGCCTGAAGCAGAGCGCCATCCTGATGATCGTAGGTGGTGTAGCCATCACCCTGTCCACTGGCCTCATAATGGTCGTGAAAGCCCGGCATAGCACCGCCCATGAAGTAGCGGAAAGATGCCGCACGGGAATAGTCGGGCTGGCCGTCGACCCATCCAAACTCGCCCTGGCAATTGTAATGGCCGTCGTCGTTGGCAATCCCCGACCGTCCGTTGAGGGCTAAGAAGACGGGCTGGGTGGGGAGTCCACCAAAGGCCGTGGACCAATCGGCAGGCTGCACGAGCTTCTGCGGACCGAAGCAGAGCAGCAGTGGAGCGCCATCGATCTTATAGTAAGCCGGACTGATGAAATAATGCGTGTAGGCATAGTTGATGTCTGTGCGGGCCTGTGCGGGCATTGTCCCATCATCATTTAGCGACTGATCCTCATAGCAGAGCGCGAGCTTCAGCCCGGCCTTGCGGGCGGCCTTCATCACGAGTTGTGTGCATTGGTCAACAAAGCTGTAATCGTTGCGCGAGGAACTGCCATACCAGTCTACAGCCACGCCATCGATACCCGAGTATTTCATCAGCAGCATCTGATAGTCGAGGTTGTCCTCATCCGTGGAGGCATAGGGCCCCTGCAGAGGTGTATACCATGAAGCATAGTTGTCGGCCTTCAGAGCTTGGTCGCTCATGGTCCAATGGTTCCAAGCCCCACTAGTCTCGGGCGCAGAGAACCATGCCATATAATGAGCAAAGATAACCATGGGGTTCGACTTCTTTACGGGCTGGGCCGTGAGCTGTGAGGCATTGTCGGCCGGAGACTGACCGCCGTTATGATCGTCGTCTCCACAGCCTGCCAGGACGGAAGTCAGACAGAGGGAGAGCAAACATATCAAAAATGATTTTTTCATTCTGCGAAAGATTGAATGGGAGCCAAAGAGCGGCTGGCGGAAATTCCCTCTTCGGACACTTGCCTGCCAGCCGTCCCGACAATATTATCTATAAACCCAATGAAGCGGTTCACTTTGAATAGCCGGGATTCTGAACCAACTGAGGGTTGTTGGCCAGTTCCTCAGCCGGAATAGGATAGATACCCGTATGGTGGTCGGCTGGATCATCGGTCTTGTTCCACCAAGCCTTGAAGTAGGAGCCGAAGCGGATATTCTGCGTGCGGCCGATTCCCTCAAAGGCAAACTCATGAAGCCATTCGGTCTCCAGGCTTGCGTCGTCAAGCGCGGTGAGCGCAGGCAATCCAGCCCTTGAGCGGATCTGATTGATATAGGTCAGAGCCGTCTGCTGGTCGCCGAGGCGATAGTAAGCTTCACCCTCGGTCATGAGCACCTCGGCATAGCGCATAAGCACCCAGTCGTTGTCGCGTTCCCAGGCATCCGTGGGGCTCCATTCATATTTGTTGAGCCGCGCTCCCTCGTTCTGCTTTGCCTGCGTATAGTCTGCGATGTCCTCTGTGTAGTTGAGCGGCTCGCCGTTGTCCATGTTGATGGGCGAGCCATCCTTAGCACTGTATTGCTGACCGATGAGCAGCGTCTTGTCGCGACGGTTGTCGCCCTCCTCATAAGACGACCACAAGCCGGGCTGGGCGCAAATGCCATTGCCACACCACTGATAGGTGCCATCGGCCGAGAAAGCGTATTTCTGATTGTAATGATAGGTCATTGAGGCCAAATAGTTGCCGACCGTTCCCTGCTTATGGTCGTAGGGAATAGCAAAGATAATCTCGGGAGAGCTTTCGTTCTTGATCAGAAAGTTGGCCTTGTAGTCGCTGGTGAGGCTGTAGCCCGAAATGGCATCACACGCGGAAATGCATTTTTGCAGGTATTCCTTAGAGGGATTGCCCGTGCCCAGATAGATGCCCGAATTGAGATAGAGACGCGCCTGGAGCATGTGGGCCACATTCTGCGTGAAGCGGCCATAAGATATGCCCGAAGAAAGATAGGGCATAATGTCGTTGAGTTCATTCTCAACAAAATGGAACACATCAGCGCGGCTGGAGTTTTGGGGCATCTCCTTTTTGGAGAAATCGGTCACAATGGGCACATTGCCAAACTCATCCAACAGCAGATAGTAGTAATAGGCCCGCAGCCCACGAAGCTCGGCTTCTACGCTCTTCTTCTGCTCGTCGTTCAATCCGCTCTGCTCCACCTGATAGATGATGGCATTCACCTTACTGACACCAGTCATGGCATAGCGCCATCCGGCAAGCACACACTGGTTTTTAGCATCATAGGTGTGGTATTGCAGCTGCTGGTAGCGGCCACCGTCATACCAGTCGGTACCACGGGTAGGGATACAGGCCTCGTTGGACGAGCACTCGTTGAGGAAGAATACATACTCACAGGTGGGATAGCAGTTGACGCCATTGCCCTCCTTCGTGCTGGCACCATAGCCGCGCAATGAGGAGTAGGCTCCTCCAACAATGGTCTGCACCTCCGACTCGGTCTTGCCATAGTCGTCCATCGAAACCTTATCGAAAAGTTCCTCGTCAAGATTGGTACAGCCTGTCATAGCTGCAGTGGCCACGAGAAACATTGAATATATCCATTTTCTTGTTTTCATCATTCAAATCTTATTATCTGTTGTCTAAAAAGCGATGTTTAATCCCACGGTCCACGTGCGGGGACGGTAAGACGATGTGGCACCGTTACCTGTTTGGTTATCAAGGATGAGACGGTCGATGCCGGGACCTTCGAGCACGTTGTCGGGGATATACACCTCCGGGTCGAGACCATCGTAACCAGTAATGCAGAAGAGATTCTCCACAGTGGCGTAGATGCGTATCTTACTGAATCCAAGCTTCTGTGTGTGGGGAATGGTATACCCCAAAGTCATCTGCTGCAGACGGAAGAAGTCGCCCCGCTCTATAAAATAGCTGCTATAGGTGGGATTGTCGGTGATGCCACTCTTAAGGAAGTCGTCGAGCACATTCTGAGAAGGAAGGCGTGTCGGGTCGTACATTTCCATCTTGGTGGCGTTGAGCACTTTCTGGCCGAACATTCCATAGCCGCTCACGGTGAAATCTATATTGCGCCAAGATGCATTGACCGATAGACCGATGTTCCACTTGGGCTGTGCGCTGCCTAAATAATGCTGCTTTACATTTCCATCGGCATCCTTGTCAAGGATGTATTTGCCATCGGCATCAATGCCCAGGCACTTGGGGCCGAAGAAAGCACCCGCCGGATAACCTTCCTTCACTTTCTGGCTATACATACCCGACATACCGCGAAGATTATGAAGCGATCCTGCCTGCAGACCTACGTCCTGATAGGTGGAATTGCTCAGTTTCGTAATCTCCTGATGATTGTAGGCTGCAGAGAAGTCGGCACTTACCTCCCAGTCCTTATCCTTATATATATTGGCACCCAACGTGAGCTCTACGCCCTTGTTGACCATATTGCCCACATTGGCAAGCATTGTACCGACCACATAGGGTGGCTGCGGCACGGAGTAGGTCCACAGCAAGTCGGAGGTCTTCTTGTGGTAGAATTCCAAAGTACCGGTAATGCGCTTGATGACGCCGAAATCGATACCGAGGTTCCATTGCTGTGTCGACTCCCATTTCAAGTCGGGATTGGCATTCTGAGCCTGCACATAGGAGTTTTTCCAAGTGCCAGTCGCCGCATCATAGTAGGCAGCACCCGACGCACTCAGAATATTGAGGCTCTGGTAAGCACTGATACCGTTCTGATTGCCAGTGACACCATAGCCCAAACGCAACTTCAAATTGTCGAGCCACCCTTTGGTCCCCTGCATGAACTTTTCCTCACTGACACGCCATGCAGCACTCACAGATGGGAAGTCGCCCCACTTATGATCCTTGCCAAATACGGAAGATCCGTCATGACGAAGGGTAGCCGTGAGCAAGTAGCGGTCGAAAAGGTTGTAGTTCACTCGGCCGTAGAAAGAGATGAGCTTGGTCTTTCCCTTGTAGGAGTAAACATCCGTCTGCCGATAGTCGGTGCCTGCACCGAGGTTGTTGTAGCCGAAAGCATTGGTCTCAAACCCGCTGCGTGTGGCTCCAAAGCCCTCATAGGTATTGTCGAGATAGGAGTAACCGGCCATAGCATTGATATGATTGTTGGCATCTATTTGTTTGTCGTAGGTCAGATAAGTTTCCAACTGTTTGTTGGTATATTCAGTATAGGTGCGCTGTCCCCAACCATTCTCACTTTGCCCTTCCATGCGGGCGTAGGTTGGCTTGTAGATCCCCAGGGTAGTGTGCTGGAACTCATAGGAGCCCAAGGCAGTGGCCTTAAGACCGGGAATAAACTCATATTCCATTTTGCCATAGCCCAAGAAACGTCGGCGCTTGTTGTCCTGTGTGCGGTTGTTGTTGATCTCAACAGGATTTTCCGTGTTGGTGCCATTGAGTTGCGAATAACTTCCGTCGGGGTTGTGCACGGGGAAAGTCGGATTCAGGTTGAGCGCACGCTCGAAGATACGGGTGTCGTTGGGATGCCAGGAGTCGAAATTGGCCGTGATACCCTCATCTATCCGAAGCTTATTGTTCAAGGCAAACTGATAAGCCGACAGCGAACCGGCCAGGCGATTCATGCTGTTGCGTTCCACAATGCCCTGAAAGTTGTCGTAAGTGATGCTGCCACGATAGCCCGAATACTTCCTCGAGTTGCTGAAGTTGAGGTTGTGGGAATGGCTGATGGCCGTGCGGAGCAGCTCATCCTGATAGTCTACATTGCCGCCATAGTCGAGGGCGTCGAGAGCTTTGTTCTCACGTACCCAACTACGCCATTGGTTGGCCGAGAGCACGTCAAACTTCTTAGCTGCGGACGCAAAGGCTACGTAGCCATTATACTGCATTGTCTTGTTCTCCACATCAGAAGGCTGACGGTTGGTCGTGACGATAATGACACCGTTGGCGCCACGGCTACCATAGATGGCTGCAGCCGAAGCGTCCTTCAGCACGTCGACGCTCTGAATCTCGTTGGGCTGTACGGAGTTGATGTCGACGCCCGGGACACCATCCACAACGACCAGGGGACCATTGCTGGCCGAAAGCGACGTACCGCCGCGCAGGCGCAGGCTGGAACCATTCTCCACGGCACCGGAGCTTTGCACTACCGACAGACCGGCCACCTTGCCTTGCAGCATCTGCTCGGTAGAGGTGACTACACCGTGTTTCAAATCCTCAGCCCTCACGTTGGTGATGGATCCCGTGAGGTCTTTCTTGCGCATATTGCCATAGCCCACACCTACCACTACAGCTTCCTGAAGCAGGGTGGCATCGTCGGAAAGCACAATATTCATGTCTTTGTCGGCTTTTACCTTCTGAGTCTTGTAGCCCACAAAGCTTACTTCCAGTTCGTCCCCTTTGTTGCAATTGATGGAGAACCGTCCATCGAAATCTGTAGCCACGCCGGCTTTTCCTTGCAATTGACGCACTGTAGCACCAATGAGGGCCTCACCCTGACTGTCGGTCACCTTTCCTGTTGCAGTAAAAGCCTGTGCGATGGCGTCCTGGCTGAATCCCATCATGATGAGCAGCACGATGAGATGCATGATGTTTCTGAATATCTTATTCATAATGAATGGTTAATAAATAGAATAAATGGGTTAAGAAATCATTCGTCGGGAGTGACGAGTGGAATATCTGTGGTCAGCAAGGTAGCGCCGGCCTCATTGCTGATGGTGAGCTTCATCGTGGAAGCACTGGTTCCGGCCAGTTCCTTGATGAGATTCACCGAAGCCTGCCTCTTGTCACGTGTGCCATTCATCTTGCCCGAAAACTTTTTGTTGCCTGCTTCCAAAGTCCATGTCAGCACACCGTCACGCTTACCATTGTACTGACGGATGAGGGTCAAGATATCCATGGCACTCACCTTGGTGGGGAACATCGTAAATACCGGATCGGGATAGACTTCAGCCGTTCCGGCCTTTGTGGTCTGGTCGGGACTTGTTCCTCCCCAGTCTCCGTTGAGGATACCCACAACGAGCCAAGCCATATTGTCTATCTGCTCGTCAGCAGCCAAATTGTTGGTTCATCCGACATTTCGAGTGATACGGCAATCATGAAGGGCGTAAAGTCTTAGCTTGAAATACCGTTCATCTCGAAATCCATAGGCATTTCGTT
>ONQB01000005.1 GCA_900319905.1 uncultured Prevotella sp. | reverse complement strand
GTTAATCACAAACCCTTGGCCCAAGATTACAATCCCCAAAGAAGATACACCGAACAAAAGAGCGATAAGCCCCAATATGCTTCGCAGGTTCTTCGCCGTTGTTCCCGACTTCAGCAGATTTACCCATCCGCTCCAGGAACTTGGTCAGGATGTTGCGTTGATAAGTTTCTGCATGTGTGGTATCAATAGCATTGATTTATTCTTTGCGAAGAAGAGTCAGTATCACAATGGCATCTTCCACTATAACAGAAGAAAAACAAGTAAATCCCGTTCAGATAACGCATACTTTGAGATAATGGTGCCACAACTTATAAAGCCCACATTCGAAAAATACATGTCCAAAAACATGGAATCTCCCTGGCTGTTTGACTTTCAAGACCGCCTAAGCACATTGTGAACGCAGGTATCAGCCAAATCTGTAAGAAAGTCTCTCCAGACTTCCATGCCAGTCTGTATTCCTTCCGGCATTCATGGGCAACGATAGCACAGAATGGATGCGGTGCATCGCTTGGTGACATCGACTTTGCTCTCAATCACTCGACATATAAAATGGCAAGAGTATATACAAAGATAGATTACTCACCTGCATGGGAATTGAATGAGAAAGTCATAGACTATATTTTCTTCAGTAATGAGGATATCAACAATCATGAAGATTCTGGCAAATCATTTGAGAGAATGTCGAAGTACAATCTTATTCGCGGAGAGGCATTCATCAACGGTGAATGCGTATTTGTAATTGAGGACTCTGGATATACAAATGTAGAACAAGTAATAACAAAACTCCTTTCGTCTTTGCCTGATGAAATAGAACGTCCAACCAAAGTTCAGATTAGGATTACAAATCTCGACAAGCAACAAACACAATTGTATCAGAGAATATCGAATGATGTCCCTTGAAAGGATAATGGGTTACATACGATCTCCATGCGGTTGGGACGGCGGAAATGGCCGTCCATACTTGCCATAATTCCATAAAAAAACATAAATCTTATCGAAATATCTTGATTTAATATACTGAATTAAACGAAAGTGAATTTATTTCACTACCTTTGTGGCACTAAAACGTCAATTTATGGAAGATGTCAATCGTATAAAACTTGTATTGGTTGAGAAGAAGCGCACAAACAAATGGCTGTCTGACCAAATGGGGGTAACACCATCAACCGTTTCTAAATGGTGCACAAACTCATCACAACCTGACTTGCCCAGCCTTCTGAAGATTGCGGACTTGTTGGAAGTAGATATAAAGGAGTTAATAGTGCGAGAGTATAAAAAGTTCTTGGTGTCACAAGAACTGACGAAAGAAGCAAGAGCAGAGGGCAAGATTGCTTACACTATGCCTTGCAAGGAGGAAGAAGGCGATAGCCAAATGATTCAAAAACAAATCAACTATGGGAAAGAATGATATTATTAGTATAGACAAGGTGGAGTATCAGAAGTGGCTCCAAACTCTCTGCGATGAAATCGATCGTCAAAGGCTGAAAGCCGTGATGCAGCTCAACGCATCAACTTTGCAGCACTATTGGTGGTTGGGAAATGACATTTTGAAGAAACAGCAAGCACAAGGCTGGGGTGCGAAGGTCATTGACATGCTTTCGACTGACCTATTGAAGCGATACGGCAATGATAGCGGTTATTCTATCCGAAACTTGAAATATATGCGTCAGTTTGCTGTTGAATACCCCGATTTCCCATTTGTGCAAGTGCCGCTTGCACAATTACAGGATAATCAAGTTTTAAAATCAAGATTGTCAAAATTCACGGTTACTGCGGATGGTGAATTTGTGCAAGTGCCGCTTGCACAAATTACATGGTATCATCATATCTCTATGTTTCCTAAGGTTAAGGATAACATACTACGTGCATTCTACATTACAGAATCTGCTTTGCAGGGATGGAGCCGTGACATAATGCTCATGCAGATTGAGGATGGATATCACAAGAAGGTTAAGTCTCTCCCCAACAATTTTGCCAACACATTGCCTCCACTAAAAAGCGACTTAGCCAAGGCTGCATTCAAAGACCCGTATAATTTTGGTTTTGTTGATATGACAAAGGTCAAACAGGAAACCGATCTTGAAGACCAGTTGACTACTAAAGTTACTAAAGTTTCCCACCTGGAGAATCCCTTTATACAAAGGCTTTCCCAAAGGGTATGCGCATCTTTAACTTTTCAAAAAACTTTTTGTGAATCGTCACTTGTTAAAATCCTTTGTTTATGGGCATTTTTGCTATTCGAGCTTTTCAAAAATCCTTTGTTTATAGGCTTTTTGAACAAGTGGGAAACTTTAGTAAAGTTACAGATTTTTTGCTGGAACTTGGAACAGGATTCGCCTTCGTTAGAAGGCAGTTCCCACTGAATATAGATGGGGACGATAGCAGAGTTGATTTATTGATGTACCACACACGTTTGCATTGTTATGTCGCAATCGAATTGAAGGTTGTGGAGTTCCAACCAGAATTTATCAGCAAACTGAATTACTACATATCTGCCATAGATGATTTGGTAAAGATGCCAGAGGACAATCCTACCATTGGACTTCTTCTCTGTCGTTCAAAGAACAATACAAAGGTAGAATACGCTTTGCGCGGGATGACTCAGCCTTTAGGCGTGGCCGCCTATAAGACAAAAGAGTTAATTGAAAATTTGAAGTCATCACTTCCTTCTATAGATGATTTGGAGAAGACACTCAACGAATAAATCAAAATGGAAGGAAAAAGAGACTAAAATATCACTTTTTCTCAAACCTCTGCTACAGTTTGGCGTACCCTTGTTTTACTTTTGCAGAAAAATCATAGAAAAATGGACAACGATAGAGGACAAAGTTTGATAACCAAATACGTCTGGGTGATAGAGACCATCTATCGCAAGCGTAAGATCTCGTTCAAGGAACTGAACGAGTTGTGGCTTCGAGATGATATCAGCAGAGGTGTCGATATTCCCAAACGCACCTTCGACAATTGGCGTTATGTTATCTGGGACATGTTTGGCATCAACATCGCCAATGAAGGGCGTGGAGAATACTGTTACTACATCGAGAATGAAGAGGATATTAGCAAGAACGGACTCCGTTCCTGGCTATACAACACTTTCTGTGTTAGCAATGCATTGGCAAACAGTCAGAGTATCAAAGACCGTATCATTCTTGAATATGTTCCTTCAGGGCAAAACTACTTGCAACCCATCATTGAGGCAATGAAGGAAAACCATGTGCTGAACATGACCTATCACAGTTATTGGAAAGACGAGGAGAATAACTTTGATGTGCAACCGTATTGTGTGAAGCTGTTCCGTCAACGATGGTACATGGTAGCACGTAGTACCTATTCTTATTATTATGAGAAAGGTCCACGTATCTATTCTCTGGATCGTATTAAATATCTTCATACAACAGATGAGACATTTGAAATGCCGAAGGATTGGACAGCCAAGGATTTCTTTGATGGTTGTTTTGGCATCATAGCCGAACAGTCTGTCAAGATTCAACCTATTAAGTTAAAAGTATCAGCAGGGCAAGCCAACTATATCCGCGACCTGAAAATGCACGAGTCGCAGGAAGAGATTGAGCGCAACGAAGAGTACAGCATCTTTACCTTCAATCTCCGTCCTGAATTCGACTTCCAGCAGGAACTGCTTTGGAATGGAGAAGACGTGGAAGTGCTTGAACCGCTCTGGCTCCGCAAGGAAATAGCCAGTAAGATTAAAAGAATGTGGAATAAATATAAGGAGGACAAATAATGAAGGATTTTGCAGCAATTGATTTTGAGACAGCTAACAACGAGCGTTCTTCGGTTTGTTCCGTTGGAATTGTTATTGTTCGCAATGGTGAGATAGTAGATTCATTCTATTCGCTTATTCAGCCAGAGCCAAACTACTATAACTACTGGTGCAGTCAGGTACATGGTCTGTGCCGTGAAGACACTGAGGAAGCACCAGTGTTCCCCAAGGTATGGGCACAGATAGAACCTCTGATAGAAGGTCTTCCACTTGTAGCTCATAATAAGCCTTTTGATGAGGGGTGTCTGAAGGCAGTGTTCCGCGTCTATCAGATGGACTACCCTGACTATGAGTTTTACGACACACTTTGCGTTTCGCGGCGAGTACTACCTGATTTAGAAAACCATCAGCTTCAAACTGTAGCTGCTGCCTGTGGTTATGAGTTAGAAGATCATCACCACGCACTTGCAGACGCAGAAGCTTGTGCCTGGATAGCAAGAGAAATATTATAATTTTAGAACTATAAATTATGACAATTTAAGTTTGATATCAAGTATTATAGATATGGAGTTCAAAATAAGACCATTTAAAGAATTGCTGGGAATGAGCTTTAACATCCCAAGTTATCAAAGAGGATATCGTTGGGAGAAGGAGAACGTTGAAGCATTACTCAATGATGTCCAGGAGTTTGCGACAAAAACAAAAAAAGAGGAAGGTGAGTTCTATTGTTTGCAACCTGTTGTGGTAAGAGTCAACAAACAGTTGTCTGAAGAAAGAACCATTGCAGAGGGGAATCCTGTTACTGTATATGACCTTCTTGATGGTCAACAACGACTTACGACACTATGGTTGATATTAAACCAGGATGATTTTAAATCGCTGTGGAACAATATGGACAGAAACCACGCGGATCTTTATTCTATGGAATATGAAAGTCGCACAAACTTGTTTGACAAAGCCATAGATAAGGATAGTGACATGTATGAAAACATCGATCTGTTTTATCTGAAAAATGCATATAATACCATTGCGGAATGGGATGGCGACAAGGTAGAAGTTATCAAGACAATCGTTCCTAAGTTGTCTTCAGAAAACACAAACGATGTTCGAATCATATGGTATGAATTTGATAAAGATACAGAAGGCGAAGAAAGCAGACAAGCATCGTCTATTAAGGTCTTTTCTCGGCTTAACTACGGTAAGATTGCCCTTACTGACACAGAACTCATTAAAGCGCTCATACTCCAGAGTGACATCTATCCTGACGACAACAGCGAAAAAGGCAGAAATGCCATGAGGGAACACTTGTTCAGGATTGCAACGGAGTGGGATGACATCGAGAAAGGACTGCATAATGACCTCTTCTGGGGAATGCTTACCCCCGAAGACTATAAGCCCGCAAACCATTTGGAACTTATTCTGAGATTTGTGGCTGAAAAGATTCAAAAGGAAAAGGGATATCGAATCATTGACCATCAAAGAAGGGATTTCCACATTATTGCCAGCTATTTAGGTGTCAATTCAAGTGTTTTGCCTTCACAATATGCAGAAAACGTAGACCATCTGTGGAGTATGATAAGAGATATTTACATTTCTCTATACAACTGGTACACGAATGAAACATTCTACCACCTGATAGGTTTGAATGTGTTAATTCAAGGAGGCTCAAATCCTATACCGCTGATTACAGACATATACAACAAATATTGCTCAGTTAACAAAGAATCCTTCAGACTGTATCTTGAAAGTGAGATTGGCAGACTTATTGAGATACAAGAAAAAGTTGACGACAACTTGGGTAAGAAGATAACTGTTGATTTGCGGGATTTGCAATATGGCATTCATAATCCAAGAATCATTAAGATCCTGGAGGCGTTGAATATCTATCTGCACATTACAAACAAACATCTCGGGTTTAGATTTAATTTCAAGAACTTCAAGGGTATAAAGGATAATAAGGATAAAAAGGTTACAAGTCTTGAACATATTCATCCCCAGCACCTCAATTTTGACGACAATGTGAAGTATAAGGATGTTTACGATTGGTATAATAACACCTTTAATATCATCAGCTCCGATCCAGAATACAGCAAAAACGAACAAATGCAGACTGCCATCAATCTTCTTGGTGACATTCTGAAAGATGAAGAGAAGTTTAAGGAGCAAATCGCTGAATGCCAGAAGAACGTAGAGGAAATTGACAGGTTCTTTGACAAACATGCCCAAATGGACACTGGTCATATGCATACCCTATACAACCTGGCTTTGGTTGATAAGGATACAAATGCCGCCTTAAGCAATAATCTCATAGACGTAAAACGAAAGATACTTCAAGAGAGAGAAGAGCAAGGTGAAACTTATGTTCCCATAGCAACAAATTATGTTTTTAACAAACACTTCTCTAATCATATTTCAGAAATGAAGTTCTGGAACAAAGATGACAGAGAAGCATATTTTGCCAAGATAGAAGAGGCTTATCATTATTTCATTAACAAGAAAAATATCTATATGCAATATGGAACAAAATAATCAAAACATAAGTGCCAATGAAGAAGTTAATTCCAATTTTATAACATTCTTCACGAGACATAAGATAGAAATTCCCTTGATACAAAGGGACTATGTTCAAGGTAGCAATCTTCAAAGCAAAAAACGTAACGAGTTTATCGATTCCTTGTTTGAAGCATTAAAAGATGATGGGAAGCCATGTGAACTGGATTTTATCTACGGAACGGAAAACAATGGGGTGTTCCTTCCCTTGGATGGTCAGCAGCGGCTCACGACACTATTCCTTTTACATTGGTATCTGATTAATAAATGCAGATTGGAAAATCCTAATGAGTATAAAAGAATCATGGCGGAAATCAAATGGGACGCTTGTGAGTTCAGTTATAAGACCCGCAGAAGTTCTACGGTGTTCACCGAGAAACTCAGGTCATACCAGCCAGAAAAAATGAATGAGGCTATGTCAGAAGAGATCAAGCAGCAATCTTGGTATTCTGAAAGCTGGGATCTTGACCCAACAGTCAATGCCATGATGGATATGCTTGATGCCATTGGAAATAAATACAATGGACTAAAGATGCATGTGGCAGCCCAAATGTTGGAAAAGATGCTCTCTTCCAAGATTATCAATTTTGACAAGTTGGATATGGGTAAATTCAAATTGAACGATTCTCTTTACGTTAAGATGAATGCCCGTGGCAAGCAATTAACTGAATTCGAAAATTGGAAGGCAAAATTCATAAAATTTTTAGAAGAGGTTTATGCTGACTCCGAATTCGATTATATTGACGAGAATCGCAATGAATTCAAAACCATTAAAAACTATTTTACCCATTCCATAGAGCATGAATGGACTGACTTGTTCTGGGCATATGCCGTCAATGATTACATACAACGCAAATCTGAATATGACGTACTTCCAGAAGAAGAAAAATTGAAAAGACCTAAAGTAATCAATCCCTTGATTGATGACTATTTCCTTAATTTCTATCACTATATCTTCAGCCTGCAGTATTTCATATCACGGAAGGATGGTAGTGACGAGGAAGATAGTGTGATAGATGATACAGAAAAAACAAGAATGGATTTGTTTTCAAAGAATGAAAACATTAGTTTCCTGTATCAGTCTTTAGACACATTTGTATACATCATGAAGGAGAACAACACGATTGGTGACTTCTTCGACAATTTGTTCTATTTGGAAGGGCAAGAGACCGACGGTCGTATAAGGCTTTTTTCTTCTAAGACAACCAATCTTTTCGAGTCTTGTATAACATCCAAAGCCTCCGTCGACGAGCAGATCCTTTTATATTGTCTCATTGTTTACTGCATAAAGAAGAAATGCTATACCATCACAGATGAATTAAAGATATATATGCGTATTTGCAGAAATCTTCTTGAATCCATCAATCAGAGGTTGACAAAAGACATGCAGATACATTCCAATGTCAGACTTTCCCAATTACCGAAATACATAGCCACGATAAATAACCTCTGTTCAATAGCTGATTATAGTACAGTTGAAAAACTGAATGCCGGGATGGGTGATACAGAAGCGGTAATTCGAGTCATCAAGTGTTATCTTGTCAAGGATGCAGACATCTATAAACTTGAGGATTCCGGCTATACGCACGGAAGCTTATATGCTTTTGATTTAAGCATGAATCACAATGAATTATCAGAAGCTTTTATTGCCTTTAAGAGGGCAAAAGACATGAATCGCGCGAGAATACTCGTTGCTTACGGATACCAAGGGACTAATTTTGGAATGTGTGCACATGGTGAAAGACGTTTCTTCGGTTATAAAGATCGGTGGAATGTGATTTTCAGATACAAGTCTGAGTCACAGGTTTTGAAAGAAGTTTTTTCCTCATTTGTGTCAGATTTCAATAAACAAAAGGACATAGAGACTATTCTCAACACGAAAAAGAATACTGTCAATAAAGATAGTTTTGCCTACTATTTCCTGAATTATGATGCATTTGCGAATAGTGCGCTTTGGTGGACAATGGATGACAAGGATGACCCAAAGTTGGTCGATGCCCACCATTTCTTCGCAATCAATACTGAACATGACATCATAACGCTTCCGCGTTTTAGCAGCAATCCCCTTCTAGGTTATCATACAGACCCGTATGCCTGTGCGGTTGCTCAAAAAATAAAAAATGCACATCCTGATATTTATGCGAAAATGAATTACACAGGCAAAGATAAAAATAAAGCAAAAATAGTTCTTGACGACTACAATATTGAGATGTCGTGTACTGATAATGGATGGGCTATAACATTCAGATCGATATCTAATGATGGCAAAATGCGCCACCTTCCAATATATATGTTAAGAGAATTGGCAGGTAAATGTAATAATCACAAAAAAAATGTGCATTATATCATAAAAGACGCTTCATGTGACTACATTGAATCTGCATATAACTTTATTCTTTGGTTATTTCAGAAATGACATTCTACATCTCCAACACCGACCATTACAAGGAGGTGCTTTCACGGGTACAGTCCGTAAAGCACACTCTTTGGATTGGCACCGCCGATATAAAAGACCTGTATGTGGAGGTGGGCAAAGACAAGAAGCCGTTTCTTGCACTCATTGCCCAACTCATTCGGCGTGGTGTGGAAGTAAGGCTAATTCACGCAAAAGAGCCTGGTCCGAACTTTCGGGAGGACTTTGACAAATATCCGGTGCTGTATGACCGTTTGGAGCGTGTGCTTTGTCCGCGTGTTCATTTCAAGATGCTTGTCTTTGATGGCAAGGAAGTGTATGTTGGAAGTGCGAACCTCACTGGTGCGGGAATTGGCATGAAGGCTGAAACTACTCGCAACTTTGAGGCAGGCATATTAACTGATGATCAAGAAATCGTAGAAAAGGCCATGAACCAGTTTGACGAAGTATGGATAGGAAAGCATTGCAAGAAATGCAAGCGAAGAGAGTTCTGTCCTGACCCGATAGTATGTTGACACACTTTCACAAGAATGACTTAAAAACCATTATCATCATTATGAAAGTATATTTTGCAGGTTCAATCCGAGGCGGGCGCGTTGATGCTAACTTATATGAACGCCTGATTAAATACATTCAAAAGACTGATGTGGTGCTGACTGAACATGTCGGCAACCTCAATTTGTCTGAAGAGAAGCAAACTGTAACAGATATATACAACCAAGATACTAATTGGCTACGTGAAAGTGACGTATTGATAGCCGAATGTACTTGTCCGTCTTTGGGTGTTGGTTATGAGCTGGCATACGCTGAGCGTTTCCAGAAACCATGCCATATCTTCTACAACAAGAACAGAACAAGTCTCTCAGCAATGCTGGCCGGTAATACATTCTACAACATCCATCCCTATGAGGATGAAGCTGAAATATATCCTATAATAGACAGCATATTACAAAAGGAGTGTGATTCATGAAGAAGATAATCTTTCTTGATTTTGACGGTGTTCTGAATACGGAACATTATCAGAACTACCTTATGTATCAGAGGCTGCCCTGGCAAGACAAGCATGGTGCGTTCTTTGACCCAGAAGCTGTGCGGCAACTGAAAAGAATTGTGGACATCACCAAGGCCGACATAGTGATTGAATCATCGTGGAAATACCTCGGTCTTGCTGCTATGCAAGAAATGTGGAAGGAAAGGAATTTGCCAGGCAATGTAATCGGCATCACAGATTCGACAGCCAGCGATAAATGGTTGCTCAACGCAAATCTTGACGATATAGACCCTGCTATGGGGCATTGTAAGGGAATGGAGATAGCATCATGGTTAGCACACAATACACGGAATGACGTGAATTATGTCATCATCGATGACGAGTACGTATGCCTCGAATCTCAGGTATGCTACTTCGTCCTAACCAATCCTCATGACGGTATAACGGAAGACATTGCGGACAGGGTAATTGCCATCCTTAACCGTGAATCCGCTAATTTCCAAGAATAACATCATTTTTTATATAACCTCTGCCACAGTTTTGCTGATGTTTGGATTAACTTTGCACAAAAGATAAAATTGACACAATATGAATAGATTCCGATTTGTACATCTGAATGTGCACTCCCATTATTCAATAAATGATGGGTGCGCCAGTATAAAGGAACTGGTTGATGCTGCCATCAAAGACAAGATGCCTGGCATTGCTATTACTGACAATGGTAACATGTTTGGTGTGATGGAGTTTTTCGACTATGTTTCTCGTATCAACAACGAAAGACGACAGAAGGGAAAGAAACCTTTTAAGCCTATCATTGGTTGTGAACTGTATGTCGCACCAGAAGCAAAGGAGGACAAGAAGCTTTGCAAGCACTGCAAAGGCTTTCGCTTAACAGTCTTGGCAAAGAACTATCAAGGCTATAAAAACCTTATCAAGATTGTCAGTAATTCCTGGACTGATGGCTTCTATATGAGACCACGAACAGACCATCATGATCTGGAGAAATACCATGATGGTTTACTCGTTCTTTCTGGCGGCGTAGGTAGTGAGGTATATTCCCATGTAGTAAGCGATGACATTGCAGGGCTCGATGTGACTATCAAATGGTACAAGCAAATTTTTGGCGAGGATTATTATCTGGAACTACACCGCTGCGCTGATTATGACTTGAAGAGCAACACGCCAAGCAATCTGATGCTTGAACAGCAAAGGGTTAATGCCGTTCTCATGCTGGCAGCTTACAATATCCAACAATGCTATGCTACAGGTAAGACTATGGATGAATTCGCCAAAACAGATATACTTCAATTCCGCTGGTTGACAAGCAGAAAACATATGTGCGAGTTGTTCTCAGATGTCCCGGAAGCTATAGCCAGTACTATGGAGATATTTAACAAGGTCGAGTTCTATGACATACGCCATGCTCCTATTGTTCCTTCTATTAACATTCCCAATGGTTTCGGCAAAGAGAGAAGGGAAAAGGAGGACAACTATCTGGAATACCTTTCTTTTTCCAAAGCAAAACAGACATATGGAGAATCGCTTCCTGAAGATGTTTCTGATAGGCTGAAGTTTGAGCTGCAAATCATCAAACAGAGAGCGGCTTCTGGCTATTTCCTCTTTTTACAGGATGTAGTCAACACAGCCCAATCAGAGCTTGGCGTATGGGTCGGCCCTGGTCGCGGATCAGCTGCAGGTAGTCTTGTGTGTTCTTGCTTGGGTATTACTAAGATTGACCCATTGAAACACGATTTGCTCTTTGAACGTTTCCTAAGTCCAGAAGGTACGATGTTCCCAGACATAGATATAGACTTCGATGATGAAGGTAGAGAACGTGTTATTGAATGGCTTCAGCAGAAATACGGAAAGGAATGCTGCGCTCATGTTGTTTCTTTCCGCACATTCTCAACAGCTAATGCATTCAGTACGGTAGCAAGAGTAAACCAAATGCATACTCCTGAGATTCTGACTATTAACGAACTCCTATCAGGTTATTCCTGGCGTTCTATAAAGAATTACGTCAAATATGAACCAGAGTTAAGAAAAGCTATTCGAAAAGTCGGAAACCCTTTGCGTAATGCCTTTGCTAATACTGCTATATTAGAAAGAAAAATCTGTGGATTAGGTGTCCATGCTTGTGGGTTTGTTGTTGCTGACGAGCCAGTGTCTAATTGGGCACCTGTTTCAACTTGTTCCATAGAGGATTCAAAGGGTAATGAACAATTAGTGAACTGCACTCAATATGATGGATGGCATGGGGAATCATCTGGCCTTGTAAAATTTGATTTCCTTGGTCTTAAAACGCTTTCACAAATGAGGGATATTTGTGCGAGTGTCAAAGTTCACTATGATAAGGATTTCGATATTGAAAAGATTCCGATTGATGATGAGAAGACGATGGAACTTTTCCAAACAGGCCAAACCGATGACGTGTTTCAGTTCAGTTCAAAAGGGATGCAAAAATACCTGCAAAAACTTCATCCTACATGCTTTGAGGATTTGGTCATCTTGAACTGCATGTATCGACCAGGGCCGATGGAATATATTTCAACTCTCGTCAAGCAAAAGCATTCCAAGAAAGAAGTCAAGTATATGATTCCTTGCATGGAAAAGTATCTTCACAATACTTATGGCATTATCGTTTATCAGGAACAGATAATGATGCTTTCTCGCTTGATTGCCAACTTTGATAGAAGTGAGAGCGACTTGCTGAGAAAAGCCCTCGGTAAAAGGAGAAAGGATGTACTTTCTGTCTTGAAGCCTCGTTTCATGGATGGTGGCATAAAGAATGGACACAAGAAGAATGTCCTTGAAAAGGTATGGAATGAAATGGAGGCTAAAGGTATGTACGCTTTCCAAAAGTCACATGGTGTTTGTTACACTTGGCTGGCTTATCAAATGGCATATTTGAAAGCGAACTATCCTAAAGAGTTCAAACACGTCATGGAGAAATATAATACAGACTGATTTCATCATAGGAATTGCCAACCTTCACAGGCTATTTCCATAAAATTTCATTTGATAATGAACTTTTCTCAGACCTCTGCCACCAACTGGCAGAGGTCTTTGTTTACTTTGCACCATAAAACTTCACATGAACCAAAAATGTATAAGAAAATGGCAGCAAGGAAGAAACTTGATTTGCTCACAGCAGTTGAGCAGATTGTGGAAAAAGCAAAGGGTACGGGGCTTAGTAGTGACTTTTATCGTAAGGCTGACAAATATATTAAATATGTGGCTGAAAAGATGGAACTCACCAAGGAGCAGAGTGTGATGATGGCACTGTTTGTAGACAACAGTGATGATACCAGTATAACTATAAGTGACTTCGGCAAGTTCCTGGATTGTCGAACAACAAGAATAATTAGGTATTTGCAGGAGATTGATGTTCTGGAAAAAAGAGAACTAATCAGATGCAGTCGTGATGGTAACCGTATCACTTATAGGGTACCCTTGGAGGTTGTAGAGGCTTTTAAGAACAATGAGAAGTACATCCCCAAAGACTGCTCTGGCCTTTCATGTCAGGAGTTGTTCGGAGAGATAGAGGATGTGTTTGATTTGCGGAAAGATGGCGAATTGACTTATGAGGCTACTGTTGAAAAGATAAGGCATCTGTTCAATTGTAACAGTCAGCTGCTTTATGTTCAGAAAGTACGGAGCTACAACATGTCTGAGGTTGATACAATGATGCTGATTCTCTTCTCTCATCTTTTTGTGAACAACAATGATGACAATATCAGGTACCACGATCTCGATTTCCTTTATGAGAAACGCTGCTGGAACAGAATGAGGTCATATCTTAATGATGGAGAACATATACTTCTTACAGAAAAGATGATAGAGTACAACAACGACGACGGATTTGTTGACAGGGAATCTTTCCATATGACAGTAGAAGCCAAACGTCAATTGTTTGCAGAACTCAACCTTTCCTCCTTGAATCAAAGCAAGGCACGTGGCGATATGATTAAGTCTGAGGAAATAGTGCCAAAGAGTTTGTTCTATGGCGATAAATTAAGCTCCCAGATTGAAGAATTGGGCGGACTACTGGATGACGTGCAATACAAACAAATCCGTACACGCATGAAAGATTCGGGTTTCCGTTGTGGCTTTACTTGCCTCTTCTATGGTTCTGCCGGAACTGGCAAGACCGAAACTGTGTTACAACTTGCAAGACAAACGGGTCGTGACATTATGCAAGTCAATATATCCCAAATTAAGAGCATGTGGGTAGGCGAAAGCGAGAAGAATATAAAGCAAGTATTCGACAATTATCGGGCCAAAGCAAAAGAGTGTCGTATTACCCCCATTCTCTTATTCAACGAGGCTGATGCAATCATTGGTAAACGTCAGGAGGGAGCCGAGAGAGCTGTTGACAAGATGGAGAACTCTATCCAAAATATCATCCTTCAGGAAATGGAAACACTTGACGGAATCCTCATTGCCACAACCAATCTGGCACAAAACATGGACAAGGCTTTTGAACGACGATTCCTCTATAAAATCAAGTTTGAAAAACCTACCACAGAGGCTCGTATGAGTATGTGGCGTGAAATGATACCAGTTCTGAAGGAAGAGGAAGTACGAATTTTAGTCACAAAGTATGATTTCAGTGGCGGTCAGATAGAAAATATTGCCAGACATTATACGATTGGAAACATCCTTCATGGTGAGTCCAAGAACATTGTGGAAGAGTTGAACGTTTATTGTGACAGCGAAAGACTTGAAACCAAAGGGACAAAGAAAATAGGTTTTTGCATGTAAAAAAGAAATTTCACATATACAAAATAAAATCGTTAAAATGACATTTAATGAATTATTAAACAGTGATATACTAAAAGATGTGCTGGATAATCCAAACAGCCTCATTCACATCGATATTGATGATATTAAAGATTTGTTCCAGCAAGAGAGTGAAATCCATGCGTTTAACGTAAAAATAGACTGTTTCGAAGAGCAACGGATGGAACTGCTGATGAAACAGCTCAAAGAGGAAACAAAATCGAATCTCGATTTTTCTCGCGCCCTTGTCTATATATTCTTTCCTGTATGTCATCCATTGCTGATGTCAGAACTTCATCATATTTATGAATGGATGGAGTCAATACCAGTTGAGATTATGATGAAGTGGGGAATGGCGACTCAATCTACACAAGAAATAAGAGCAATCGTATTATTACAATAAAGGAAACTATGGGAGGAAAGAAACAGAAAAATCCGAACACAAACTGGAGTCACAAAAATGATTTCCAAATTGAAGAGGTTTGGAATACATATCATACCATCGCTCAATTTATCGTTCCTCGCTTACAAGCGTTCAAGGCTCTTGACAAACATGGATATTGTCCTTATTTCAAAGATATGCGAGAGTGGAACTGTGCTATTCAAAAGATGATTGACGCTTTTGAGTTGATGAAGTATGCAAATACATATTCGGAAGATGAAAAAAGGACAATCGAGCAAGGTCTTGATTTGTTCCGAAAGCATTTTTGTAATTTATGGGATTAAAAGATTCTGAAGTATCACTATACAAGCTGAAAGAAATGAAAGACAATAAGGAACTATTTACAGATGAAGATGATATAATCCTGTTTTTGGACACACGCAAAAGACCTACAGAATTTTATCTGAGTCACTTACTTGATTTGAACTTTGTATATCATGATAATAAAGAAGAGAACGTCAAAGATTTAAACGATCTCATTCAGGCAATAGAGAAGTATCGAGACTCACTGTAGTCTCACAGTATTCACATTAAAACAAATGTATTATGGCACTCTGGAGAATTGTAGTAAAGAACAGCGGTAACGCTGCATGTAAGGACAAAAGACAACGCCTTGAAAAAGGTATGTTCATCGAGACAAGTACGATTTCGCCAATACCTCCTATTGGGGTTGCGCGAGAAAGACCAATGCTGGCACAGTTGTTCCTGAACAAGTACGGGATAGAGGTTAATGTCCACAACATGCATAGCGGATATTTCAATTGTGAAAAGATTGGATAGCCAACGTAAAAATGGTGGGTTGAGAGTTCGCTTATAGTGGACTCTTTTTTGCGACTTAATTTCATCGATTCACGGAAGCAGAAATGACTGACGGTATGATATTTTTTTTCGTCGAAGACTGATATATCAGTCAAAGGAAGGGTGAACGAGAAGGGAGGGAGCAATGGCGATTGGTACTTCCTCAGTAAAAAGAGAAATATGGATTCAGGAAGCTTATGTCAAACAAGTTTAGGTTTACGTTTACCCATGTATATATACATGAATCTCTAAACTGAAAATGGAAAACTCAATCACTATGGTTAGGGTTTACGATACCTTATTATATATATAAGAACATCTAAACTTAAACCTAAACTTACACCGCAAGAATCCATCTGTTTTTCTTTTAACTGAAACAAATTGTGGCAAGATGAGATGTCAATACGTCTAGATATGTTAAAAAGTAAGCACATTCTGCAAGAAAAACGTGCAGAATGAACGTAAATTCAGAAGAAATTATTACCTTTGCAAACAAAGTTTGCAGAGTGTGCTTTTAGGGATTATTTCCCTTCCAAAGTATGTGATGCGAATAGAGTAAAAATGGTCTGGCAAAATGTTGACCAGATTGTTGACCAAATTGAGTAATAACCCTAAAAGTTAAAGTTCAAATGAAGACTGATTTTATTACGTAAATGGATATTCTTGCAAAAAGAACTGAATATTTTGCAGAATAATGAATATTCTTACGAAATAATACGAGACATCAACGTGCAGAACGTGCAGAATGCACGAAAATTGCAGCTCAAATGTTGACCAGTCCAAACGTAAATCATTGAAAATTAGCATATTAGCATCAAAATTAGCCGCCGCACAGGCAGCCGTTGAGGAGGCTAAGTAAGTCCTTCACTTGATATAGCGTGAGGCTTCTCTAAGCTTGATACATTTTCTTTCTATAAGACAATTCATAATCGGCACACCTTATATTTATGTAAGGCTGTGCCGTTTTTCGTTTTGGGCGATTGTTATTTGTCTTCGTTCTTCTCTTTGATAGAAAGATGATAATGACCGTCAAATGAGATCTGCATCGTGTGGTGTCGCAGACCGTAGCGGCGGTGCAGTTGCAGGGCCACATGTCCCATCGTCGTTCTAAGGTTCATTTCCACACACGGATGAAGACGCAGTCCTTCATCGGTTTCTACAATCATCATGTCTATACCTAACCTGCCGTGGTAGCGGTTGGTAAGCTGTTGCTCAAGAAGAGCAGCAAGGGCTTCTTTAACAGTTTGCCACAGCTCTACCGTGATAAACTGACAGACGACTTTCTCTTTGTCTTCCTCTCTGTCAATACGGTTGCCGGTGTAAGCTCCTTTTGTCGTGTCGAACAGCGACAGGCCTTCTTCTTGTGCCTTACCGTCATCGTTGATCATAAACTCCAGACCTAAGTCCATCACCTTTTGATAGTACGGCTCAAGCATGATGCAACCTTGCTGTGCAATGACGTGTTCTATCCAGCCTCGCATCCCGTCTGTCAGTGAGCCTGCGATGGTTCTCACTCCTCTGCCGCTGCTGCTCCATGGCGCTTTGACAACGAAGCTTTCTTTACTGGTCAATACGTTCTCTATTTCCTTGATGCCGGTTACTGCCCACGCCTGTCCGATGAGCCCGGAAATGTTATGGAGCTCACGGAGCAAATGCTCATTTGCCCAGTCGCGGTGGCTCATCAGCCGTATATCTTCCAGTTGCCTGTCATTGGGCAATAAGTTGCTACTGCAGCCCATCCGTGACAGTTCTGAAACTAATGGTGCATCCCACCCCCAAGGTCGTATCTCAATGTGCCCGTTCTGCTGCTTGAGGTATTGTCCAACAGTCTTTGGAGTTACCCAAACACCCTCGTTTGCAATGTTTGACTTCAGCGCTTTCTGTTCAGCCAAGTTGATATCGTCAACCAGCACAGCATCGCCTTTTAAGGCCCAGATCGCTGGCAGGAAGCCGAGGTCATGGCGCAGCTGCCTCCCCGCGCGTGGGGCTGTGAAATGGTGCAGTCCTGAGGCAAGCGCAATGTCGTGCTCAGGATTGAAGACAAATAGAGTCATCGGTCTGTCAGTTAGTCTATTCTGTCTTGCAGAACAGTGGCCTTTCTACCGAACATCCGGTCAATGACCAGGGCGATGGCACCGTCGCCGGTCACGTTGCAAGCTGTGCCGAAGCTGTCCATAGCAATGTACAAGGCAATCATCAGCGCCTGTTCGTTGGCGTTGAAACCCAGAATGCTGGCCAGTGGCGCAAGTGCTGCCATGATGGCTCCTCCCGGCACGCCGGGAGCTGCCACCATCACAATAGCCAGCATGAGGATGAAGTACATGAACAGTCCAAATCCATGGGCGTGACCCGTCAGCAGACAGATGGTGAGTGCACACGCCGTGATTTTCATGGCACTGCCGCTGAGATGGATGGTGGCACACAGCGGAACGACAAAGCTAGCAATGGCCTTGCTCACTCCGTTTTTCAGTGTTTGGGCCAATGTGACGGGAATGGTTGCAGCCGACGAACTGGTGCCAAGCGCAGTGAGATAAGCAGGCATCATGTTGTATAACAGCCGGAAAGGATTGCGGTGGACGATGCCGCCCGCGATACAATATTCATAAACGAGGATAAAGATGTGGAGAACGATGATGACAACTATGATTTGTGCAAAGACAATCATGATCTTTCCGGCTTCTCCACTGTATGTCATGTTCAGAAAAACGCCGAAGATGTACAGAGGCAGGAAGGGAATGATGCCTTTGGCAATTACCTTGTCAACGACGTACTTGAATTCATCGAAGACATGCTTGGTAGTGCTCAGGTTGCCGTAGGCGATGCCCAGTCCCATGACGAATGAGAAAACGAGACCGCTCATCACGTCCACCATTGCCGGGATGTTGATAACGAAGTATGGTGAGAGCTCGGCTGCCTTGGCCACATGGGGTATGCCACTTGTCGAGGCTATCATCGATGGGAACAGACATGATCCAGTGCCGTAGGCCAGCAGAGCGGCAGCTACGGTGTCGGCGTAAGCAATGACTACAGTGACCATCAGCAACCGTCCAGCTCCACGGCCAATGTCTGCAATGGCCGGCGTCACCAGGCCAATGATAATAAGCGGTATCATGAAATCCAGGAACTGACTGAACAGACTGTTGAAGGTGATGAATGCACGCACTAAGGGAACTGGGAAAAATACTCCGCAAGCCACACCCAAGATGATGGCTATGATGACTCGTGGCAGCAGTCCTAAGTGCACACGACTTCTTGTTTTTGTCTCGTTGTCGATATTCATGGAGCGCAATTTGGAATTAATTTGGTCTAATCGGTTGCAAAATTAATACTTTTATATTATTTGCTCTTACTTCTGCTCAATATTTTGCCTTAGATGCTTTGTTTCTTTCGAGGTGAAGACTGACAAAAAGGTTTTTGAGGTTGCCCGTTCATGCTGATGCTAATATTAAATTTATAAAATATAGCAAAGTTTTGTAATGTTCAGTTTGCAATATTAAAAACTATTGCTATCTTTGCAGTCGCAACATCTAGGAAACAACAGAAACAACATGGAGTTGATGGAATCTTTCTTTCGCACCCACAGCTATCTTGTGGAACACACAAATTCTCCGGTTCGTCGCGGTCTTATGGACGAGATTGACTGGAGTCAGCGCCTTATTGGCATCAAGGGCACGCGCGGTGTGGGGAAAACTACCTTCCTGCTGCAGTATGCGAAGGAGAAGTTCGGCAAGGACAATCGAAAGTGCTTGTATGTGAACATGAACAACTTCTACTTCCAGGGTAATGGTATTGCCGATTTCGCCGGAAAGTTTGTCAAGCAGGGTGGGGAAGTGCTACTGCTGGACCAGATATTCAAGCAGTCTAACTGGAGCACAGAACTGCGCAAGTGCTACGATCTCTATCCGCAGTTGAAGCTTGTCTTCACAGGATCGAGCGTGATGCGACTCAAGACGGATTATCCAGCCATCCGCGATATACTCACGTTCTATTATCTCCGGGGCTTCTCCTTCCGGGAATATGTCAATCTGATGGCGGGAACAAGCTTCCGCCCCTACAGCTTGGAAGAAATTATCAACAACCACGAACACATCGTAAAGAAGATACTGCCAGAACTCAGTCCTGTCAAGTATTTCCACGACTATCTGCATCATGGCTTCTATCCTTTCTTCCTTGAGCACCGAAACTTCTCTGAAAACCTGCTCAAGACAATGAACATGATGACGGAAGTGGACATCTTGCTCATCAAGCAGATTGAGCTGAAATACCTCACCAAAATAAAGAAACTTTTCTATTTGCTGGCGCTTGACGGGATTCATGCGCCCAATATCAGTCAGCTGGCTCATCAGATTGATACCAGCCGCGCTACGGTAATGAACTATACCAAGTATCTGGCCGATGCGCGTCTTCTCAACATGATATATCCTTACGGCGAGGAGTTTCCCAAGAAGCCTGCGAAGATCATGATGCACAATCCCAATCTGATGTATGCCATCTATCCTATTGCGGTGGATGAGCAGTCGGTGATGGAGACCTTCTTTGTCAATACGCTCTGGAAGGACCACATCGTGAGCCAGGGAAGCAAGCCTCAATACTATCTTATCGACGGCACGCGTAAGTTCCGTGTGTGCGATGCCCATGCAACGGGCAAGATACGGTTCAACAACGATACTTTCTATGCGCGCTATAATACAGAGGTTGGACACGACAATCAGATTCCCATCTGGTTGCTGGGTTTCTTGTATTAGAGATAGAAGCACTTAGAACGAATTAAACGTAAAAACGTAAATAAACATTATTAATTTATTATTTTAAGCACATTCCAAAATGGCAAAAGAAAAAAAGTTTATCACTTGTGATGGTAATACTGCTGCCGCTCACGTGAGCTATATGTTCACTGAGGTTGCTGCTATTTATCCTATCACGCCGTCATCGCCAATGGCTGAGCATGTTGACGAATGGGCTGCCAAAGGCCGTAAGAACCTTTTTGGTCAGACTGTTAGCGTACAGGAAATGGAGTCTGAGGGTGGTGCAGCAGGTGCCGTTCACGGTTCACTGCAGGCCGGTGCTCTGACCTCTACCTATACTGCTTCTCAGGGCTTGCTGCTCATGATCCCCAATATGTATAAGATTGCCGGTGAGCTGTTGCCTTGCGTCTTCAATGTATCAGCACGTACGCTGGCCAGCCATGCCCTGTGTATCTTCGGTGACCATCAGGACGTGATGGCTTGCCGTCAGACAGGCTTCGCTATGTTCTGCTCTGGTTCAGTGCAGGAGGTGATGGATCTGTCGGCTGTGCCATATCTCTCTACGCTGGAGAGCTCTGTGCCTTTCATCAACTTCTTCGACGGCTTCCGTACTTCTCACGAGTACCACAAGATTGAGGAGATGGATATGGAGGACATCCGTCCTCTCGTGAAGGAAGAGTGGATCAAGCGTTTCCGCGACCGTGCCATGAGCCCTGAGCGTCCTGACACACGTGGTACTGCCGAGAACCCCGAGACCTTCTTCACTCATCGCGAGGCTTGCAACAAGTACTACGATGCAGTACCCGAGATAGTTGAGAAGCACCTGGCTGAGATTTCCAAGATTACCGGCCGTGAGTATCACCTCTTCAACTACTATGGTGCTCCCGATGCTGAGAACATCATCGTTCTGATGGGTTCTGCCACAGAACCTGCCCGCGAGGCTATCGACTACCTGACCAAGCAGGGCAAGAAGGTAGGTATGGTGGCTGTCCACCTCTATCGTCCGTTCTCTGTCGAGGCTATCCGCAAGGCTATCCCCGCAACGGTAAAGCGCATTGCTGTGCTCGACCGCACCAAGGAGCCTGGAGCTGAGGGTGAGCCGCTGTATCTCGACGTGAAGAGCGCCCTCTACGATGATCCTCGCAAGCCGCTGATCGTTGGTGGCCGTTATGGTCTCGGTTCTTCCGACACCACTCCTGCCAAGATTATCTCTGTGTTCAACAACCTGGAACTCCCCATGCCGAAGAACCACTTCACCGTGGGTATCGTCGACGATGTTACCTTCACCTCTCTGCCTGAGGTCGAGGAGATTCCTATGGGTGGCGACAGCCTGTTCGAGGCTAAGTTCTATGGCTTGGGCTCTGACGGTACGGTCGGTGCCAACAAGAACTCTGTGCAGATCATTGGTAACAACACCAATAAGTACTGCCAGGCTTACTTCTCTTACGACTCGAAGAAGTCGGGTGGCTTCACCTGCTCTCACCTTCGTTTCGGCGACGAGCCTATCCACAGCGCATATCAGGTGAACACGCCTAACTTCGTGGCTTGCCACGTCCAGGCTTACCTTCACATGTATGATGTGACCCGTGGTCTGCGCGACAATGGTACGTTCCTGCTCAACACCATCTTTGATGGTCAGGAGCTGGTTGACTTCATCCCCAACAAGGTAAAGCGCTATTTCGCTAAGCACCACATCAAGGTTTACTATATCAACGCTACCAAGATTGGCCAGGAAATTGGTCTGGGCAACCGCACCAATACCATCCTGCAGTCTGCATTCTTCCGTATCACAAAGGTGATTCCTATCGAGCTCGCCGTTGAGCAGATGAAGGCTTTCATCGTGAAGTCTTACGGTAAGAAGGGTCAGGATGTGGTCGACAAGAACTACGCTGCCGTCGATCGCGGTGGTGAGTACAAGGAGCTGACGGTTGATCCCGCATGGGCTAACCTTGCTGACGATGCAGAGGTAGAGGACGACGCTCCCGCATTCGTTAAGGAGATCGTTCGCCCGATGAACGCTCAGGCCGGTGACCTGCTGAAGGTTTCTGACTTCGTCAAGCATGACACCGTTGACGGTAAGTGGGAAGTAGGCACTGCTGCTTATGATAAGCGTGGTGTGGAAGCTTTCGTTCCCGTCTGGAATCCTGATAACTGTATCCAGTGCAACAAGTGCTCGTTCGTTTGTCCTCACGCTTGTATCCGTCCGTTCGTCATGGACGACAAGGAAGCAGCCGGCTTCGATGGCAAGACCGTCGATATCCTGGCTCCTAAGGCTCTCAAGGGCATGAAGTTCCGCATTGAGACCTCTGTGCTCGACTGCCTCGGCTGCGGCAACTGCGCCGATGTCTGCCCTGGCAAGAAGAACAAGGAGACCGGTGAGCTGGAGAAGGCTCTGAAGATGGTTCCGTTCAATGTTGATGCTCCCGACATGAAGAAGGAAGCTGAGAATTGGGAGTACCTCGTGAAGAACGTGAAGTCAAAGCAGAATCTCGTTGACATCAAGCAGAGCCCGAAGAACTCTCAGTTCGCTCAGCCTCTGTTCGAGTTCTCAGGTGCTTGTTCCGGCTGCGGCGAGACTCCTTATGTGAAGCTCGTCTCTCAGCTCTTTGGCGACCGTGAGATGATTGCCAACGCTACAGGTTGCTCGTCAATCTACTCAGCTTCTGTTCCTTCTACTCCTTATTGCAAGAATGAGAAGGGTCAGGGTCCTGCCTTCAACAACTCTCTGTTTGAGGACTTCTGCGAGTTCGGTCTGGGTATGGCACTTGCCAACAAGAAGATGAAGGCTCGTATCACGATGCTGCTGAAGGAGAACATCGCTAAGGAGGATACTCCTGCTGACTTCAAGGCTGCTGCTGAGAAGTGGATTGAGGGTCAGAACGATGCCGACGCTTCTAAGGCTGCTGCTGCCGAGCTGAAGCCGCTTATCGAGAAGGGTGCCGAGGCTGGATGCCCCGTCTGCAAGGAGCTGCTGCCCTTGGAGCACTACCTCGTGAAGCGCTCTCAGTGGATCATCGGTGGTGACGGTGCTTCTTACGACATCGGCTACGGTGGTCTCGACCATGTACTCTCTACCGGTGAGGATGTCAACATCCTTGTGCTCGATACTGAGGTTTACTCCAACACCGGTGGTCAGGCTTCCAAGTCTACACCTATTGGTGCTATTGCTCAGTTTGCAGCTAGCGGCAAGCGTGTTACCAAGAAGGATCTTGGCTTGATGGAGACCACTTATGGCTACATCTATGTGGCTCAGGTGGCCATGGGTGCTGACAACGCTCAGACTCTGAAAGCTATCCGTGAGGCTGAGGCTTATCCAGGCCCGTCACTCGTTATTGCTTACGCTCCTTGTATCAACCATGGTATCAAGGGCTCTAAGGCTGATCGTCGTAGCATGGGCCGCTCGCAGCATGAGGAGGCTCTGGCCGTCGAGTGTGGTTACTGGCATCTGTGGCGCTTCAACCCGGAGTTGGCTAAGGAGGGCAAGAACCCGTTCCAGCTCGACTCTAAGGCTCCGCAGTGGGATAAGTTCCAGGATTACCTGCTCGGTGAGGTCCGCTTCTCTTCTCTGAAGAAGGGCTTCCCTGCTGAGGCTGACGAGCTCTACGCTGAGACTGAGAAGGCTGCTAAGCGTCGTTATATGTCTTATGTTCGCAAGAGTCAGGAAGACTGGAGCGAGGAGATCTAATTTGTTTTCGCAACAATAGATTTTATCAATAATAGGCGGGAAGTCAATTCATGTTGGCTTCCCGCTTTTGGTTGTAATGGCATGAATATTATTCGGAAAATAGCTGACAATATTCTGTTTTTCTTTTAACACTGTTTTGAGTGGAATAACAGGCAGTGCCGGATAAAAAATAGTAGAAAATCGTTATGAAACAGCGGTTTCGTTGTCGTCTTTTTGGCTTCTCGGCGAAAAGCCAGTGCCCTTTCGCCGAAGAGCCTCTGCCTTTTCGCCGAAGAACCGCCTCAATATCGCCGATATAACCATGACATATCGGCCAAATGAAGGCAGAATATTGGCGATTTCGAGAGGCTCAATTGGTAATTTATAAGCTTGATGTTTGGTAATGTGTTGATAGATAGCGGTTTACTATAATCGCTCTAAAACTGGCGTATTTAGAGCCAAATGCGGCCCTGTTGGTTACGACACGATTCTCAGAGGCTATTTAACATAAATATCTTTTACACTGCTTGTTTTCAGTTTCTTCTATATACAACAATGAGAGTGTATCAGAATAGGAGAAGTACAGAAGTCCGGAAGTACAGAAGTTCTGTCATTACATTAATGATACCTTATTATCAGGTACTTATGCATATGACTGAACTCCTGGACTTCCGGACTTCTGTACTTCTCCTATTTTGATATAGCCTTATGTCTATGAGTTGACGTGTTCTATGTTTCAGGCTCTTCCTGTTGTTGTCTTTAGACCATCAGCTTTTAGTATACATACTGTGTGAGCCGTTAGAATATGCCAAGTCTTCCCACAAAAATCAGCAGAGAGAATCCCAAGATCAGCGTGATGATACCCACCAGGATGCCTGTCTTTGCCATGTCTTTCTGTTCGACAAGGCCTGTGGAATAGGCGATGGCATTTGGCGGGGTGGAGATGGGCAGACACATGGCGGCAGAGGCAGCAACTGCGATGCCGATAAGGATGGTGGAGTTGCCACCGATCACATTGAGCTTGTCGCCCATGCCTTCGCAGACGACGGTCAGGATAGGGATGAGCAGAGCGGCTGTAGCCGTGTTGCTGATGAAGTTGGAAAGGAAGTAACACACAAGTCCGGCAATAATCAGAATGACGATAGGACTCCATTCTCCGAATGGGATAGCCTCGACGGCTGCCTTTGCCAGCCCCGTTCCGTTCATGGCCAAGCCCAATGCAAAGCCACCTGCCACCATCCAGATGACGCCCCAGTCGATGTCCTGCAAGTCCTTGGCTGTGATGACACCGGTGAAGGCGAAGACGGCGATGGGCAGCATGGCTACGGTATTGGCGTTGATGCCTATCTGCTTTCCGCATATCCAGAGCACGATGGTCACGACAAAGGTAATTGCCACAACGACGGTACGCCAGTTGCGGTGCATGTCACCGTCAATCTCCAGTTCAATAGTATCTTGCGAGAATGGGAAAAGCTTGATCAGCAGGAACCACGCAATGAAAAGCAGTAAGATGATCAGCGGAGCCATCACAGCCATCCATTGACCAAAGCTGATGTCCAGGTTCATGCCGGTGGGATCGTTGAGCACTTTGTACGCGAAGGCATTAGGTGGTGTTCCGATAGGAGTGCCCATACCGCCGAGGTTGGCACCGATGGGGATGGCCATTGTCAGAGCGATGCGTCCTTTGCCGTTGGCAGGCAGGGCCTTGAATACCGGTGTCAGGAAGGTAAGCATCATGGCTGCTGTGGCGGTGTTGGAGATGAACATAGAGAATATGCCCGTAATGAGCAGGAAGCCCAACAATACGTTCTCACTCCTATGTCCGAATGGTCTGATCATTGTCTTGGCCATCCAGACGTCAAGTCCTGACTTCGTAGCGGCTATGGCAAGGATAAATCCGCCCAGGAAAAGGATGATTGTGGGGTCGGCGAAGCACGCCATGATACCGACAGAGTCGAGCAACTGCCCGTACTCGCCCTCGGAGCCCTGCATAAATTTAAATGAAGAATCGCTCACAAAGAAAAGCAATACGAAAATAATAGACACGGAGGTGGCCCAGGCGGGAATGGCCTCGGTAAGCCATAGCATGACGGCCATGACAAAGATGGCTATCACACGTTGTTGAACTACCGTCAGTCCGTCAATGCCGAAAAATGACGAAGGCAGGTTCCAAACGATTAAGGTCACTACTACGGTAAGCAGGAACATGAAGGCCTTCTTCTTGTTGAAGCTACCTGACAGTACTTTTTTGATGGTTTCTTGCATAGTACGGTTTTTATAGATTTCTTTATGTTGTTAATTTTAATAGGTTGCTCTTACAAAAGTACACAAATTTTCGACACACCACAAAGATATTATTTAATTTAACAATAAAAGTATGTGAAATGATATAAAAAAGTGGCGATACTTTCAAAACCTTGAAAATATCGCCACTTTATCTTACTTATTTGTCAGTCTCTTTCTTCTGGTTCTCTCAGCTGTCGGATCATTGCTTTTGTTCTTCCTGCATGACACCCTCCACGTAAAGACGCGTCATCTCGGGCACGCCGTTGGTGCGGATGGTGATGGTCTTCTTAAAGTGGCCGGGGAACTTGCCTTTGCCATTGTAGGTCACGCTGATCACTCCTTTTCCACCGGGCATGATGGGTGTCTTCGTATATGTGGGCACCGTGCAGCCGCAACTTGCTACAGCCTGGTTGATGATGAGGGGCTTGTCGCCCTTGTTGGTGAATGTGAAAGTGCATTTCTGAACAGGATTGCTTTCCGAGAACGTGCCGAAATTATTGGTCAATTTGTCGAACTCGATCTTGGCCTGAGCATAGCTGGTGCTCATTCCTGCAACGAGCATAACTGCTATCAATAATAAGTGTGTAAAAATCTTCTTCATAATTATCACAATACTTGTTTTATGTTACCGACGTACAAAAGTATGAAATGTTTCAGCCACCTAACCATAAAATACCTTTTTTAACATAATTTTCAAAGCTTATCGTGCCGTGTTTTTTCTGTTCCAATAAAAAATTGTAATTTTGTACCAAATATCAATACTTACATTATTTATATGTATAGAACTAATACTTGCGGAGAGCTTCGCCTCTCCGACGCGGGCAAAGAAGTAACGCTCGCGGGGTGGGTGCAGCGCACCCGCAAAATGGGCGGAATGACCTTTATAGATCTTCGTGACCGTTATGGCATTACTCAGCTTGTCTTCGATGAGGCTGCCGATGAGGCACTTTGGGAACAGGCGAACAAACTCGGTCGTGAATATTGCATTCAGGTCAGTGGTAAGGTGTCGGAACGTCAGAGCAAGAACAGCAAGATGGATACCGGCGATATTGAGATTATTGCCTCCAAGTTGAATGTGCTCAGTCCGTCGCTCACTCCTCCTTTTACCATTGAGGATAATACAGACGGCGGCGACGACCTGCGCATGAAATACCGTTACCTTGACCTGCGCCGTCCGATTGTGCGCAAGAATCTTGAACTGCGTCACCGCATGACGATTCTCATTCGTAATTTCCTTGATGCGCAGAAGTTCATTGAGGTGGAGACGCCTGTTCTGATTGGATCGACCCCAGAGGGCGCCCGCGACTTTGTGGTGCCTTCCCGCATGAACCCTGGACAGTTCTACGCTCTTCCGCAGAGCCCGCAGACATTGAAGCAGCTGCTGATGGTTGCTGGTTTCGATCGTTACTTCCAGATTGCCAAATGCTTCCGCGACGAGGATCTGCGTGCTGACCGACAGCCCGAGTTTACGCAGGTGGACTGCGAGATGAGTTTTGTCGACCAGGATGATGTCATCAACCTCTTCGAGAAGATGTGCCGCATGCTCTTTAAGGAGATTCGTGGTGTTGATCTTCCCGAGCCTTTACAGCAGATGACATGGAAGGAAGCCATGCGCCGTTTTGGTTCCGACAAGCCTGATTTGCGCTTCGGCATGGAGTTCGTTGAGCTGATGGACGACCTCAAGGGCACAGGCAGCTTCTCGGTCTTCAATGAGGCTACTTATATTGGTGGTATTGTGGTGCCTGGATGCGCCAACTACAGCCGCAAGCAGCTAAACGAGCTCACCGACTTCGTGAAGAAGCCGCAGGTGGGTGCCAAGGGCCTGGTATATATCAAGTATGAAAGTGATGGCACGGTAAAGAGCTCCATTGACAAGTTCTATACTCCCGAGCAGTTGCAGAAGGTGAAAGAGACCACAGGTGCCAAGGATGGCGACCTCGTGCTGATTCTCTCTGGCGACAATGCCAATAAGACACGTATCCAACTCTGCTCACTTCGTCTGGAGATGGGCGACCGTCTGGGACTGCGCGATAAGAATGTGTTCAAGTGCTTGTGGATCATCGACTTCCCGCTCTTTGAGTGGAGTGATGAGGAACAGCGCCTGATGGCTACCCACCATCCGTTCACCATGCCCAATCCTGACGACATCCCCTTGCTCGACGAGCATCCGGAGCAGGTGCGCGCTAAGGCCTATGACTTCGTATGCAATGGCATCGAGGTGGGCGGAGGCAGTCTCCGTATCCATGACACCAATCTGCAGGAGAAGATGTTTGAGGTACTCGGCTTCACCAAGGAACGTGCTGAGGCACAGTTTGGCTTCCTGATGAACGCCTTCAAGTATGGTGCACCACCTCATGCCGGACTGGCTTTCGGTCTCGACCGTTTCGTCAGCATCCTCGCAGGTCTTGATTCCATTCGCGACTGCATTGCCTTCCCGAAGAACAACAGTGGACGCGATGTGATGCTCGATGCTCCTTCCGCTCTTGATCCCAAGCAGTTGGACGAACTTCAGATTAAGGTTGATCTGAAACAGAAATAATTATTCATCTTTAATATGCTGCCCCGGTATCAGTGTTTAGCTGACTCCGGGGCATTTTCTTTATTTGTTCTCGTTTTTCTGATGATGCTTTTCTGCTTTCTCGTGAACATGTTGACGTTTTTTGTGCCTTCCGAAAACGCGACGATAATAATATGTCATCGCTTTTGACAATTTGATAGGTAGTGCAGCTCTCTGTATTTATATTGGTAATCTCGCCAATCTTGTGGAGAAAATGAAGTCACAAGTTAGTAAAACGATTGATTCATATCAATAAATACGCTTATTCTTTCTCTTTGACGCGAAAATGGCCAAATTCATACATTATTTAATTTCGCTTTCGGAAAAAAGTCGTTATTTTTGCAAAGTATTTAAATGAAATAGCAGTTTAGTTTTTATATAGGTTCAATTATTTTTACTAAATTATGGCAGAAAAGAAAGCTACTAGAAGTGCTGCCGCAAAGGCAACCACCAAGGCCGCAGTGAAGAAAGCACCTGCAGCCGCAAAGAAACATGAGATTTTTGTTGATGCTCTGAATGCCGGTTTCCGTGCCGGTGACGTTTACGAGGCATTGCATGCCGCTGACGAAGCTAAGACCGTTGAGGAACTGGTCAAGCTTACCGGAAAGACAGAGGTTGAGGTCCTGCTGGGCATCGGCTGGCTCCTGAAAGAGGGCAAGCTTAAGGGCGATAACGGTAAGGTCGTGCTCGCCTAAGCATACACAGATTTACGAGTGAATTGCAGTCCGACCTCTATTGGGCTGCAATTTTTGTTTTTCCCCGGACCTTCTTCTTTTGTTGTAGAAATATATATTGCAATGTTTTGTGGGTTGTGTAAAATTTAATATCTTTGCAGGAACAATGCACATATTGCACAGTAGAAATCCAGTATTGCACAAGAACTCTAATTTAGCACAACAGTAATAATGGCAGAAAAGATTACCATCAAAGACATCGCGGCTTATGCTGGTGTATCCGCCGGCACGGTAGATCGTGTGCTTCACAATCGCCCGAATGTGTCGGCAAAGGCTAGGGAGCGTGTCGAAAAAGCGTTGAAAGAGCAAAACTACCAGCCTAATGCTTATGCTTCGGCTTTGGCCTACAATAAGTCGTATCATTTTGTGGTGCTGATGCCACGCCATGAGCAGGTTGCTTATTGGGAAGAGGTGGAGCAGGGCGTGAAGATGGCTGTGGAATCAAGAAAAGACTTCAATATCAGTGTTGACATCTTTTATTACGACAGATTCAACGACGACTCTTTTAGCAGAGAAGCTAAGAAATGTCTTGATGAGAAATGCAATGGTGTGGTGCTGGTACCTGTTGAGCTTGCTGTGACACGAAATCTCACCGATGAGCTTCACGCTCAGCATATTCCTTTTGTTTTGCTGGACTCTTATATGCCCGACCTGCGTCCCTTGGCTTTTTATGGTCAGGACTCGTTCTCAAGTGGCTATTTTGCAGCGCGCATGCTGATGCTGCTGGCTTCTCATGAACAGGAAATTGCCCTGATGAAGATTACCAAGAATGGAAGGGTAGTCAGTAAGCAGCAGGACAACCGTGAAGTGGGACTGAGGCATTACATGAAGGACCATTATCCCGCCATAAAGATCATTAATCTTGAGTTGCCCATTGATGGCACACGGCAGCAATACGATAACATGCTTGAGCAGTTCTTCACAGAGCATCCGAATATTCATCATTGCATCACCCTCGGGTCGAAGGCCCATGTCATGGGTGACTTCCTCTTGCGCACCAACCGCCGGGAGGTACAAATCATGGGGTACGACATGGTGAAGAAGAATGCTGAGTGCCTGAGGCAAGGCAGCATCTCATTCTTGATTGCTCAACATGCCTATCAGCAGGGATACTGTTCTGTTGATGCCTTGTTTAAGGCTGTTGTGCTGAAAAAGAAGATACAGCCGGTCAACTATATGCCTATTGAGTTGTTGACACCGGAGAATGTCAACTTCTACAGGCGCACCCAACTTTAAATACATGCCTATGGCAATTGATAATAAGGAACAAGCAGTAAGTCAATCTGCACCGCAGGCCACTGAGCAGACGGTTAATTCTTCTGAGAGGCAAGGTGAACCGTCGGCAACAGACCAGCCGTCGCCCGATGGTTTCAAGGGATTGATGGCATTGTCACCCTTACTGGTGTTTATCGTGCTCTACTTGTTGTTGAGCCTGGTGGCCCACAACTTTAGCAGGGTGCCCATGACGGTGGTTTTTCTGATAGCCAGCGTATATGCCATTGCTATGTCCGGTCGTTACCCGCTCAAGACCCGTATTGACATCTACAGCCGTGGCGCAAGCACTCCCAATCTGTTGCTCATGCTGTGGATTTACGTCTTGGCCGGAGCGTTCGCCCAGTCGGCTAAGGAGATGGGAGCCATCGACGCCACCGTCAACTTCACGCTTAACGTGCTTCCTGCAAGCATGGTGCTTCCAGGATTGTTCTTGGCTGCCTGCTTTGTGTCTATCTCCATTGGTACCAGTGTGGGCACTGTGGTGGCCCTTGTACCTATTGCCGCAGGTGTTGCCGGGCAAACAGGAAGTAATCTGGCATTGATGACTGCTGTGATTGTAGGTGGTGCTTACTTTGGCGATAACCTTTCGTTTATCTCCGATACTACCGTTGTGGCCACTCAGACACAGGGCTGCAAGATGAGCGATAAGTTCAAAGTCAACAGTATGATTGTGGCACCGGCTGTCATCGTTGTGCTTGTCATTTACACCTTTATGGGCTTGGACCTTACCGTTCCGGCTCATGTGACGCATGTCAACTACTTGCGCATCATTCCTTATCTGGCCGTGTTGGTCACTGCCGTCTGTGGTCTCAATGTGATGGCTGTGCTGGTCACCGGCATTGTCCTGTGCGGCATCATCGGCATTGCTGAGGGAGACTATGGCTTTTATGGTTGGCTCGATGCCATGGGCAAGGGCATAGTTGGCATGGGTGAGCTCATCATCATTGCCATGATGGCTGGCGGCATGCTCGAGATTATCAGGGCCAACGGCGGCATCGACTACATCATTCGTCGTCTTACGTCCCATGTCAACGGCAAGCGTGGTGCTGAGGCTTCTATTGCAGCACTCGTCAGTCTGGTCAATCTATGTACGGCCAATAATACGGTGGCCATCCTTACTGTCGGTAACATTGCCAGGAAAATCAGTGAGAAGTACAGGGTTGACCCACGCAAGGCGGCCAGCATCCTTGACACATTCTCGTGCACGGTTCAGGGACTCATTCCTTATGGCGTACAGATGCTGTTGGCGGCCGGTCTGGCACATGTGGGTCCCATGCAGATTATACCTTATTTGTATTACCCTATGGCCATTGGCGTGGTAGCCATTGGAGCCATATTGTTCAGATTGCCAAAGAGGTATTCGTAGAGTCATGGATATTATCACTCGCAATTTCTTCCAACTGTTGCAGATGGGCGTGCTTGACGAGCATGGTCAGGTGGAGCCGATGTCAGCCTTCAAGTGGCGAAGGCTGGGACAGATGGTGCACGTTCAGCATGTTGAGCGGCAGGCTGTGTCAGGGCTTGACCGTCTTGACGAACGTGAGCGAGCACGTATCCCTAAGGATTTCATTGGTCACGTCGTGCCCTTCGATCAACCTGACAGCGATGCCATGCTCAGCAATCGATGGCTCAACAGCCGGTTGCGACACATTCGTGAGAAGGAACTCCATGCAATAGACATCAATATCGGTGCGTTGGATGTGCTCTCAATCATCGTGTCAACTGTGAGCAGCATGCTCAATCATGGTACGATGCTGCGAGGCATTCTTCAGTTGGGAAGCTATCTGCGAGAGAAAGGTGACAAGGTTGACTTCGTCAAGTTGGACAATTGGTTGAAAAAGCTTCATCTGCGTAGGATGGCCCAGTTGGAAGGCAGCATGCTCATTGTGGTGTTCCATTTCGAGAAGGATGAGCTGCCCTTTGTCAGTCGGGTAGAGCCCAATGCCTACCGTCTGGTTTTGCGATCGGTAGCCCATACCGCCAACGATACGGCTGAGGAATGGCATTTCCGTCAGAACCGTTCTGGTTTTGTCACCAACAACTCCACGCTCTTGCGCCGCAATCTTCGTCGCAGCCTGCGCTATGTCGTGTATGCGCCTATTGAGACCATCAGCAACTACTTCAACAACTTCGCGCGTTCGCTGCAGGAGATTGAGGAGTGAGTTAATGGTGATGCCCTTTTCCATCATTGCAAGGTAGAAATTGCAATCATTAGAGGCTACAATATAAATACTTTTTGTAACTTTGCAATATGAAACGCATTTTGATATTGCTCACCTGCCTGCTCAGCATGAGTTTGGCTTTTGCGCAGTCAGGCCGGGTGGAGTGTGAAGATACATGTAGCCATATTCATGGCATTGACTTGAGCCATTATCAGGGTAATGTGTTCTGGGAGACAGTAGGCCAGACAAAGATGGCTTATGTCTACTTGAAGGCGACCGAAGGTGGAAGCCGTATTGATGACAAGTACAAGCAGAACATTGACTTGGCCCATCGCTATGGTCTGAAGGTCGGGTCTTATCATTTCTATCGTCCAAACATCCCTCAGGAGACGCAACTGGCTAACTTTATGACCCAGTGCAGGCCTGGTGACCAGGACTTGATCCCGATGATTGACATTGAGACGAGGAGCGGGCTGGGCAAGGCTGAGTTCCGTGACTCTCTCTTCAAGTTTCTCAATCTCGTGGAGAAAGCCTATAAGCAGAAGCCGCTCGTTTACACCTATACCAACTTCTATAATATCAATCTCCTTGGAATGCTTGACAACTACAAGGTGATGATTGCCCAGTACACGCGTAATGAGCCTGTGCTCAACGACCATCTGGACTTTATCATGTGGCAGTACACGGGTAAGGGGCATCTCGATGGCATTAATGGCTATGTAGACAAAAGCCGCTTCATGGGAAGGCATAAGCTTAGAGAGATAAGGTTCAGACATCATTAAACGAAACTATCAACATATATCAAAACATAAATAACAAGACATATTATGGCAATGATCAAATGTCCCGAATGCGGACACCAAATAAGTGACAAGGCTCCCGTTTGCCCCAATTGTGGTGTGGAGATTGCAGGAAAGATAATGAAATGTCCTCAGTGTGGTGAGATCTACTTCAAGGAACAGGAGATGTGTCCTAACTGTCATCATCTTACACGTCTATCGGGTACGGTGGGCAACGCAGGCGCGTCGGCCTCCGGTCAGACGGCAGACCCCTCGTCATCGACGGTTCCTCCACGACGCCCCGCTTCGCCTGTTGCGCCGGCTCCTGTGCAGCAGAAACGTCCCACTCCACCGACTCCCCCGAAGTCAGGCGACGACAAACCACAGCAGAAGAAGAACCACACGCCACTGGTCGTGGGACTGATCTTTGCGCTCATCGTCTGCGGAGTCTGCTTTTATTTCTACAACAACGCCAAGACATCTAAGGAAGAGGAGGCATACGAGTTTGCCATGAAGAGCGACGACCCCATTGTGCTTCAGACGTACCTCGACAACTATAAGGACGCTCCTGAGGAACATATCGACTCCATCACAGCGCGTCTGGATGCTATCAAAGCTGTCAACAATGAGTGGAACAATGCCGTAGTGAGCGGATCGAAGCAAGCCTTGCTCGATTATCTTGCCAAGCATCCGGACTCTGAACATAAGTTGGAAGCCGAACATAAGATTGACTCCATCGACTGGTCGCAGGCTGAGAGCGCCAATACCATCCAAGCCCTGCAGGCTTATCTCGACAGCCATGCCAATGGTGAGCATGTGGATGAGGCACAGGATGCACTGAGACAGTTGAAGTCCAATACCGTGCAGCCGGAAGAGAAGGTGATGGTGAGCTCTGTGCTACGCCATTTCTTCCAGGCCATCAACTCGCGCAATGAGACAAGTCTGGAGGCTACAGTCGCACCTCTCATGACCAACTTCCTTGGCAAGGCTGATGCGACGAAGGCTGATGCTGCCTTGTTTATGGACAAGATTTATAAAGACGATATCACCAACATGAACTGGCATGTTGGTAACGACTTAAAGATCAATAAGAAAGAAGTAGGTGACGAGCAGTATGAATATTCCGTGTCCTTCTCAGCCACACAGGACATCACACGCACCGACCCCGGCAAGGAGACACATGCCAACTATAAGGCCAAGGCTACGATTGATCCTAATGGTCAGATCTCTTCTTTCATGTTGACGAAGATATTAGAGTAGCCTTATTTCTTTGTACCAATCATAGACCCTCAAGGGGCAAGTGGCAGTGTCTGCTCCAGCCATTTGTCCTTTGAGGGTTATTGTTTTCTTGGACTTTATGGGGTCAGTGGCCGGCATGTGCATGCTGTGACGCTGTTTCAAGCTTTGGTTTATATGTTGTGAAGTTCCACTTGAGTTGAAGTTCGAGATTGGTCTGTGACGAAGAGTCTATCTGCTGCAGTCCCGATGAGATGACATCACGGTCGAAGTAATGAGTGGTAGCCAGTTTTGCTACCAGTAGCAATTGTTTACTGACTTTTGCCCTAACGTTCAACGTTCCCCTGAAGCCTTTGCCGGAGAAAGACGGGAAATAGAAGCTGTACAACATGCCTGGCTCAAAGCTGTAGACACGAGATTGATAGTCGTCAGTATGGAAATAACCGCCCGAACCTGTGATTTTCAGCCATCGCCATTGCCAACAGAGGCTTGTCGACAGCATGTAGCCAAAGCTGTTGGTCTCACCACTGACATAGCTCATATCGGTCTGTGCCTTCCACATCCAGACCTTGCTCGAATAGCTTGTGGCTATGCGGCCACGGTGTGTATAGCTCTTGATGAGAGCAGTCTTGTCGCTGTTGTCGTTTTCTTTCATCTTCAGTCTGTAACGGGCTAAGAAACTCCATGTCTTGCCAGTTGTAGCAAGCTGTATGAAGTCGTCCCATCTGTGAGAAGAAGTGCTTACTCCATATTTGGGCCAGGCGAAATAAGAGATGTCGGTATACAGTTGCAGTTCTGCGTTTCGCCATGGTGTCCATTTGCCTCCTACAAACACACCGCTCTCGTCGTTGGTTGTGCCACCTTCAGAGAAACTTTCTGCGTATAAGGAGAAGTATCGATAAGGATAATAGCGCTGCAATGCCATCAATGACAGTTGGGAGTTCAGTGAATAGCTGATGGTGTTGATGGTAGCCACCTCGTGACAATTGCCTGTAGCCGTTTCTCCTTTGATGTTGAGTCGGTTGCTTACGTAGCCATAGTCGATACTTGTGTTCCAAAACGATTTTCCATTTGGGTACCAATGCCGGTAGGTGGGGCCACTGTTGAGTTTGAGCTCACGGTTGAACGTCGTGTAGAAGGCGGTTGCCCCCACGTGGAAGCCATTGCTGAAGAAGTGGAGGTTGCCACCAGCGAGAAATTCATCGGTGTTTCTGCGCCGTTGCATTTCGCTCTTTGTTCGGTGGTAGCCAGATGTAAGTATGGTGACAACAGACGAGGAGTCCTTGTCAAGAGTGGCATCAATCTTCCGATAGGAGATGAAGGGCGTGAAAGAGAATCCTCGTCCTAAGTCAATACAGGCGGCCGCACCTTGCAGATAAAGACTCTCTGACCGGCTGCTGTTGGCGGTGATGGCTGACGATGAGGCATAGAGATTATTCAGCGTGGTCAGCTTGCCGAAACCGTAGCTGTTGTTGAGTATGAGTCCCATTCCGAAACGCAAACGATAGCGTCCGATGGCTATTGTTTTGAGACGGTGAACATCTCTGATAAGGAGGTAGAAAGAGTAATAGTCGTAACCAGCTTTGTTTTGGCCGGCAAAGAAAGGTTCGCCCGCGTCTTGAGAACCCACGAGCCCGAATTTTACTTGTTGACGGTAATTGAAGGAATAGCGCAGCCAGTGCTTATACTTGTAGCCCAGATAGCCATCCTTGTCACCCTGTCTTTCATAAAAGGGCAGGTTGAAATCGGCCGTTACTTCTTGCTTTCCATACATCAGCAGGTTGCGCAGGGAGGGCAGGGTGTCGGCTTCTGCCTCGGGACTGACAATGAGAAAGCTGTTGAGGCGCAGGATGTCAGTGCGTTCAAGTGAAGGCACAAGGTACAGTTCCATAAGCGACTGAATGCGTCCTGCCTTGTAGCGGTACTCCATGATGTCCATTACCTGTTGCTCAGAGAGGAACGGCAGTTGGAGCAGTTCTTCACGGGTGCAGGTGTTGATGTCGATCTTTGTCTGGTAAGTCTCGTCCAGATCATCATAGAGTTGTTCCAGTTGTCCGCGGTCGACGTCCTCGACCTGTCCTATTCGGCCGAGATACTCCTGCCACGACTCATTCGATTGTGCCGAAAGGTCAAGAGAAAGATAAAGGCAGATCAGCAAGGTGATGTAGTAGCGCATGCCACGTTGTTATTATTGCGTTAGCTTTTTGCAAAGATAAGCAAAATTATCCTACGCTGGACCTGAAGGTGCCCTTTTTCTTGCGAAATAGTGGAAGCTTGCCTATGCCTTCACTTGCATCGTGCATCCTGTGCCTTAATCCTTATTGCCAAATTTGATTTTCCGGTGGCGGTTGATGAGCCATTTGACAATGAAATACAGGAGTGCGACGGCAACGATTGACATGATAATGACTTTGATGTACTCTCCATATTTCATGATTGTGTCGTTGAGTTGGTCCTCGGGAACGAACGAATGGAGGTACCAACCGAGCGCTGCCAGGATGCAGTTCCAGCAGCCGGCACCTATTGTAGTGTAGAGCAGGAAGCGCCAGTAGGTCATCTTGGCCAGGCCTGCGGGGATGGAAATCAGATGACGGATGCCGGGGATGAGTCGTCCGGTGATGGTAGCCACCATGCCGTGGTCGTTGAAGTAAGCCTCGCTCTTCTCCACTTTTTTTTGATTGAGCAGGCAGAGGTGGCCGATGTGGCTGTTGGCAAAGCGGTAGATGATGGGCCGTCCGAGGTAGTAGCCTGCCAGATAGTTGATGGTTGCGCCTACATCGGCGCCCAGCGTGGCAAACAAGATGACGAGGTAAACATGCAGGTTTCCACTTGCGGCATGATATGCAGCTGGAGCAACGACCAACTCTGAAGGCACAGGAATAACCGTGCTTTCCAGCAACATCAATATGAATATGGTGACATAGTTGAGGTTGCTCAGAAGGGTAGCGAAGATGTCCATTGAATGTCTCTGATTAAGTTAATTGATATGAACGCTTTATTGTTTCCTCTTTTTATTGATGGGGTGGTTTGCTGCGTACTTTAGGAACTCCTTGATGGGCAGTCCGGAGGGGAAGAACTCGGCGAGCTCCCTGATGGTGCCATAGGGACTCTTCTCTGTGGCATTCTTCAAATCTTCGAGAAATTCCTCTTGCAGCCCCAGCTCGTAGTCGGTGCGCACCAGGTATGCCCACAGATCGGGGAAGTCCTTGGCCTTGCTCGACTGTGTGAGTTGTCGGAACAATTGATGAGCCTCCTGCATGTAGTTGCAGTCAAGATAGCTGTACGCAATGAAATAAAGCGTATTGTCTTTCTCCGTGTCGGGTGTTTCCTCCAGAGCCTTGTCAAACAATTGTTTGGCCTGTTGCTGTTGATTGCCGATAAGCAGGATATAGCCATGCAGCACATCAGCCTCGGAGGGTTTGAACGAAACGAAGTGCTGTATCTTCTCGATGTAGCTGAGTGCATCGTCGAATTGTCCGAGCGACGCATAGATGAGGCAGATGTTACGGCAAATGTCGATTCCGTTGGTTGATTTGGGCTGACAGAGTTTCTCGGCAGCCAACCAGTGCTTGAGTGATTTGACGAGTTCGCCTTTGCCCATGTAGATGGCCGCTATGCCCATGTCTGCGACCTCGCTTTTCGGTTGCAGTTGCTGATAACGCTGGTAGAGCCTGAGAGCCTCTTCTAAATGGTTGAGCATCGTCAGGCAGTTGGCTTTGTTGAGCAGCGCATCGGCGTTGTCTGGCTCAATGGCCAGTGCAAAGTCACTGCTTTCAATGCTATCGTCTAATTTGGAGGCAATGTATTGGGCTGAGGCCAACCCATTCCAATAACTCACCTGATAGGGATCAATGTCGATGAGTCGGTTGTAGATGCGCGCGGCATCCTCGAATTCGTTTCTGCTCAGCGCGATGCGCCCTTGCAGTTCGATGTAGTCTTCTTCCTGGTCGTCCTCACATTTGTCAAGCCATGCTTGGGCCAGGTTGAATGTATCGTAGTCGGCAAAGAGCGTGGCCACGTCGAGATAATAGTCTTCAAGATCCTCGTCATCGACCTGATTCTCCATCTGTTCCAGGTAGTCCTCAGCATCGTCTGTCCGATTGTCGGCAATCATGATCTCAGCTATGATATAGTAGTAGTCGAGATCGTTTTTGTTCTCAATCATGTTGGCATAGCTCATCGCCTCTTCGGCCGTACCCCCCATCAGAATGGCGGCGCGAGCGCGGAAGGCCAATGGCTGCGTGGCCCCCGGGAACATCTCCATGGCGGTGCTGATGACCTCAAGCGCGTCGTTCAGCTTTCCGTGCAGATGGTAGTATTCGGCGATGTCGGTTAGCTCATCGGGATCAAGATAAATCGAGGAGCCCGCCTTGCGGGCTGCCTCGTATTTGTGAAGATTATCTTTGAATTCTTTGCTTTGGAAAACGTTATCGCTCAATGTAAAGTGTTCAGTAAGTGATATTATTTTTTGTTTTGCTTGGCCCAGGTGTCCTTCAGTCCCACGGTCTTGTTGAACACCGGTTTTTCATCGGTGGTGTCGGGGTCGGCCATGAAGTAGCCTGTACGTTGGAACTGCAGATACTGTCCGGGCTTCATGCTGGCTGCGAAGCGCTCCACGTAGCAGTTGTCGTAGACGTGGAGAGAGTGAGGGTTGAGCAGCTCGCGGAAGTCGCGGTCGTCGGCAGACGGGTTCTCTACGTTGAAGAGGCGATCGTATTCTCTCACCTCAGCCTTGACGCAGTCGTCGGCGTTGACCCAGTGCAGCGTGCCTTTTACTTTTCTGTTGGCACCCGGCATTCCGCTCTTGCTCTCGGGATCGTATTCTGCCTGTATCTCCACGATGCGTCCGTCGGCATCCTTGGTGCATCCGGTGCATTTCACGATATAGGCGTTCTTCAGTCGTACTTCCTTTCCGGGTGTCATGCGGAAGAATTTCTTAGGTGCGTCTTCCATGAAGTCGGCGCGCTCAATCCACAGGTTGCGGGAGAAGGAAATATCATGGCTGCCGGCAGTCTCGTCTTCGGGATTGTTGATGGCTTCGAGTTGCTCGGTCTGGCCTTCCGGATAGTTGGTAAGTACGAGCTTGACGGGGTCGAGTACGGCGGAGACACGTGTGGCACGCTTGTTGAGGTCCTCACGCACAGCGGCTTCGAGCAGTGCGACGTCGTTGAGTGCGTCGAACTTGGTGTAGCCGATGGAGTCGATGAAGTTCTTGATAGACTCAGGCGAGTATCCACGTCGTCTCATGCCGCAGAGGGTCGGCATGCGGGGGTCGTCCCAGCCGTTGACGAGATGCTCGTCGACGAGGGTGTGAAGCTTTCGCTTCGACATCACTGTATAAGTGAGGTTGAGGCGGTTGAACTCTATCTGTCGTGGGCGGTTGTCGTTGAGACCTTGCGCTGCTGTGCCGTCGTATTCCTTGAGGAAGTCGATGAATTTGTCGTAGAGCGGGCGATGGGGCACAAACTCCAGGGTACAGATGGAGTGGGTGACGCCTTCGAAGTAGTCACTCTGTCCATGGGCGAAATCGTACATGGGGTAGCAGTGCCACTTTGTGCCGGTGCGGTGGTGGGGTGTTTGTATGATGCGGTACATGATGGGGTCACGGAAGTGCATGTTGGGGTTGGCCATGTCGAGCTTGGCGCGCAGCACCATGGATCCCTCCACTGCCTCTGGAGTGTTCATCTGGCGGAAGAGACGTAAGTTCTCCTCGATGGGACGGTCTCGATAAGGACTGGCCACACCGGGTGTGGTGGGCGTGCCCTTCTGTTCGGCAATCTGCTCAGAAGTCTGTTCGTCGACATAAGCATTGCCCTTCTCAATCATCCAAATAGCGAAGTCCCATAACTTCTGGAAATAGTCTGAGGCATAATAGATGTGACCCCACTTGAATCCAAGCCACTGTATGTCGTTGAGAATATTTTCAACATATTCTGTGTTTTCCTTGGAAGGATTGGTGTCATCGAAACGAAGGTTGCACACGCCATGGTATTTCTCTGCTGCACCGAAGTCCATGCAGATGGCTTTTGCATGACCGATATGGAGGTAGCCGTTGGGCTCTGGCGGGAAGCGTGTCTGTATGCGCCCTCCGTTCTTGCCGGCTGCAAGGTCTTCTTCTATGAGTTGTTCTACGAAGTTCAAACTCTTCTTTTCTGTCTTGTTGTTCTCTGTGACTTCCATTTTCTATGTTTTCTTTGATTGATGCAAAGTTAGTCATTTTCTACCATAAACAATATATAATGTTTTTTTTTCTTGCAAAATAATTGCCAATTTATTTGTTAGTATTGAAAAAAGATACTACCTTTGCCAATGTTATCCTGAATACAATCTTTTTACCTTAAGGAAGACTAATGCCTATTGAAAGAAATGGCGTCTACTGTGAAGTAGGCGCCATTCCATTTTCAGACCTGTAGCGCTCTGATTTTTACGACGCTTCCTTTCCCTTTGTCTTTTTCTAAGGAGCAGAAATTATCTGTATGACGGGACAGTTGCTAAACCGGACGCGGTGACCACCTTTGATTTTTGATTCAGGTTATCCAATTTTTGCTATTAAACATTTAGTAGATATTACCTGTGTTCATCGGGTTTATTGTACTTGTAGGAAACGAGTTGAAATCGTTCGGAAATTAGTTTACAAATCGCCGTTGAGAATTTAACACGGTTTTGAGTCGGAAATATGACAAAACTGAGGTGAAAACCGCAAAAAGATGGTTTGGTATTGCCTTTTCGGCGATATGAAATTGGAGTTTCGGCGAGATGGCAATGGAGATTCGACGAAAGACCGTTGTGATATCGCCGATACGAAATCGCTTCTTCGGCGAAATGAAGTCACCCTTTCGCCGATATGGCGAAACTAAGAAGTCGGTAATAGTGCTTATTATCTTTGTAAATATCTGATTATTAAGATTTTGAGCTGAGCGGCTGATAGCTGGCGTATTTACGGCCTACGTCCGTCTTGTTGACTCAAACGCGATTCTCAGAGGCCTTTTAACACATTATTTTTTGACATGATACTCTGTGATGAGAGGCTTCGCTTGAGGAATGAGAATAAAGGGAGTGTATCAAAATTGGAGAAGTCCAGGAGTTCAGAAGTCCGGGAGTTCTGTCATTACTATAATGATACCTTATTATCAGATGCTTATGCATTTGACTGAACTTCTGAACTTCTGAACTTCCGGACTTCTGAACTTCTCCAATTATGATACACCCTCTTACAGATCTTATATTGCTCGCGTGTAATCTGTAGTGCTGCGCTGTTTTTGCGTTGTTGGGATGCTTGACAATTGAGCAGGCTTATTTGATGCCTCTCTTGTTGAGTGCTGCCGCATAGCGTCTTGCGTTGGCCATGTGCTCTTCATAGGTTGCGGCAAAATTGTGAGTACCGCTGAAGTCCTCTTTGGCACACATGTAGAGATAGTTGTGGTGCACCATGTTGAGCACGGCATCGATGCCTGCGATGGAAGCCACACGGATAGGTCCTGGCGGCAGACCGGGATTGACATACGTGTTATAGGGACTGTGGATGTGGAGGAGGTTGTTGTAGATGCGCTTGAGTCCGAAGTCCTTCCATGCGAACTTGATGGTCGGATCGGCCTGCAGGGGCATGCCCTGAGGGTACTTGGCATCGCGAAGCATGAGGCGGTTGTAATACATGCCTGCAATCATGGGTTTCTCCTGATTGTTGGCAGTCTCCTCGTCGACGATGCTGGCCAGCGTGCATACCTCAGTGGGTGACAGACGTAGTGCGGATGCTTTCTGCTTGCGGCTCTCATCCCAGAACTTGTCGTTCTCCTTCTTCATTCGGGTCAACAGCTTGTCAACCGATGAGTCCCAATACAAATCGTAGGTGTTGGGGATGAACAAGGCGGCGATCGTCGTTGTGTCGTAGCCATACTTCTGACATTCCTGCTCGTCGGTAAGTGCTTTGGCCAGTGTAGTGCTGTCGAGCATGAGCTTACGGCTTAAGGCACCAGCCATGTCTTGCATGGTGCGTACACTGGGCACTACCACGTTGACAGGATCCTGCAAGCCATTCTTTAGATGACGGAAGACGGTAAAGGCTCCCATGGATGGCTTGATGGCATAGCGGCCTGTGTGAACCCGCTTGCTGAGATTGCTATGATGGGAGAGAATGCAGAAGCCATGAAGACAGTGCTTCTTGGCGATGGGCTCCAACTTGTGAACTAATGAGTCGTAGCTGTCGTCCTGGTCAACGTATACGTAACATACATGATCCTGACCGGTAAAGGACGTGAAGAAATAATAATAACCAAGTACAATGAGCAGCAGCACACAGATTCCTGCTGGAATGAGGTACTTCTTTCTCTGTTCTTTTTTCATTTCTGTTTTAAAATTATGGCGGACCTGATTGTCATGGTCAGGTTACCGGCAATTATTGGGTGCAAAGTTACGCCAATTCAATCAGATTACCAAAAAAAGGTATTACCTTTTAACCGTTACTTTATAATTGTTACCTGATAAATGTGTAACTTTGCACCTGCTTAGAAGAAGGATAACAATAATCATATATATCATAGTAAGCAAGGTAAGCAATGAGTTACGATAGCTATATTTTTGATTTGGATGGTACACTGCTCAACACTCTGAACGACTTGGCAGCGAGTTGCAACTATGCACTGCGCAGCTATGGCATGCCTGAACGTACCGTGGAGGAAGTAAGGCGGTTTGTGGGCAATGGCGTAAGACGGCTCATGGTGAGGGCTATACCCGATGGTGACAACAATCCTTTGTTTGACAAGGCCTATGCCACATTCCGCGAGCATTATCTACATCATTCTCTTGATACAACAGCTCCTTACGATGGAATCGAGGAACTGATAGCCTCGCTCAATGCGCAGGGTAAGCATATTGCGGTGGTGAGCAATAAATTCTATGAGGCCACGCAGGCTCTTGTGCGTCATTTCTTTGGTGAGAGCATTAAGGTGGCCATAGGGGAGCGGCCGGATATTCGTAAGAAACCTGCGCCCGACACGGTGCTGGAGGCGTTGCGTCAATTGAATATGCCGAAGGAGACAGCGGTGTATATCGGTGACAGTGACGTGGACATTGATACGGCCCGCAATTGCGGAATGCCTTGTATCAGCGTGCTGTGGGGATTTCGTGATCGTCAGTTCCTGATTGAGCATGGTGCAACTACATTGGTTGACAACCCCGTGGAGATAACCGAGATCTAAAGGCCACGCATCCAAAAGCTGCACAGGATATTTCTGTAGTCAAGACAAAGGCTTTATTTCGCACGTCTTGAATATGCACATAAAAAAACATTCTAAATGCTGGTATGGAGCCATGCAATGGCAACCAGACATTTAGAATGTTTTTTGTTTTCGTAGTGCAGCAGGTGGCTCGCCTTCGGTAGTTGGCTTGGCCGGGCTCTGACTGCGCTGCGGCTATCTGTTGAATTTCCTATTCCTAATAGGCTTCATCGTCAGGACGTTCAAGGTGGCGCTTGACCTTGGGCATGTGTTTCTTATTCTTCAGCCACGCTTGCTTGCGCTCTTCGTAATCGCGCCGATGACGTTCAAGAAAATTGTCGGCCATATTGAAGGTTGTTACTGTTCTGCCAAGTATTATTTGAATTGGCTGTAAATGACCTCCAGTTTTATAGGACTGTCAGAAGCGGTTCCTTTTACCAGTCTTGTGCTCGACAGTGACATGTCGTGCGACAGGCTTGTAACGGTTGACGAGGATGAGCTACTACTGCCATAATAGTAATAGTAATAGGAACTGCTCGAAGACGTTGACGTCGAAGTCGTCTTCAGTGTGACAGGTATCAGCACCACCTTGTTCCAATTGGCGGAGCGATTATTGGTGTCGATGGCGGCCATGGCATTGACGATTCCCGAGATATTGTTGAACGTGTAGGCGTTGCTCGTTGCACTTGAGCTGCTGCTCCACGATGCTACGTACGACGTGCGGTTGTTGTACATCTCTCCGTTTTCAAAGAAGGAGTAGAGGGAGTCACGAGGAATCATGAGCACTCTCTTAGGTACGTCGAATGAGTATTCGCTGTTGGTCGTGTTGTTGATGCGTTGCATGGCCAGCTTTGCTGACAGTATGCTGAATTGCTCGTGTCCCTTGGTGATTTCGTCGATGGGGAGGGTGAGCTCAGTGAAGATGCCAGCCGGCGTCTTGAGATATGTGCAACTTGAGTCGGCTGCAAGATGCTCAAGTGTGCTGCGGTCGTTGCTGATCGTAGTGGATTGCAGCACTTCCTCTGTACCCCAAAATACGGTGACGCCATTGAAAACGGAGTCTCTGTAAACTGTTTTCGTAGTACCATTGACGGTGGCAGTGTCGGCTACCTGAGTCGTATAGTGGTAGTAGACATTGAGCTGTGCGGCGTTGATGTAAGCCATGCTCCCCAGTCCTGACTTGTGCTTGAAGAAGAAGCCTGGCACAACATTGTTGCGGAAGGTGTAGGCATTCTTGTAGTTGCTGGCATTGTCATAGAACTTCTGCAGGATGTATGTGCCGTAGTTCGTGTAGCTCTTGCCCTCCTTGTCGGTGTAGGCGTCGTTGAGCTTAATGGTGATGTAAGGGGTGTACGTTGACGTATCACGTGTGTTCTTGGCCACATTGTAATCGGTCAGCGTGTAGACCTTGTCCTTGTGGATGCCATTTGTACGGACGTATCCCTTGGCGATGGGATCGAAGTTGCTGTAATAGTTGCGGTCTTCGTTCATGGGCTTGCTCATCTCGTATGCGGTGAGCTTCATGGTGCGGGTGCTGTCACCATAGTGGTCATTGTAGAAGAGACGTATCTCGCAAGAGTCGGCCCTGACAACGCCGCGATGAGCGTTGCCCGATGCGTCGACGTAAGTAATGTCGCTCAAATCGGGGAAGCGATAGTTTTCAAGGCAGTAGAACTGTGCCATGAAGTCGCCCGTGATATAGTTGTAGGTCTCGGGGTCTCTTACTTCTCCGAGGTATCCGGTGGTGTTGCGCGCCAATACAGAGTCAGCGAGAATGGACCGGCTGGTCACATCGAATGTGGCAGTCTCAACATTGATACCATCGGTAATCTTTGAAAGAGAAGAACCAATGGTATCGGTCGTGCTGTCGCAAGCCGTCATGAGCAGTCCTGCGAAGATGGTTACAGCAGTTGTCTTGAATTTCATGATACAATGAATTAATGGATAGAAGCAATCACTCTGCTAAAATCTTATCGTAGAATTCTTTATAGGAACCGGCATAGTCTTCTCCCGGATACTCAAGGACGGGACGTCCCGAGTTGCGGGCATAATCTGCGATTTCCTGGTTGACATGCTCGGCAGCGATTACTATGCCGTCGCTATAGTCAATTGCCATCTTGCCAAAATCGATGAAGTCGAACTTACCGCTGTATTTGTTAAGCAGGTCGGCTGTAGCAGTGCCCAAGTTGACGCATTGTGGGAAGCGGTCGCCTAATGAAGCCTTAAACTGATTGTGGAAAAGTGAGGTGACCACCTTGGCATTGGCGAATGTCGGGTCGTTGTGATAAGCCGTCTTGATGTACAATGGTATTACACCTGCCATCCATCCTTGACAATGAATAATGTCGGGAGTCCAACGGAGCTTCTTGACGGTCTCGAGAACGCCGCGCGCAAAGAAGATGGCGCGCTCGCCATTGTCGGTGTATTCTTCTCCGTTCTCATCCTCGGTCATTGACTGGCGGCGGATGAAATAATCTTCGTTGTCTATAAAGTAGACTTGCAGACGGGAGACGGGAATGCTTGCGACCTTGATGATCAGTGGGTGGTCAGTGTCATCAATGACAATGTTCATACCCGACAGACGGATGACTTCGTGTAACTGCCCACGACGCTCGTTGATGTTGCCCCATTTTGGCATGAAGGTTCTGATCTCAAAGCCTTTCTCTTGCATTTTCTGCGGCAGGTTACGACCCATGTTTGCCATCTCTGAAGCGGGCACATAGGGAACAATCTCTTGGTTGATGAATAAAATTCTCTTTTTGGCCATTATTGATTTTATTCTAGTTTTGGGTGCAAAGTTACAAAATAAATAACAAACAATCGCCCGATTTTGCATCAATTCACACAAAATCGGGCGATTTATAGTTTGTTCTATGTGCTTATTCTATAACAACGAGCGGGTCTTCCTCCATGACGCTCTGTCCAACCTTGACGCAGACAGCGGTTACTTTGCCTTCTTTCTCTGCTTCGATGTTGTTGGCCATCTTCATGGCTTCGAGTACGAGAAGCGCGTCTCCGGCCTTTACCTCGTCGCCAACCTTAACTTTGATGTCGGTGATGGTGCCTGGCAGAGGTGCCTTTACCGCATTGGCGGTGTTCACGTTGGCAGCTCCGGCTGCGGGCTGTGCGTCGTTGTCATCGGCAACAGGCTTGCCGAGCACCACTTTCTTCTTCTCTTCTTCGGCCGGTTTTTCCATTTCGACCTCAAAGAGCTGACCGTTGACCTTTACGTTGGCAATGTTTGACTTCTCGTTAATTTCCTCGATCTCAACTTCGTAAGTCTTGCCATTGATGGTATATTTGAACTGGTTCATATTATTTATGGTTTTGCGGTGAATGTAAACTGCTTGGCATCCCACATTGTCTGCTTAGGCTTGATGGTAATGATGCCGGGCTCTTTGTCATGCACGTTGTTGCCTTGGAATTCGTAGATTGCCATGGCGATAGCGGCGAATATGTTTTTGTCCATTTACCAAATGAGCTTTTAATGTTTCTACCTTATTATATTACTGCTATGTTGCTGTTGTTTTGCCAACACATTACATAGGCATGCATCCGTGCTTCTTGGCGGGAAGTGACTGACGCTTGTGAGCAAGCTGAGCCAGACCACGGCAGATGCGGAAACGTGTGTTGCGGGGTTCAATGACGTCGTCGATATAGCCGAACTGGGCTGCCTGGTAAGGATTGGCAAATGTCTCGGTGTATTCCTCTTCTTTCTCAGCAAGGAAAGCCTTTACATCGCCGCCTTGTTCCTTGATGGCTTTGGCTTCCTTGCCGCAAAGGATGGCCACGGCACCAGAGGCACCCATCACGGCAATCTCTGCTGTGGGCCATGCAAAGTTGAGGTCGGAACGCAGTTGCTTGCAGCCCATCACGATGTGACTGCCTCCGTAGCTCTTACGCAGCGTGATGGTAATCTTTGGAACAGTAGCCTCTCCATAAGCGTACAGCAGCTGTGCTCCATGCAAGATAACGGCGTTGTATTCCTGACCGGTGCCGGGAAGGAAACCGGGGACATCTACAAGACTGACAATAGGAATGTTGAAAGCATCGCAGAATCGCACGAAGCGGGCACCCTTGCGGCTGGCATTCACATCAAGCACACCGGCATAGGCTGATGGTTGGTTGGCTACGATGCCGACACTCTGGCCATTGAAATGGGCAAAGCCGGTGATGATGTTCTTGGCAAACTTGGGCTGTACCTCGAAGAACTCACCATTGTCGGTGATGGCAGTGATGACCTTGTACATATCGTAGGCCTTGTTGGGGTCGTCGGGCAGAATCTCGTTGAGAAGGTCAGCCTTCCGGTCGATGGGGTCGGTGCATTCCACACGAGGAGCCTCTTCGGTGTTGTTGGAAGGAATGTAGCTCAGCAAGGTCTTGATCATAGCCATGCATTCTTCCTCGGTCTTGGCAGTAAAGCTCGTCACACCGCTCTTGCTGGCGTGCACACTGGCACCACCCAGATGCTCGGAATCGATATCCTCGCCGGTAACAGTCTTCACCACCTTCGGACCTGTGAGGAACATGTAGCTTGTTCCCTCTGTCATGATGATGAAATCGGTAAGGGCAGGAGAGTATACAGCACCGCCTGCGCAGGGGCCCATGATGGCAGAGATCTGTGGAATGACACCCGAGGCAAGAATGTTGCGCTCAAAGATCTCACCGTAGCCGGCCAGGGCAGAGATGCCTTCTTGTATGCGGGCACCACCTGAGTCGTTCATACAAATGACCGGAGCACCATTGCGCATAGCCATGTCCATGACTTTACAAATCTTTTGAGCCATGGTCTCAGACAGAGAACCACCGTTGACGGTAAAGTCTTGAGCATAGACATAAACCAGTCGGCCATCAATCGTGGCTGAACCAGCTACCACGCCGTCGCCAAGGAATTGCTTCTTTTCCATGCCGAAGTTGTGACAGCGATGAAGCTTGAACATATCGTACTCTTCGAAACTTCCTTTGTCTACAAGCATTTCAATACGCTCGCGGGCCGTGTATTTGCCGCGTGCATGTTGCTTGTCGATAGCTTTCTGTCCGCCACCGAGGTATGCCTGCTCACGTTTGGCAACGAGTTCCTTAATCTTCTCAGTTTGCTTACTCATAGTTGTGAATATTATTCAGATTTATAGATACTGTCTGCAAAATTACTAATTAAAAACGAGATAAAGTATTCTAAGTATTATTATTTACGCTATTCTTTTATATGCGCATCGTCAACGGTATGATTGCCATTCGTTAGACTTTGATCTTGCTGATATTGTGATCTAACTCCGTGATTCCCTTTTGCGTACAGAAGCCTCGGATAAATGTGAAGACAACGTCATGAAATATCTTTTTCATGCTGTACTGACGGAGTAATTGGCGGCTACTGATATACTCTCTTATGGCATCTCCTGCCATGGAAATAAGAGAAAAGTCGATGTTGTTGACAAAATAACCTTCCTTCATGCCTTGATCGAAGAATTTTTTTGTTTCTCCTCTATTCTTGATTTTGTTCAGTCTGAACCATTCTACGACCTTCGGATACCGATCAATATCTTCATAAAACTCTGGCGTCACATTTGAAAGGCGTATCATCTGAACACGATAAAATTCAAGGATGATGGCGATGGGAGAGGGATTAGTCTTTGCAATGAACCTTTCCATTTCATTACGAAATGTCTTGTAACCCTCATCGACGCATGCTAACAGTAACTGTTCCTTATCATCGAATATTTCGTATAATGTTCTCTTGGAAATAGACAATGACTTAGCCAGATCATCCATTTTCACTGCACGTACTCCTTTGGTCGTAAATGCCTCATTGGCGGCTGTGATGATCTTTCGATAAAGGATCTGCTTGTATTCTGTTGAACTGCTAGTATTACCCATACCTTTTTTTGTTTGCAAAATTACAAAAAAAAGAAAAAACTATATCTGATTTAATAGTTTTTATTAATTTTGCATGTGGAATGGGTATTAAAGAATACTCTGTTTTAGAAAGCATAGAGTTAACCATTAAAGCATAAAAATATGGTAAAGATTACGAAAGAAGCTGCTCTCGCTTACCACCATAATGGCAGGCCTGGCAAAATTGAGGTAAAGCCCACAAAGCCTTATCGTACACAAACGGATTTGAGCTTGGCATATTCGCCTGGTGTGGCTTTCCCTTGTCTGGAGATTCAAAAAAATCCCGACGATGTCTACAAATATACCGATAAAGGCAATTTGGTGGCTGTCATTTCGAATGGCACTGCAGTGCTCGGCCTGGGCGATATAGGTGCTATGAGCGGTAAGCCTGTCATGGAAGGCAAAGGGCTTCTTTTCAAGATATACGGAGGTATTGATGTCTTCGATATCGAAGTAAATGAGAAGGATCCTGAGAAGTTCTGCGAGGCTGTGGAGAAGATCGCTCCTACTTTCGGCGGTATCAACCTTGAAGATATCAAGGCCCCTGAGTGCTTCTATATAGAAAACAGACTGAAGAAGAACCTGGATATCCCTGTAATGCATGATGACCAGCATGGCACTGCTATAATCTCAGCCGCAGGTTTGCTGAATGCATTGGAGGTTGCAGGCAAGAAGATCGAGGATGCCAAGATCGTTGTCAATGGCGCTGGTGCCGCTGCTATCAGCTGTACTAAGTTGTATTGCTCTCTTGGAGCCAAGCATGAGAATATCGTCATGTTGGACTCAAGAGGCGTTATCTACAAAGGTCGTGACCATGTAAATGAGCAGAAGGCAGAGTTTGCTACTGATCGTACCGACATTCATACGCTTGAAGAAGCAATCAAGGGTGCTGACGTCTTTGTTGGTCTGTCCAAAGGTAATGTTCTTTCACAGGACATGGTTCGCTCGATGGCTCACATGCCAATAGTGTTTGCATTGGCTAACCCAGTTCCTGAGATTTCCTATGAAGATGCTGTTGCTGCCCGTCCCGATATCTTGATGTCTACCGGACGCTCAGACTATCCTAACCAAATCAATAATGTCATCGGCTTCCCTTATATCTTCCGTGGTGCATTGGATGTACATGCCAAGGCCATCAACGAAGAGATGAAGCTTGCAGCTGTAAGAGCAATTGCCGATTTGGCCAAACAGCCGGTGCCTGACATCGTGAACGAGGTGTATCATGTGAACGATCTTCAGTTCGGTCCGAAGTATTTCATTCCGAAACCTGTCGATCCTCGTTTGATTACCGAAGTGTCTGCAGCTGTGGCTAAGGCTGCTATCGAAAGTGGTGTTGCCCGTCATGAGATTACGGATTGGGATGCGTATAAGGATCATCTTCGCGAGTTGCTGGGGCAGGAAACCAAGCTTACGCGTACGCTTCATTCTACAGCAGCCCTTCATCCGCAGCGTGTGGTCTTTGCTGAAGGTGGCCATCCTACGATGATGAAGGCAGCCGTACAGGCTCTGCAGGAGGGTATCTGCCATCCTATTCTTTTAGGCAATCCAGACCGTCTCAATCGTTTGGCCAAACGTTTGAAGCTTGACTTGACTGGGGTAGAGATCGTTGATATGCGTGCTGATAATGAGCAGGGTAACCGTGCAACCTACGCCAAGCACTTGGCAGAGAAGCGCGCGCGTCAGGGTGTTACCTTCGAAGAGGCATACGATAAGATGTATGAGCGTAACTACTTTGGCATGTCGATGGTGGAGCAGGGCGATGCCGATGCTTTCGTTACCGGTCTTTACACAAAGTACAGCAACACTATTAAGGTTGCTAAGGAAGTAATTGGCATCCGAAAGGACTACAACACTTTCGCTACAATGCATATCCTTAACACGAAGAAGGGTGTTTTCTATTTGGCTGATACTTTAATCAACCGCCATCCTGACCAGAATGTATTGTACGATGTTGCAAGGCTTGCTGCTCATACCGTGAAGTTCTTCAACAATGATCCTGTCATAGCGATGATAAGCTATTCCAACTTCGGCACCGATGAAATCGGTTCGCCGGTGAAAGTTCATCAGGCTGTGGAGAAGATGCAGCAGGATTATCCTGATCTGCCTATTGATGGTGAGATGCAGATTAACTTCGCACTCAACCGTGAGCTTCGTGATGACAAGTATCCCTTCACACGCCTTAAAGGCAAGAACGTCAACACGCTTGTCTTCCCGAACATGAGCTCAGCCAACAGTAGCTATAAGCTGATGCAGGCACTTGATCCGGACTGTGAGATCATCGGCCCTGTGCAGATGGGATTGAATAAGCCTATTCACTTCACTGACTTTGAGGCTAGTGTGCGTGATGTGGTCAATGTCGTTGCTGTTGCTGTGATTGATGCGTATGTTGATAAGCTGAAGCAGCAGAAATAGCATTAAAAGAAGGGAATTCTTTTTAAGTGACAACTAAGCTTAATAAAGAAATAAACAAAAAAGCTGCAGGAGTGATGCCTGCAGCTTTTTTTATGGTCAACAGGAATAAGCATTCAATAACCGATAGGACGTTTGTCCTGTAAGATTATTCTGTTATTCCTTCTTGATATTTCTTTTTTGATTTCTTTGTTATGTCTACTTGTAAATTAACTTCCTATTCCTCTTCACCATCGTCCTCGGCGGGCTTGAGGTTGGTGTAGACGTTCTGCACATCATCGAAGTCCTCGAGCTTCTCCACCATCTTGTCAATGGTCTCTCGCTGGTCGGCAGGCAGGTCCTTGAGGTCGTTGGGGATGTAGGTGAACTCGGCGCTTGTGATTTCGAAGCCATTGTCCTCAAGATATTTCTGAATGTCGCCGAAGCTTGTCGGTGCTCCATAGATTGTGGTCTCACCAGCCTCTTCGTCAGTGTCGTATTCGTCATCCACACCGTAGTCAATCAGGTCGAGGATCAGTTCGTCCATTTCTACGCCTTCCTTCGTCTTGAAGGTGAACACAGCCTTATGGTCGAAAAGGAAACTCAGCGAACCTGTGGTGCCGAGGTTGCCGCTAAACTTATTGAATACAGAACGCACATCGGCTACCGTACGGGTAGTGTTGTCGGTAAGTGTGTCCACCAAGATGGCGATTCCATGAGGGCCGTAGCCTTCGTAAGTCACCTCTTTATAATCGCTCTGGTCCTTACCCATAGCGTTTTTGATGGCACGCTGGATGTTGTCCTTCGGCATGTTCTCACGCTTACAGGTTGCGATGATAGCACGCAGACGAGGATTATTTTCCGGTTCGGGGCCACCTGCTTTCACGGCAATGGCAATCTCCTTGCCAAGTTTTGTGAACGTACGGGCCATATGACCCCATCTCTTCAGTTTTGTAGCCTTACGGTATTCAAATGCTCTTCCCATTGGATGAATAATTATTTTGTTGTTTTGTTGTTTTTGCTGTTGTGTTTTCTTATCTCAATTCAGCACCTAACTTTGTAGTGAGGTTATGAACGAGCTTCTGCATCATGGCGTCGATCTGCTTCTCCGTGAGCGTACGCTCTTCATCTTCGAACATGAAGTTGACGGCATAGCTCTTCTTACCGGCAGGCAGGTTTTTGCCTTGGTAAACGTCGAATAGGGAAACGCTCTTCAGCAGTTTTTTCTCTGTCTGGCGTGCAATCTGCTCAATCTGTGCGAATTCGACGCTCTCGTCAACGAGCAGGGCGAGGTCGCGGCTCACAGCCGGATATTTGCTCAGATGCTTGAATTCAATCTTGTTCTTCTTTGTGGCCTTGACAACACCCGACCAGTTGATTTCTGCGTAGTAGACATCCTGGTCGATGCCTGCCTCATGAGTGACCTTGTGGCTGAGCTTGCCATAATCTGCAATCACCTTGCCATTGCGTGTCTTCAACGACAAACCATAAGCGAAGAGGTTGTTATCGCTCTTACTCTCCACCACCAGTCCTGCAGCCAGTCCTGTGCGCTTGAGAATGTTTTGGACGTATGCTTTCAGCTCATAGAACGAACTGTCTTCGTCGGGATGCGCCCAGGAGCCTTGTACGCGCTTTCCTGTGACCCACAGACCCATGTGGTATTCTTGTGAGTAAGCAGAGATGGGCGCATCGTGGTCATCCTTTTCAGGTGTGTAGCGATAGACGTTGCCCACCTCGAAGAATCGAAGGTTGTCGCGCTTGCGGTTGATATTGCGCAGCAGCGATTCCAGTCCGCCAAAGACCAGTGTCTGACGCATCACGCTGAGGTCGGTGCTCAGTGGGTTCATGATTTTCACCGTGTTGGCCCAAGGATAAGCGTTGAGCTCATCGCTGTTGTAATAGTTTTCCTTCGTGAGTGAGTTGTTGAGTATCTCATTGAAGCCACAGCCAACGAGCTGCTCGCTGATGATGTTCTCCAGCTTATGCTCTTTGTCCTCATCGTTCTCGATGGTCAGTGAGCTTTTAAGCTGAGTTGGAATCTCCACGTTATTATATCCATAGATACGCAGAATGTCCTCAACTACGTCGCAGGGACGTTGCACATCCACACGATAGGCAGGGACCGTAAGCTGCAGTCCTTCCTCGTCCTCGCTGTCAATCTTCATTTCCAGGCTGGTGACGATGCTTTTAATGGTATCGTGGCCCAGCTGCTTGCCAATGAGTCGGTCGCAGTATTCGTATTTCAAATTCACCTTGAAGTTGGGCAGAGGATTGGGGTAAACATCCTTGATCTGCATGCTCACCTTGCCGTCGGCCAGCTCCTGACAAAGAATGGCGGCCTGCTTCAGGGCGTAGATGGTGCCATTGGGATCGACACCACGCTCGAAGCGGAAGCTGGCGTCCGTGCTCAGTCCGTGACGACGTGCGCTCTTGCGGATCCATGTAGGATGGAAGTAGGCAGATTCAAGCACCACGTTGTGTGTGGTCTCATATGTACCCGATCCTTTACCGCCGAAGATACCGGCGATACACATCGGTTCTTCAGCATTGCAGATGCTCAGGTCGTGCTCGCCAAGGGTATGCTCTACGCCGTCGAGGGTTACGAATTTTGTACCTTCGGGCTGCGTGCGTACTACGATCTTATGTCCGGTTACCATGTCGGCGTCGAAGCAGTGCATAGGCTGCCCGTAGGCCATCATGATATAATTGGTAATATCCACGATGTTGTTGATGGGTCGGAGGCCGATGACCTCAAGCTTCTGTTTCAGCCAGTCTGGACTTTCCTTCACGTGGCAGTCAGTGATGCTGATGCAGGCATAGCGCTTGCAGGCGTCTTGGTTCTCGATTTCCACGTCAATAGGCAGGTCCTCGTTGTCCACATGGAACTTGGAGCAGTCGGGACGGTGCAGACTGGTCTTATAGCCGCGTTGTACGAGCCATGCATAGAGGTCGCGTGCCACACCATAGTGGCTCAGCGCGTCAGCTCTGTTGGCGGTGATGTCGATGTCGATCACCCAGTCGCTTTCCAGATGGTAGTATTCGGCAGCCGGTGTTCCGACAACAGCGTCGTCGGGCAGTACGATGATGCCACTATGGTCGTTGCCCACGCCAATCTCGTCCTCAGCACAGATCATACCGAAGGAGTCGATGCCGCGGAGACGGCTTTTCTTGATGGTGAATTCCTTGTCACCGTCATACAGCACACAGCCGAGGTCGGCCACGATCACCTTCTGTCCGGCTGCCACATTGGGTGCACCGCATACAATCTGTTGTGGTTCACCTTTGCCAAGGTCGACGGTTGTCACATGCAGATGGTCGCTATTGGGATGGGGCTCACATGTAAGCACCTTACCTACAAACAGTCCCTTCAGTCCGCCCTTGATGGCCTGAACTTCATCCAACGCATCCACCTCAAGACCTGTAGAGGTCAGCGCGTCCGCTGTCTCCTGCGGGGTGAGGTCGAAGTCAACATACTCTTTAAGCCACTTATATGAAATTTTCATTATAATGAGTTTATTTATTGCTTGAGCTACAACGCCATTCAACGGCGTACATAAATCTGTGCAAAATTACTAAAAATCCATCATGTAGACAAAAGAAACGCTATTTTTCTCCTTTAAGTACGGGTAACGAGATGTGATATCTCACAGCCAGGAACCGAATGATGCAGATCAGCAGGAAGGTGGAAGCCGCAGTGACCACGTCGTTTACGTGTAATTTCATCAGCAACCAGTAGAGTATTCCTCCTGCGATGCATGCCATGGCGTAGATCTCCCGACGGAAGATGATGGGTGTCTTGTTGAGGAGGATGTCGCGTACGACACCGCCTGCCGACCCTGTGATGCAGCCCATAGCGACGGCCACCCAATAGGGATAGCCGAAGTAGAGCGTCTTCTGTATGCCGGTGATGGTGAAGAGTGCCAGTCCGAGGGTGTCGAACGCAAACCATGCGTTGTCCAGGCGCTTGAGGTATCGGGCAAAGATAATGACGATGGCCTGTGCGAGGAATGTGCAGATGATGTACATTGGCGAGGTCATCCAGAAGGGTGTGTCGGAGAGCATGACGTCACGTAGCGTACCTCCGCCAATGGCCACCACGAAACCGCAGACAAACCCTCCGAACCAGTCGAAGTGCTTGGCGGCGGCGTGGCGGATGCCAGATATGGCAAAGGCCAGTGTACCAAGTACTTCTATGGTAGTCTGAAGGGTACCGTAGAAAGGCTCAGAAAGTAAGGTCATAGGTGTCAGACTTCATTTTTAGGATGTCCTTCGATGAATGCCTTGACGTTGGCCACGCAGATGTCAACGAGCCTGAGGCGTGCTTCTTTGGTAGCCCATGCGATATGAGGCGTAAGAAAGGCATGTGGCTGACTGAGTAACGGATTATCAGCCTTTGGCGGCTCCTGTTCCATGACATCGGCACCGTAAGCGGCCAGATGTCCGTCGGCAAGCGCTTGGGCCACAGCCTGCTCGTCAACCAGTGCTCCACGAGCTGTGTTGATGATGATGGCGCCTTGCTTCATGCGCTGTATGCATGCGGCGTTGATCATGTGGTAGTTGTCTTTCGTCAGAGGGCAGTGCAGGGTGAGGATGTCGGCCACTCCAAGCAGTCCTTCGAGGGTGGTCTTCTGTATGCCGTCAGGCAGTTGCGAATTGTCTTTCGACGTGAGTGCAAATACGTCCATGCCGAATTCGCGTGCGATGTGGGCGACATGCGAGCCGATATGACCGAAGCCAATGATGCCTATGGTCTTGCCGGAGAGTTCAGTGAGCGGTGTGTCCCAATAGCAGAAGTCGGGATTGTTGCTCCAGCGCTTGCTGCGTGACTCGTCGGCGTAGTGGCCAATTTGATTGGTGATGTTCAGGATATGGGCAAAGGTCATCTGTACTACGCTCTCGGTGCTGTAGGCCGGGATGTTGGTGACGACAATGCCACGCCGGTGGGCGGCATCCACGTCAACCACGTTATAACCTGTTGCCAAGATACCAATGTATTTGAGTTTGGGCAATTGAGCCATCACGTCGTCGGTAAGGTTAATCTTATTGGTCAATACGATGTCTGCCTCTTTGGCACGTTCTACTACCTCATTGGCTTTTGTCCGTGGATAGACCGTCAATTCACCAAGTTGCTTCAGTGCATCCCAGGAAATGTCACCGGGATTGGCTGCATATCCATCAAGTATTACAATGTTCATTTTTTTGTCTAATTAGTTGTTATTTATAAAAGACTTGGTCTTAGTCTTATGTGTTATTCCTTGTATCTGTCGCCCCAGCAATTAAGCATGCGTTGGTATAGCTTCTCCTCAGCCTGTGAGTGCTGGGCATGCCAGAAACGCTTGCCGGTGAGCGCGTCGGGGAGGTACTGCTGGACTGTGAAGTTGCCACTATAGTCATGAGGGTACTTATAACCGTCGTGATAGCCCAGCTGTTCCATGAGTTGTGTCGGAGCGTTGCGCAGGTGCAGTGGCACCGGTTCGTTGCCGCTTTTTCTCACTTCTTCCAATGCCTCTCCGATGCCCTTGTAGGCCGAGTTGCTCTTCGGACTGGTGGCCAGATAGACTGTGGCTTCAGCCAATGGGATGCGTCCTTCGGGCCATCCTATCTTCATCACGGCATCGAATGCCGCGTTGGCCAGCAGAAGAGCATTGGGGTTGGCCAGCCCGATGTCTTCAGCCGCGCTGATCACCAGCCGTCTGGCGATGAACTGTGGATCTTCGCCACCTTCTATCATCCGTGCCATCCAGTAGAGGGCGGCATCGGGGTCGGACCCTCTGATGCTCTTGATGAATGCAGAGATGATGTCGTAGTGCATCTCGCCTTTCTTGTCGTAAGCCAAAGGATTCTGTTGCAGCAGTTCTTCCACCTTCTTGTCGGTGACGACAATAGGGTCGTCTTCTGTTGACTCGGTCACCAGTTCAAGAATGTTGAGCAGTTTGCGTGCGTCGCCTCCAGAATACCGCATCATGGCTCCGGTCTCTTTCAGTTCGATGTGCTTGGAGCTGAGTACGGCGTCTTTCTCTATGGCATGATGGAGGATTTGCTCGAGTGCCTCTTTGTCGAGAGACTTGAGCGTATACACCTGGCAACGCGACAGCAGTGGCCTGATGACTTCGAAAGAAGGGTTCTCAGTGGTGGCACCGATAAGCGTTACGATGCCATGCTCCACGGCGCCGAGCAGCGAGTCTTGTTGTGACTTGGAGAAGCGGTGGATCTCATCGATGAAGAGGATGGGGGAGGAGGTGCTGTTGAAGAAGTGGCTTTGTCTGGCACGTTCGATTACGTCGCGCACGTCTTTTACGCCACTCGTCACGGCCGACAGCGTGAAGAAGGGCACCTTGAGCGTCGTGGCAACGATTTGTGCCAGTGTTGTCTTGCCCACCCCCGGCGGCCCCCATAATATAAAGGAGGAGACGCGGTGTTGCTCTATCATTTTGCGTACCACGCCATTGGGTCCTACAAGCTGTTCTTGTCCGTAGTAGTCGTCCAGGGTGCGGGGACGCATTCGTTCAGCTAATGGTTCACTCATGTTGAATGATTCGTTTAATATGCTCTGACGGTCCTTATTCCGATGGCCGATTTCTGTTTCTTGAGATAGGTGCGCAGCAGGTTGCTGTCCTCTATCACCTTATGCTTGAGTGATGAGGCGTTGAGCATGTGTAGTCCGTCTTTATGCCATACGGCGATGCCGAGGTGACTGATCTCCAGTCCGGCTTTTGTAGTGACGATGCCGATGATGTCGCCATCGTGGACGGTATTTCTCAACAACTTCGTGTTGTTGATGGCGCTTTCGGGTATGTATCTTGGCTTGAGCCCCGTGATTGCCTTCTCCATGGCTTTGATCTGCTGGATGTATGCGGGGTGGTCAACAAGCATGGGGTACTGGCTGATGTGCGTAGTCATATAGTTTGCTTTCACGGTCTGCCGGGCAGCGTATGGAGGATTGGGCGACTGGATATCCTTTACGATACCGTCGCTCACGTTCTGCTTGATCCAATAGGTGAAGTAGTGCTGACGGGTTGGGTACGATACCACTCCTTTGGCATAGCGGATGAGACGCAGTTGGGTGCAGTAGTTTGAGAAAGTGGGCTTGCCCTGCATCATGCACCGGCTTAAGGCCAGCACGGTCTCGACGTAGGTCGTGCAGTCGAGCTGCCGGAGGTTGACGATCAGTTGCTCGCTCTTGTTCTTCTCCAGCGTCTTGGCCACGTAAGGCACGCCAAGCAGCTGCCTGCCGAAAAATACCATGTAGGAACCCATAGCGTGAGGCTGTCCTTTGGCTTTGCGAAAGAGCGACATCACACGCTGCGAGTCCGCTTTCTGGTAATCCGCTTTCTGCGCATTGGCCGAAAGCAGCACAGTGGTAAGCAGCAGAAGGATTGTTATCAATGATTTTTTTGTCATTACTTTTTTGTTTTGTTTTTCTTCTTCTTGTGAATACTTCCGAAGTTGTAGCCGACGTAGAAATTCACATTGCCGAAGATGTTGTTGGTTTGGAATTGCTTTTTCTTGTAGTTGTAGGCATGAAAGATGGCGTTGGCACCTGCGTACCATCTCATGTTGTTCCACACAATGCCGATGCGTGAGATGCCATCGAGATTGAAGTTGCGAAAGTCAAACTCCTGAAACATGCCTTTGTGCTCGGTATTGGCGTCACCTTTGGTATGCTTGTAGGCGATGGCGAGTTGCAGCGAGACGTCCAACAGCCAGTTGTGGGCAAACACCCAGTTGTAGGCGTAACCGCCACTCACTGAGAAGTCGGTATACTCTACGTTGCTTCGCATCAGTGCTGTATCAGTGACATCATCGAGATAGCCTTTGCCAAGTCGTTCATTCACCACTTCGTGGAATTTCTCCCAATCGATGTCGAGGCTGTGGCGGGTGTAACCTATGCCGGCGAGCGGACTGCCCTGCGAACGGCGCTGGATGGTGCTCTGGCTGTAGGCGGCGGGATAGGAGAAACGTCGATGATTGAAGATATAGTAGACGTTGAATCCTCTCACACTGGAATGAAAGCCATCGAACGCGACGTTGTGCATGCCTGATGTGTCGTATTTCTTGCCAAAGTTGACCTGACTGATTCTGTAGTCATCGCCTGACTTCCGCCAGAACAGGTCGAAACCTATCTGGTTGCTGTACACGCTCAAGTTGAGGTCCTGACGTGCCTCGCCGCTGAGGTGGGTCAGGTCAATAGTATAACCCAGAAACACCCACCTCCATCCTATATAGGGCCCTACCTTGTAGGAAGGTTTCGGCGCGAACACCACTTCCTGTCCTTTACCGTTGCTGATGTGGTAGATCTCGAAGGTGTTGGTGTTTTGCAACATCACCGTATAGATGTAGGCCTGCTGCTCGATATACGCCGTGTCGATGCTCGAGAAGCCTCTTACCACTTTGCGCACTTTACTGATCTTGTGTCGCTTCTTGGACTTGACATCTTTTGCTGACAGAGATTTCGGCAGCATGATGGATGAGTCTTTAGCTGCAGAGTCTACTGATTGACCGACAGTGTGGCTCTGATCATCTGGATTGTACTTTTCAGTTGCAGCAGCCATCGATGTCGTCATAGGAATGATTAGCATGCAGAGCGAAAGCCAGGCAGTGAATGTACTTTTTCTCATGCCTCCTGCGCATTTAGAACTTGCCCAAAATACGGTCCATTACCCAGTTGACCGGCGTAGCACTCACGCTGGTACATTTACACACGCTCAGCCCTTGCAGGTGTCTGATGACAGAGGTTATGATGGGCAACTGTACGTAGGGCGGATTAGGGATGTTGATGTTGCGCGTGCCCTCGCTGGTGACAAGCCGGATGGCTTCGTAGGTGTAGACGCTGAACGACAACGTGCCCTTATCGCCGGTCACCATGATGCGGTCGGTTTTGGCACTTTCGTGGCCCACAAAGCACCAGGACGCACTGCCGGAGATGCCGCTGTCGAAGATGAAAGCAGCACTGATGGTGTCTTCAGCCTTATAGAGATGTTCGCGGTTGGTGGGATAGCCATGGGCCCGTACCACGATGCCGAACAGCTCTTGGAGCAAGTCGAGCTGGTGAGGAGCCAGATCGTAGAAATAGCCGCCGCCGGAGATGTCGGGCTGTAGGCGCCAGGGCAGTTTGGAGGAGGCATTGTAGTCAAGGTCGCGTGGCGGCACCACAAATTGCAGTTGCACGTTGAGTACCTTGCCAATGGTACCGGTATCGATGATCTCCTTGACCTTTTGGAAATAAGGAAGGTAGCGACGGTAGTAGGCTACAAAGCATGGCACGCCGGTCTTCTCGCTGATGCGGTTGATGCGTATGCAGTCTTCGTAGCTTGCGGCCAACGGCTTCTCTATGTAGCATGGCTTGCCTGCCCGCATGCTCATGATGGCAAATGTGGCATGCGACGACGGGGGCGTGGCGATGTAAACGGCGTTGACATTGGGATCGTCAATCAGTTGCTGGGCATCGGTGTACCACTTGGCTATGTGGTGCCGCTCAGCGTAGGCACGGGCCTTGTCCTTGCTTCGGCTCATCACTGCCTCTACATGCGACCCTTCTACTTCGTTGAAGGCGGGACCTGACTTCTTCTCGGTCACTTCTCCGCATCCAATGAATCCCCAACTGATTTCTTCCATTGCTGACATTTCTTTTTAGAGGCAGTGCCAATCACCGCCATTGAATAGTTCGTCTGCAAAGATAATGTAAACGAGTGGAAACCCCAAGAAAATCGAATGTTTTTTTTTCAGTTTGGGACGGCTTAAAGGCATGTGCTGAACAATGGCAGAGGATGACTTTCCTTAAAGTATGGGCCCGATGACATAAGGTGCTTATTGAATGACATCTTATTTTTGCTCATATTTTTGCTTTTGGTCTTGCCCTTGTGGTAGCAGAAGGTTGAGATGGATAGGGAACATTACATGGATGATATGCTGAAAATATTCAACAAAACGTTGTTGTCTATTTGCTTCGTTTTTGAAAAGTGAATGGGATAAAATCGAGCGACTAACGCGTATCGTCCGGTCGGAAAGCAGTTTTTTTGCGTTATAGGCTGGCGAAATGGGCGATTGGACATGTCGGTTCCACCGAAATCGGGTGGGCTTTTCACCGATATGCTGCCGGCTTTTCGGCGATATGCCGATGGCTTTTCGCCGAAGCTCCGTTGGCTTTTCGGCGATATGCCGTTGTGGAAAAGTCGCCGTGCGCCATCTGTGTTGCTTAAGTGGTTGATAGATAGGAATATATCTTAACTGCGTCAGGAATGGCATTATTCGGCTCCAAGGTGATCTTGAACGAAAATAATCGATTCTCAGTGTTAAAAACACATGAAAAGAACTGACATTCCTTCATCAATCTGAACAGAATGTCAGGCCATGTTCTTGCCATTGTCATGACAAGGCCTAACATGAGTTGCGAACTTCTGTTTCTTACTTCTGATCATTTGTTCTGTTTCTTCTTTGATGAGAAAGAGAACAGGTCGCGCAGGCTCGTGAAATCCTTTTTTATGATGAAGCCAATGCCTTGTGTGTTCAGAGAGTTACGTGTGAAATAGCGGTCGTTGGTCTTGTTGTAGACGTGGACGCTGAAGTTGCCGTTGGGGAAGATGAGGTATCTTACGTCGAAGTCGCCTATGAACGATTGTGTGGCGTTGGCATTGTCGCGGTAGCCGAACTGTCCGTTGATCAGCAACCGGTTGTTGAGCAGCCGGCCGCTGAGCAGTCCTTCGTATTCCGCGTTGTTCCATCCCTCGTCACCCGTTGAGATGTTGGCGCCAAAGTTCCACTGGTTGTTCTTGATCAGTCCACTCAGTACATTATTAATCTGCTGGCTGATTTGTCCACTGAGAATGCTTTGCATGGCGAGAGAAGTCTGGTTGGTGCTTTGGGCTTGGGCATTGTTGCTGCTCTCCGTGTAGAAGCGTCCGACAGCCAGGAGGTAGAGCACCTGCTGGTTCATCTGCTCCTCGCTGCTTATCAAGCTGTAAATCATCTGTTTGGCATCGGCATCGAGCGATGGGAAGTCGAGATTGAAATCCACCTTAGGTGCTGATGGCGTACCAGTGATGTTCATCAGACAGTTCACGCGTGTGTTGTTTGATGAGAAGCTGCGTCCTATCTGAAGATCCGACAGACTGACTGAAGCGATGGGGTAGACGGCGCTGAGGTGAAGCTGCGCATTCATGGGATTGCCGCCAAAGACGATGGTGCCCCCGTCTGCGAAGTTGAACACTTTCTTGATGATGTTTTGTATCGTCAGCTTGTACGTGCCGCTGTTGATGGTGTAAGTGCCGAAGATGTCCATGCTACCCTTGTTGAACCAGTTGGCGCGCAGGGTGCCCGATCCGTTGAGCGCTATGTAGTCTCCGCTCTGCCGGTCCATGATGATGCGCAGTGTGGCATCAGGGGTTGTGTTGATAAGGAAGTTGAGATGGATATTAGTGGGAATGTCGTCGTCGGTCTGAGCGGCTTGTCGCTTCAGCGAGTCGTTGGCAGTGGTGAGTGTATCACGTGATGTCCAGTGAATGAAGTCATGACCACCGACCGTTTCCGGACTGGAGATGTCGTAGACGATTTCCGAGTTCTTGTCGGGTGTCACATTGATGTTGATGTTGACGTTGCCACTGCCTCCACCACCGGCGATGCTCGCCTTTCCATTGCCGAAGACGTGTCCGTAGAATGAGCTGCCGTCATTGCCGTTGGTGTCGAAGGCCAGCATGTGGCGGGCTGTGATGTCAAGGTCGTACGACCATCGGCTGAGGTGATTGTGGTGGATACCGCCGGTTATGATGCCGTGGTTGCCGTTTTTGTCGGTGATGGTGTCATGGTCGAATACGATCTCGTTCTCAATGAGTGACACGTCAGCGTCTTTCAATGAGTATGTGGTGCCAAGCGGTCTGATGTGAGTGCTGCCATTAGCTTTCACCTGTCCGGTGAGGTTGAGTCTCTTAAATGGTCCGGCAATCTTGATGTTGCCGTCGGCGGATAGGTCAAAGTCGTCAAGGAAGCTGGAGCAGATTTTCCCGATAAACTCACCGCGGGTCTTGTGCAGTTGAATGTCCAGGTCGAGCTCATTGCGCTTGGGCGATACATAGCCTTTCACGACGGTGAGGCGTGGCTTCACAGTCAGCGGGTTGTTGCCAATGGTGTCCTTCGCCACTGCGTCGATATCGATTTGGCCCTTGTCGGGGTTCCAGTCGGCCTTGGCGAAGAGTGTGCCAAGATTTCCGTCCATGAGCGTGAAGTCGTCAACGCGCAACTGACCGGACATGTAAGGCCTGCCAAAGAGTTCTTTGACATTGGCGATACCCGACACAGCTCCGCTGAAGTCAACGGAGTGGAAGTTGACCAGATTGAGCACGTAAGCCACGTTGACATTGTGCAGCTCGGCAGTGATGGAGTCTGTGGAATGGTCAGAGACGACACCGTTGAGCCGGATGCTTTGTCCGCTTGAGGCAACGAGGAAGTTGTCGATTTCCAATCGTTTCTTGCTGTAAATAAGCGTTGATGGGCGAAGGTTGAAAATGGTGTCGCCAATGCTGTAGCTGGACTGTTGCAACTTCAGAATTGCCTGAGAATGCCCGTCGGCGGTTTCGTCGAAAGAGACATGCGAGTTGATCTGTCCACGGAAACGCTGGGCAGTGGCGTGGTTGTCAAACGACATTGCCGCTTGCAACTGGTCGCCGCCGGCCTTCATGTCGAGTGCCACGTCGGTGCCTTTGTCTTCGGTCCTCATCTTACGCAGGCTGGCTTTGGTATGGAGAATGCCGTCGATGGTCTCGACCTTGACCGAGATGTTGCGCAACTGGTTGCCACTGTAAGCAAGGTCGGGTGCGGTCAGCCGGCCGTTGAGTGCGTTGCCATTGTCAGTGACGGCCGCTTCTATGTGCAGGGTGTCTGACAGCTCTACGGGGATGTTGAAAAAAGCCTTTGCCCAGTCTCCCTTATACACGTCGGCGGCGAGTGAGAAGTTGCCGCTGGCAATATGGCGGTAGTGGAAGGGGGCGAGGTGGCTGATGCTGGGCAGCTTCTTCACAATCACGTTCTCTACACTTTGAATCATAGACTTGTAGTCGGATGTGCCATAGAGCAAAGCCTGTGCGAAGTCGCTGTTCATTCTGATATAATGGCCGTGCGAAGTAGTGCCGGTCTGCAGGCGCAGGGAGTCGAGCGCGTAGCTGTCTTGTCCTCGGTCCATCGTGAAGTTGTTGACCACCACATAGCCTTTGGCATGGTAGATGTCGTTGCCTGCGATGGCAGCTTTCAGTCGGGCCTTGTAGCTGGCTTCTGCCAGCCGGCCAGTGAAGAGCCGGAGCTTCTCCGGGACAAGATGCTCGATATCGCCAGTCAACTGATAGACGTGAGCAGCCGACTGCAGGTCGACCGTTCCCTTGGCGTTCATTCTGACATTCGGGTCGTTGATGCTGATGGAGCCGGAGAAACGTCGCTTGTCAGCTTGCCCGTCGATGGTGATGTCATGGTAGGAATAGCCCTTATAGTCAAGCCTGCTGATTTGTCCTTTGGCTGTATAGTGGCTGGTCTTGATGTTGCCCTCACCATTGATATTGGTCGCCAGAAGGCCGAGCTGATCATTGCCCAGCACCTGCCCGATGTTGAAACCACCGGTATTGAGGTGAGCCCGCATGTTGTCACCGGTCTTATTGAAGGTCAGTTTGGCGTTGCCTAAGTCGGAGACGAGTTGCCCGTCTACCATGACATCATGATAGTAGCCTGACGCTTTTCCTCTGAACTTCAGGGTGCGCAGTCTTGACACGGCTTCCGGTACGTGGCCGGCGAGCAGCTTCATGCCTTCACCGTTGACGGTGAGCAGTGGTAGCCTGACCCGCCACTGAGGATGGCTGCCCGCAAGGTTGACCCATGCGCTGGCCATCAATCGGATGTCGGACGGAGCGGTGGCGATGGGTCGTGCTTGAGGCTTGAGCAGGGAGGCTGCGAGCGAGGTTATGGTGATTTCATGACCATGTCCACGGATGGACGACTTGACGACAACCTGCCGTGGCATGTCCTTGAAGGGCACGACAAAGGCGCTGAGGTCAGGCAGAAAAACGTGGGACTCCGCCAGCAGGCCCTGATAATGCGCTGTGGACCACTGACGGTCGTGATAGGTGGCGGTGAGCGCAGGGATATTGATTTCCGAATGAGGGAGCGTGAGCTGGAAATCGTGAAGCTGCAGACCGTTGTGGCCTGCGGCAGCACGCAGAGAGAGTGAAGCAAGATGGATGCCTGAGGCTTCGTCGAATGCCAGCTTCCTCAGGTTGACATTCACCGAGTCGCTGCCCACAAGACGTAAGATGATATGCGAGCTGATGTTGGAGAAATGCATGTGGTGAGTATCGAACCCCTGTCTGTGGGGAGCGTCGAGTTGATTCCATGCAATCTTTCCGTGGCGGATGACAAGGCTGTTGATATCGAGGTGGAGTGGCTCGTGATGGGTAGTGTCTTTGGATGCCAGAGAGTCAATGACAAACTGAAAATTGGGCTTGCTTTTGGCCGTAGCCTTATAGAGATTGGCTTCTAAACCGAACATCTGTGCCGACACAATGGTGACGCGACCCTTCAGCAGGTCGAGATAGCTGAACTTGGCCGACAGTCGCGTGGCACGCAACAGGTGGTGCTGTTGCTGGTCGAGCATGCTCACATCGTCAATGATGATGCGGTTGAAGAAGCCCAAGTTAACCTTGCCAACAGTTACCGTGGTGCCGAACTTAGACGACAGAGCCGACGCCACAGCCGAACCGATGACGTGCTGTGTCATCGGGATGTTGACCATGACGGTAAGTAGCAGATACAGACCCACCGTGGCCCATATCAAGTAGTTTATAATGTGTCTTACCTTTTTCAATAGGTGCAAAATTAAGAAAAACTGCCGTGATTTGAACAAAAAATATGGTTTTTATGGAGTAATCCCATAATTTTTGTTTAAATTTGCACTCGGAAGCAGAGAAGGAAATTCCAAAGTTTTTTAATCTCTTATTATAAATTATCTTCATTCTTATGGCAAATGTAATCAAGTTGCGCAAAGGCTTAAACATTAACCTGATAGGCAAGGCCAAGGAAGAGCGGTTCGAGGTGAAGCCGTCGGAAGAGTATGCATTGTCTCCGTCCGACTTCCCCGGTGTCACTCCGAAGGTGGCCTTGAAGGAAGGCGATCATGTGCTGGCCGGCGAAGCGTTGTTCTTCAACAAGGCTTGTCCTGAGGTGACTTTTGCTTCTCCGGTGAGCGGCACGGTGAGTGCTGTGGTCAGAGGAGAACGCCGCAAAGTGCTTTTCGTCAAGGTGAAGGCCGATGCACAGCAGGAGTATCATGATTTCGGTAAGGCCGATCCTTTGACCATGGATGCTGAGGCTGTGAAAGCCAAGTTACTGGAGGCCGGACTGTTTGGCTACATCAATCAGTTGCCTTATGCAGTAAGCACCCTTCCTACTACACAGCCCAAGGGCATCTATGTGTCGGCATTGCGTGACATGCCGCTGGCCTGCGACTTCGAGGTAGAACTCAAGGGCAATGAGTTCGCATTTACTACAGGACTTGCCGCACTGTCCCGCATCGCTCCTGTTCACCTTGGGATTGGAGCCTCGCAAACATCGAAGGCGCTGACCGATGTAAAGGGCGTCAACCTCAATGTGTTTGACGGTCCATGTCCAGCAGGCAACGTTGGCGTCCAGATTAACCACATTGAGCCGATGAACAAGAACTCTGTGGTGTGGACGGTTGATCCCACAACTGTTATTTTCATCGGCCGGTTGTTTAATAGTGGTAAGGTTGACTTGCGCCGTACGATAGCCGTGGCCGGAAGTCAGGTCAAGAACCCGGCTTATACCAACGTGCTTGTCGGTACATCGCTGAAAGACATCCTCGGTGAGCAGCTCAAGGCTACTGAGCACATACGCATTATCAACGGCAATCCGTTGACGGGCCGTAAGGATTCCATTGATGGCTACCTGGGCGCACATACCTCTGAGGTGACCGTCATTCCCGAGGGCGACAACGCTGATGAAACGCTCGGCTGGATTATGCCGCGTACGAAGGAGTTCTCCGTGAGCCGCAGCTATTTCTCTTGGCTGATGCCTCATAAGCAATACGACCTTGACGCTCGTATCAAAGGCGGTGAACGGCATATCATTCAGAGCGGAGAGTACGACAGGGTGTTCCCTATGGATATCTATGCCGAATACCTAATCAAGGCTATCATTGCCGGCGATATTGACAAACAGGAACAACTCGGCATCTACGAGGTGGCGCCTGAGGATTTCGCACTGGCTGAGTTTGTCGACAGTTCTAAGTTGCCGCTGCAGAAGATCGTGCGCGAGGGTCTCGACATCTTGAGAAAGGAGAACGCTTAATGCAGTTCAAGTTAGTATTAGTAATGAGTATTGAATGTATTGAATAATGAGTGCATTAAAGAATTATTTTGATAAGATAAAGCCCAACTTTGAGGAAGGTGGCAAACTGCACGCGTTCAGAAGTCTTTATGACGGCTTTGAGACGTTCCTGTTTGTGCCGAACACAACCTCTACAAGTGGTACGTCTATTCACGATGCCTTCGACTCGAAACGAATGATGAGTTTTGTGGTCATCGCCTTGTTGCCGGCACTGCTTTTCGGCATGTACAATGTTGGCTATCAAAACTACCTGGCTGCCGGCACGCTGTCCACGGCCTCGTTTTGGTCCATCTTCGGCTATGGCTTCCTGGCTGTGCTGCCAAAGATACTGGTGAGCTACATCGTCGGCCTCGGTATTGAGTTTGCATGGGCTCAGTGGAAAGGCGAGGAGATTCAGGAGGGCTATCTCGTAACGGGTATCATCATCCCCCTTATCATCCCCATCACCACACCGCTGTGGATGTTGGCGCTGGCTTGCGCATTTGCTGTGATCTTCTGCAAGGAAATCTTTGGTGGCACAGGCATGAACTTTGTCAACGTGGCCATCGGTGCGCGTATGTTCCTTTTCTTCTCTTATCCGTCTAAGATGACGGGCGATGCTGTATGGGTAGCCCACAACAGTATCTTCGGCCTTGGCAATACACTGGCTGACGGCTTCACAATGGCAACCCCATTGGCGCATCTGGCTCAGGGCACACCCATTGACACGAGCGTCTGCAACATGATTACCGGTCTGATGCCTGGCTCCGTCGGTGAGACATCGGTTATAGCCATCGCTATCGGTGCTGTCATCTTGCTTTGGACGGGCATCGCCAGTTGGAAGACCATGCTGAGCGTGTTCGTTGGAGGCAGCGTGATGGGTGCCATCTTCCACGCTACTGGTGCCACTCCGATTGCTTGGTGGGAACACCTTATCTTAGGTGGCTTCTGCTTCGGTGCTGTGTTTATGGCAACCGACCCGGTGACATCTGCCCGTACGGAGACTGGTAAGTGGATCTACGGCTTCATCATTGGCGCCATGGCCATCATCGTGCGCGTAAAGAACCCAGGCTATCCAGAGGGTATGATGCTCGCTATCTTCTTTGGCAACATGATAGCTCCGCTTATCGATTACTGCGTGGTGGAGTGCAATATTTCAAAGCGTGCTAAGCGCAACGGTCTCTGAATTATCGTAAGCTATGAAAACAAACAGCAATTCATATACAATTATCTACTCGGCCATTATCGTTGTGGTCGTGGCCTTCTTGTTGGCTTTCGTCTATCAGGCGCTTAAGCCGATGCAGGAGGCTAATGTAGCTCTTGACCAGAAAAAACAGGTGCTTTACAGCCTCAACATCAGGGGACTGGACAATGCAGCTGCAGAGGCTACTTATAATAAGGTGGTGAAAGAGGAAAAGACGGTTGACGGCAGCAAGATGTTCATCTGCAATGTCAATGGTGCTACTAAGTACGTATTCACCATGAAAGGCATGGGCCTGTGGGGCGGCATCAGCGGCTACGTATCAGTCAATGCTGACAAGTCAACGGTTTATGGTGCTTATTTCAATCATGAGGGTGAGACTGCCGGACTGGGTGCTGAGATTAAGGACAACCAAAAATGGCAGGAGAAGTTCCAAGGAAAGCAACTCTTCAAGGGCAATGACCACAGCAGTATCGCGCTGTCGGTGCAGAAGAAGGTTACCGACCCTGCCACACAGGTTGACGCGGTCACTGGTGCCACGCTTACTTCCAATGGTGTGGCTGCCATGCTGCACGATGGACTGGGTAAGTTCCTGCCTTTCCTCAATGCAAAATAGTTTAACCGAAGCACGGGCCTCGCAAGGCCTGCACTTCATGTAATATGCAAAACTATGAGTTTATTTTCAAAACAGAATAAAGCTGCCTTTATAGAGCCGCTCCACCTGAACAACCCCATCATGGTGCAGGTGTTGGGCATCTGCAGTGCCTTGGCCGTGACCTCGCAGCTTAAGCCCGCTATTGTCATGGGCTTGGCCGTGACGGTGATTACGGCATTTTCGAATGTCATTATCTCGCTTATCCGCAATACCATTCCTATGCGCATCCGTATCATCGTGCAATTGGTGGTGGTGGCTGCGCTGGTGACCATTGTCAACCAGATTCTCGGTGCTTTCGCCTATGACGTGAGTGTTCAACTGAGTGTGTATGTGGGTCTGATTATCACCAACTGTATCCTCATGGGTCGTCTTGAAGCTTTCGCCATGATGAACAAACCTTGGCCTTCCTTCCTCGACGGTCTGGGCAATGGTTTGGGCTACGCCATGATTCTGGTGATCGTGGGTGCTTTCCGCGAGTTCTTCGGTCGTGGCAGTCTGTTGGGCTTCCAGATTATACCTGAGAGCGTCTACAACTTTGGCTATGTCAACAATGGTATGATGACGATGTCTTGCACAGCGCTCATCCTTATTGGTTGTGTGATTTGGGTGAACCGCGCATTCTTTGTAAAGGACGAAAAGAAGTAAAGTAATATGGAACACGCTATAGCATTATTTTTCAGGTCAATCTTTGTTGACAACATGATCTTTGCCTACTTCCTGGGTATGTGTTCTTACCTGGCAGTAAGCAAGAATGTGAAGACCTCGCTGGGCCTGGGTTTGGCAGTGACCTTTGTGTTGCTGATTACTGAGCCTATCAACTATCTGCTTCAGACTTACGTGCTTGGTCCTGACTGCCTTATCAAGGGTGTTGACCTGAGCTACCTGAGTTTTATTCTATTCATTGCCATCATCGCCGGCATCACGCAGTTGGTGGAGATGGCTGTCGAGAAATACTCTCCGTCGCTCTATGCAGCGCTGGGTATCTTTCTGCCGCTTATCGCTGTGAACTGTGCCATCATGGGTGCTTCGCTCTTCATGCAGCAGCGTATCAAGATGGATCCGGACAGTGCACAGGCCATCAGTAACCTTGGCGACGCTGTCGCTTATGCGCTGGGCAGCGGACTGGGATGGACACTGGCCATCGTCATGTTCGGTGCCATCAGAGAGAAAATGGAGTACAGTGATGTGCCAAAGCCTCTGCAGGGTATGGGCATTGCCTTTATTACCGTAGGACTGATGGCTATGGCCATGATGTGTTTCAGCGGATTGAAGTTTTAACAGAGGTTTCTTGGATTAAGTAAATTAGTATTCAACAATGGAATTCATAACATTAAGCATAGCAGTCTTCCTGGTAGTCATCTTACTGCTGGTGGTCGTCCTGCTTATCGCAAAAAAGTATCTCAGTCCAAGCGGTAAGGTGACAATCACTATCAATGGTGACAAGAAACTTGAAGTGGAGCAGGGTGCAAGTCTGCTTTCTACGCTCAACGACAATGGTGTGCACCTTTCATCGGCTTGTGGCGGTAAGGGTAGCTGCGGACAATGCCGTCTGCAGGTACTCGATGGCGGTGGCGAGATCCTCGACACTGAGAAGGGCCACTTCTCCCGCAAGGAGATCAAAGACCATTGGCGTCTTGGTTGCCAGACTAAGGTGAAAGGCGACCTCAGTATCAAGGTAAGTGACGCCATTCTCAATGTCAAAGAGTGGGAATGCACCGTCATCAGCAACAGCAACGTATCAAGCTTTATCAAGGAGTTTAAGGTAGCATTGCCTCCCGGCGAGCACATGGACTTCATTCCCGGCTCATATGCTCAGATCTATATTCCGGCCTATGACACGATCGACTACGACAAAGACTTCGACAAGTCACTGATTGGTGATGAGTATATTGGCGCATGGAAGAAGTTTAACATCTTCTCCCTCAAAGCTCATAATCCCGAGCCAACCATCCGTGCCTATTCGATGGCCAACTATCCCGCTGAGGGCGATATCATCACGTTGACAGTGCGTATTGCCTCCACACCATTCAAACCGCGTCCACAGGTGGGCTTCCAGGATGTGCCTACGGGTATCGGCTCGTCTTATATCTTCTCGCTCAAGCCGGGTGACAAGGTGAAGATGAGTGGTCCTTACGGTGACTTCCATCCGAAGTTCAACAGCAAGCGTGAGATGATTTGGATAGGCGGTGGTGCCGGTATGGCTCCGTTGCGTTCTCAGATCATGTATATGACACGCCAAATCAACTGCCGCGACCGTGAGATGCATTTCTTCTATGGCGCACGCTCATTGTCGGAGGCTTTCTTCCTTGAGGATTTCTGGGAACTGGAGAAAGAATTCCCCAATTTTCACATGCACCTCTCACTCGACCGTCCCGACCCCAAGGCTGATGAAGCAGGCGTAAAGTACTATGCTGGTTTTGCGGTCAACTGCGTGAGAGATACCTATCTCAAAGACCACGATGCTCCTGAAGATTGCGAGTACTACCTCTGTGGTCCTCCAATGCTCATCAAGACCGTCACCGACTATCTCGATAGCCTGGGCGTGGAGCCGGAGAGTATTATGTACGACAACTTCGGGTAAACGAATATGGGCGGCTGATCCCATCGTATTTATGGGCAGTCATGGCCATTCCTATCAATGGGCCGGCATTTGCCGGCCTTTTTTAGTGCTCGTTTCATTCATGATTGTGCGGTAGAATCCAATGAAACGCTGCTGGTTTGTGAAAGAGAGATTCCGACCTGACGGCTTCTGGTAAAATTACTTTCATTTTCTTTGATGCACTGAATCATTTGTTTGCTTTTTAGTCTAATGCACCAAACTTGAGCTTGTAAGTCAAAAGCTAGTAAATTCATTACATGGTGTTTTTAGCCAAGAAACAAATAGCTAAAAACTCTGATGCTTAATTGCTTTCAAACTTACAAACAAATGTTACTTCTTGAGATAACTATCACATTATTTTACTAAACTAAGAGCAGCAAGGCATTTGTCTGTGCTCTTCTTTGAGGCTGCCCAATTTCTTTGCCATTTCGTTAATGCGTAGTGTACAGCGGTCCAAAATGTCATTTATTTCAGCCAACGGGCCATTATGTTAAGCGAAATGACACTGATAGGCCATGAGTTCATATAAAGGCTGTATGTATCTGTATATAAATAGCTTACGTAGGCCGTTGTTTTATCTTTTTTAATACTTGCATCTTTAAACTTTTAGCATTACCTCAGCGTCAAACAAGCGAATTTGATCAACAAAAACACGTTTAACTATGAAGAAAGTAATGATGACCGCCATGTTAATGCTTGCAATGACAGCAGCTATGGCACAGAACGAGAGACCTGCAAAGATGGACGCCACTTCGCTGACAGAACTTCTCGTGAAGCAACTGGGTCTTTCGAGTACGCAGAAGACCAAGGTGTCGGCTCTGAACAAGAAATACGAGAGCGTGTTAGGTGGGCCCGGAATGGGAAGACCGCGACATGACGAAAACAGTAACAGCAGCAACTCTAGCAATAACAAGCGTGGTCAACGCCCTGAGTTGACCGACACACAGAAGACTGAGATGCAGCAGAGACGGACACAGCGTCAGGCCTATGAGAAAGAGCTGAAAAGCATCCTCACCGACGATCAGTATCAGAACTACCAGAAGATGAGAAGGCCTCATAGAAACGGGCAGAACCGTGGCGAAAAGAGCGAATAAGGGATAACAAATAACATAATTCAGGATAATAATAAAAAGTAAAGTATTATGAAGAGATTCATCATGATGTCGATGGCTATTGCAGCCGTCGTCGCAGTACATGCACAGTCGTCAGTGACCTCAACACTTGCAAAGGAAGCAGCAAAAGCTGCAGTGAGCAGCGCTGCCAGCAAAGTTACTTCCAGCGCTTCAAGCAATGCATCTGTGAGCAAAGCCCTCTCTACTGCCAACGAGGTCAATTCTGCTTACAGCAAGGCTAAGTCTACTTACGACAAGGCCAAGTCCACGGCCAATACCATAAAAACGGTCAGTAGTGCTGCCAAGAGTACTGCTACATCATCGGCCTTGAAAAGTGCTGCCGAGACTGCTGCCACCAACGCAGTGAAGAAGGGAGCATCCAGCGTGGCAGAGAAGGCGGTTGATAAAGCACTGACATCTACAAGCACGAAGACAAGCAAATCAACGGCAAAGAAAACCACAAAGAAAAAGACAACTACAAGGAAGAAGAGCACAAAGAAATAAGCTTCCTTTGTGACTTGCTTTGATAACACAGCGAGGGGATGAGGCAGATGTATTGAGCCTCGTCCCCTCGTCGCGTTAGGTATATCAATTAGTTCACTACCTCTGGGCTTTTGGTAACCCGAATACCATCTGAAAAGCCTGGAGATTGCGGTTGTGGCTGTTTTGATCTTCAATGATAGGGAATACAATCTTTCGGTACTTGTTTTTGAACTCCTTCTCGTTCATCACCTGCTTAAAGAGTTGGGCGATATGCATTGGCGGATTGGCAAAGGCACCACAGCCGAAAGCGCCTAAGACCAAAGCGTCGTGGCCGTGACTGAGGCCGATGCGGAAGATGGTGCGCATCTTGTTAAGGGTAGTGACGACATCGTTTGGAGCAATCCTGCTTTCGACAGCTTGACCAGTGTCTTGCTCTAATCCAAGGTTGCTTCCATTGATAAGTTCCGGATGATTGATAGCTGCCACGGAGACAAAAGAGAGTTTGAAGGGGTGAGCCAGAAATTTGTAGCCTTGGTTGTTGCCACTGCGCAACACCGTGGCATATGGCGTGTAGATACCGCCAAACTCACGGTCCATAGGATACTGACGACGATTGACCTTCAGTCCGAAGTTCTCAGCGTTTGGTGTGAACTGATAGAGAGAACGGAAGAGATTGGTCTGCCTGAAGAGACTTTCTTCCTGAGCCCGGCTGCCACTCATGACACCGCCTCCGGCATGACGGCGACTGGCAAAGTTGAGGACAATAGGACGATAGCCTTCGTCAATAAGTTCTTTGCCAGCGCTGATGCTGTCGGTGTTTTCCACCTTTACAATAGTAGGATTGGGATAGGCCGGAATATCGTTGACCGTGAACAGATGACTGTACAGACGGGAGTTTCCCTGCATCTCTAGGTCATCGCCAAGATGGACCACAGTGCCATCGTCTGTTGTATACTGACCGGATTCTACAGCGCTCATCGTTGACATGTAGATGTTGATGAGTTCCAGTCTTGTCAGTTGCTTGTGGTTGTCGCTCATATCTTTAGAAACTTTTGGTTGATGGTAAACGAAATGGATCTTTCGGTCTATCCGTCCTTACGTGTTGAGATGATGGTGTTGTGTACTGATTGTGGTTGACATTAGAACCACCGGACCTTTCCCGCTGCCGTGGGTTGTACAACCGCAACGATGGAGTCCAACAGCATTAGAACGTACGATTCATCCTTGTGATGCAAATATAGGCAATCCTTACGTTCTACGCAAGTCTATTCCTGATTTTTGTTGTCAGAAAGTTACGAAGGCAAATCAATAAAGTAACGAAAACAAGTCAAACCATGCTGTGTGAGGATATACTGGAGAAATAGCGTAATGAAAATCTATAAAGAAGGTATCAGAAGCCCGGGAGTCCTGTCATGTGCTTATTTGTCAATAATGCCTGATTATCCGATCGTTAAGCATATAGCAGGACTTATGGTTTCCCGGACTTCTGATATTCTCCTTACTTTTTAACTATTTTACGTCTGTTGACAATATAAACGCCTTTTTGGGGGTTGCTGACTGCCATTCCTTGAAGGTTGTAATATTGCGAGGGTAGTATGGCTTGTCCTTTTACTGTCGTTTGCGTGATTGCCGTTGATGCATCGATTGCCTTTCCATGTATGGTGACATCGCTGAGACACACGGTCTTGCCCGTAGCCTTGTTGTTATACCAAGGATAAACGCGAACGCGCAGCGTGTCGCTAGGTTGTAATTCAATCACCGTTTTGGCAGCCACTTCCAACATGTTGTTAGCCGGCATCTGCGTGGGGGAGAAGATGGTATGTTGGTTGGCGAAATCAGGCTCGGTGGAGTAGTTGATATGGCAGCGCATGCCATTGCCACCGCATCCGCAAATAAACATGCCTATGGAGTCGATGTTGAGTTTTGTGCCAACAGCTGGTGTTATGCCAAATTCGATGTATCTTGTTGACACCTCGTCTATTTCACCTTCCGGCCATTTATCTCCAACAATCAGGTTGCGCTGGGTCTTGCGCTTGGCATCATACCCGGTCCATTCCGGCCACACGGTTTTTGCATTTGGACTGCTATATCGCTGCACATACATGCCACTCCATGATTCTGGCAGCACTGTTGCCGGTCCACTCAGCGTGTAACTGTCGTCGCTTTCCAGTCGCCAGTAGGCGGTCACGTCTTGCCCGCCTTCCAGTGACAGTGCTTTGGCACTGACGGGGATGGTCACGGTCTGTCCAGCTTGCTTAACGGTTATTTCGCCACTGAACTCACCTTCTTGCAGCAACGTACATTGTGCATTGAACGATGATATGCAGGTACCCTCGCCGTAGGCTATCTGCAAGGTGTCTTTCCAATCTGTGTTACCATGCGAGAGTCTTAGTCCTTTGGATGCCTCGACCGTGATGTAGCCGCTTTGTGGCTGAAGGCTGAAACCTGATACTGAGAACGTTTTTATGAGGCTCTGCCCTTTATATCCCATGCCCATGTCGCTCTGGTCGGGAGTTACGTTCATATTGCTGTTGAGTACCACATGGTCGGCCAGTATACTGCTGTCTCGCATGAGTTGGGCGCAGAGCCGGGCAATGAGCGTGGCACCCATCGTGTTGAGGTGTGTGCTGCCGTTGCCGTCGCTCAGCAATTCGTGGCATTTGGTGTCACCGTAGCTGAGGTACAGCTTGCGTGTGGCCTCGGTCATATCGAGGAAGGCTACGCCTTTCTCCTCTGCCACTGAGCGCATTTGCGCCACATAGTCCATGCTGTCGTTGTCGGCCGCAATGCGCTGGCCTGTCAGGATGCCGTCAGCCGTCAGTTTGTTGAAGTTGTCACCTAAGTCGTGCAGTCCACTCCTGCGGATGGTATTGCCAGAGAAATACATACGGCAGATGGGAGCCACCAGTACGGGTGTGCATCCAGCGGCTCTTGTCTCGTCAATATATTTGCGCAGATAGGTCTTATATGTACCCCAGGGTGTCGTGCCGCGGTAGTCAGTGGCTGCGGCCTTGTCAGCATCGCCCACTTTTGTGTAATAGGCCTTTAAGGAGTCTCCGTCCATACCATTGCTCTTTTCGTCGTTGTGAGAGAACTGTATGAAGACGTAATCGCCAGGTTGCATTTGCGTCTTAACGCTCTTCCAGTAGGCAGGCTCCTCATAGAAGCTCTTCGAGCTGGCTCCGGCCTTGCCACGATTGTTGACCGTCAGACCAGTAAGAAACTGTTGCAGATACTGTGCCCACCCTCTTGTCACGGTGGCATTCTCGTCGTAGTTGGCCATCGTGGAGTCACCGATGGTGTGTACTTTCTTTATAGCTGTGGCAGGCAACACGGCCGCTGCCACCATCATGAAGATGATGAAGTTTGTTTTCAAGTTGTGCATCGTTGTGAAAATGACAATGTTATATATGTTATCTATTACTTGATCATTACCTTCTTTCCTTTATGAATATAGATGCCTGGATGTAGAGGCTTGTCTATCTTCATACCGGTGAGCGTGTACCAGGGGGCGTTGTCCTGCTTGGTTGCCGCGTTCACCTCGTTCACACCGGTGGTTGAGTCCATGGCCTTGGCTCTTGTCTGAAGGCGCGTGAGGGTGCCGTAGAGCTTCACGTTGGCCAGACCGAATTGTTTGGTGATGCCGATGTTGTAGAAGTTGAATGTCAGCTTGTGTCCCTTGCCTGGCTCGGCCGTCGTCACGTTGTAAATGTACGTGGTGTGGTCGGGGTCAGCGCCGTTGCGTGCGGGGCGGAGCCCGGATGCAATCTTCTTGCCTGCCCAACTGACGTCAATGCTACCACCGTCGGTTCCGATGCGCGTGGCTGTAAACTGTATCTTGGTGATGTTCAGGGCATAGCCTGCTGCGGGTGTCACGCAGAAGGAGAGCTTGTTGCCGTCGGTGGGAGCGGGTGCGTTGTCGATGGTGACCCCGATGCGGGTCTCGTTGACGGAAGGCAGTTCCTTCACACCGCCATAGGTCAGCTCGTTGCCTATTACAACACTGGTAATGACATGGTTGGCAAAGTCCTGGCTTACGGTGGCCGGTTGGCCGTCAGTTCCCTTGTCGAAAGCCCATTTTATCGTGCCGTTCTCAGCGGCTTCGGGCTGAGACGCGCCTGTTGTTCCTTCAGCATAGAAATTAAAGTTGCGGGTAAGCGAAACGCCATCCTGCGAAGCGGTCACCTTTACGGAAAACAGGGCCTTGGCGGAGCCATTGTATACGATGAGCTTGTTTCCGCTCACTGCTGCTACAGCGCCATTGGCTGTGTAGCTTACACGATAGGAGGGTCGGGTGTAGCCTGCAAAGTAACTCGACAGGTTGACCTCTATCTTTCCCTTCATCGTGAAGTGAGGGTCGGCACACCAGTTGAGGTAGTCTTCAAGATTGGTATAACCGTCGCCGTTGATATTGCCATTGTTGTCGGCCACATTGGGGTTGGTGCCGTAAGCCTTCTCCCACCAGTCTGGCATGCCATCTTTATCCGTATCCCAGTTGGATGGACGGCTGGCGGTTGTGATGTTCAGTTGGCCAAATCCCTCTGAGTCACTTTCTCGGTCGATGAGTCCCTTTTCGTGTGTATAGTGCCCAGTGGTGGAATAGGTGCCGTTAAGTGTTTCCCTGACCATGCGGCTGTCATGGTTGTCGAGTTCGGGCTGGTTGCATCCCACGTCTGAGAGCACATTCTTATAGGCAGCTTCAGCGCTCTCTATGTTGGCAAGCGATGGGAAGAAAGGCTTGTTTTGGAATACCTGCCAGGTAAGTTTCTGGCCATTGCTGAGCCGGTAACGCCTTAGCTCATTCTGATTGGTTGTCTTGGAGTGGTTGAGGTTCTCACGCACATTACCACTCACATAGTAGGATTGTGAGCCTTTCCCTGTTCCTTCCAGGTCAGCATTGAGCAGATAGGTCTCCCTTGATGCGGCACCCATCTTATAGTAGTTGTTCACGAAGTTCACTTCATGCGATCCTCCGTCGGTGGTCCGTCCGCCCCAGTTGTAGACCACATTGTTGAACACGTCGTGGTGTCCGTCATAGTACCCGTTGCCGTCAAGACCACCAGAGAGGCTCCAGTTGCGTCCCTCGCAATGAGCAATGAGGTTGTGGTGATAGGACCCGGCACCGGCGACGCCCCCTTCGCCGCCGCCGATGGTGGCAGCGTAGCCATGCTGTACGTAGCGGTTGTTTTGTTCTACGTAGAGGCTGTGCCCGGCATAGTTGAGCGCCTCTGAGATGAGAGTGTGCTGCAGCGTCATGGCCTTGCCGTTGCGTGAGGAGAATGCCTCGTCAATGGTCCAGGAGATAGAGCAGTGGTCCATGATGGCATTGTTGTTGCCCGACATGCCCATGCCATCGCTGGTGTTGGGGTTGGCTCCACGACCGCTCCAACTGTCGCCCCCGCCAAGTCGCATGCGGATGAAGCGCGTAATGCCGTCGGAGGCCACTCCTAAGGCATGTGCTTTGAACATGATGCCCCTTCCGGGAGCAGTCTGGCCGGCAATGGTGATATAGGGGTCGCTGATGGTGAGCCTGCTGTTTAGGGTGATGACACCAGCGACATCAAAGACAATGGTGCGCGGTCCTTTGAGTTTTGTCACGCCATAGCGGAACGAGCCGTAGCTGCCGTCGTCCTTAAGGTTGGTGACGTGGTAGACTTGACCGCCTCGTCCTCCGATGGCATAGCGGCCGTAACCCTCTGCGCCGGGGAAGGCCAGGCGTCGGGGTTGAAATGTCCACACAGCACCTTTTGCCGTGCCGTTCTTCACAGCATCCACACGCCAATAGTAGGTCTTCAAAGGCGACAGGCCGCTCAGAGTGTAGGAGGTTGTCGTGCCAGAGAGATTTATCCGGGCCGACGTGCCGTTGGCCACGGCGTTCTTGTTGGTACCCCAGTAGAGTACCTGTGAGTTGGCTCCATTGCGAGCGGGTGTCCACCTTAGAGATATACGCCCTCCGTCTGCATTGGCGTGGAGGTCATTGTCTGATGGATAGGGCGATGTGGCCAGGGCATTGGCATCTGCGACATCAAATTCCAACGAGTTGATGAAGAAGTCAGTGTTGCTGCTATAGACAATGGTTGCTGATGAGCCGGTGAAAGTGACATACGACTTTGCTGCCTTTGCCGTGCTTGCTGCACGGTTGGAAGGGTTGACAGTCGTTACCTTGCGGCCATTGACGCTCACGGTGATGCTTGCTCCGTTCAAGCCGTCACAATTATTGTGATAAGCCTGAAGAGAGTGGGTGCCGTTGCTGAGTCCGCTTACCTGGACGGTGATGCTTGTACTCCTTTGTGGGCTTCCTTCATGATGTATGCCATCATTGATAAGCTTGTCGCTGTTGATGCCAGCCTTGTACCAGCTGGTACGGAGCTGGTAACCGCCTGTGGAGTTCTTCACTGTCACACATGCTCTCCCAACAGTCGTTGTTGCACTGGCTCCATAGCCGAGCTGACCAACCTGCCATGATGTAAAACCATTCATCGTTACTTCCTCGCTACGACGTCCCGTCATATCGAAGTCAATCTTCTGCGCCTTGATCGTCGTTGTCAGCGAAAACGCTCCAAGAAGAAGCATGCTCCACCTAAGGGTTCTTGGCGAGTTGAATTTTAGTAGTTTGTTCATGTTTATTTGAGTTAGTTTGATGTTGCAAAATTAGCTACATCAAGACAAAAGAAGGGGGCAAAATAATGCCAACAAAGGGGTAGAAATGTTGCAATAAAGCAGTGAGTCAACCTCTTTCTTCTGGTAAATGAAAGAAAATAGTCCTTGGATACAGAAGTCAGTCAAAGACTACTTCTTTCATCCCTGGGAAAATCGGATTGATAAGAGTCATTCTTTTTCGCTTGCTCTGTATTCAGTTGGTGACAAGCCTTTCGACGCTTTAAACCGTTTACTGAAATATTTGGGATCGGTAAATCCGCATTGCCAGCTGATGTCACTGATGGGTGCCTCGGTGGTGGAGAGCAAGGTGCAGGCTTTCTTTATGCGTGCCTCGAACAGAAATTCGGCAGGCGTTAGTCCTACAATGGATTTCATCTTTCGGTTGAGACCGGACAGACTGGTGGCTGTTGCAGCAGCCATGTCGTTTAAATTGGCATCAGAGTTGCCTAACTCCCGCTCTACATACGCCATCACCTTTGCCATGAACCGCTCGTCCTCCGGACTCAGACTGTTGTTTGGCCTTTCTGTCCTCTGATGTACGTGGGTACGGTCTTGCTGCTTGTTCAGCAGGTCAAGGTAGGCCTTTAGTGTGGCACTTTGCTTCCTCCTGATTCTCCTTATATAGAAGTAGGTGTAGCACCCGGTAGTTGTCAGTGCGGCGATAATCAGTACCAACAGTATTTTGAACCACAGGGTTTCGGTGAAACGGGGCTTCACAACAATGGTAAGCACGCGCTCGTTGTCCGACCATTCTCCGTGGGCATTGGTCGATTTGATATGTAGCTGGTAGGTGCCGGGTTGCATGTCCAGAAAAGAAGCCGCATGAATGTGGTCGAGATAAAGCCATGCGCTGTCCTTGTCAAGCCGTGTGGCGTATCGTATATTGGCGTTGGGCGTATAGTCAATGGCTTTGAAGTTGATGGTCAGACTACGCTCGTTTGGATTCAGCACCAAGGTGTCGAGGTGATTGACGTTGTAGTCGTTGGGCTGGTTCTTTATGCTGATGTTGGTCAGATAGATGGGCGGCACATAGCTCTTGCGTGCAAACTGTCGTTCGTTGACAGTGATGGCACCGTCCAACAGACCGAAAAGCCATCGTCCGTCGGCCAGTCTGAGGGGACGTGCTTCGGAAAATCTGAGCGGTTCGCCCCAGAAATTAGTGCCGAAAGAGGCTGTCCGCTTCCGCCGCATGTCGAGTGTCAGCACTTGGTTGCTGCTGGCTATCCATAGTGTCTGCCCTTGAATGACCATACCTTGTGTGATGTCGGAGTTCAGTCCGTTCATGCTGTTGTAGTGGCGGAAAAGCAGTTGCCCGCTACCCAGGTTGGCCACTCCAGCTTCGTTGACTCCTCCACTTTCGGTGCTGACATAAACGTGGTTGCCGCCGTACATTGCCACATCCATTGTTGCGTTGCAGCTCAAGCTGGTCTGACGATCCGGTTCCTTGGCGTGCAGTATAAACTCTCCGCCTTTTTTATAGGTGATGAGTCCCTCGGTGGTAGCAGCATAGAGCTCGCTCAATGGAGAGAACAGCAGCCTGCGCACGCAGTTTGCTCTCATGGCCTTTGGCCATCCTTTCAGGCTATTGTCCTTGTTCAGAAACACGGCTTTGCCTTTCCGGTTGGTCATGATGTTTATCCCGCCACCCATCGTGGCTAACCAGAGCCGCCCGTCAGGACCCTCGGCAATGTCGTAGATATCGTTGCAGTTGAGGCTGTTGCGTCGGGTGCCTTTTACATATCTTGTTATGGCAAAGCCGGTGATGCTCTTTTGCAATTTGAAAAGACCTCCGGGCTTGCTGCCCAGCCATATTGTGCCCTTGTGGTCTTGTAAGATGCTATACACCGGTTGGACAAACGAAGTGGGATTTGCCGTGATGTGTCCTTCTGGTGTGAGGTAGCCTATGAGCCGGAGGTTGTGGTCGTAAATGCGCACTTTGCTGTCTTCCTTGGTTGAAATCCATATATGGCCTGTGCGGTCTTGGTAGATGCATTTCACCTCTGCATTGCGTTGTGTCCACAGTCGCCTGAATGTAGATGGCTTGAAACTTACTTGACGAATGCCTGTGGGAATGATGAGCCAGATGTTACCCTGACGGTCGGCCATGGAAAAGTTTAAACCCTTCATTTCCCGAGTAATTGGGTAGCGTTTCCATATCGATGTGTTCATCTGGCGCGGTTGTAAGTCAAGTGCACGCTGCATAGTTTGGCCGACAGTGGAGAAGGTGCCAGTAGTAGGATTGAACCGATACCATTCATTTTCATTGTAGCAGTAGATGCAGTTGTCTCTGCCCAATTTGATGTTGCGTATACGGTCGTTGGGCATGACACTTTGGTCGCCTGGATGTGATTTGAAAAGTGTGAAGGTTTCACCGTCAAATCGCTCGAGTCCGTTCCAAGTGCCAAACCACAATATGCCGTAGCTGTCTTGCAACATGCTGGTGACGTGCCAGTGCGCCAGACCGTCATCTTCTCCAAAATCTCGGATGATGCAATGTTGCGCATCGACGGGCATTGGATCTGGCATGGATAGTAAGGCAAAGACGAACAATAAACGAATAAATCGCATAGCGCCTGAACTCTTTAAAATCATAACATACGGTTTTTAGAGGATAGTCAGTGTTGAAACGTTAGTCAGGCTGCAAATGTAAGAAAAATTAATTATCCGTGCAAGCTATACGGACAGGTTTCTGCATCATCTTTTCGATTTCTGTATAATAGTGTTGCACCGTTCATTGTACTTAGATGCAGCTCTTGTGGTATTCATTGAAGAGACTGTCTCAAAATTGAAGAAGTCCAGAAGCCTTGAAGTTAGGAAATTCAGTCATTGCTTTAATGATATTTTATTATCAGATACTTATGCAATTGACAGAACTTCTGAGCTTCTGGACTTCCAGCCTTCTTCTATTTTGATGCAGTGTTATTAGTTCATTATTTTGCTTTCCACCACGTAATCTTATCTTCGTCCCATTTATCCTTCGGTTGTGGAGCCTCGTCAGGGTAACCGATGAGAATGCAGTTGAGAGGAATGAGATTGCCGGGCAGATGGAGCGCTTGGCTTACGCCTTTCACTTTGCGGGCCTCGGGATAGACACTAGTCCACACGGCACCGAGTCCCATGGCATGGGCTGCCAGGAGAATGTTTTCCGAGGCACAAGACACGTCCTCTACCCAAAAGTCGCGGGCCTGACCGGGCATCATCATGGTGGTGTCGCCACATGCATAGATAACAAGCGGAGTCTGTGCTACCATCTCGCCGTGGTGCTTCATCGTGGCGGCATAGGCGTGTATATCAGCGGTATCGTTGAGTACCACGAAATGCCAGGGGCGACGGTCACGGGCCGTAGGAGCCGCCATGCCCGCACGGAGAAGAGCCAGCACCTTGGATTGTTCCACTGGGCGTTGCTCAAACTTTCTTATACTGGTGCGCGTGAGGATGTTGTTCATAACCACGGCGCTGTCTTTCGGGAAGCCGTTTCCGGCAAAGGCAGACTGAGCTGCCAGTGCCAGGAGAGCGGCTGCACATGATATTGAATGAATGAATTGCTTCATAATATATTATTTCTTAATGATGTTGATGGCCTTGACGGATTCATTTTTGCTGAATGTCATGAAGACCGTAGCGACTCCTGTAGAAGCGTTGATCTTATAGATAGTGGGCTGTGCTGATGAAGTGGCACGGGTAGCCTTGGCATGATGCCAGCTTCCGCTGCCTCCAGTGCTTGAACTTTCTGCCGGGCTGATAGGAAGATAGTAGTAACCATCGTAACCATCACCGTAGCCAACAGAGTAGTTCGCCATCTCTGAAGCGTCTGGCAGGCCGGTCACCCAAGTGAGGGTTTTGTTTTCCATATCGGCAATGGCAAACTTGCTGGAGGTATTCATCACACCATAGGCGGTCTTTTCAGTATAGAACTCGAGCAGGTACTTGTTGCCGCTGATGGGGTATGCCTTACGGAAGCGATAGCCTTCTCCTGCAGTATAGAGATCGAAATGATAGTCTGGATCAAAGGTTGAGGCACCACTCTTGATGCGCAGCGCGCCAATCTTGTTGTTGTCATCGCTGGTGCCACAGAACAAGTAAGCATCGCCGTTGTCGGCAACACCGCCCATGGCGTAACGCACTGAACGCCAAGCTCCATAAACCTTACCGATACGGCTGTCGAAGACCACATTGCTGATGGTGGAGAAGCTGTAGTCAGTAAAGGCTACAGCGGCAGAGTCTCGATTGCTGTAGTACAACGCCATGGCCAAGCGGTTGTTACCCAAGTCCATGATGTCGGTGATGACAGGTGCCACTCCGTCCACTGCGTACTTCGTCAGGTCGGGGGCGCTCCAAGTTGTCATTGCACCGGCAGCTGAGAATATGTTGACGGTCAGGTCGCTGTTCATGGCAGCATAAGAGTAGTTGCCAAACGTGCCCACATTGCCGAAGTTAGTGATGACGTTCACGCCGCTCACCGTAAGTTTGCCATTAGCGTAGGTAAAAGTACGGGCTCCCATCTTACCGGAGCCAATACCGCCTTTGGACTCGTCCACAGATCCCTGACGATAGATGTAGCCTGTGTAGAATCCAGCCTGTGAGTTGTACTTTGCCTGCGTAAAGCCATCCACGCTGTATGCCACGGCCGTATTGGAACTGTCGCCATAGACCAGTTGGTCTGTTTTGGGAGTATTCAGATCGGTGAACACTTTCATGCGCGAACCGCCACGGAGACTCTTCGACAAATCGTTGGAGGTAACTATAAAGCTCACTTCTGACGGGTCGACTGTTGTGCCTCCGGATGAGACATCATCATCATTGTCGCTGCAAGCGGTGAAGGTTGCTGACAGCGTTGCAAAGGCTGCCATCATAAGTACTTGTTTGTTGTTCATAGTGTTGTGTTTAACAATTTAGATATGTTGTTGTGAGTTTATTCAAGATATCCTGCGCTTCGGATAGTGGCAGCGCCGGTGATAGTGGTACCCTTGGTGGCCACACCTGTTGACGGGTCTACATTGTACAGAGCAGCATAACCGCCACGTACAGTGATGGGAATGAAGATTTTGCCATCGTGCACCATCGGTACGTCGCCTGTCGTCTGTCCGGAAGTGATGTTGAGCTTGTCGGGCAGTCCCGTGATATCTGTGTGTGTCTTCGTCTCCATATCAATGATGGCATAATGGCGTGCGGCCCCCGTAGAGGTGGCCGTCTTCTCATCGTAGAGCTCCAGCAGGAATTTGCTGCCAGTGATAGGCCATACGCGGCGGAACTTATATCCGCTTAGCTCAGTCTGGATATCGAAGTAATAGTCTGGGTCGAAGCCATTAGCGCCTTTCTTGATGCGAAGGGCACCGGCTGGTAGCGTGCTGTTGGCTTCATAGCTGTTGCTGAAGACGTAAACAGTGCCGTCATCGACCTTATAGATAGAATTGAGAGTCTGCGAACGGAACTGTCCGCAGGCGTAGCTGATGCGGTTGTCGCCATAGACGGCTTTTATGTTCAAAGCTGTATCCATCTTTACAATCCAGCAACTGTCGGGATATTTGACGTTGCCGATGCTGCCGCCCTGCGCGTCGCTGCCATCATCCTTATGGTCGGACTTAATCATTGCGGTAAGGAAAGTGCCATCGCCATTATCGATGATTCCCGAGAATGTGGCTTGTTGGTCTTCACCGGCAAGATTGCTGGTTGTCATGGACTTGCTGCGGAGGAGTCTGACACCATTGTCGTCGGGTGTCCAGAAATCAAAGATCGAGATGTCGCTGCGGTTGCCTTTGGTCTGTCCAGAGATACCAGTGACAAACAGCTTGTCTACAAACCCGTAAGTTGTAAAGCGGTCGCTGACCTGGAAGGTGCCGATCTGTTCAAAGGGTTTGCTTTCGTCGACAAGTTTTACGCAGTAGCCCACACCAGGATATTGCTGCTGGTACGACATGCCTACGGCATAGCTGTTCTTGAACACCCACGTGTAGGGAGAGGTTGGCAACTCTTTGATATTGCTTTTGATGTTCAGATCGCCGTCGGTGACTGATGTCGCCTGCATGATGTATTCGGTACCGTCATCTGAAGCCACGTCCAAGAAGAAGTGACCACTGGTCGTAGCGTCGCTGGCGATGCCATTGTTCTCCCCGTTGGTGCTTTCTGCACTCTCATCACTGCTGCAAGCAGCGAAGAGGAGGGGAAGGAAAAGAATGAAAGCCTTTCCTCCTAACACAGCTTTTCCTCCTAACCCCTCAAGAAAGGAGATATGCTTCAAGAATCGTTTTACTTCTTCCATATTGATAATATTTTATTGTAAGTTTTTATTTTAATTCCTAACTTCTAATTCCTAACTTCTAACTCCTAACTCCTAACTCCTAACTTATTTGCTCCAAACATATCTGAACTTAACGGCGAAGGTGCGGCCTGGCTTCTGCAGACTGTAGTTGTCGTAGAGCAGACTGTTGGTGAAATTGTTCGCCTCGAAGGAGATGTTGTAGCGCCCGCCATAGATGGAATAGGTCAGATTGGCGTCGTGGCTATACTGTTCGGGCACATAGAGCTTGGCACCGTCACCTGACCAGGAGCGATAGAAGCGATGCACATAACGCATGTCATAGCCAATCGTGAGCTTATTGTACTTGCCCAATACATGCTTCAGCGTGTAGCTTGCATCCATATTGCCGAATGCGTAAGGGATGTTTGGCACTCGGTTGTTATAGGTCACGCTCAATGCTCCATTGGAATTGTAACGCTCGCGGTTGCGCATGTTTTGTATGGAGTAGTTGCCACCTATGGTGAAGATGTCCTTATATATATAATGTATAGTAGCATCGAATCCTTGTCCGACGACATGACCGTGGTTGGTGCTCACAGCCACTCCTTTGGAGTTGATGGTACGGATGATATAATCCTGGACGTTGCGGTAGTTGAGACCCAGGTCAGCCACTATGGTGTGTGCATCGGCTAAAGTGTGCTCATAGTTGAAGTTAAGGTTGATGTTATTGCTCTTCTCCGGCTTGAGTACAGCGTCACCTTCCTCATAATCGCCGTCACCGAAGAGCTCACGCTCGGTGGGCAGGCGCAAGGCCCGCTCATAGCTCAATTTCACCTGTAAGTCCCCAGTTCTTGCGCAGCTTGCCTCCAAAGACGATCTTCATGAGTTTGGCATTCTGTATCTGTGCATATTCATGACTATATTGGAGTCCGAATAGCAGTTTATTGGCCCAAGACTTGTTGACCAGTCCGGCTTGCAAGATGACAGCTTCGTTGTGGTAACGGTCGTGGAAGCGACGAAACCAACGTTCCTCATTGCTGATGGTCGAGGTAGAAAGGTCGGTCCATTGTGTCTTCACCTTGTAGTCGTTGTCGGAATAATTTTGATAGGCGTTGAAGCGGATCATGAAGCCTTGCTTACTTGTCCATCCGAGTGCGAGGTTGTTGCGGTGGGTGTTGAAAGAGCCGTAGCTGTAACTGGCATCGATATAGGTTCGAGGACTGTGGTCAGTGACGATGTTGATGACACCACCGATGGCGTCACCTCCGAAATCTACCGGCACAACACCTTTGTAAACCTGCAATTGTGAGGCGAACCCTGCCGGGATGTTGTTCAGTCCAAAGCTTGTGTTGGAGTTGTCCATAGGCATACCGTCGATGAACACCTTGACGTGCTGACCCGTAAAGCCGTTGAGGTTGAGTTGGACTGATGAGCCAACGCCGCCCTCCTCACGAATTTTGATGCCTGCCACACGATCGAGGGCATGTGCCAGGTCGAGGTTGGTATTGCGCAGCTTACGCGTGTCAATGGCTACGGCATTGTAGTCCGACTTGTTTACCCGGTCGACATATTTTCCGTGCACAACGACTTCTCCGATGCGCTGCGTACGCTGCAGAGAAGTGCTGTCCGACCTGTAATGGCCGTCGTGGGGATGGGCATTCTGTGCTTCAGCCATTACGGGCAGAGCCAATAAGGCCATAGATATCCCCAAAAGTGAGTATTCATTCTTTATCATATCCATTCAATATCATTTCTTATGTCTGACATTTTTATATCATGTCACGATATAAGATATGGTGTGCCTTCGTGGTACAATAAGGTGGATATGACAATCCAGTGGTTTTACGCCACAAGCACCAAGGGTGCTGATGGCTGGGTCTCCTTATCCGTTTCCGTCAACCAATCTTTACATAGCATTATGGGCCTTCTGCCATATGCGGTTGCAAAGTTAGCCACATTCGTGAGATTGTGCAATACCTACAAGTAGTGAAAAATAAATGGGGAAAAACAATAGCGCATTCGTAAAATCAAAAAAAAGTAGTACCTTTGCAACTGCCTGTCAAGAAGTAGATAACATGTAGTGTACAATCCCTGCGTTGACACGTAAGTCTAGTTATGAACGCTTACAGGCTATTATAGTTCATAACATTACATCATGAGTCAAGTAAACAAAAAGCTGACAGACACCATTCTGTCAATGTCGCTCCTGACTGTTATGGCCGGAGCCGCTATTGCTCCTGCCTTGGGCGTTATCAAGGAGCATTTCTCTACATCGCCGGCATTGTTGGTACAGTTCATTGTGAGTATCCCGGCATTACTTATTATCATTACCAACCTTTTCTTCCTCAATATCAGTCGCCACTTCGGTACGCGCCAGATTGCGTTGGCTGGACTGATGCTTTATGTCCTCGCCGGTGCCGGTTGCTTTCTTGCCGATGACATCTATGTGCTCCTCACCCTGCGTGCGCTTCTTGGCGTCAGTGTCGGACTGGTCATGCCCTTGTCAACCGGCCTTTTGGCCTACTATTATCCACCTGAGCAGCAAGCTCATCTCATGGGCCTCTCCGCTGCGATGAATCAGATGGGTGGGGTAGTGGCTACGCTGCTGGCTGGATTGTTGGCTGGCATCGGCTGGCAATGGGCGTTCCTTGTCTATCTGTTAGGCGTCTTCGCCATCGTCATGGTAGTTCGCTATCTCCCCGACGAGCATCTTGGCTCTGCCAATAAGCGTGGCATACCGTTTCAACCTCGTCAGCTTCTCAAATTCCATCCTTCCGTCAACGGCATGCTTCTGCTGATGATGATCTTCTTTATCTATCCCACCAACTTTGCTATTACGGCTCATGAGCAGATGGGCTTGGGACTTCATACCACCACGCTCATCATGGTCGGTCTGGATTTGATAGCGTTCTTTGCGGGCTTGGTCTTCGGACAGTTAATGCAGATCTTCCGTACACCCATTAAGTATTTCGCTCCTCTTTTCTTTCTTGTCGGCTATCTGTGTTTTGCCTTGGCTCATGGTATTTTGCTACTGTTGGTCGGAGCTGTTTTCACAGGTGTCGCCAACGGAGTTGGAGTGCCCTATCTCAATACCATCGCTTCCATCAAAGGCGGCCGCAACTCTGCCACTACCGTCATGCCGCTACTCTCTGCCTCACTGTATCTGGGTCAGTTTCTCTCACCCGTTATCGTCACACCGCTTGCTAAAATCGTCTTTGGCGACAGTGATGTGGCAGGAGCCTATAAGATCGGCATAGTGCTTTGCGTCATCTTCTTGATTCAAGTCTATACAACCCGTCATTATCAGAGCCTGCCGCCAGAAGAGTAAGAAGTTCAGAAGCCCGGAAGTTCAGAAGTCCAGAAGTTCAGAAGTCAGGAAGTCCTGTCATTACTTTAGTAATACCATAACGGATACTTATATACACATGACTGGACTTCTGGACTTCTGAACTTCCGGACTTCTTAGCTTCTGGACTTCTTAGCTTCGGAGCTTTCAGAAACGGACGCTACTTCGTGATGCTGTCAACCCACTCGAAGAGCTTGTTGAGCGCATAGTCGCCACTGTGAGGACGGTTCCGCGCCAACAGGAAGTAGACATTCTTGCCGTTGTTCTTATTGCCGGACTATGCGAGTGCGTTTTCTCCTTCTGTCTTGGCAAGGCCAAAGCGGCCATCGGCCTGAACCACTGGATGTGGATCGGCCTTTTCATTGTTTTTTGTGGTTTGAGCATGTTCCTGCTCTTGAAATCCATCCGGGTGCTCCCTTTAAGCACTGCCTATCCCGTTTGGACAGGCATCGGAGCGGTAGGCACCGTGTTGTTGGGCATACTGCTCTTTCATGAGCCGGGCTCTTTCTGGAAGGTGTTCTTTACGGCCACGCTTATTTTTTTCATCATCGGATTGAAGACGGTAGCGGCGTAAAAGCTCACATCAGCATACCCCATGCTGTTTCTCTGATTTACCTACATTGATTCATGGACATTCGTGTAAAAAAAATAACATCCATGGATCAATGTAGGTGAAGGAAATGAACTTTATTTTCTTTATTTTGCCTGCGCTTCCATTCCCTTCCTAAACTGCTGTTGCAGTTGTTTGGCCATTTCATTATTTGGATTGAGCTTCAAAGCCTTGTCGAAATTGTCCAAGGCTTGCTGATAATAACGTGGGCCATTCTGCTGAGGATTCGTCACAATCAGAGCCGTATAGTAGAAACCGTGGAGCATAGCAAGATCGGATTGGTCTGCAGCTTTTTGTGGCTGCATGACTTCTATCTTACCCATCAAGCGCTGAGCCTCCTCAAGGTACTGTTGAGCTTTGCCGTCCTGAGGATGGGTGCAGACATAGCCGAGCAGGAGCACAGCCTGTTGATATTTCGGACCGATGCTGTCGGGCTGCATGGCCTCCAGACGCTGCAAGGCAGCGAGCTGCTGAGCCATGGACGGCTGCCCTTGCTGGGCATGACCACAGAGGAAGACGAACACAAAGGCTGTTAGAGCCATGAGACGGTAGCAGAACTGTTTCGTTCTGACGTTAGAAATTTGAGATGTCATAAGCTTTATTACTTTTAAGTGAAACGAATATGCCGATGTAGAAGAAGCGTCGGGAGCCGTTGGTAATGGGCTGACCGTTGCGATAGCCATAGATGTTTTTGCGGCCCAGGAGATTGCTCAAAGAGGTATAGACGATGATGCGCTTGCTCGCCAGGCAGGTGATGCTGGCATCAAGACTATTATAATAAGGTGTGGTGCGTCCCTCGCTTTTTCGTCCTGAGGCATATGACTCGGTCAGTCCGAAGCTCCAAATGTTGAGGCTGTAGCGAAGAGCAAGACGCAGGTTGTGACGTGAGGCATACTTAGGCATGGTTTCTACGGGATCGTCGAGATAGAGACGGCGCGAGTCGTTGTAGCTGTAGCTAAGTGTCGTGGTGAGATAGGGAATCAGCGAGTTGTTGTCGACGTAGAGGTCGAAGCCCTGGCTCATGCCGTGGCCATCGGTCGTATAACCGCCTTGTCGCAAGAGGGGCAGGTGGCTGTAGCGCTTGTAGTATGCCTCCAAGCGCAAGTGGGTCTTTCCAAAGTGATACTGTGCACCGGCAATATAATGACTGGCCGAGGAGGGGCGAAGCGTCTCACGGCTTCTTGCCTGTATGGTGTCTGTAGCCTCCTGCGTGTATTTGCCGGCGGACAGAGTGAGCAGCCAATTGCTTGTAGGACGGTAGTTAAGCAACAGACGGGGCAGCAGGCTCCAGCGGTGAACGGCACTTGTATATTCTGAGCGCAGGGAGGCCTCGGCAAAGAGATGTCGTGAGAGACGTCCTTGCGCCTCGACGAAGAGGGCTGGCAGATGGATATTGGCAGAATAGTGATCGTCTGCAGCCGAGCGATAGTCGATACCTGCATGACGGAGAAAGGTCTCGCCGCCAAGGGTCGCCTTCACGGCGGATGAGAGGCTTTTGGAGGCTTTCGTTTTGACATGTACTTCGCCCAAGCGATGACGATAGCGGTCGCCGGCACTGATGGCACCGTCAATGTCCTCCCACACCATGCTGCCTGCCATGCCGGCAAACCAACTCAGACCACCGCTGGCCGTACCTTTGACGACGCTGTTCAAGTAGAGGTTGCTTTCGCCAAGGCCGAGCGTCCGGCCGTCGGTGTCAAGATTCAGCGTTGTGCGGTCGAAGCCGAGATAGGTCTTCCACATGCTCGATGTCGTGGGTTCCATCTTCCACTGTGTTTCGCCGGAGAGCTGACGGTAGGGTTTGTGCCACGTCCAGTTATCAGGGAAGAGACGGTTGTACATGCTCATGTCCATATATGCTGCGTTCATCGACCAACTGCCCGTCTTCGTGGCCTTTGTGCCCCCAATGTTCCAGTCGATGAGCGAGGCGCTCACGCCGAACTTGTCGGAAGTTGCCGCGTCGGTGGTCTCCATGGGCAACACCGATGAGAGTGCCTGTCCGTATTCGGCGTCGTAGCCTCCGAGCGAGAAGTTGATGCCTTTGAAGAGAAACGGCGAGAAGCGGCCCCGTGACGGACTGTTAGGCTCGGTTGTCGTATAGGGACGCAACACGTGCATGCCATTGATATAGGTTTGGCACTCCTCACTGTCGCCACCTCTCACGTAAAGTTTGCCGTCCTCGCCCACCTTCTGCGTGCCGGGCAGACTCTGCAGGGCTCCTACGATGTCGCCACAGCTCCCACCGTTGGGCACCACGTCGAGGGCATCCATCTGCTTTATGCCATTGGCCTGACCGAAGGAAAACGTACTGCCGGTGACCACCACCTCATTGATGGTGGCTGTGTGCTCATGCAATCGGATGGTCACTGGCTTCTCATCTTTACTTAGCACTCGCTGACAATCGTCGTAACCCATGCTGGTGACCATAAGTACGGCACTGTCGGTCTTTGAGGTCGTAAACGTGAACCGTCCGAGCGAGTCTGTAAGGCAACCGTCTATGGTGCCCTTTATAAAGACGTTGGCTCCTGCTATGGGCTCGTGACCATCGGTCACTGTGCCCGAAACCGTAACGACGGTGTCCGCGGCATTCTGCCGCGCAAGGATTGCGACACAACCCGTCAGCAGTAACATGAGTGTGATAATGCTTCGTTTCATGTCGGCAAAGTTAGGACATTACATGCAACGACGCAAATTCCGGGGACAGACGGCTAATTATCGTGCCACTTGCCTAAGCCTCAGGACGAAATGCAACGATTTGGGACGAATGACTAAGCAAAAATAAGAGATTTTTCTTGCAGGTATAAAAGTTTATACCTATTTTTGCAAAAAATGTTATGCCAACATTGCTTATTGCCTTTGGAATACGCTTCTTCTTTTATATGGATGAGCATGAGCCCATTCATGTACATATCAGCTATGGTGGAAAGAAGGCAAAGATAGAATTAGTACCCACCGTAAAGGTTGTTTATAATCATGGAATAAAAGACCAAGTTATGAAGAAGGCACTTAACACATGCAATAATTATAGAGATGATTTTATTGCAGAATGGTGCAAATGCTTTGACAATGACTAATAATAATGAGGAGGCAAAGATATGGAGAAAATTAAAAACATTTGGTTTGATGCAGACCGTATCTATATGAAGACACAGGACGGTAAGGTTTATAGCCGCCCATTGGAGGCATATCCCGAGTTAAAGGATGCTACTATTGAGCAACGGAATGACTATGTCATAGGAGACAACGGTGAAGATATTAGATGGGAGAGCATAGATGCCGACATGCATATCTCCAGTTTCTATGAGGTATCTGAACCAAAGGACAACGAGATAGCTCGGATGTTTGCGCAATATCCATGGCTGAACGTGTCGGAGGTAGCCCGTGCTATCGGCATCAACAAAAGTCTGATGGCACGCTACATTTATGGTATATCCAAACCAAGTGATAAACGAATACAGCAGATTCGTAATGCCTTGCATGAGTTTGGCAAAGAGCTGTTGAGTGCATAAAGTAAAGTTCACCCCACAAACGACCGTAGCTTAGCCACGTAACTCCTCGATACGGGCACCACGTGGTGCTCGTCGCCCACAGTGAGCTGATAGCCATTGGAGTTGCCGTGGGCCGAGCGTATTTGGTTAAGGTTGACGATGAATGAGCGATGGCACTGGAAGATGCTCTTGTCACTGGCATCAGTAAGGACCGAGGCAAGGGTGGCCCGCAACTGACGGTGCTCCACATGGCCATCGTGAAGAAAATAGATGTCCACAAAGTTTTTCTGAGCCTCTGCGTAGAGGAAGTCGGCCATGGGCAGCGTGAGATCATCGCTGCGCACCGAGGTGTCATGGAAGGTGATGGTGCGGCCGGCTTGAGCCGTCGTGTCTTTTTGCAACAACGTGGCAAGACGACTGCGCAGCCGTTTTTGGTAGTCCAGGGCCACAATGGTCAGGGTAATGGGGATGCCAATGAGAACGGTGGCATAGACATAAGCAAAAAGACGGAACAACGACAGTGTCGACTTGAACAAAATCATGTCAACCACAAGGTTGACAATGCTGACCAGACTGAGCAACAATAGGATAGAAACACACTGATGCCACACGCGCCACGATAGGGCGTGACGCACCCAGGGCTTGAAGACAAGCCAGCCATAGGCCACTGTCAACACGAATGACACCCCGGCATAAATCAGTGAGACGACGAACATATTGCCCGGATAGGTGGACAGCCCGAAAGGACGGAAAAAGAAAAGGATAAAGAAAACAATGCCGCCGGCTAACAGTCCAGACACCATCCAGTTGCCTTTACCGTCTTGGGGCAACGTGCGCAGAAAGAAATTGCCGGCTCGCCTTGTCTTCACCCAACTTTCGGAGGTCGCCTTGTTGCGTGGTCCGGCCTTGACAGTCCGTTCCATGCCTATATGCTTGTTGTCATCTTCCATTATTATCCTTTTGCATGCAAATTTAACTATTTTCTGTTAATTAGCCTGCTACTGTTGTATTAAAAAACTTCTATATTGACAACATCCTTTTGTGCCTGTCGTGTAAATTCCTTACCTTTGCACCGACTTACAAGATAATAATAAAGCAACAGAACCATGAAATTGGAAGAAAACAAGGGCATTCCGGGGAGCTTGATCTTGGCTATGGCTATTTTAGCGGGAGTGACTGTGGCCAACCTTTATTATAATCAACCGTTATTGGAGCTCATCAAGCAGGACATCAATGCTACTGAGATGGCAACCAATCTGATCACTGTGATCACACAGATAGGCTATGCCTTAGGACTTTTCTTTGTGATACCGATGGGTGACCTTTATTCCCGCAGGCGGATTATCATCACCTGTATGTTGTCAGCCGCACTGTTCTCTGTCATGATTGCCTTTGCCCCTCATATTGCTGTTGTATGGGCAGCTTCTCTTTTGTTAGGCGTTTGTTCCGTCGTCCCGCAGTTGTTCATGCCGATAGCCGGTCAGTTTTCCAAGCCACAGGACAAATCAAAGAATATGGGCTTTATCCTTTCGGGCCTGCTCACAGGCATATTGGCTGCGCGCGTGGTGAGTGGCTTGATAGGTCATTGGCTCGGATGGCGTGAGATGTTTGGCATAGCGGCCGTGATGATGCTGGTGTGCTGTGGCATCGCCTTGAGAATCATGCCGGAAATGAAAACAAATTTCCATGGGAACTACCGTCAATTGATGGGGTCTATCTTCACTATTGTCAAGACTCATCCTAAGATCAGAGTCTATGCGCTCAGAGGTGGATGCGCTTTTGGCAGCATGTTGGCTATATGGTCGTGCATGGCCTTTCATCTGGCGGGGGCTCCTTTCCATGCTGGCAGCGACAAGGTGGGGCTGCTCGGACTCTGCGGTATCGTTGGTGCTGTTGTGGCATCGGGAGTGGGAAAATACATTCCAAAATACGGCATACGGCGATTTTCCCTGATTGGTGCTCTGTTACAGTTGGCGGCATGGGCCGTTTGTCTCTTTTGGGGCAATGCTTATGCAGGTCTTGTCACGGCAGTCATTGTTCTGGACATCGGACTGCAATGCCAACAGATCAGTAACCAAAGCGGGTGCATACAAGAGTTGCCCGAGGCTGCCAATCGGTGCAATACCATTTTCATGACTACCTATTTCATAGGAGGCAGTCTTGGCACCTTCCTGGCAGGTATCGGTTGGACCTATTTGGGATGGGCGGGGGTCTGTGTCGTCGGCATCGTGCTCGCGTTGTGCTCCATGCTGGTATCACTGCTTTTTCATCGCTAAGCTTTTAAGACTATGTAAGCTTTTAACACGAATGCCATAAATTGCCTTGGAATGTTGTGTTGTTGGAACCCCCTAAGGGGTTCTTTTGCATCATTCATGCTTACGTTATTCTTGAACATTACCTCCTCTTTTTTATTATTAATCATTGCATGTTGTGTTGTTGGAACCCCCTTGGGGGTTCCGGTACCATAGCGAGGGGATGAGGTGAGCGAAGCGAGCCTCTTCCCCTCGAAACGTGATGGTAGATGATTTAATCGCTACCCCCTTGGGGGTTGCGGCAATGTTAAATATGATATCAATCGAAGCATGTTCCCTGGATGCGTCGCCTCTAATATTGCCGCAACCCCACAATGGGGTAGCGATTTAATTTTCCATCGTATTTTTTCGAGGGGATTCGCTGCATTCGCTATCGCTCATTTGCTCATCCCCTCGCTATGTTGCCGGAACCTCTAAGGGGTTCTTTTGCATCATTCATGCTTACATTATTCATGAACATTTACTCTGTTATTAAACATTGCCATGTCAAGAATTGACCACGAATTATTCACAAATTATATTTTTGAGACATTCATGGCAATTCGTGGATATTCATGTGAATAATAATCTCTTGAATAATGTAGGTTAGAAACGTGTCACAAGATAGTGATGCTTTCTACGATGTCTATCTTATGTTGTGTCCCGTTTTTGGTAATCTCGGTGAGATTGATTTCTGAGACTATCTTCTTTACGCAGTCAAGGAAAAACTTTCTGTCGCTGGATTGGTATGTCAGTTTCTCTGTGGCATTGTCAAAGCGCACAATTTCGCCGAAGCAGGTCTTTTCTTGTTTTGGCAGCCTGCTTGCTTTATAAAGTGTTACTTCACAGTCTTCACCCGATTGGGTGGCGGAAAATGCCAATTTGTTGGCCTCCAAGTCTTTGAGCTTCTTCTTGTCTGGTTTCAACAAACCGCACAACAGCGCGGAGGTAACGTCGGGATAGACACTTCGGATGGTCTTGTCATTTGCCAAAACGGACTTTTCAGACTGTAATACCTTCCTTTTGATGACAACCTTGCTGTCTGTCAAGTTGATTGTGTACACTGCTTTTCTCTTTTCGCAGTACACTTCAGTGCCATCGTGGGTTTGAACCATTTCCTCATCAGTCTGGAAGGTGAGTTCGCAAGGTTGCTTGTGATTGCTAATGTTATACAGTTGTGCGACAATGATGCTGTCAGTCGCATTGTTCTCTTGCGGATTAAACCCAAATGCATGGGTAAAAAAGCAAACAAGGAAACATACGAGGATGATCTTTCTTAGGTTGGACATCGTTCTATCTGTTTAATGATTATTATTACTCCGTCTTCCAAGGTCTGGAGCTTGCATTTTTGCGTGCCGAGAATCATCTGACTTAGTGGTGTGGATGAAGAGAGGTAATCTTTCAACATAACACGGCAAAGATATATAAAAAAAACGAAACTTAACCCTTTTTAGGGATTTAATTTTTATGTGATGGATGTTTTATGTTGTTTGGTCAGTGAATGGCAATACTTCATCGTCCAACGTATGAGTATGCTGATTATTTTTTGTCGCATCTGAGACTTATTGCAAACCAACCTCATAAACCCGGCCGAAGCGGTCGGTAGCCCTCACTGTGATACGGGCACCCGCATTTTTGGGCGTAGCGCGGAACAAATGCGTGGTTTGGGCAGGGGCTATCCAGTCGTATTCCACCTTTTTCTTATCCGCACAGATGGCGGCGGCCTCAGAGTCGTAGCCGGTAAACTGTGTCATGCGTCCCATAAGCTTACCATTTTCCAGCCATTCAACCTTCCATTGATCGTCGTAGTTCCATACGTTGGCAATGATGTCGTTGGGATGGTCCTTCGAAGTACCCGGCCGATAAATACGCAACTGATAGTCACGCAGATGGCCGAAGCTGTGGTACCACCAAAAGAGTTGGTTGCCATCCACCTCATAGACGCCACAACCGCGCGGCGTACCGTCCAAGCACATGTCTGCCTTCCACCAGATGCCACACACTGCGGCCGTGTTGTGCTCCATCAGCGAGTCGCCGTAGTGCAGGTTCTGGTTCCAATGGGTGTGACCCGAAAGGAAATGCACGTTGTAGCCCTTCAGCACTTCCCATAGTGCGGCAGCATTGCTCACGTATTCCATGTCGCTCTGATTGAACACCAGTTTGTCGGTGGGACTGCATGGGATGTGCATCGCAACGAACACAAGGCTTCCCTTGGCCACATGGGAGAGGTCTTGCTCCAACCAACGGAAGGTCTGCTCGGGGATGTAGCCGATGTACTGATAGTCGCGCCCCGTGCAGAAGCAGTCGTCAAGGATGATGAAGTGGGCCTTGCCTCGGTTGAATGAGTAATTGACCGGCCCGAAGTATTGTTCGAAGGTTTTCGTTGACCCTTCATAGGTACGGCTTGGTGGCATTTCCATGTCATGGTTGCCGATAGCCCGGAAGATGGGCATGGACAAAGGTGCTACGGTCTGAATATATCCGGTATATAGCCATTGGGCGTTGCCAACGATGTCGCCAAGGTCAATAGAGAACACACTCCGCCCGTCTCGGCACAAGGCATCAGCCAACAGCCGCATGTCTTTCACGTCATTGGTATAGCCGCGGGTGAGCTCCTTGTCGGTTGTCACTTGTGCATCGGCCTGCGCGAAAAAGGCAAAGCGGTTGGCGTTGCCTTTGATGGGCAGCAGTGTGAAGTCGTAGGTGGTATCGGGCGTTGATCGGTTGATACGCTGATAAAACTGTGGAATGGTGGCTTTGTCGCATGCGACGGTGTACGACGAAGGTGTAGAGACAAACACGAAACGGGCGTCGTCGTTGACTTCGAAACGGTAATGGCCATTGCCATCGGTCACACAACATGTATAGCCGTCGCTGACGACGACCCCACTTAAGGGCTTGCCCTCTGCGCTTAACTGGCCCTGAACGAAAAGATGCCTTGCATCAGCCTCAAGACCCATGCAAAGCATCGAAAAAAGTGCAATCAAAGACTGCTGAATGGTCGTCATATTTGAAATGTCAATAATGAATGAGATAGAGGTAATAAGCTTAAAGTAGAGGAGAACCGGCAGACCGTCACGGTCTTACCGGTTCTATGGCACTTGATTCAACTATTTGCTCTTAGTGTCCCACCAGACTCTGACGTTCATGCCGTCGCCCTGATTGTTGTTGAGCGTGGAAAGCGTAGAGTTGGGGTTGTCGCGCCGCTCGGCATCTGGGTAGCGTATCTTCTTGACGAATTGTCCCTGCGCCGGATTGATATTGGCATCCTCGCTCTGCTGAATCGGGGTGAGCTCCGGATAGCCGGTGCGGCGGAACTCGCTCCAAGCCTCGAAGCCATCGGGATAGAGGGCAATCCATTTCTGCGTGATGATCTTCTTCAGTTTGGCTTCTTGAGAGTCGCTCGCATTCCATGCCACGTTACCGGTGGTGATGTAGGTCTCGTCGTTGTCTGTGGTGTAGAGAGGCATTGACATCCTTGCGTGACTCAGCGAAAGAGGCACGGATGCCATCCTCGTAGTCGGTCTTGGCATCGCCTGCGCCCGACCAGCCACGAACGGCGGCTTCGGCCTTGAGGAAGCACACCTCAGAGTAGGCCATTGCCTTGAGCGGCATGGTCAGCACCGAGTTGCCCGGACCGTCGCTGACTGCGGCATTACCCGTGTTCCAGTCAGGATAAGCATGCAGACCCCAGGCCTGAGAGTTGGCGTCAACGCCATTCTCGTGCTGGCCAATCTGCGTGTCGGTCATACCGTTGGGCGAGCCGGAGAACATCTCGTCAGTGTAATTGATGCCGATGGTGCCCGGATGAGCCGTGCGGTAGTCGTTGGTCACACCAAACCACATAGGCAAGCGTGGGTCGAAGACGGTGCTCTCATGCTTGAGGATGTTCTCCATATCGGAGCTCATCACGAAGCCTGCCCATTGTGAGATCATATAGAGCGGGTGGCCCCAAGCCATGTCACCGGTGGCGGTGATGCGCACCATGGCGTTGTCGTCCTCGCTTTGCATGACGCCGGCAGCCAATGAGGCCTCAGCCTCGCTCTGTGCCTTCGTCGGATTGATGTTGGTCAGTCGAAGAGCTGCACGCAGCCGGATGGAGTTGGCAAAGCGTATCCACTTCTGTACATCACCCGCAAAGATGAGGTCTTGGTCCTCGTTGACCGTTGCTTGTTCCACGCCCGAGGGTGGGTTCTGCAGGGCAGCGACGGCCTCGGTCAGCTCCTTGAAGATGCCGTCATATACTTCTTCCTGCGTGTCGAAAGCAACTTGGTCATTGCCCAAGCCTGCCTTGCTGTAGGGAATGTCGCCGTAGGCATCGGTCACGGTGATGGTGCGCCAGGCTGTGATGATGCGCATCATCTGTGCGATGTTGCTGTACTTAGCGTGATTGGCGTCGCTGATCTCGTTGGCTACATACTTAGTCTCCTTGAGTGCTGTATAATAAGGAGTCCATAGTGCCGTATAGATCCAGCCATCGTTGTAGCCGTAGCGGTCGGTCACCCAGCCTTGTATGGTATTGCTCAGATAGTGGGCATAGAAATGGCCGTAGAGGTTCTCGGCACGCTGAATAGCTACAACTTTGCTGCTTATGGCTAATTTTGTCTAAATATTATTACTTTTAGGGTAGAGCTCTTGTCGGTTAATAATATCTTTTGTAAATTGCGCCCGATTTCCAAAACATAAGATGCTAATTAGCTTAATCACGAACCAAATATGACAACAAGAAGAGATTTCCTAAAAGAGCTTACTGCTGCCGGCCTGGCTCTGTGGGTAGGCACCTACCTCATCGGCCAGCTTACACCATGGATGCTCAGCGCGCTGACGCCAGCCGGTACGTTCCTGCTCTTTGCCGTGATGTGCGTGCCCTACGTGCTTATCATGTGGCGCTGTGTGCCTGAGACAGCAGGAATGTCTCTGGAGGATATTGAACGTTATTGGACAAATGACAAGAAACAATAAACAATACGCCGGGACCTTTTAAGGTGTATTTGGCGTGCGAAGAACTAACATCATTTACCCCATAAATAACAATGAAAAGAACTATGCTTTTTGCAATGTGCAGCCTGCTAGCTTGTGCGACGGCCGCCTTTGCTCATCCAAGATCAACAATGGCAATCCACAACAGCCTGAAGACAACCAATGTGCAGCAAGGTGAAGACTGCGAGAATGAAGACCTCATTCAGCAAGCCGACTTCAACAAGGTCGTGCCATTGCCCGCAACTATTACGCAGGGCAAGGGCTTCTTCTCAATGACCGCCAAGACCGTCATCAGCTGCACGCCCACCGACGACATGAAACGCAACGCAGCGTTTCTTGCGCAATACGTGAAGGACGTCACCGGCATGGCGTTGTCTGTCGGCACCAAGGGCAGTACCTCCATCGCCCTGGTGCTTGTGCCAAAAGCCAAAGGCTTCGCTTCGCCCGAGGCTTACCGCATCGCTGTCACCAAAAAGGGTATCACCGTCACTGCACCCACGGCAGCCGGTGTGTTTTATGGCATTCAGACCCTGCGCAAGGCACTTCCCGGCATCCGCCATTGTGCCAACTGTGAGAAGGTGGCTCCCGAGGTGCAGTGGCCTTTGGCTACCGTCAACGACAGCCCGCGCTTCGGATATCGTGGCATGATGCTCGACTGCTCCCGCCACTTCTTCTCGGTGGCTGAGGTGAAGCGTGTGCTCGACATTCTTGCCTTGCACAATCTCAACCGCTTCCATTGGCATCTCACAGACGACCAGGGCTGGCGCTTCGAGGTGCCTGGCTATCCGAAGCTTACGACCATCGGCTCCAAGCGCAACGGGACAGTGCTAGGCCGTAACTCCGAGCTTACCGACCGTACGCCATACGGCCCTTATTTCTATACCGACGCGGAGATACGCGACATCGTGAAGTATGCCGCCGACCGTTACATCACTATCGTTCCGGAGGTAGACATGCCGGGCCACATGACAGCGGCGCTCGCTGCCTATCCGGAGCTCGGATGCACCGGTGGCCCTTACGAGGTGGGGCAGTACTGGGGGGTCTATCAGGACATACTGTGCGCCGGCAACCCGAAGACCTTCGAGTTTATCAAAGCTGTGATTGACAAGGTGTGCGACCTCTTTCCTACATCGCCCTATATCAATATAGGCGGTGATGAAGCACCGAAGTCCCGTTGGAAGGAATGCCCTAAAGATCAGAAGCTTATCAGCCAACAGGGTTTCGTGGACAAGGACGGTCAGACCAAGGAAGACCAGCTGCAAGGCTATTTGGCCCGTCGGGTAGAAGCTTATTTGGCAACCAAAGGCCGCAAGGTGATGGGGTGGGATGAGCTGCTTGGCTGCGGCGTCGATACTACAGCTACCATCCTCTCATGGCAGGGTGCTGAGCCTGGTGCCAAGGGTGCCAAGCTCGGTCACGACGTGGTGATGTCGCCCAACAGCAACTGCTATTTTGACTTTGACCAAAGCGAGGATCACTCCATTGAGCCAACTAACTGCTACGGCACACTGCCCATCGAGAAAGTATACGACTGGAATCCCGTGGCCAATGGTCTCTCGGCGGCTGCTGCAAACCACATCATCGGCGTGCAGGCTAATGTGTGGGCAGAATATATCTGCTACGACCATGTACTTGAATACATGATCCTGCCACGACTTGCCGCTCTCAGCGAGGTGCAGTGGATGCAACAGGACAAACGCTCGTGGAAGGATTTTGTGGCACGTGAGACCAAGCTGCGCAATCTCTATGGCATCTATGGCTGGACCTATGCCCATCATCTCTGGCCTGACGAGTTCCGGAAGGTTGCTAAGCAATACTAATAAAAAACAGTAGGGTTTATCAATATTGGAGAAGTCCGGGAGTTCAGAAGTCCAGGAGTTCTGTCATTACTATAATGATACCTTTTTATCAGATATTTATGCATTGACTGAACTTCTGAACTTCCGGACTTCAGAACTTCTCCAATTTTCCTTTGTGTCAATATTTTTATTGTTAAAAGCCCTCTGAGAAGCGGTACATTTCAAATAGCCAAGCCTTTGACGCAAAATACGCCAGTAGTGAGAATGATTAAATAATTCGCTATCTATCAATGATTTACGAATAATTTAGTTTCTAAATCGACAGATTGGCAGGGCCAGTCGGTCAATTTGCCAGCGTCATTACGTCGGAAGAGCGATGGCGTATCGGCAATAAGCCACTTCCATTACGCCGAAAGAGTGACGTCGTATCGGCGAAAAGGCATTGACTTTTCGCCGATATGGTAAATTACTATTGCCTAAAGTGGCTTTTCTTCTCGATTTCTTTCCGTTTTCGTCTCAAAACAGTGTTAAAATCCTGACAACGTTTTGTTGATATTTTTTCTTGTATCGCCTGCAAGAGGAACCCCCTTGGGGGGGCGGTACCATAGCGAGGGGATGAGGTGAGCGAAGCGAGCCTCTTCCCCTCGAACCGTGATGATGGGTGCAATAATCGCTACCCCCTTGGGGGTTGCGGCAATGTTAAATATGATGTAAATCGAAGGATGTTCCACGGAAGCGTCGCCTCTAATATTACCGATACCTCACAACGGGTAACGGTTTAATTTGCCATCGTATTGTTTTCGAGGGGAATCGGTACAGCCGACAAAGCCTGTGGTCTATCTCAGACTAACTGGGATGAAACTTGGAATACTCGTGAACTTTAATTGCACGCGGCTAAAGGATGGAAATATCCGCAGAGTCGTCAATGGGCTGTAGCATCACACAATAGATTCTTATTTCTCGCAAAGGCGCTTAAGACGCAAAGAAATCAACTCCTCATTCAAGTTCGACAAATCGAATAAAAAAACAGACACGCGGCTCATTATGGGTCGCGTGTCTGTTATTTTATTTTGTATATGCTTTATAGGCTTTTACAGTTCGGCTGCCTGTCATTCCTTTTACAATGTAGGTGCCGGGAAGCAGGCCATTGAGCGAACGGCCATCAGCCACTTTCTGTCCGGCGAGATTATAGATTTCATAGCGGCTGGGTGTCTCTGATCTGCTAATGGTTGAGATGCCGGTTGCTCCGTCTTCATAATAGAAGTTGAAGGTGCGGGTATAGGAACCTGTGTTGTCAGCGTCGGTTGCGGTTACGGTCAGCGAGGGCAGCACCGTGGTTTTCTTGTTGGCTGAGATGGCATAGATGCCGTTGCCCTGATCTTTCACTACCATTCCGCCGTCGTTGACGAGTTTAAAGGTCGGCTGGTTGTCGTATCCGACAAAGTATTTCTTCATGTCTATCGTAATCGGAGACGAAGAAACCGTGAAGTGGGGGCAGGCCATCCAGTTGAGGTAGTCCTCCAGGTTGGTGAAACCGTCGCCGTCGTTATCATCGTTGTTGTCGGCAGTTTCGGGATTTGATCCTACTGCTTTCTCCCACCAGTCCGGCATGCCGTCCTGGTCGGTATCGAAGTCAGCTGCGCGGTGTTCCTCTGTGATGTTCAGTCCGCTGAAGCCTTCGCATCCTTTGTCCGTTTCGCTGTCAATGAGGCCTTTTTTTCCGCTTCTGCTGCCTGCGGTGGTTGTTGTGCCTTCAAGCGTCTCCCGTATCATGCGTTCGTCGTGGTTGGTCAGCGCCGGTTGGTTGGCGCCCACGTCGCTCAGTACGTTCTTATAGGCTTGGCGCGCACTCTCTACTGTGGCCTGACTGTCAAAGAACGGCTTGCTGACAAAGGGTTCCCAGGTGAGCTTCTGCCCGTGGGACAGTTCGTAGGCGTAGGTGTCGTCCTTCTTGTCTTCCGTTATCTTACCGTTGCCGGCAGCCTGACGCACGTTGTCGGAGACATATGCGCTTTGGGTGCCCTTTCCGGTGCCTTCCAGCTGCAGACGCAGCAGTTTCTTCTGTGTTGTGGCTGGTCCCATCTTGTAGTAGTTGCCCACGAAGTTTATCTCGTGGGAGCCACCATCGGTTGCTCTGCCACCCCAGTTATAGACCACGTTATTGAATATGTCGTGATGGCCGTCGTAATAGCCGGCCGCATCGAGTCCACCGCTGATGCTGTAGTTGCGTCCCTCATTGTGTGCCAGCAGGTTGTGGTGATAGGAACCCACGCTGAGCGTTGAGAGCATCTCACCGCCGCCAATGGTAGCGGCAAAACCATGACGGGCACCTGCGTCGTAGTTGGGATGACCAGCTTGGTTGAGTGCCTCAGAGATGAGCGTGCGCTGTAAGGTCACGTTCTGCGCACTGCGTGAGGAGAAAGCCTCGTCAATGGTCCACGATATGGAACAGTGGTCCATGATGGAGAAATTGTTTCCGGCCATGCCCATGCCGTCGATACCGCTGAGTGTGGTCTCGTCGCTTGTGTCGGCATCGTCGCCATAGCTTTCTCCGTTACGGTTGCCGGGAATGACGCCGTTGACGAGTTTCTTGTGTCCCAGCCCCATGCGCAGGAAGCGGGTTTGTCCGTCGCTTGCCATGCCAAAGGGGCAGGTGGCCAGCATGATGCCGTTGCCCGGAGCGGTCTGTCCGGCAATGGTGACGTATTTATCCGAGCACGTGAGGTGGCTTTTCAGGTGGATGATGCCGCTCACATCGAAGACGATGGTACGTGGCCCTCTCACTTTCTTTATGCCGTAGCGGAAGGAGCCCTCAATGGGGTTGTTGTCGTCGCCGTTGTCGGCCAGGGTCGTTACGTGATAAACACTGCCGCCTCTGCCACCGATGGCCCATTTGCCGTAGCCCTCAGCACCGGGGAAGGCGAGATGACGCGCGCGGAAGCCCCAGACGGTTCCTGGGTAGGTCTGGCCATCGATTTCTTCGTCGATGCGCCAATAGTAAGTTGATTTGTGGTCGATACCCTTCATCAGATAGCAGGTATCGGCGAGCGTCGTGACAGACTGGAGCTGAGCTGAGTCAGTGCCGAAATAGAGGTGGTGGCGTAGCGCTGTCTTGGGCGCTGTCCAGGTGAGCATTATCTGTCCCGTGTCGGCATTGGCATGAAAGTCCTTGTCAGCGGGGTAGGGGGTTGATGCAAGATTGTTGGTATTGACACCGTCAATGACAAGTCCATTGATATAAACATTGCTGCAATCATAGTTCTTGCCAGTCTGCGGAATGCTCTGATAGGTAATGACGACATTTTTCCCGCTTTCCGCATTCACGGTGACATAGCTGCATCCGGCCTCGCTTATTGACTGCGCGTTGGCCGATTGTGGAACGCTGGCTTCAGCTTCCTTTCCATTGACCAACACGCGGATAGGAGCGAGGTTCTTATAGCCGTTAACACCATTGTGGTAGGCCTGGATGGTGTGCGTGCCGGCGGTCAGTCCACTGATGGTCAGACTAACGGCCAGACGCTTGTCCTTTGAGATGGGGGTATTGTTGTCGCCATCAAGAACAAAGGCCACCACGGCATCGCCAAGGAGTTTCAGATTGGCCTTGCCCGACTTGATGTCACTTTTGCTCCACTGTGCCTTTAGCACGTTGGCCTCGCCTGTGGCTGCTATTCGGAAGGTTAGTCCGTCGATGGTCTTGCTCTCAGATGCTGCCTGCGATACCATCCATGAGGTGTAGCCCTCCTCATTCACCTCAGACTGTTGACGTCCGGTGAAGTCGAAGTCTATCTTTTGGGCCTTGACGTCCATCCAGCCCAACAAAAGTGCTACGGCTATAAGAATCTTTCTCATTATTGGATATGCTTTTTACCGTTCTGTATCACTACGCCCTTATAGCTCTTGCTGACGCGTTGTCCGGCAAGGTTGTAGATGGGTGCATTGACGTTGTTTTCAACCTTCACTTTTCCAATGCCGGCAGAGGTTGACGGTGTGAAAGTGAAGCCGTAGATACCCAGCTGGCTCTTCGGGTTCATGAGCATGTAGGTGGTGTTGGCCTTTACAGCGAAGGTGATGGAACCCATAGCCGGACGATTCTGTGTCACGCCGTTGGTATGTTGCAGGATATAGTCGTCAGCCATAGTACCCTTGTTCCAGATGTTGGTCCCGTCGTAGGTAAAGGTGTTGTTCTGATAGCAGAAGTTCACGGAGATATCTGTGTTCTTGACGACCTGGTAACCGGCATCGGTCTTTGTCTCGTTAATGATGTAGAGGTTATGGTTGCCTTTGTTGACATACACCACGACAGTCAGAGCGCCGTCTTTCTTGGTTGTGATCTCATGATAGGTACCACGTATGGGCAGAGTCTCGTTGCCTGGTGCCCAATAGGTCTCATACACTCTGTGGGCTGTTCCGTTGTCGGTTTCCTCGTCCTTCTCTTCGTGGGTGATGGCCGGATTGCCCTTGCCCATCAGATAGTGTTGGAAGGTGTCGCTGATGGTTGTGTTGCCGCCACCTTTGATCTGCCAGTAGCCGTCCTTCAGCTGGTCATCGTTGGGCGATGAAAGCGATTTGAGCGTCACATTGTCTGTGGTTGCGGTAACGGATGCTTCAGTAGGAGCAGATGCGAGTTGGTCAGCCGACCAAGTCTCTTGTGCGTTTGCAGTTAGTGCCATCAATGTGGCAGCTACGAGAGTAGATAATTTTTTCATAGTTTTTAAAGTTTGATAATAAGATGTGATAATCTCTTTCTATAAATGCGCTCTCAGCAAGCACTCTTTGCACAGTGCTGCTGAAAGCGCATGTCATTCATTAAGTTAGTTGGCGAGCGGATCAAAGGTGCCGTTGGCACCGCCCTGGGTGTAGTTCTGCCAGCCGATAGTTTGCTGCAGTTGCGCGCCGGCCTGCATAGCACCCTGCGGGAAGCCGAGCAGATAGTAGTTTGGACGGAAGTTGATATATTCGTCCGTGTGTTGAGAGTCGCGGTTGTCGCCCTTGCGCGTCTTGCGTACCAGGTTGTCCTTATACCAGGCAGCCAAAGTAGTGAGCTGTTCGCTGAGCTCTGACTTGCTCAGGTTGACGCCTGCGGGACGTACCTTGGCCATGACCTGATAGTAGGTGTATTTCTGCTTTACCTCAGCCACGGTGATGCCTTCTTCAGTAGAGATCTGGTTGCAGGCTTCCACATAGAGCGGGTCAGAGGCGAAGGTAGTACCGCCAACGCCGTATTTGTCGGCCAGGCGGAACTCCATGTTCTCTCGGCGCTGTCCGTTGAAGGGCTTAAAGCCGAGCCATGAGCAGGTGTTACCGCCCCATCCGGTTAGCTTCCACGAAGCCGGTGCTCCCTCGATAGAACTGAAGTTGGCACCGCCGTCGTACAGCAGCCAGCGACGCATGTCGTCGAAGCGCTTGCCTTCGTAGGCAAATTCTATCTGACGCTCGTAGAGTATCTGGCTCATGCAGGTAGCCTGGTCGGAGGTAGCCGCTGGCGTGATGCCGCAGTCGCCCGTATAGCCTACGCGCTCACGCACCTGCTTTACCAGTTCAACGGCTTCCTGCAGTTGGTTGGCTCCGCAAGCAGCCTCGGCGAGGTTGAGCAGTACCTCGGCATAGCGCAGTTCAATCAGTGGGGCTGCCGAATAGTACGGGTCGGCTCCCTTGCCCTCATTGCTCTTGATGAAGGTGTAGGCTGGTGAGTTGGCATCGGCGTCGTCGCTCTTCTTGCGTACAAATACGCCGCGCGAACTCTTCAGCAGATTATCGGCGCCGTAGGCGTTGCCGCTTTCGGCATTGCCCTGGTCGTTGACGTCGGTGTACCAGGTGTAGTTCCACAGCGTATAGTTGGAGCCGTCACTGGGGTTGTCAGCATTCCAGGGAGAGGCGTCGCCCTTGTATGCCCAGCGGAAACCGGGCAGACCGAAGGTGCGATAGAAACGCGGGTCGCGATTGAGGAACGGCACATCCTTGTCGTATTCGTCTGACGAGGTGGCCAGCTTTGTATAGGTGCCTGTGCCAGCGGGTATCTTACCGTCGGCCATGGGGAACATATCTACGAGCATAGCAGAGGTGTTCTTGCCCGAGCCTGCTGCATTGGCGGGACGGATGGCACGCTCCCATGTGTTGTTCTTCTGATTGTCGAGTCCGTCGCCTACCACGCTGTTATACAGGGTGACGAAAACGGCTTCGGGATTTGCGCTTGTCGTGCAGAACATTGACGAGAATGAGCTTGCGTTGGCGCCGCCGTCGTTGTAGAGATGATAGCCGCATGCGTCAATAGAGTCTTTCTCGGCTTTCATGGTTGTGTAAGCCTCCTTCCAGCGGCTTTCGTCGTTGGCGCGGTTGAACAGCGGACTGGCCCAAAGCAACAGTACTCTGCCCTTCAGTGCCAATGCCGTACCTGTAGTTACGCGACCGTAATCTTTGCCGGTCCAGCCGCCGTTCATCGTCTTGGCGGCTAACAGCTTGGCACTCTTGTCGAGGTCGGAGAGAATGAAATCCTTCACCGCCTTAGCCGACTGGCGCGGATTGGAGACGCCTTCTACCGGGTCCTGTACTTCGGTAACGATAGGCACACCGCCGTACCATTTGAAGAGATTATAGTAACACCAGGCACGGAAGAAATATATCTGACCGAGCATGATGTCTTTTTCGGCTTGGCTGATGCTTCCTTCAGAAATACCCTTAATGGCATCGTTGATATTACGGATGCGGCCATATACAGCCTCCTGTATGTTGCTCTGCGTGCCCATGATAAAGTCTGGCACACTGTTGGTGCTGCTCATCGACGAGAGCTGGATTTCAGGATTGACAAAGTCGCTGAAGCCGCTGTACTCCTCGGTTGACTTTCCTGCCAGGTCGGCAGTGCCCATTGAAGGATACTTCCATGTCAGGTCGTTGACGGTGGGAAGGCACCAGCTGTAGATGTCGTTGAGGCGGCCGTTGCAGCCACTGACATAATTATAGATGTCCTTGTTGGCATTGTCGTAGTTCTTCTTGTCCTCAAGGAACTGGTCGCTACATGAGGATAAGGCTACGAGACTTACGAGCCCAAGTCCTATATATTTGAATGAGTTTCTCATTTTCTTGATTTGTTTATTTGTTGATACCTTAGAAAGAGAGGTTTACACCGATGGTCCACTTGCGCAGGTTAGGATAGCTTCCGTACGATCCTGCCATTGGCGATGTGAAATGCTCGGGGTAGGGGTTATAGAAGTTAATCAGGTTTTGGCCTGTAATGTTTATTCTCAGGCTCTCAATACCGAGTTGCAGATACTTCAACCATGCCTTGGGCAGGGTGTAGGCAATCGTCAGGCGGTTGAGGGTGACCTGTGCGCTGCTTATTCTCCAGAAGCTTGAAGCCACGCTGTTGACTGAAGAGTAGGCAAGGTTAGGATATGTCGCATCGCGGTTGGCAGCTACCACTACGTTGCCGTTGGCGTCATAGACATCCTGATAGGAATACATGTTATCCACATTCCAGAACTTCGGCATATTGATGTATTCCACACTTCCGTTGGATGTGGCAAACGGCTTGATGGCTGCGCTTGGCAATGTGGTGTATCCGCCCCAAGAAGCGCCGAACTGTGCGGTCAGTGACAGGTCTTTCCAGGATGCGCCGAGGTTCATGGTGAAGCCGTAGATGTTGTTACGATGTGAGAGTTCCACCTGGTCGTTGTCTCCATCTACGATACCGTCAGGACCATCATAGTAGATGTTGCCATTATTGTCTATGTGCTGTGCGCCGCGTACATCCTTATAGATGAGCATACCCGGGCGCACTTGATCCTTCGTCATGCCCATGTACGAAGTGATGTGGTACTTGTCGAAATATTCCTCAATATCCTGGAAACTGCGGAACATACCGATGCACTGCATGCCCCATGTGCCGATGTCGGTACGGCCTTTGTACATGATCTGCCGGTAAGCATAGTCGGTAGCCCAGTCCATATCGAGCACCTTGTTGTCGGAATAACCGGTGTTGATACCAATCTTGTACTTAAAGTCCTTACCGATCTTGTCGTGCCAGTTGAGCGACAATTCCCATCCGTAGGAGTCGATCTCACCACGGTTCACGGCTGCACTTTGCGTACCGAGAGTGAATTCCACCTTCTGCTTCAGATTCATCAGCATGTTGCGGTTTCTTTCATAATAGGTGTCGAAGGTTACGCCGAGACGCTGGTTGAGGAAGTTGGCATCGATACCGAAGTTAAACTTATAGTCTTTGTCCCAATGTACGTCAGCATTGACGGCCGAGTTGTTCTTGTTGATGGTGATACGGTTGCTGGAGTCGTTGTTGGAGCCCTCGCCGAATACGGTTCCCTTGTTGGCATCCTGTGCGTAGACCTGCATCCATTGCCATGCGGCAGTATTGTCACGGCCCGTGAGACCGAACGATGCTCTCAGCTTGAAGAAGTCAATCCATTTAAAAGTCTTCTTAAACCAGTTCTCCTCACTCATCACCCAGCCGGCGCTCACTGCCGGGAATGTGCCCCAATAGTTCTTGGGCGCAAACTTAGTGGAAGCGTCCGAGCGGAGCAGGAACTCAAAGAGGTATTTGTCGGCATAAGCATAGTTGATGCGGCCGATATAAAAGTATCGTAGTATTGCTGACCTCAAAACATGGAATCTCTATTCGCCCCTTTTAGCTCCAATTACGTTGAATGGTCAGTGGCTGCAACTCTCCGATAGTGACCCATTTGACAATGCCGTTGCAGAGAGGAAGCTCCCTGCCACGAACAGACTGAAGGTTTCTTTCGACGTGCGGGCTGCACAGAACCGAAACGGCCGACTGGAAATTGATTTTAAGGATAGCCGGGGCAATACGTCAACGCGCATCTGCTTTATGAACGACGGGTATGTGAGGGTAAAGACGGGCGCACGTTATAGTAAGGTTATGGCTTATCAACCAGACAGTACCTATCATTTTGAGGCATTCCTTGATGCGCCTCACCGTCAGTTGTCGCTTTCGGTAAACGGCAGAATCAGGGGAAAATACATTTTCTTTGCTCCGACGCATGAGATAGAACGCATAACGTTCCGTACTGGTTCAGAGCCGGTTGAGCCTACAGTAGATACGCCGGCTGATTGGGATGGCATCCTGCCAAAAGCCGGATCCATCGATAGCTGCGCTGTCTTCCGATTGGCTCATGTAAAGTCGGAGAACCTCTCGACTGACTCAGGTGCCGCAGTCTTAAAAGCTGACGATTTCGGGCATTATGTCAGTTATTTCAACGCAATGGAGCCGGAGAGCATCGTGCAGGCCATTCCTAATGCCTCGTCATGGGAATGGATGAAGGCTAATGTCCCACTGTTCGAATGTCCCGACAAGCAGTTTGAACAATGCTGGTATTATCGTTGGTGGACACTGCGCAAGCATATCGAGCGAACGCCCGTGGGCTATGCGATGACCGAGTTTCTTGTGCCACGTTCCTATGCCGACAAGTATAATCTGATCTCATCGGCTTTGGGTCATCACATTCATGAAAGCAGATGGCTGAGAAATAACGTCTGGCTCGACGGCATACTTCATACTTGGTTTTATGGCAACAGCGGACAGCCGATGCGTAAGCTGGACGCTTACAGCAGCTGGACACCTGCCAGCATCTGGAGTCGTTACCTTGTTGACGGGCGGAAAGACAGCTTGCTGTCCTTCCTTCCACGTATGAAGTGGGAATACCACCAATGGGACAATCACCGTTATAGCACGCCACAAGGCCCCGGCCTTTATTGGCAATATGATGTGAGAGACGCGATGGAGGAAACCATTAGCGGCGGGCGGCGCGACAAAAACGCTCGTCCGAGCATCAACAGTTATATGTATGGCAATGCACTCGCCATTGCGGCAGCGGCCGAACTGAGCGGCGATGAGGCTACGGCAACTGAGTACCGGCTGCGCGCCGACACGCTTCGTCGCTTGTCTGCCGCGCTTTGGGATGATGAGGCATCATTCTATGAAGTGCAGCGCCCTGTTTATGACACCCAGCATCGGCTTCTCAGTTTCAAGTCGGCAAAGGTGAGGGAAGAGATCGGTTTCCTACCCTGGTATTTTGGGTTGGCACCTGACGATCTGAAGACGGCAACGGCCTGGCTTCAGTTGACCACCGACAGCGGCTTCCGTGCTCCCTATGGCATTACGACGGCAGAACGCCGGCATCCGCTCTTCCGCTCTCATGGTGTTGGCAAATGTGAGTGGGATGGCGCAGTGTGGCCCTTTGCCACGGCACAGACACTTACGGCAATGGCAAATTGGCTGAATGATTATCGGGTCAGACCCATGCTGACGACCCGTAAGGACAGCAACGAGAACCAATGGCGACATGTGTATTTCGCTGAACTGAAGAAATATGTGGAGAGCCAGTCTCATCGTGGTCGCCCTTACATCGGCGAGTATCTTGATGAATCGACGGGAGCGTGGCTGATGGGCGACCGCGAGCGTTCGCGGTATTACAACCATTCAACCTTTAACGACCTCATTATCTCCGGACTTTGCGGCCTTCGTCCACAGCCGGACAATACCTTGGTGGTCAACCCCCTGCTTCCAACCGCTACTTGGGACTATTTCTGTTTGGACAATGTGGCTTATCACGGTCACCGCATTACCATCGTGTGGGATCAGCACGGCGGAAAGTATCATCTGGGCACGGGACTGTCAGTCTTGGTTGATGGCATTGTGAAGGGACGACGGCCCGATTTGGGTAAAATATCGATAAAGCTGTAAAATTCCGGTTAAGTTTAAAGCAATGAGACACCTTATTATATCGATGCTCTTTGTGGTCGTTCCCTTCCTTGCGTTTGCTGAGGGACAGGCTGACTTTTCCTCAGCGCAATGGATTGGGGCCACGGCTGTCGCCACAGACTCACTTGCCGACCGGAGTATCATACTGTCGAAGACGATAACGTGCCCCGAAGTCTTCGACCGCGCCGAGGTCAGCATCTGCGGCCTTGGCTGTTATGAACTTTATATTGACGGGCGAAAGGTGGGCAACGACGTTCTTTCGCCTGCGTGGAGTGATTATAAAAAGACCGTTTGGTATAATAATCGCGACATTTCCCGTTATCTTACAAAAGGAAGGCACCGCATAGAGGTGATGCTCGGCAACGGCTTTTACCATGAGCGTGGTGTGCGCTACCATAAGTTGACCACCAACTACGGACCGCTCACGCTCCTGTTCTGTCTCAGGTTCTATCATCATGACCGCACAGTGCAGCGCGTTGTCAGCGACACTTCATGGCAGTGGCGCAAGAGTCCTGTAACCTATAACAGCATATATGGTGGCGAGGACTATGATGCACGGTTGGAGCGGCAGGTTTCACCGGATGACGCCCATGCCGTGGTGCAGAAGGCACCCGCGGGCATCTTGCGACTGCAACACGCTGCGCCGGTAAGCATTATGGAACGCTATCCCGTGGTGCAGCGTCGGGCCAATAATGTCTTTGACATGGGGCAGAACCTCGCGGGTTTCCCCGAAATTGCCGTGCGCGGACATCGGGGACAGACCATTCAGATAACGGTGGGCGAAAGGCTGCGGCCTGACGGAAGGGTCAGTCAGAAGCAAACGGGAAAGCCTTATTTCTACCGCTATACGCTGAAAGGAAACGGTATAGAGCGATGGCATCCGCACTTTTCCTATTACAGCTTCCGGTATATTCAGATAGAGGCTGTCGATGGGCAGGAATTGCCTGAATTCATTGACCTGAAGTCGGACTTTATTTATAATTCCGCTGGTCGTACGGCAACCTTCTCCTGCTCCAATCCGTTGCTCAATGACACCTACCGCATCATCGACAACGCCGTGAAAAGCAACTGGATGAGCGTGTGGACGGATTGCCCGTCGCGTGAGAAGCTGGGATGGCTTGAGCAGGATTGGCTCAATGGCGACGGACTGCTGACCAATTACGACTGTCGGCAGATGGTGCGGCAGGAAATGCAAGTAATTGCCGACGCACAGCACGCAAATGGTTCCATGCCCGAGATAGCACCCGAATATGTGCACTTTGAGGGCAGTTGGGCCAAGCCGTTCCTTGAGTCCCCCGAATGGGGTGGAGCATTGGTCGCGCTCCCTTTCCTCTATGCGCAATGCTATGGCGACAGCAGTCTGATAAGGCAGTATATGCCCAACATGCGCCGTTATGTGGATTACTTAGCTACGCGTGACTCGGCTTATATCCTTAACATGGGCCTTGGCGATTGGTACGACTATGGTCCTTGGCGGGCGGGATTTTCGCGCAACACACCCGTTGATTTGGTGAGTACGGCACATTACTACCGTTGGACGAAAATGGTGGGCTACGAGGATCGGGCCGACAGCATCAAGCAGGCCTTCATAGCACGCTTCTCGCCTTTCAGAGGCAACAGCCACTGCCGCAGCTCGCAGGCAGGCTTGTCGATAATGATCTGTCTGGGACTTTATCATGAAGGACAGCGTGAGGCCTTGGCTGACAGTCTTGTGGCGCTTATCCACCGTCAGGGCGACCGGCTCACTACGGGCGACATCGGTACGCATTACCTTTTCCGGGCGCTCATCAACATGGGGCAGGAGGATTTGCTGTATAAGATGCTCAACCATTACGAGGCGCCGGGCTATGGCGCGCAAATCAAAAAGGGAATGACTACGCTCACAGAGCAGTGGGATCCTGACAAGGGTGCATCGCTCAACCATTTCATGCTGGCCCACATCAACAACCACTTGGTGCCCGACATTGGCGGCCTTCATATACGGGACAACCGTGTCAGCGTCAGTCCTCTTCCTATGGGCAGTCTCAATTGGGCCAAGGCTTCCGTGGTGGTTGACGGGAAGCGCGTGGCTACGTCATGGCAAATATGCAACGGAGTTTTCTATCTTCAGGTGGATGCCCCCGACAAACATATCATCACTGTTGAATATGATAAAATTCAACGTATGTGCGCTAAGCGCCATCTTCGTTTGCAATATCAATTTGTCCATGTAAAATAACTTTAACGGGCACGATTCACCATCCATCACGACATTGCAATGTGCTTCGAATCGAACTATCTTTAGCATTGCTCAAGTTTTTGTTGTACCTTTGCGGCTATGAAACATTCATATATGCGTCTGCATGCCTCCATACTATTGGCGGGAGCTACAGGCTTGTTTGGTAAGATTATAACTATCGGCGAGTTGCCCTTGGTGTTCTATCGGGTATTGTTCTCGGCCCTGCTCCTCGCCTTTGTCATGGGCGTGCAGCACCGTCTCCATCGGTTGCCTTTACGTCAAGTAGCGATGATGATGGGTTGCGGAGTGCTGTTGGCCGTGCACTGGGTATGCTACTACGGCAGCATCAAGATGGCCAATGTGTCCATCGGTGCGGTATGCTTTGCCCTGGTGGGATTCTTCACTGCTATCATTGAACCCATTATTAGATGGCATAAACCCACGTGGCGTGAACTGCTGCTCAGTTTGCTCACCGTCTGTGGCATCGTGCTCATCTTCGGTTTCGATGTACGTTACCGTGCCGGCATTGCCGTTGGCTGTCTCTCTTCGCTTCTTTATGCGTTCTTCTCTGTATTCAGCAAGCGTGTGCAGGCTTACACGGGTCGGGCGAGCAGTACCATGTTGCTCTATGAGCTCATGGGTGGCGGCATTATCCTTGCCGTGGCCACTCTCGTCTATGGCTTAGTAGACCCTAAAGCCGTTATTGTGCCGCCTGGTCACGATTTGATAGCCTTGCTCATTTTTGCTTCCGTGTTTACCATCGCACCCTTCCTGCTCCAACTGCAGGCTCTGCATTCCATCTCGGCGTTCACTGTCAACCTGAGCTACAACCTCGAACCCATTTACACTATCGTGATGGCAATGCTGCTCTTTGATGAGGCAGGTGAACTCTCGGCAGCCTTCTGGGGAGGTATCGCACTCATCTTGTTGTCTGTAGGTGTTCAGACCTCGTTGGTCGTACGGTCGAGGGACAAAGACAGAAAATAGTTATCGGCCGTTGCTTGCTCCTTCGTTCCTGCTCTTTAGTTCTCTGCCATACCGTGTCTTTCCTTTCCGTTGCACATGTAGTCTTAATTCTTCGCTGTTACGCCGACTGCTTAACTTCACTAATAGACACCACAAGGAAAATGCCGGCAGCAGAACGTGCGTTGACTCCCTCACATTGTCGCAATTCAATCTGCATCTAAGTAAAAATCCCACATTTTGGGTATTCCGTAAACCTTAGAAATCGCTTAACTTTGCATAGAATTCAGCAGAGTTGCTGACTTGTTGTATGTATAAGTAAGAGAGCAATCGTTAAAAAATGATTATGGAATTCAGAGTAGCAAAAGATGTATTGGACGCAGGGGTGAAGATTCTCTTCGATGTGATAGAAGGAATCGACAATGCAACTCCCTCAGAGGAATGGAATTCCTTCCGCAATGAGAAAATAAAGGAACTGCTCGTCCGCTATCAGGACTTGGACGTTCATCAAGACCCCATTCTCGAAGGGTATAATATCCTTCACGACAACACGGGTGTCCGTCGCAGGAAGAACATCCCGGCCTCAGAGAACCTGATTAAGTTGCTTCGCAAGCATGGAGGAATGAGCCCCATCAACATGGCCGTGGATATATACAATTTTGTATCGATGGACACAAAACTCGCCTTGGGCGCTCACAACATTGATAAGGTGGATGGCAATGTCACCCTGCGGTTCACGGATGGCACTGAACACTGCCAGCCCATTGGGGCAGACGGTCCGATACCCATAGCTGCCCATGAATACAGCTATATTGATGACAGCAACGAAGTGCTGTGTCGGCTTGAAATCCGCCAAGTGCTAAAGACGCTGGTAACCGAAGAGACAAAAAACATCTTCTATATTGTCCAGGGCAATGCCGCCACATCTGAAGAATACCTTCGCGAGGGCGCACAACAAATCATTGACCTCACCACAAATTTCTGCGGTGGTAGAGGGCGTATTGTCGTCCCCACTGTGATTTAGACCAGCCGAAGCCATGGTTCATTGCTTTGCCCCACTACAAGACTTCTCCTGCAGTCGGGCAATGCATCCCACAAGTCGTCGGCTGGTTTGTACCTCCGCTTCCCATTACCGGGGAATCACATTCCTGTCAAAGCGTTCCAGCTTCGTTCTGTCCTTGGTCGTTGGCCTCAAAACGCTCACCATTATCGTCTGTTTTGAACTTCAGATAGACATTGTAGGCGGCGAAGCTGATTTTAGACATTATCGCCCACAAGGGACAGACCGACTACCAGGCTCCGCAAAGGGTCGTCGTAGAGGCGGAAAAACACTACCTTCCTAATTCCTTGCGCATTTCATGACCGAGCTTACCCCAGTAAGGCAGGTGCTTCAGCGTAGAGCGCACGGGACTGACGTGCCACAACATGAGCAACAGGAGGAAGAAGCAACCACCCATGCACGTCACGCCATAGAGTTGCTTGATGCCGGTGAGCAGGCTCATCTCGGGCGTATAAGGGTGGGCACTGACCAGATTGTCCATGATATGATAGCGCAGCAGGAAGGCGTAGATGCTCTCGGTCATGGTGCTCAGCAGACCATTGCGGATGAAACCGCAGATGGTGAGACCCATGAAGAAATGCTGGAAGGGCATCAGCTCTTCGAGATAAAGCGTCATGGTGACAAAGAAGATGGTATAGCCAAACGAACGGAGGAAGGTCGGCACGATGAGCATCTCGAAGTTGAGTCCGGGATACACGATGAAGTACATCGCCACCTGGTAGCTCAGCAGCAGGGCGAAGCCTATCGTCAGCAGACGGGTATAGGCCTGCCGCGTCATCTTCATCCACCACAGACAGAACAGACAGCCGGTGACATTGCCAACGATGGTGATGAGGTTGAGCGGTGCGGTTGTCATCATGCCCCAGTGCGCTATGCTGCCCGTGAAAGCATTTTGCAGTACCTGCGGTGTGGCATTCATCACCTCAGCCACGGCAAACATACCGAGTATCGGCAATAATGTCTTGTAGCGGAAGGCTTTCGGGTCGATATAGGGGTGATGGATGTGGTGCATGCGGCTGACCGCAAAGTAAGCCGTGATGACCGTTGCCACGACCACGCCGCGCCACATACGGCTGTCCCACCAATTGTAGTATTCACCATAATGGAACAGCCATATCAACTCCAACAGCGTGACCGACCAGAGTACGCCGCCAAGCCAGTCTATGGACAGGAAAGGAAGCGGACGCATGAAGCGGAAGTGGCGCGTGCAGGTCCACAGAAACAGCCATACGACCAGCAGCAACGCAATGACAAACCACTGCATCGTCTGCCAGGAGTCGCCGAAATAGGTCAACTGGGACGACACCCATGCTCCGCCACTCATATCGCCTAAGACAACGATGTAGAGCAACGGGAAGAAGATGCGGAAGTCGCGGCGAGGAGTCATCCACAACTGGATGTTGCTGAAGATTTCAAATGTCGCCATGAGCTTCAAATAACAGCACACAAACGATAGAAGGCAGAGCAACGGCAATGTGACGTGGACATCGGTGAAATTGAACAGTGCCAGCGTCAACAGGATGCAGATGATCATTCCGCCGACCGAAAACAGCTCTAAGCTGCGATTGGTGAAACGGAACTTCATGCGGAACAATACCGGAAACGGCATTGCCACGCCTACGACTCCACAAAGGAAGATGAACGTGATGTCCTCACGCATAAGTCCAGTGGAGCCCACCATCTGCGATACTGAGCCCATGTAGATGGTGTTGACAAGTTGGAAAATAACGGCGCACACCAGGTAGAGCCACGGCTGGAGCTTCTTGGGAATGAAGTCCTTCAGCATGGGCATGGCAAAGGGGCGCCCTATCATTGGATCGGCCATAGTCTTGAATCGTTTTAGTATTTCACCTCCGTCTCCACATTCAAACCACTGAGCAGCTTCTTGATGTCCTCGGCTTTGTTGTCGCCAGTGAGCTCTATTCTCACCGGTATGCGCTGCTCTACCTTGACAAAGTTGCCCGTGGCATTGTCAACGGGGATGTTGTCCATAGCAGCACCGGAGGCTGAGGAGACGGTGACCACCTTGCCCTGATAGGTAATGCCGGGAATGGCATCGCAGGTGAACGAGACAGGCGCACCATTCTTGATATGACGGAGCTGTGATTCGCGGTAGTTGGCAATCACCCATACACTGTTCTGGTCGACAATGTTCACCATGAGTTGTCCGGGCTGCACCAACTGGCCCACATAGATGTTCTTTCTGCCGACATATCCGTCGCAGGGAGCCGTGATGACGGTATAGGAGAGATTGAGCCGTGCCAGGTTGAGCTGTGCCTCAGCCACGCTCTCCCCGGCATGGCTCTGTCCGAGGCGCTGGCTTTGCTCTCCGCTCACACTGGCTGTTGCGGTGCGGCTTGCGGCTGCCTGTGACAGTCGTGCTTGTGCGGCCTGCCAGCGGCTGCGCGACTCCTCATAACGCGTCTTGGCATTGTCATATTGCTGCGGTGTGACGGCTCCCTTGGCCAGCAACGCCGCATAGCGGTCGTAGTCGCGCTTGGCATTGTCCATGCTGACCTTGGCCTCGCTGATGCCGGCGTTGGCCACGCGCATGCCCTCGCTGGCCACGCTGACATTGCGGCTGATGGTATGCATACCCGCACTCACGGCACCACTGCCACGCTTTTGGCCACGGAGTGAGGCCTCAGCCTGAGCCAATGCCAGACGATACTCGGCATCTTCGAGGATGACGAGCGTGTCGCCCTTGTGGACATATTGGAACTCATGGAAGCGAATCTCCTTGATGAAGCCTTGTACACGGGTGTTGACGGGCGTCATGTTGCGGTGAACCATGGCGTTGTCGGTATATTCCTTGCGGCCGAAATGGATGAAACGGCTGCAAACATAAGCCAGCCCGAGTACGAGCAAAGCGATGACAATGATATTGTAAGCTCTTAAAACCTGTTTTCTCTTATTCATGATGTGATTGGAATTCTATATTAATATAATGTGTAGTTTTCTATGTCCTCTGTCGTTTACAACTCTCCGGCGATGTACTTCATCTTGTAATAAGCATAAGCGATGTTGATGCGGGCATCCACCTCGGCGAGTTCCGCGTCCAGCCGCATGTTGCTTGCGTCGATCATGTCGGTGACGAGCGCAAGCTGATTGATGTATCGGTCGTTGACGACTTCAAAGTTTTGTCGGGCGAGCTCCACGCTTTTCTGTTGGGTTTGCAGCTCCACGTAGCTCTGCTGATAGTTGGTCCATGCAGCCTGCATTTGATTGCCAACGAGCTCTTGAGCTACCGTCTTCCTCTCCTGAGCCTCGCGCACTGCCACCTTGGCCGCACGCAACTTCTTATTGCTCTTGAAGAGTGAAGACACTGGGTAAGAGATACCTACGCCGACATACCATATATTCAGATTCTTATTGACGGGTGGCAGCTCGAAGGTGATGGGACCATTGAAATTGTTCTGTGCCACCACCGCCACTTTGGGCAGCAGCTCGCTCTTTGCCAGTTTCTCTTTCTGACCAGCCATTTGCTCATCTACCGAGGCCATGCGCAAAGTAGGACTCGACATGGCGGCTGACTGCCACTGAGCATGGGCGTCACGGGCAAATGTCTTGTCGGCAACATGCTCCGTGGGGACAATAGAGTCGGAGGTGGTAATGCCCAAAGAGACGCAGAGCTGATGGTTGACGATGGCGCGCTGGTTGCGGAGCTTGGTCAACTCGAGCTGTAAAGTCTGCATCTGCAACTCGTAGCGCGTGATGTCGTTCTTCAGGGCGACGCCCTGACGATGCCGCGCCTCGATGTCGCTGATGATCTTTTTGGTCAGTTCGATGTTGCTCTTCACCACCTGCTCACGATTGGCAATCTTTTCCAAGTCGAGATATTGGCTCAAGGCCAGGAAGCGTTGCTGCTGGATGGTAAGGTCGGAGGCAATGCCTGCTTTTTCAAGCCCCAGCTCCGACATCTTGATGCCGGCGGTCAGCGCACCACCGCTATAGATGGTCTGGCTGGCATCGACGATGAGCTGATTGCCAAAATGAGGAGAATGCAATCCGTGCACCTCGCTGAAATCGCGGTCAGTGAGCAAGGCGTTGCCAATGAAACTCGCTGAGAGTTGGGCATTGATGTCGGGAAGCCGCTGGCTCTTGGCAGCCTCGACATCGTGGCGAGCAGCCTCTATGCCGGTTTTGCTGACACGCACACTGCTGTTATTGGTATCGATGAGCGTAAATAAGCCTTGAATGTCCAACGGACGTGAGTTCTGAGCATGAAATACCTGAATACCGACTGTAGCAAGGACTACAGCCATGATCAATCTTTTCTTCATTCCTATTAATAATACTGCTTTGATGTCACTCTATAAAATCGGGTGCAAAGTTACAATGATTTCCGGCAAGGGCATGAAACATAAAATCACATCGTTTTGACAAAAACGGAACTATATGAATTTATTTTTGTAATTTTGCAGCAAAAAGAGGAAGTAAGAACATCAACAGCTGATATGAAGACGAGCACCGATTTCCGAGAAATAAAGAAAACAGACTTGCAGATGGATGAGCATGCCATCGGCTTCGGAGCAATGCTGCTGTGCAAAAGTGGAATGGCGGAAATACAGATTAATTTTGGGCAATGGCAATTGTCAACCGACAGTTTTATATCTTTCTTTCCCAACGACATCATCCTGTGGAAAAACGCCACGGATGACTTCTCAGCTGAGGCCATTGTTTACTCGGCCGAAGTCCTGCGCGCTGCCAGCATGAACATAGAGCATGAGATATACAGGGAATTGCGCGACGAACGCGTGTGCTCCAACGACGGATTGATTCAAAATGTGGTGAAAGCGCTCTTCAGCATGTTCCGCTTCTACTATAACGATCCATATATCCCGTCTGTTGACAAAATCACGGCACACCTCGTACAGGCTTTCTTTATTGGCTTCGCCGATTTCATGCGGTATCATCCCGACAGCCCTCAGACGCAGACGAGGACTACTTCACGCAGCCGGCAGCTGTTTGCGCGGTTCATGCAATTGCTTGAGGAGAAATATCAGGAGGGCCATGAGGTGATGTACTATGCCTCAAAGATGAACATCAGTACCAAGTACCTTGGCAAGATAGCCCACGAGCACACCGGACTTACGGCAAAGCATCTTATCAATGATTATCGCGTGCAGCAATTAAAACTTGCACTTAGCACAACAACGATGAGCCTGAAAGAGATCACTCATGCTTTCAATTTTTCCGACCAGTCGGCCCTCACGAGGTATTTCAAGGCGCATACTGGACAGAGTCCTAAGGACTATAGGAAATAGCATCTGCCAAACGGAGAAGATGGCACCGGGGACGGTGGCCATCGGATACATGGCGAAGTGAACGGTGGCCAGTGAACTGGCAAGGCCGGAGTTCTGCATGCCGACCTCAATGGAGATGGCGGAGCATTTGTGGTGAGGCAGACGGAGCATACGGCCAACGAGATAGCCAAGGCTCAGACCACAGATATTGTGCAGCATCACGACGAGTACGATGAGCAGACTACCGGTAAGTAACTTCGGTGCGTTGGCACTGACGATGATGCCGACAATCAACGCAATCATCACCGAGGAGAAGGCGGGCAGGAATGCTGCCATCCGCTGTGTCTGCTTGGGGAACAGCATGGTCATCATGCCCTCCTTTCCACCAACGTTATAGTTGCCTAACTTGATGGCATGATAGACGTGATATTTCTCAGGATGGTTCAAAATAGTCCGCGTGCTCTTCGTATTGCCATCCTTAGCTTTTACCTCAAGCAGCACGCATTCGCCCTTGTATCGAATGACGAAGTCCACTTCAAGTCCACTTTTCCAAGCGACTTTTCTTCTGAGTCCATCAGCTGATGCCGCAAATGCGAGCACATCTCGGTCGTGTCACCTGTGCTTATGGCTCAATCCTATATTTCTCTCTCAACCGCTTGGGCAGCTTGCTGAGGACGAGCTGATAGGACTGGCGGATCAGGTCCTTCACCATGTCACCGTCAATCTCATCAAGGAGGACATCGCTCCAATGCACCTTATTAAGATGGTACGCCGGACGGATGCCGTCATAGTGGTCGCGCAGCGTCTGTCCTTGCTCAGGAGGAAGCTTCAGGGCACAGGAGGGCTCTGGGGCGTCCAACCATATATGTAGAAAAATTTTTCCTTCAATACGAAACAATACCCAGTCTTCACCATATGCTTGGTCTTCCGTCGTACCCGGCAAGGACAGCGCATACGCACGTACTTCTTCGATGTTCATCAGCTGATGTCGTTATTTGAGCTGGGTGCCGTCCTTGAAGGCGTTGCCCACACGCTTGCCAATTTCAAGGTAGCCGAGATGTACGGGGTCGAAGGTCAGCAGGTGCATCTTCTCCAAGTCGGGCTTGCCATCCTCGGCAAGGTATTCCTCGTTGACTCTGATATTCAGAATCTTGGCCACAATGTAGTAGCCCGTCTCCGACTCATCAATCTTCCGCTCGATGCGGCACTCCATCGTCATGGGGAAGTCAGTGAATACAGGAGCGTTCACCTGCTCGGCCTTCTCGACGTTCCAGCCGGTCTTAGCTACCTTGTCCTTTACCTTCTTCCCGCTGACTACGCCTACATAGTCTGCAGCTACCAGCGTCTCAGTCGTGGCAAAGGCAACGGTGAAGTCAGGATTAGAGTTGAGGTTGACTGTGGTCTGATGGTTGCCCATCGAAATCATGATTTTGTCATTATCCCACTGACCACTCCAGGCGGCATTCATGGCATTAGGTGTACCATCGGCATCGTAAGTGCCAATAACAATAACTGACTGTGGCATAAACCACGCTCTTGGATTAAAGTTTTTCATCTCGTTTTGTATT